>NZ_CADIKM010000024.1 GCF_902859895.1 Pararobbsia alpina
AGGACAACGATCATCCGGTTCAATACAAACAGCGGTTCCCTTGCCATGTCATCGGTCCACAAGCGGTAAAGAACAGATGCTATGTCAAGGCGGCGCTGATGACGCGCTTACTTCAGATCGGAGCATACGACCACAGAATAGATGAACTCGTATTGCGTGGGAGGCAAGTGTTTAGACATACCCGCCTCGAATCGATTGCCGCCAAAAAGGTGCCGACCTTGCGCTTCGCCGACGAGATCGAGGTTCACCTCGCGTTCCAGGTCAAGCTCAATGAAGTCCTTCAATTGGGGTCGGCGGTTCGGGATATGCGATTTTTTGATGTGTCCGGGGTGACCGAAAGTGATCTTGCTGGAGCGATGACTGAAGTACAAACGCAGGAAAACGAACAATTCAGCGCGTGGCTGGCGTGCTGGTCTCCATGGGGCTCAATGTTGAAACGCCATGACTTCGAGAAATACAGCGCCGTACAAAATGCACTTTATCGGGAGGAGGAGCTACATTTAAACGGTGAGGTCAATGACATGCTTCGCGCAGTGGGTTTGGAAAATGATATGGATGCGAGGGTAGGTGCTGGAAAAGTTGCCATGGAGGCGATCGAACGGCGACTAAAAATACCGCTGACAATGGATTTCCTCGCAAATCAGGGGAAAATTCATCTATTGGATCCAGTATGGAACACGTCCATGGACGCGTAGGCGCAGGCATCGATGCTGTTTGCAGAAAAGTAGCCGCAGTCCATGGCACGTTTCCATATCGTATCGACTGATGCGAGCTAACGGAGCTTAGGGCTAAAAAAAACCGGCCCCAGGGCAAGGGCCGGCTTCCTCAGATTGTATCTATCGGGTTTCCTACAGTATCTCTGACGCGTAGTCCGCGAGCCGCGAGCGTTCGCCGCGTGCGAGCGTCACATGCCCGCTATGGCGCCAGCCCTTGAATCGGTCTACCACGTACGTGAGCCCCGAACTGCCTTCGGTGAGGTAGGGTGTATCGATCTGCGCGATATTGCCGAGGCAGATGATCTTGGTACCCGGGCCCGCACGCGTGACAAGCGTCTTCATTTGCTTGGGCGTCAGGTTCTGCGCCTCGTCGATGATCACGTACTTGTCGACGAAGGTGCGGCCGCGCATGAAATTCATGCTCTTGACCTTGAGCCGTGAACGGATCAATTCCTGCGTCGCCGCCCGGCCCCACTCGCCCGCTGCGTCGTCGGTCTTCTGGAGGACTTCGAGGTTGTCGTCGAATGCGCCCATCCACGGCTGCATCTTTTCTTCCTCGGTGCCCGGCAGGAAACCGATGTCCTCGCCGACCGGCACAGTCGCGCGTGTCACGATGATCTCGTTGTAGCGCTTGTCGTCGAGCACCTGGGCGAGACCCGCGGCCAGTGCCATCAGCGTCTTGCCGGTACCGGCCTGGCCGAGCAGCGTGACGAAGTCGACTTCGGGATTCATCAGCAGGTTCAGCGCGAAGTTCTGCTCACGGTTGCGCGCGGTGATGCCCCACACATTGTTCTTGTGATGCCCGTAGTCGCGCAGCGTCTGCAACAACGCCGTCTTGCCATTGATTTCCCGGACCTGCGCATGGAACGCCGGCTCGCCATTGCGCGGCTCGAGGTAGACGAACTCGTTGACGAGCATCGACGCGCACAGCGGACCGGTCACGCGGTAGTACGTGGTGCCGGTCTTGGTGTCCTGCCAGCTTTCCATCCCCTTGCCGTGCTTGCTCCAGAAATCGAGCGGCAGCGACAGCACGCCGGGATAGAGCAGGTCCTTGTCTTCGAGGACCTGATCGTTGAAGTAGTCTTCGGCGGGCAGCCCGAGCGCATGGGCCTTGATCCGCATATTGATGTCTTTCGACACCAGCACGACCTGGCGGTCCGGCTGCTGCGCTTGCAGCGCGCGCACGACGCCGAGGATCTGGTTGTCGGCCTTGCCTTCGGGCAGACCTTCGACCGGGGCGATCTCATTGAGGGTGGTCTGGAAGAACAGGCATCCCGCCGCCTCGCGATTGCCCAGGCGTGACAGCGGAATGCCGGCCGTCAGCAGATTGCCTGTATCGGCGACCAGCGCGTCGAGCGTGCGGCTCACCTGGCGTGCGTTGCGCGCGACTTCCGACATCCCCTTCTTGTGGTTGTCGAGCTCCTCGAGCGTCATCATCGGCAGATAGACGTCGTGTTCCTCGAAACGGAACAGGCTCGACGGATCATGCATCAACACATTGGTGTCGAGCACGAACAGTTTGCCGGGCAGCGGCGCGGTCGGCTTGCCGCGCGCGCCGCGCTTGCCGGTGCTGGTCGCGGCACTACGGGGTGCGGTCGGGGCGGAATCGCCCGGGGGCGAGTCGCCGCGAGCCTGCGGCACGTGTGCGACTTCGCCGGTGGGGTCGAGTACCGGCGCGGTTTCGGCGCGCCGATGGCCGCGCGCCGCCTTGCCGCGTACCGACGCGCCGTCGGCATCGCCATGCGCCCCGGAGGCTTCAGCTGGGGCAAGCGATGCTGCCGAGTCCGCTGCGCGGGTGTCGTCCCGCGCATCGGCGGTGCGTGAATCCGCACGACCGACTGCCGGCTTGAGCAGGACCGCGGTTTGCGTGCTCCTGCGGCTGCGCGTCGACGGTGGAGGAACAGCCTCGGACGCGGTTTCGGCGGTTTCAGGCGCTTCATGTGCCGCTTGCACAGGCGGGACCGACGAGGGCACCGCGACGAGCGTCGGGCGCCTGGGCGCGGTGGTCTCCGCTTCGACCGGCTGCTTCCTGGTGCCACGCGCCGAAGGCTTGGCCTTGGCGGAGTATTCATCCGCGGACAACATATCGCCGAGTTTGCTCGGCAGGGTAGGCAAAGGCATGGTTTCCTCTCAGGAATGTCGGTCAGCTTGTTGCGCCGTTCCGGCACCCGCCGCACACTGCTCGGCGGGCAAACCGGAATAGCGCCGCTCTTGGGCTATGCGCCTTGTCGCCTAACAACGTGTCATCGGCTCCCCAAATGCTCGGAAAAGAAACGGGCGAAAACAAAAACGCCGCTGTCCCGTCAAGGTGACAGCGGCGTTGGGAATGTTCGAAATAACGGTGAGGGCGGCGCCGGCTTTACCTGCACCGCAATCCATCGAGAGAGAGTCGGCTTTACAGTCCATCATTGCGAACGACTATAACGCTCCACATGGGCGATGTACAGAGACGGCTAGATGACAGCCGCGCAGGGCTAGAGCGCCGTCACACTCGCGAGCACCTCGTCGATATGCCCGGCAACCTTCACGCCGCGCCATTCCCGCCGCAGCACACCGTTGCCGTCGATCAGAAAGGTGGAACGCTCGATGCCGCGCACTTCCTTGCCGTACATCTTTTTCATCTTGATCACGCCGAACAGCGCACAGACGGCTTCATCGGCGTCCGATACCAAGGTAAACGGCAATTCGAGCTTCGACTTGAAATTGTCGTGCGACTTCACGCTGTCGCGTGAAATGCCAATGATCTCCGCGCCGGCAGCTTCGAATTGCGGGTACATATCGCGGAAATTCATGCTTTCGGTCGTGCATCCGGGCGTGTTGTCTTTCGGATAGAAATACACCACGACCTTCTTGCCACGGTGGGCGGACAAGGTGAAGGGACCGCCCGTCGCGGCAGCGGTGAAATCGGGGACGACTTGATCGAGTGCTGCAGGCACAAGGCTCTCCAGAATAAGAAAAGACGCGAGCCGGCCAGGCCGCTCAGAGAGCCGGCGGCTGGATGATCAGCTCGCCGGATCGGCCGGGAACTTCGCCCCATGCGATATCGGCATTCGGTACTTTCGACAGGTCAAGAGCCGCATGATAGTCCGACATCGCGACCAGTTGATGACCTTGCGCGCGCCAGCCGGCCAGCAGGCGTTCGAAGGCAGGCGCCAGCTTCTGGCCTTCGAGTTCCGCATGCAGGGTGAATACATGGTCGCCATCATCGGTGGTCAGTTCGAGCAGTTTGCCCGCGATCGTCGATTCGTCGATTCCGTCGACCCCGAGCACTTCGTCGAATGTCGGCAGGGTGGTCGGCAACTGGACGTGGCGTAGCGGCTCGCCGTTGACGCAGGGCCGATAGGGCCCGTCGCCGCGGCCGTCCGACGCATACCGCATGCCCCACGTGTCGATCTGCTGGAACGCGTACTCGTTCATCTGCCAGCCGGCAGCACCATGGGTCGGAGGCGGCGCGCCGAACACCTCGGCATAGCGCCGATAGCTGCTGGTCATCTGTTCGACGGTCCACTCCTGGTCGCGCTCGCGGACATTGTCGTGCCAGAGCACATGATCCCAGGTGTGGATGCCGCATTCGAAGCCCGCATCGCGGATCGCTCGCATCTGCGAGGCCGCCCGCCGGCCGATGTCCGGGCCCGGCAACAGCACGCCGTACATGAGCGTCTTGATTCCGTAATGTTCGACCACCGAGGTCCGCGAGACTTTCTTGAGGAAGCCGGGCCGGAACACGCGGCGCAGGGCCCAGCCCGTATGGTCCGGGCCAAGGCTGAACAGGAAAGTGGCGCGTGCGTGCGCACGATCGAGCATCCGTGCAAGATTCGGTACGCCTTCGCGGGTGCCGCGCAGGGTATCGACGTCGATTTTCAGCGCAATCCGGCCCATGCGCGGCTTATTCGACGAGCGCGCGGGCTTCCGCGACCTGCTCGCGGTAAGCCTCGAAGATCTTGCGCAAGGCCGTGTCCATGGACGAGACCGGCTTCCAGTCGAGCTCTTCCATCGTGTTCGTGATCTTCGGCACGCGGTTCTGCACGTCCTGGTATCCCTCCCCGTAATAGGCGTTCGACGAGGTCTCGATCAGTTCGACCTGACCGGCCGTCTCGGCATATTCGGGAATCTCGCGCGCGAGCTTGAGCATGATGTTGGCGAGATCGCGCACGGAGAAGTTGTTGACCGGGTTGCCGATGTTGTAGATCTTGCCCGTCGCGACGCCGCCCTTGTTTTCGATGATCTTCATCAGCGCGTTGATGCCATCGTCGATATCGGTGAACGCGCGCTTTTGCTGGCCGCCGTCGACGAGGCTGATGTTCTTGCCTCGCACGATATTGCCGAGGAACTGGGTGACCACGCGCGAGCTGCCTTCCTTCGGCGTGTAGATCGAATCGAGACCCGGGCCGATCCAGTTGAAGGGCCGGAACAGCGTGAAGTTCAGGCCTTCCATCCCGTAGCCCCAGATCACGCGATCCATCAGCTGTTTCGAGCAGGCGTAGATCCAGCGCGGCTTGTTGATCGGGCCGTAGGTCAGCGGTGAAGCTTCAGGATCGAATTCCGAATCGGGGCTCATTCCATAGACCTCGGAGGTCGATGGGAAAACGAGGTGCTTGCCGTACTTGACCGCCGAACGCACGATCGGCAGGTTCGCCTCGAAGTCGAGCTCGAACACGCGCAGTGGCTGCTTGACATAGGTCGCCGGCGTCGCGATCGCGACGAGCGGCAGGATCACGTCGCACTTGCGCACGTGATACTCGACCCATTCCTTGTTGATCGTAATGTCGCCTTCGAAGAAATGCATCCGCTCGTGCTTGACGAGGTCGCCAAGGCGGTCGGTTTGCATGTCCATCCCATACACTTCCCAGTCGGTCGTCTCGAGAATCCGCTTGGAAAGGTGGTGGCCGATGAAGCCGTTGACGCCGAGGATCAGGACTTTTTTCATGTATGACGAGAAGAGTGGATGAGGCGGGCAAAAGCGGCGGGATCGATCGCGTGGCCATCGTGACGGAGTTCGTGGATCACGATGGCACGACCGTCGCCGCAGACGCCGAGCAGCGCATTATCCTCTACCTGCAAGCCCGGCTGCAAATTCGGGCTACCGACCGGGGCAAGCCGCGCCCGCGCGATCACGAAA
Organism: Pararobbsia alpina; assembly: GCF_902859895.1. Taxonomy (GTDB): domain Bacteria; phylum Pseudomonadota; class Gammaproteobacteria; order Burkholderiales; family Burkholderiaceae; genus Pararobbsia; species Pararobbsia alpina. The sequence goes on from NZ_CADIKM010000024.1 coordinate 5,836, forward strand.
CGCTCGCCGCCGAGCTCCGTGAATGCACCCGGATAAGGCGGCGCGACCGCCCGGACGAGGTTGTAGACCTGCTGGGCCGGCAAGCGCCAGTCGATGCGCCCGTCCTCGGGCTTGCGGCCGCCGTAGTAGCTACCCAGCGCGCGCTCGTTCGGCAGGCGCGGCGCGGTGCCCGCGAGCAGCTCGGGCAGCACGCGCCAGAGCGTCTGTTCGGCCGCGACGGTGACTTTTTCGAAGACCTGTCCGGCCGTATCGTCGGGCAGGATCGGCACCGATGTCTGGCCGACCAGCAGGCCCGCGTCGGGCTTGGCCGTCATTTCATGGAGGGTCGCGCCGGTCTCGGTCTCGCCGTTGAGCACAGCCCAGTTGACGGGCACGCGGCCACGATACTTCGGCAGTAGCGAGCCGTGCATATTGAACGCGCCGCGCGGGGCAAGCGCGAGGATTTCGACCGGCAGCATATGCCGGTAGTAGGCCGAAAAGATGAAATCGGGGTGCGCATCACGTACCGCCGCGAATAGCTCGGACGCGTTCGGATCGGCGGGCGTGATCGTCGGAATGCCGTGCTCGGCAGCGACTTCGCGTACGCTGCCGAACCAGATGTTTTCGTCGGGATTGTCTTCATGCGTGACGACGAGCGCGATCTCGACGCCCCGTGCGAGCAGCACCTGCAGACAGCGCACTCCGACGTTGTGGTAGCCGAAGAGAACCGCTCGCCGGCTCACTGAGCGCCCCGGTGCGTTTTGAAGGTCTGCGCCGGCGGGTCGTCCGAAAGCTCGGCCCGAGCCGGATCGCGCGGCATGGAAGAGACCTGGGCGCTCGAGGAGCCCGATCCGGCATTCTCACCCAAATGAAATTCCTCGCCTGCTCCGCGATTTTCTCCATGATCGGCGATACCCCGCTGGGCCATCAACGAGGCCCGCTCGTCGAGAATGGTCGCGATCAGGTAGCGCGGCCGCGCCCGCACCTGCTCGTAGATCCGGCCGATATATTCGCCGAGCAGGCCGAGTCCGAACAGGATCACGCCGAGCAGGCAGAATGTAATGGCGAACAGGGTGAACACGCCCTGGACTTCCGAGCCGAGAAGGAAGCGCCGTATGACGAGCAGCAGGAACAAGCCGGCCGACGCCACCGACAGCACCACGCCGATAAACGACAGCCATTGCAGCGGTACGACCGAGAAGCCGGTCACCAGGTCGAAGTTCAGGCGGATCAGGCTGTAGAGCGAATACTTCGATTCGCCCGCAAACCGTTCCTCGTGCGCGACTTCGATTTCGACCGGATTCTGGGCGAAGGTATAGGCGAGGGCGGGAATGAAGGTGTTGACTTCCCCGCAGCGGTTGATCGTATCGACGATGCGCCGGCTGTACGCGCGCAGCATGCAGCCCTGGTCGGTCATCTTGATGCGGGTGATGCGCTCGCGCAGCCGGTTCATCGCCAGCGAGGCCTTGCGGCGAAAGTAGCTGTCGCGGCGCTGTTTGCGGATGGTGCCGACATAGTCGAAGCCTTCGCGCATCTTGTCGACGAGCTTGCCGATCTCCTCGGGCGGGTTCTGCAGGTCGGCGTCGAGCGTGACGATCATCTCGCCGACGGCCTGCTCGAAGCCCGCGAGGATCGCCATATGCTGGCCGTAGTTGCCATTGAGCAGCACGACGCGCGTCACATCGGCGCGCGCGTGGCACTGGTCGGCGAGCAGGGCGGCCGAGCGGTCGCGGCTGCCGTCGTTGACGAAGATCACCTCGTAGCTGCACGACAGCGCGTCAAGCGCTGGATAGAGCCGCGCGAACAGCGCGGCCAGCCCGTCTTCCTCATTGAAGATCGGGATCACGACCGAGAGATCGGGTTGCAGGGTAGCGGTCATTTGGCGCGGCGCTCGCAGATTTCGTTGACGGCAGCGGCGACGCGGTCCACATCCGCATCGCTGAGCTGCGTGAAGAGCGGCAGCGTCAGGGTCGACGCGCCGACGCGCTCGGCATGGGGGAACATGCCCGGGCCGAAGCCGCGTTCCCGATACAGCTTGAACAGGTGGATCGGCGGGTAGTGGACACCGCTGCCGATGCCGCGCTCCTTGAGTTCGGCCATGAATTCGCCGCGGGTGATCGTGAGCCGGTCGAGCGGCAGCAGGATCTGGAACATATGCCAGTTGCAGTTCTCGAAGTCGGCCACCGGCAACTCGACACCGAGGCGCACGGCGGCGCCGTCGCGCAGGCTGTCGAAATAACGCTGCGCGAGCGCACGACGACGGGCGGTGAAGCGTTCGAGATGGGGCATCTGGCCGAGGCCGACGCGTGCGGCGACGTCAGTCAGGTTGTACTTGCCGCCGAGCACGTCGACCTCCATGCCGTCGAAGCCGCTGCGCGTCACGCCCTGGAGCCGGTATTTCTCGGCAAGCCGGGCTTCTTCCTCGTTGTTGAGCACGAGCGCGCCGCCTTCGATCGACGTCAGGTTCTTGTTCGGATGGAAGCTGAACGAGACGAGATCGCCGAACGCGCCGATGCGCTTGCCGCGCCAGCTCGAGCCGAACGCCTGCGCGGCGTCTTCGACCACGCGCAGCCGGTACTTCGAGGCGATCGCATAGAGGCGATCCATATCGATCGGCAGGCCCGACAGGAAGACTGGAATCAGGGCCTTCGTGCGTGCCGTGATACTCGCCTCGACCCGGTCGAGGTCGATGTTGCGCGTGCGCGGATCGATATCGGCGAACACGGGGGTCGCGCCCACTTCGTAGACGACATTGCTGGTCGCGACCCACGACAGCGGGGTCGTGATGACCTCGTCGCCCGGGCCGACCCCGGCGATGCGCAAGCCGATTTCGAGCGTCGCGGTGCCGGAGTTGAAGGTGCGCACCGGGCGGCCGCCGACGAATTCGGATAGTGCGGCCTCGAATTTCTGGTTCTGCGGCCCGGTCGTGATCCACCCGGAGCGCAGCACGTCGGCCACCCCCGCGATGGTCTCTTCGTCGATCTCAGGCTTCACAAAGGGAATGAAGGGTTCGCTCATGGTCTGCGTGTGTGGTCTTCGTAGCTGCGAACTTCAGGATGCACTGCTCGGTCTCGTTTCTCGTTGCTGAACTTCGTTGTGCGGGTGCGTTGCCTAGCTGCGCGTCAGCACGACCACCCCAATCAGGATGATGGCAATGCCGAGCAGGCGCTGCATCGTCAACACTTCGCCGAACAGATACCACGCGAGGAAGGCATTGACGACATAGCCGAGTGAAAGCATCGGGTAGGCGATCGAAACGTCGACGCGTGACAAGCCGACGATCCATACGCCTACGCTGATCACATAGCAGGCGAGGCCGCCGATGATCGGCCACTGCGTCGCGATCTTCAGGCCGACCGGCACGATGTTGGCCGTCGTGAACTCGAAGTGCCCGACCGCCCGCACGCCGGCCTTCAGCAGCAACTGCGCGCCCGCATTGAGAGCCACGCCGAGCAGGATACACGTGAGGGCGACGGGGTTCATGGCGCGGGCTTCTCCACGATCACGCGGCGCAAGTCGCGCGCGATCAGGGTCATCGGCACGCCCTGCGCGGCGAGGTCCCGATAGGTGTCTGGCGACATCAGCGCAAGCGCGGCCGGATCGGCGCGCCAGCGCGTGATCCATTCGGAGACGCTCGGGATCCATTTACGGGGTTCGACTGATACACCGTACCCAAGCTCGTCCGCCGATTCGACCATGATTGTCGTATGTCCGACGTAGAACGGTATCGTGTGATCGAGCATCTTGACTGAATAGAAGGGCGCATCGGCGGGCATCTTCGCCAGCGCGGCCTTGACGGCCGGCGCGAGCGGCGCGCCCGAGCGTTGTACGGCAAACACTTCATAACCGTTGCCGGCGATGTTTAGCAGCAGGCACCAGGCGGCCGCGAAGATTACCAGCGCCGGCCCGGTCGCGCCAGTGCGCGATGCACGCAGCCTGATCAGGGCGAAGCCGACTACCGCGAGGCCAACCACCAGCGCCGCGTACAACCAGACCAGATAGGCGCGGTAAAGCTCATTGGGCGTGCGCGGATCGCCCGCGCGCAGCAGCGCGAGCGCGGCGAAGCAGCAGACCACGAGCAGGACCGCATAGCCGATCAGATGCCGCGTGAGCTGCGCTCGCTCGACATGCGGCAGGTAAATGCCGATCAGTAGCGCGATCGCCGGCGCGACGGGCAGCACATACGACAGCAGCTTCGAATGCGAGATGCTGAAGAAGATGAAGATGAAAGCTATCCAGACGATCAGCAACAGTACCGGTGAGAAGCCGTTGTTCTGCCGCTGCAGACGCCAGGCGTGGCGCACGCTCTGCCAGGTCAGTGAAAGCCAGGGAAGGAAACCGACGAGCAGGACGGGGATGAAGTAATACGGCGGCCCGGGCCTGTTCTGGGCGGGTGTCAGATACCGTTCGAACTGCTGGACGATAAAGAAGAAATTGAGAAAGCCGGGATTGCGCTGTTCGACGAGCACGAACCAGGGCGTGGCGATCAAAAAGAAGATCACGATCCCGCTGCCGAGATAGAGCCGTCTCCAGAGTGCCCAGTCACGTGCCAGCAGCGTGTAGAGCACCAGGACCGCACCCGGCAGGATCACGCCGATCAGGCCCTTTGAAAGTACCGCGAGCGCCATCGACGCCCAGCAGGCCCACATCCAGAAGCGCGCATGCCCGGGTGGCACCTGGGCTCGCTGGGCCAGCAGCAGGGTGCACAGGCTCGCCTCCATCCAGAACGACAGGCCCATGTCGAGCGTGTCGAAATGACCCATCAGGAACCAATAGGGCGCGCTCGCGAGCACGAGGGCGGCAAAGAAGCCGGTCGAGCGGTTGAATACCCGCGTGCCCGTATAGCCGAGCAGCAGGATGCCCGCAAACGCGCTCAATGCCGTATAAAGCCTGGCTTGCCACGCGCCGATGCCGAACCACGCGAAGCTCAGGGCATTGGCCCAGGTCTGCAACGGCGGCTTTTCGAAATACTTGTAGCCGTTGTAGCGGGGGGTGATCCAGTCGTTCGTGACGAACATCTCGCGGGCCATTTCGGCATATCGGCCTTCGTCGCTCGGCACGAGGTGCCGGTAGTCGAGCGGGGCGAACCAGAAAATCGCAAAAGCCAGCAGGATAAGGAGTAGCGCGCCGCGCGAGAGGAAGGGCCGTTCTGTCGTGTCGGACATGGATTCAGTGCGCCTCGATCAGGATCACGGCGACCACGCGGCGGTCTTCCTGCATGAGGATGTTGTAGGTGCGGCAGGCCGCGCCGCTGTCCATCGCCTCGACCCCGATGCCGCGTGCCATCAGTGGCGCGGTCAGGCGGGGGTGAGGGAAGCGCAGCTTCGCACCGGTGCCGAAGATCACGACTTCGGGCGCGTTCTCGCCGAGCATCGCAAAGTTTTCGGGCGTCAGCTGGTCGAACGCGTTGACAGGCCATTCGCGTACCGGTCCCTCGGGCTCGATCATCACGCTGCTCGTGTGGCGCTGCAGATTGATATCGACGTATCCGTCGCCATGCGCGGTAATCGTGTTCGTCGTCGGCGACGATTCCTGGTTCAGTTTCAAGGCAAAATTCCGAAAGGGGCGGCAAACCCGCGACAGCGGGCAAAGCGCACAACGAAGCGTGTCATAATCAGTCAGATCAAGATTTTAACCGGTGCGCGCCCGTGAAGCCCATTCTCAAGTCCAACAAGCTCCTCAACGTCTGCTACGACATACGCGGTCCGGTGCTCGATCACGCCAAGCGTCTCGAAGAAGAAGGGCACCGGATCATCAAGCTCAACATCGGCAATCTCGCGCCATTTGGCTTCGATGCACCCGACGAGATCGTCCAGGACATGATCCGCAACTTGCCCGCCTCATCGGGCTATTCGGATTCGAAGGGCGTGTTCGCGGCGCGCAAGGCGATCATGCATTACACGCAGCAGAAGAACATCGCCGGCATCGATCTGGACGACATCTATATCGGCAATGGCGCGTCCGAGCTCATCGTCATGGCGATGCAGGCACTGCTCAACGACGGCGACGAAGTGCTGATTCCCGCGCCGGACTACCCCCTGTGGACCGCCGCGGTGTCGCTTTCGAGCGGACGCCCGGTCCACTATCTGTGCGACGAATCGAACGGCTGGCTGCCGGACCTCGACGACATTCGCGCGAAAATCACGCCGAACACGCGCGCGATCGTCGTGATCAATCCGAACAACCCGACCGGCGCACTCTACCCGGACGATCTGCTCAAGGACATCGTCGAGCTCGCGCGCAAGCACCAGCTCATCATTTACGCGGACGAGATTTACGACAAGATCGTGTACGACGGCGAGGCCCATACCTCGATCGCGGCACTGTCCGAGGACGTGCTGACGGTGACCTTCAACGGCCTGTCCAAAGCTTACCGGTCGTGTGGCTACCGCGCGGGCTGGATGACGGTATCGGGCGACAAGCGCGAAGCACGCGACTACATCGAGGGCCTCAATATTCTCTCGTCGATGCGGCTTTGTCCGAACGTGCCCGGTCAATATGCGATTCAGACTGCGCTGGGCGGCTACCAGAGCATCAACGACCTGATCCAGCCGGGCGGGCGACTGTACCGGCAGCGCGAACTCGCCTACGAGTTGCTGACGGCGATTCCCGGCGTCACCTGCGTGAAGCCGAAGGCTGCGCTTTACATGTTCCCGAAGCTCGACCCGGCCATGTACCCGATCGAGAACGACCAGCAGTTCATCCTCGACTTGCTGCTCGAGGAGCGTGTGCTGATCGTGCAGGGCAGCGGCTTCAACTGGGCGCGGCCCGACCATTTCCGCGTCGTGTTCCTGCCGAACGTCGACGACCTCACCGAGTCGATCGACCGGATCGCGCGCTTCCTCGACGGCTACCGGAAGCGCCATGCGAGACCCCTTCGCGCGGTGAATGCGCACCACCCCGCTTCAAATCAATAGACAGATCAAGCTAGATGGAATCAATCAAAATCGGCCTGCTGGGTTTCGGCACGGTTGGCAAAGGCACGTACGACGTTCTCAAACGGAACCAGGAAGAAATCAAACGTCGCGCGGGGCGCGGCATTGAAGTCACACGAATCGCGGTGCGCGATGTCGCGAAGGCGCGCGGCGGGCTCGGCGACACCGGTGCATCGATTCCTGTCGACACCGATGGCGCGGCGCTCGTCGACGACCCCGCCGTCGATATCGTCGTCGAGACGATCGGCGGCACGGGTATTGCGCGCGAACTCGTGCTGCGAGCGATCCGCAACGGCAAGCATGTCGTGACGGCCAACAAGGCCTTGCTCGCCGTGCACGGCGGCGAGATCTTCGAGGCGGCCAGCCAGCGCGGCGTGATGGTCGCGTTCGAGGCCGCGGTCGCGGGCGGCGTGCCGATCATCAAGGCACTGCGCGAAGGCCTGACCGCGAACCGCATCGGATGGATCGCGGGGATCATCAACGGCACGACCAATTTCATCCTCTCGTCGATGCGCGACCGCGGCGTCGATTTTGCGACCGCGCTCGCCGATGCACAGCGCCTCGGTTATGCCGAAGCCGACCCGACCTTCGATATCGAAGGCGTTGACGCCGCGCACAAGGTCACGATCATGAGTGCGATCGCGTTTGGCGTGCCTGTGCAGTTCGACCGCGCCCACGTCGAAGGGATCAGCAAGCTCGACTCGATCGACATCCGCTATGCCGAGGAACTCGGCTACCGGATCAAGCTGCTCGGTATCGCGCGGCGCGCGCAGAAGGGCATCGAGCTGCGCGTGCATCCGACGCTGATTCCGTCCAAGCGCCTGATCGCGAATGTTGAAGGCGCGATGAACGCGATCGTCGTGCAAGGCGATGCCGTCGGTTCGACGCTGTACTACGGCAAGGGGGCGGGTGCCGAGCCGACCGCCTCGGCGGTGGTGGCCGACCTCGTCGACGTGACGCGGCTGCATACCGCCGATCCGAACAACCGTGTGCCGCATCTGGCGTTCCAGCCCGACCGGCTGTCCGACACGCCGATCCTGCCGATCGACGAGATCACGAGCAGCTACTACCTGCGCCTGCGCGTGGCCGACGTGACGGGCGTGCTCGCGAACATCACGCGGATTCTCGCCGACCGCGACATCTCGATCGACGCGCTGCTGCAGAAGGAATCCGAGGACGTCAGCGTTGACGGCCGGTCGGAAACCGATATCGTGCTCGTCACGCATGAGACGATCGAAAAGAACATGAATGCCGCAATCGTACAAATCGAGGCCCTCGACACGGTCAAGGGCGCCGTGACGAAGCTGCGGATGGAATCGATGAACTGATATGAACTACATTTCGACCCGAGGCGCGGGTGCGGGCGAGCGCCACACCTTCTCCGACATCCTGCTGGCCGGCCTCGCGAAGGACGGCGGCCTCTATTTGCCGAGTGAATATCCGCGGATCAGCGCAGCCGAGCTCGCGCGCTGGCGCGGCCTGTCTTACGCGGAACTCGCGTTCGAGGTGCTGAGCAAATTCAGCGACGATATTCCCGCGGACGATCTGCGCGAACTCACGCGCAAGACCTATCGCGACGAAGTCTATTCAAACGTGCGCGCCGGCGTCGTCGGCGGGCGCAGCGAAGCTTCGCGCGCGGCCGAGATCACGCCGCTGCATTCGCTCGGCGTCGAGAACGGCGCACCGCTGGCCTTGCTCGAACTGTCGAACGGTCCGACGCTCGCGTTCAAGGACATGGCGATGCAGTTGCTCGGCAATCTTTTCGAGTACGCGCTCGCAAAGACGGGCCAGCACCTGAACATTCTCGGCGCGACGTCTGGCGATACGGGCAGCGCGGCTGAATATGCGATGCGCGGCAAACACGGTGTGCGGGTTTTCATGCTGTCGCCGCAAGGCAAGATGAGCGCATTCCAGACTGCGCAGATGTACAGCCTGCAGGATAAGAACATCTTCAACCTCGCGATCGACGGCGTGTTCGACGACGCGCAGGACATCGTCAAGGCCGTCTCGAACGATCATGCGTTCAAGGCGCGCTACGCGATCGGCACGGTCAACTCGATCAACTGGGCGCGCGTCGTCGCGCAGGTCGTCTACTACTTCCGTGGTTACTTCGCGGCGATCGAGGGGCGTGTGGTGGGCGCAACTGACGCACACGGCGCCGTCGCGGGAAATGGACAGGCTGCGGGTGCGGCACAGGCAGCCGGCGCCGTGCCGCTGGCCGACTGGCCGAAGGTGTCGTTCACGGTGCCGTCGGGCAATTTTGGCAATGTCTGCGCGGGCCATATCGCGCGGATGATGGGTCTGCCGATCCACCGCCTGGTTGTGGCGACCAATGAGAACGACGTCCTCGACGAGTTCTTCCGGACGGGCGTCTACCGCGTGCGCAAGGCGGCCGAGACGTATCACACGACGAGTCCGAGCATGGACATCTCGAAGGCCTCGAACTTCGAGCGTTTCGTGTTCGACCTGCTCGGACGCGAGCCCGCCCGGGTACGGCAGCTGTTCCACGAAGTCGAGACCGAGGGCGGTTTCGACCTCGCGAAGAGCGGCGACTTCGCCCGGGTGGCACAATTCGGATTCGTGTCCGGCCGCAGTACGCATGCCGCGCGCGTGGAAACGATTCGCGACGTCTACGCCCGTTATCACACGATGATCGACACCCATACCGCTGACGGCCTGTCGGTCGCGCGCCAGTATCTCGAGCCCGGTGTGCCGATGATCGTGCTCGAGACCGCCCAGCCGATCAAGTTCGGCGAAACGATCCATGAGGCACTCGCACGTGAGGCCGAGCGGCCGGCCGCATTCGAGGGTATCGAGGCGCTGCCCCAGCGCTTCGATGTATTGCCTGCCGATGCGGCGCGCGTGAAGGCCTATATCGTCGCGCATACGGGAGACTGAGGACCGCAGATGAAGACAGACCTGTCCATGCTGACGCCTGCCGAGGCCCGCGAGCTTCTGCTCGCCGCGGCCAAGCCGTTTGCCGTGACCGAGACCGTCGAGACGCTCGCGGCGAACCGGCGGGTGCTCGCGGTCGACGTGGTTTCTCCGCTCAATGTTCCGCCGGCCGATGTCAGCGCGATGGATGGCTATGCGCTGCGCGCCGCCGATGCCGCGACCGCCGGTACCCGGCTGCGCGTGTCGCAGCGCGTGCCGGCCGGCCATCCACCGCAGCCGCTCGAAGCCGGCACCGCGGCGCGCATTTTCACGGGCGCGCAGGTTCCGCCGGGCGCCGACACGGTCGTGATCCAGGAAGACACGACCGCTGACGGTGACCACGTGACCCTGAATATCGCCGCCCAGCCTGCCGCGAACATCAACCGGCAGGGCGCCGACATCCGCGCGGGCGCGGCGGTGCTGCAGGCGGGCCACCGGCTCGACGCGCAGGCACTCGGCCTGGCCGCTTCGGTCGGACGCGCCTCGCTGACGGTCGCGCGCCGTCCGAAGGTCGCGATCTTCTTCACCGGGGACGAGCTCGCGATGCCCGGCACGCCGTTGCGCGAGGGCTCGATCTACAACTCGAGCCGCTTTACCCTGACGACCCTGCTCGAAAACCTCGGTTGCGACGTCACCGACTTTGGCATCGTGCCCGACAAGCTCGAGACGACTCGTGAAGTCCTTCGCCAGGCGGCGCAGGGCAACGATCTGGTGCTGACCTCGGGCGGCGTTTCGGTCGGCGAGGAGGATCATGTCAAGGCCGCAGTCGAAGCCGAAGGGCGCATCGATATGTGGAAGATCGCGATGAAGCCGGGCAAGCCGCTCGCGTTCGGCGAGATCCGCGACTGCAGTTCAGCTGCCGTGCCCGGCAGCGAGGCCGCGAGCGACACGATCGGCGGAACCAGCGGAGCGGCCGGCCGCGCTGCCTATTTCATCGGCCTGCCGGGCAATCCGGTGTCGAGCTTTGTCGGTTTCCTGCTGTTCGTGCGGCCGTTCGTGCTGCGTCTGCAGGGGGCGACCGATCTCGAACCGCGCGGTTTGTCGCTCACGGCCAATTTCTCGCTGAAGAAGGCCGATCGTCGTCACGAGTACCTGCGTGCCCGGGTCGGCGAGGATGGCGGGCTCGAGCTGTTCACGAACCAGAGTTCGGCCGTGCTGACCTCGACCGTCTGGGCTGACGGTTTGATCGACAATCCGCCGAATCACCGCATCGAAGCGGGCGAACGGGTCCGTTTCCTGCCCTTTTCGGAACTCTTGTATTGAGCACCCGGCACCGTATGCGCATCCAACTGAAGTTTTTCGCGAGCGTGCGTGAAGCGCTCGGCGTCAGTGACGAGACCGTCGACGTGCCGGATGCCGTGGCGACGGTCGGTGACGTGCGCCGCTGGCTGCGCATGCGCGGCGAACCGTGGAGCGAAACCCTCGCCGAGGGGCGGCCGCTGCGGATGGCCTGCAACCACGTGATGACCGATGCGACGACCCGCCTGAGCGACGGCTGCGAAGTCGCGTTTTTTCCGCCGGTGACCGGCGGCTGAGTTCGCCTCGCGGCATGCAGACTTCCCGCATGCCGCCGCGCACTGCGTCCACAGGAGTTTCCATCATGACCGTCCGCATCCAGACCGAAGACTTCGACCTCGGCGCCGAGACGCTTGTCTTGCGCGAGGCGAATCGCGCCGTAGGCGCGCTCGCTTGTTTCGTCGGCACCGTGCGTGACATCAACGACGGCAGCAGCGTATCGGCGATGGTGCTCGAACACTATGCGGGCATGACCGAGAAATCGATCGAATCGATCATCGACCAGGCCAGGGAGCGCTGGAAGCTGATCGACGCACTGGTGATTCACCGTGTCGGGGAGCTCAAGCCGACCGACCAGATCGTGCTGGTCGCAGTGACGTCCAGCCATCGCACCGAGGCGTTTGCAGCGTGCGAATTCATCATGGACTATCTGAAGACTTCCGCGCCGTTCTGGAAGAAGGAGAGCACGCCCTCGGGCGAGCGTTGGGTCGATGCCCGGGAGGCCGACGATGCCGCGCTAGCGCGCTGGGGTGTGCGCTCGACCAATGCCCAGTCGCCGACCGATTGATTGCTGTTTGTGCCCTTTTTTCATGTCCGACGCTTGAAAAGTAGCTGAAAAGCCCTACTTGGGTTGCAGTGATGAATCGGAGGGGTGCATGAGAATCGACAAACTGACGACGAAGTTCCAGGAGGCGCTGCAGGACGCGCAAAGCCTGGCCGCCGGCCGCGACAACCAATACATCGAGGGTGCCCACGTGCTGTCCGCGTTGATCGCGCAGACGGACGGCACCTCGCGTTCGTTGCTCGCGCGCGCCGGCGTGCAGCTACCCGCCTTGCAGGCCGGCCTGACCGAAGCCCTCGGCCGTTTGCCGCAGGTCAAGGGCAACGACGGCAATCTGCAGGTCGGCCGGGAACTGGCCGGTTTGCTCAATCAGGCCGACAAGGAAGCCCAGAAGGCCGGCGACTCGTTTATCTCGAGTGAGATGTTCCTGCTTGCGCTTGCCGAAGACAAGGGCGACACGGGCAAGCTCGCGCGTCAGCACGGCCTGACCCGCAAGGCGCTCGAGACCGCGGTCCAGGCCGTACGTGGCGGGCAGCCCGTCAACAGCCAGGACGCCGAGAGCCATCGTGAAGCGCTCAAAAAATACACGGTCGACCTGACAGAGCGCGCACGCGCGGGCAAGCTCGATCCGGTAATCGGCCGGGACGACGAAATCCGCCGCTCGATCCAGATCCTGCAACGCCGGACCAAGAACAATCCTGTGCTGATCGGCGAACCCGGTGTGGGCAAGACGGCGATCGTCGAAGGGCTCGCGCAACGGATCGTCAATGGCGAGGTGCCCGAGACGCTCAAGAACAAACGCGTGCTCTCGCTCGATATGGCCATGCTGCTTGCGGGTGCGAAGTATCGTGGTGAATTCGAGGAACGGCTCAAGGCCGTGCTCAACGATATCGCCAAGGATGAAGGGCAGACCATCGTCTTTATCGACGAGCTCCATACCATGGTCGGCGCGGGCAAGGCCGAAGGCGCGATCGATGCGGGCAATATGCTCAAGCCGGCGCTGGCGCGCGGCGAGCTGCATTGCGTGGGCGCGACCACGCTCGATGAGTACCGCAAGTACATTGAAAAGGACGCCGCGCTCGAGCGCCGCTTCCAGAAAGTGCTCGTCGACGAACCGTCGGTCGAGGCGACCATTGCGATCCTGCGCGGCCTGCAGGAAAAGTACGAGCTGCATCATCGCGTCGAGATCACCGATCCGGCGATCGTTGCCGCCGCGGAGCTCAGCAATCGCTATATCACCGACCGTTTCCTGCCGGACAAGGCGATTGACCTGATCGACGAAGCGGCGTCGAAGATCAAGATGGAAATCGACTCGAAGCCCGAGGAGATGGACCGGCTAGACCGCCGCTTGATCCAGCTAAAGATCGAACGTGAGGCCGTCAAGAAGGAAAAGGACGAAGCATCGCAGAAGCGCCTGCAATTGATCGAGGAAGAGATCGTGCGGCTCAACCGTGAGTACGCCGACCTCGAAGAGATCTGGACCGCCGAGAAGGCGACCGTGCAGGGCAGTGCGATCCTGAAGGAAGAGATCGAGAAGGCGCGCGCCGAGATCGTACGCTTGCAGCGTCTGGGCAAGCTCGAACAGGTCGCCGAGATCCAGTACGGCAAGCTGCCGCAGCTCGAGGCTCAGCTCAAGGATGTGACGACCGCGGAAACGCAGGAACAGCATTCGAGCCGTCCGCGGCTGTTGCGCACCCAGGTGGGCGCAGAGGAAATCGCTGAAGTCGTTTCGCGTGCCACGGGCATTCCGGTGTCGCGGATGATGCAGGGTGAGCGCGAGAAGCTGCTCAAGATCGAGGACAAGCTGCATGAACGCGTGATCGGCCAGGACGAGGCGATCACGGCGGTGGCCGACGCTATCCGCCGTTCGCGTGCGGGCTTGTCGGATCCGAACCGGCCATATGGATCCTTCCTGTTCCTGGGGCCGACCGGGGTGGGCAAGACCGAGCTCTGCAAGGCGCTGGCCTCTTTCCTGTTCGATTCGGAAGAGCATCTGATCCGCATCGACATGAGCGAGTTCATGGAGAAGCACAGCGTCGCGCGCCTGATCGGGGCGCCGCCGGGGTATGTCGGTTATGAGGAAGGCGGGTATCTGACCGAGGCTGTTCGTCGCAAGCCGTATAGCGTGATCCTGCTTGACGAAGTCGAGAAGGCGCACCCTGACGTGTTCAATGTGCTGCTTCAGGTGCTCGACGATGGACGAATGACGGATGGGCAAGGGCGTACCGTCGACTTCAAGAACACCGTGATCGTGATGACCTCGAACATCGGCGCGCAAATGATTCAGTCGATGGTCGGCGAGCCGCAGAACACGATTCGTGATGCGGTCTGGGAAGAGGTCAAGCTGCAGTTTCGACCTGAGTTCCTGAACCGGATCGACGAAGTGGTGGTGTTCCACGGCCTTGACCGCTCGAACATCGAAGCGATCGCGAAGATCCAGTTGGCACGGCTGGTCGAGCGTCTCGCGAAGATGGATATGCAACTCGACGTTTCGGAAACGGCGCTCGCGCAGATTGCACGAGTGGGCTACGACCCGCTGTTCGGGGCCCGGCCGCTCAAGCGCGCGATCCAGCAGGAGATCGAGAATCCGGTCGCCAAGCTTATTTTGTCGGGCAAGTTCGGGCCGAAGGATGTGATTCCGGTCGACTATAGCGAAGGAAAGTTCGGGTTCGAACGCGTGGTTCATTGAGCGATCGAAGGAGAACGGATTGAGGCATCGCGGCCCCATTGCCGGGCCGTGGTAAAAGTCCGGTCAAAGCTGCTGGCCCCTCGGGGGCTGGCAGCTTTTTTTTGGAAGAGACAAACAGCGTGACACGCATCTTTTAAATGGCACGCCTGTCCGCCGTCGAAGCGTAGAGAAATGCCGTCAACTGCCAAATCGCCCGGCAGTAAAAAAATAATCCAGGTCTCGCTCTTGCTCTTGCTACGCGCTTCTCCGAGCGCGGCGTCGTGCTGCGCTGAAGATCGGGATTGCGTGGGAGCGTGGTCGCTCACGGATCGTGGGCAAGATCATTCAGACAAGTTGGATTTTCTCAGTTATTCAATAGCGCACACTGATATTCGTTCGAATATCGAGCCCATCATCGACATGGCCATTTTCATGATTTCCGAAAAATAGGCTGTACATCGCTGAGGTTTACAACGGCGGGATGCTGTCTACACTTGGTACAAGCCGCGATATTGATACCGGCCTCTCATTTACTTTTTCGCACTACACATTGTCACGTCGTGTAGTCACCTTGCCGAACGATTAATTCATACGGCATGCTTGTTTCATTAGTTCACCAAATAATAGGAGCACATCATGAAAACTGTTGTAAGAAGATATTCCGGAAAGGGTGCCAAAGAGTTGTTCGATTTGCTGGAGAAGCAGACTGCGGATATCGAGCAGCTGATGCGGACCGTCAAAGGTTTCGTGAGCTACACGCTTGCCCGCAGCGGCGATGGCGGATTCTCGGTGACTGTGTGCAACGACAAGGCAGGCGTTGATGAAAGCTCGCAAAAGGCAAAGGACTGGCTAGCGAAGAACGCTGGAAGCGCGAACGCGTCTGCGCCGGAGGTATCCGAGGGATCGGTCATCCTGCATCTGAAGTAGGCGTGCGTTGCGGCTATTCGAGCTGACGGGCGGAAAATCAAAGCTTAGCATTGAGTCATTGAAGCTGCTCAGATTGCATCCTGGGAGTTGTCGCGGTAATGTCGGGCCTATACCGCCTGCTCTGGACCGCTCGCTCGATGTTTGCGCCTATCCCGTTCGATGAGGACTTTTCGCTGCGTCGCGCTACGCCCGCGGACTATGATTTCGCTCATACGCTCACGCGCAGCAACATGATCGGCTATTACCGGCGGCATGGGCTCGTCTGGCGCAGCGACCTTTTTCTCGCGAGCTGGAATGGGTCGGAAAACTACATGATCGAGTGGGCGGATATGGTGATCGGCGTGCTGCGGCTCGACCAGGACACCGATGCGCTCTATGTCCACGATATCCATGTGGTCTCGACCCACCGGAATCGCGGGGCGGGGACTTACGCACTCGAGACAGCCCAGACGATCGCTCGACAGCGCGGACGGCGCAGCTTGATCCTGCGCGTATTCGTCGACAATCCCGCGGCACGACTCTATGAACGCCTCGGCTACCGGGCGGCGGTCAATGTGCGGACCTCGGCAGGCTCGATCCGCCAGATGTCGCGACTCGTGGACAGCTAGTATCGAAAGACCCGCAGACCTTGCTGCGTGTCTGGATGCAGGGCGGCGACGGCCACGCGTGGGGCGTTCCAAAGCGTCAATTCGGTTGTCTGGGCCTCGGCGAACGTCCCGGGGTCGTCTACAGGTAAACTGTCGGATTGGCTTTGCATTGCCGGCATACCGTTTCCTCTGGCTCGCCTCACAATTGGAATTTCCCGTGGAAGACTCCCTCAGCGCAGCGCTCGCATGAGCCGGCTGTTCCTTGCCCCGATGGAGGGGCTTGCAGACTACGTATTGCGCGACGTGCTGACCAGCACGGGCGGATTCGACGGCTGCGTGTCCGAGTTCGTCAGGGTGACGGGTTCTCTGCTTCCCGAGCGCGTCTACGAGAGGGACACCCCCGAGGTTCTTCACGGGGGCCATACCCCCGGTGGCACGCCGATGGTCATCCAGTTGCTCGGCAGCGATCCTGAATGGCTGGCGCTGAATGCGGCCCATGCGGCGACTTTGTCGCCGCATGGACTCGACCTGAATTTCGGTTGTCCCGCCAAAGTCGTCAACCGGCACGGTGGCGGAGCCATGCTGCTGGCGGACCCTGAACAGCTGAACCGAATCGTGTCGTCCGTTCGCGCCGCCGTGCCTCCCGGCATTCCCGTGACCGCAAAAATGCGGCTTGGCGTATCCGATACCTCGCTGGCGATCGACTGCGCCACGGCGCTGGCGGAGGGCGGCGCGGCGTCTCTCGTCGTGCATGCCAGGACGCGTGATCATGGCTACCGTCCGCCGGCCCACTGGGAGTGGATCGCGCGTATCGATGCCGCCGTGGACGTGCCTGTCATTGCTAACGGAGAAGTCTGGACGGTTGCCGACTGGGAGCGATGCCGGGCAGTCAGCGGCTGTGCCGATGTCATGATCGGGCGGGGCGCCGTGTCCGATCCTTTTCTCGCCTTGCGGATACGCGGACAGATGGACAGTTCGCCATCCAGCGAGGAATGGCCGACAGTACTTCGTCATATCGTCGACTACCTGAAGAAATTGCAGACCCGTGTCGCATCCCGTCATGAGCATGGGCGCGTCAAGATGTGGCTCAGCTATCTGAAGCGGACCTGGCCACAGGCTGCCGAGCTGCATGCAGCCATCCGGCGCCTGCATGATTCGCGCGAGATTTCTGCGGTGATCGAGCACTGCGTCGCCACGTGGTGGCAGCCATCGAGCTGCATGCCGACGATACGCCCCCGCGCCGACGCTCACGCTCAGCAATGCCACGACTAAGACGGGTCGCTTGTGGGTGTAAGTACAGGACGATTGCGCGTCGGGCGAAGCGACGCCGGCGGCCGGTCTGGTTCACCTACAAACCGGACCGCGCATAGGATTTATCAGCCTCGGCTGCCCGTAGGGCGCGCAAAATATACCGGACGTGAGGGCGGTCACGGCTGCCAAACATTTCGGCAATGTCAACCCAAGCTATTGACATTGCTGCGCCCCCTACTTAGCATTCAAAGACGATTGGGCAAGCCTAATCGATCGTCGAACGGGGAAACCCGGCGACAAATACGGTCATAGACCGCCAAACAGCCGCTCAAGCGGCTGTTTTCATTTCCGGGGACAGATGCGTGTCGTATATCTGCTACATCGACGAGGCAGGGTGCGGCGCGCCTCTGCCTGCGAGAAAGACCGATATTCAACCTTTACTCGTGATTGCAGGCCTAGTCGTCCAGCAGGAGGCTCTTCCCCACCTCACGCGAGAATTCCTCGCGCTGAAGCGCAAGTATTTCCCCGGATCATTCACGTCCCCCCATCTGCTCGACGATGTGCGCGAGGAGATCAAGGGTTCCGAGCTGAGAAGCGCCATCCGGAAGAAGGGCCACAAGGCTGGCACGCAACTGCGATTCATCGATGACACGCTGCAGCTGCTAGAGAGCTACAAGTGCCGAGTTCTCGCGACGATCTGGGTGAAGGGCATCGGCACGCCGTTCAAGCCCCGGGAGACTTACACCCAATCTGTGCAGCATGCCTGCAAGGCTTTCCAGTCGTTCCTTGAGGATAAGGACGCACAAGGTTTCATGATTGCCGACTTCAGGACCACGCAACTGAACGACCAGGTTGCGCACTCGATTTTCACCCAAAAGTACCGGGCAAAAGGCGACCCATTCGATCGAGTTCTCGA
The DNA here is from genome assembly GCF_902859895.1 of Pararobbsia alpina. GTDB lineage: Bacteria > Pseudomonadota > Gammaproteobacteria > Burkholderiales > Burkholderiaceae > Pararobbsia > Pararobbsia alpina. The sequence continues at coordinate 24,110 of NZ_CADIKM010000024.1, forward strand.
ACTTCCGACTTTCGGCGTGAGCAACAATCATGTGGGTCTCCAGATCACCGATGTGCTGTGCAGCGCGCTTCTTTTCCCGATAGCGTCGTCGGTCTACTGTTTTGGCCACGTGTCAGGCGTGCATGTGAACGGACGTGATCTCGTGCCTCGCCGTCGATACACCAAGCGTCTGAAGAAGCTTCAATTCAGGGGCGACGCAGGCTGGAGTGTCTTGGTGTTTGATAAGCACCAGAAGCGATCGTCAGCCGAGCTCTTTGTAGTTCCGCCCGTTCAGAGCCAGACCCGGGCCCAAGTCCAGATGGGCAGCTTCGGCCTCGCATTGCAGGAGGTGCCGGACAAGAGTGAAGTTGAGATGGGCGACAACGATGAAACGGCCAGGACGTTCGCGACAGCTCAGGCGGCGCCGTAAGTCGCTGCTTTTCCAGCCACCTCCGCGCAGCCGCCCCCAGGCCAGCCACGCGGTACAATGCGGGCCTACGTTACCGTCATCCGCCGGACCATCCTCATGTCGCAGACTTCAAACCCCGCCGCGCCGACTTCTTCGAACCCGAAGGTGGGGTTCGTCAGCCTGGGCTGCCCGAAGGCACTCGTCGATTCCGAACAGATCATCACCCAGTTGCGCGCCGAAGGCTATTCGATCCACGCGAGCTACGAGGGCGCGGACCTCGTCGTCGTCAATACCTGCGGATTCATCGATGAGGCGGTCCAGGAAAGTCTCGATGCGATCGGCGAAGCCCTGTCGGAAAATGGGCGGGTCATCGTGACCGGCTGCCTGGGCGCGAAGAAGAGCGCAAGCGGAGGCGGTCTCATCGAGGAAGTCCACCCGAAGGTGCTCGCCGTGACCGGCCCCCACGCACTCGGCGAAGTCATGCAGGCAGTGCACGCGCATCTGCCCAAGCCTCACGATCCGTTCACCGATCTCGTGCCGGCCGCGGGCGTCAAGCTCACGCCGCGCCACTATGCGTATCTCAAGATTTCGGAAGGCTGTAACCACCGCTGCACGTTCTGCATCATCCCATCGATGCGCGGGGACCTCGTCTCGCGTCCCGTCGCGGACGTGATGCTCGAGGCCGAAAACCTGTTCAAGTCGGGTGTGAAGGAATTGCTCGTCATCTCACAGGACACGAGCGCCTACGGTGTCGACGTCAAGTACCGGACAGGCTTCTGGAACGGCCGACCGCTGAAGACACGCATGACCGAACTGGTCGGCGCACTCGGTGAGCTCGCCGCGCAGTACGGCGCGTGGGTGCGGCTGCACTATGTCTATCCCTACCCCCATGTCGACGAAATCATTCCGATGATGAACGGCGGCCATGTCCTGCCCTATCTCGACGTACCCTTCCAGCACGCGCACCCGGATGTGCTCAAGCGCATGAAGCGGCCGGCGAATGCGGAAAAGGTCATGGAACGCGTCAAGGCCTGGCGCGAGATCTGTCCGGACCTCACGATCCGCAGCACGTTTATCGCGGGTTTCCCCGGTGAGACCGAAGCCGAATTCGAGACGCTGCTCGACTTCGTGCGCGAAGCGGAACTCGATCGCGTCGGCTGTTTTGCGTATTCGCCGGTCGAGGGCGCGACTGCGAACGAACTCGAAGGCGCATTGCCCGACGATGTGCGCGAAGAACGGCGCGCACGTTTCATGGAAGTGGCTGAAGCCATATCGGCCACGCGGCTCAAGCGCAAGGTCGGCCGCACGCTCAAGGTGCTCGTCGACGAAGTCAATGCGGATGGCGGCGTCGGCCGCTCGGCCGCCGATGCGCCGGAGATCGACGGCGTCGTCTATATCGACCCGCCGGGCAAGCCTTCGAAACGCTACAAGGCCGGCGACTTCGTCTCGGTCAAGATCACGGGTGCCGACGGACACGATCTGTGGGGCACCGTCTGAGCGACGCGCACCTATTGTGTCGGCGTATCCGGTTGCGGCGTGTCCGGCTTCTGCTCGTTTGAGTCGTCACTCGAGGCGGCCGAATCCGAGGCCGGTTCGGCGGCCGACGTGCCCTTGTCCATCTCGTCGCCCCGCGTCCCCGGCGTGAAATGAGGATTGGCCGGCTTGTCGATCGCGCCACCCGCGGGCAGCACTGTGACGACCTGTCCGTCAGGCCCTTGCTTCGTCATCACCTGGTAGACCAGATCGCCGTGGCAGGTGTGGACGGTCCACAACTGGGGTGTGTCGCTGACACCTTCGGTCGGCCGCTCGATATTGGAAACCAACGGGCAGCCTGAGCGCGTGATCGCGTCGATCCTGACCATATTGTCGGCCGTACTGCTCGCCGGCGTGAGAGCCGTTTTTTCCACGGTATACACGGTCCGGGCGTCTCCCGCAACGATGCCCGACGACTGGGTCTGCGCCGTCGTATCGGGAGACTTCTCGCCCGACGGCTTGGACCATGGCATGAGACTGCATGCGCTTAGGGCCAGCGCCAGGGGAACTACGACCACAGCGCGTGAGAGGGCGCGCGACGACATCTGCATCTGATTTCTCCTGCCCGCACTTCAAAAAGCGGAACCGCGATGATACCTTGCGTCATTGTCCGACGGTGGCTGCTGGGACAATGAGCGTCCAGGCAAACTTTGTCGAATTTGGGAGAGTGCGATGACACGCGATGTCGTGGTGGTGAGCGGTGTGCGTACGGCGATCGGTGATTTTGGCGGCAGTCTCAAGGACCTTGCGCCAACCGAGCTCGGTGCACGTGTCGTGCGCGAGGCGCTCACGCGCGCAAAAGTCGGCGCAGACGAAGTCGGCCATGTCGTGTTCGGCCATGTGATCAATACGGAACCTCGCGATATGTATCTCGCTCGCGTGGCCGCGATCGATGCGGGCGTGAGCCATCATACGCCCGCGATGACGCTGAACCGTCTGTGCGGCTCCGGTCTGCAGGCGATCGTCTCGGCGGCCCAGTCGATCATGCTGGGCGACGCGGATATCACCGTTGCGGGTGGGGCGGAGAGCATGAGCCGCGCCCCGTATATGGCACCTGCCGCGCGCTTCGGTGCCCGCATGGGCGACGCGGGGTTGATCGACATGATGCTCGGCGCATTGCATGATCCGTTCGACGACATCCATATGGGCGTGACGGCCGAGAACGTGGCGCAGCGCTATGAGATCGGCCGTGCTGCGCAGGACGCGCTTGCGGCCGAATCGCATCGGCGGGCCGCGCATGCGATCGAAGCGGGCTACTTCAAGGACCAGATCCTGCCGGTCACGCTCAAGACTCGCAAGGGCGATACCGTGTTCGATACCGACGAGCACGTGCGCGGCGGCACGACCGCCGAAGATCTTGGGAAGCTCCGGCCGGTGTTCAGGAAGGAGGGCGGCACGGTAACGGCGGGCAATGCATCCGGTCTCAACGATGCGGCCGCGGCGCTTGTACTGATGGAGCGCACGACGGCCGCGCAGCGCGGCATCAAGCCGCTCGCACGGCTCGTCGCGTATGCGCATGCGGGCGTCGATCCGAAATACATGGGCATCGGTCCGGTTCCGGCCACGCGCAAGGCACTCGAACGCGCTGGGCTCAGCGTTGCCGATCTCGATGTGATCGAAGCGAACGAGGCCTTTGCCGCACAGGCTTGTGCGGTGTCGAAGGAACTCGGCTTCGATCCGGCCAAGGTCAACCCGAACGGCTCGGGCATTTCGCTCGGTCACCCGATCGGGGCGACGGGCGCGTTGATCACGGTGAAGGCCCTCTATGAACTCGAACGTATCCAGGGCCGGTATGCGCTCGTAACGATGTGCATCGGCGGCGGCCAGGGCATCGCGGCGATCTTCGAGCGGATCTGACCCGTCCTGCCGGCTCGGGCGCGGCAAGCCCGCGAGGGCCGGCGGATTTCGTGGACTGGGCAGGCGACTTGGACGACTCAGACGACTTGGGCGACTCGGGCGATTCAGACGACTCAGACGACTCAGACGACTCAGACGACTCAGACGACTCAGATGCAAAAGGGCAGAGTGGATGTCAAAAAGTTTCACACCGAGGGGATGGCGGGTGATCGTGGGGACGGTTGCGTTGAGCGGCTTGCTGGCTGTGCTGGGCGCTTGCGCGACCGGATCCTCCAGCGGGAGTGCGACGGCAGGGTCGAAGCCCGCAGTCACCTTGCATCCCGACCCTGCGTTCGCCAGCCTGCCTCGTTATGAAGGCACCCTGGGCAAACGCGCGATCGTGCTCAGGCTGGGTGCCAAGACCGGCCCCGACGATGGGGGCGGGCTGCATGGCGAGTACCAGTTCGCTGATTCAAAGGAAGTGCGGCTCGTCGCGGGCGATAGCGGCGATAACGGTGTGATCGAGCTCGACGAGTCCGACGACGGCACGCGCATTTCGGGTCAATGGGTCGGCAAGCTCGCCCCGAACGGGGACTTCAAGGGCGTCTGGAGCAATGTCGATGAATCGGTAACGGAATCGATCGACCTGCATCGGGTGAAGGGCGCCTCGGCGGCAGGCCAGCAGTAGCGCTCGGCGTGCCGGCGCAGAGGGGGACGGGCACGGATCCCTATGCTATCCTCGACGGCTTCAATTCGCTTGCCTTCAGTGCAGTTTCCTCTCCCCGCCCTAGCCATGTCAGACGCCGGTCCGAAGCTTCATCCGCAGACACTTTCGATTCATCCCGACGACCAGATCACTCCCGGCTGGACTGCAGTGCCGGTGCCGGTCGCGCGCGCGTCGACCGTGCTGTTTCCGGACCTTGCCTCGATCCGCGCCTTGAACTGGCGCGACGATTCGAAATGGCGCTATGGCCTGCATGCGACGCCGACCTCGATGGCGCTCGCACAGCGACTCGCCACGCTCGAGGGCGGCAAGCATACGCTGCTTCACCCGTCGGGACTGTCGTCGATCACCAATGTCTATCTCGCATTCGTGCACCCCGGCGACGATATCCTGATCCCGGACAACGCCTATTCGCCGAATCGTGAACTCGCCGACTGGTACGCGAAGCATCACGGGGTTTCCGTGCGCTACTTCGATCCGATGATCGGTGCGAAGATCGCCGATCTGCTGCAGGACAATACAAAACTCATCTGGCTCGAGGCACCCGGTTCCGTGACGATGGAAGTCCCGGACGTGCCCGCGATCGCACAGGTCGCACGCGCGAAGGGCATTCTGACCGCGATCGACAGCACTTATGCGGCGGGTCTGTCATTCCGTCCGCTCGAACATGGTGTCGACATCGTGATCCAGGCGCTCACGAAATATCAGTCGGGGGGAAGCGATATATTGATGGGCGCGACGGTCACGTCCAACGCCGATCTTCATGCCGAGCTCAAGCGGGCGCGCATGATCTTCGGCCTCGGCGTGTCCTCCGACGACTGTTCGCTCGTGCTGCGCAGCCTGCCGACGATGCAGGTTCGCTACGAGGCGCATGATCGCAGCGCGCTTGCCCTCGCTCGCTGGCTCAAGACCCGCCCGGAGGTCGATGTCGTGCTGCATCCGGCGTTGCCGGACTGTCCGGGGCACGCGACGTTCATGCGCGATTTCACGGCGGCGGGCGGCCTGTTCTCGATCGTCTTCAATCCCCGGTACAGCAGCGCGCAGGTCGATGCATTCGTCGAGGGATTGCGCCTGTTCAAGCTTGGCTATAGTTGGGGCGGCGCATTGAGCCTCGCGCTGCCCTACAACGTCCGCACGATGCGCACCGCGACGCGCTGGCCGCACGACGGTGTGCTCGTGCGTCTGTTCGTCGGCCTCGAGGATGAAGGCGATCTGCGCGCGGACATCGAGCAAAGCCTCACGGCGCATCTGGGCTAGACGAGCCCGGAAACCAGACGAACAAACGAAGCAAGATGCCGTCGAACCCGGCGAACAGACGCACCGGGCTGTCGAACCAGCAACTCGACGGACAGCCGCAGGGGGCCCGTCGAACCGGCAACTCGACGAACAGACGCAGTGGGCCGTCGAACCGTCAATGGGTCGAACAGCCGCAACGGGCCGTCGAACCGTCAACGGGGCGAACTGCCGAAGCGGGCCGTTGAACCGTCAACTAGACAAACAGCCGCAGCAGACCGTCAAGCCCGACGAAATTAAAGGCGACGTTCGCCGCTTCGCACACGACGGGCTTGGCACGGAACGCGACTGACAGGCCCGCCTCGGCCATCATCTTCAAGTCGTTCGAGCCGTCGCCCATGGCGATCGCGCGGGCAGGCACAACGCCGAGGCTCGCGCAGGTTTCGAGCAGCGTGCGAGCCTTGACGTCGGCGTTGACGATTTCACCGAGCACGCGTCCCGTGAGCTTGCCGTCGACGATCTCGAGGGTGTTAGCCCGTGTGAAGTCAAGGCCGAGCCGCTCCTGGAGCCGTTCGGTGAAAAACGTGAAGCCGCCCGAGACGAGCAGCGTCTTGAGGCCCGCGGCCCGTGCACCGGCTAGCATGGCTTCGGCCCCTGGCGAAAGACGCAGGCGCTCTTCGTAGACACGTTCGAGCGCGCTCGCGTCAAGCCCTTCGAGCAGGGCCACACGGCGCGTCAGGCTCTCGTTGAAGTCACGGATTTCACCGCGCATCGAGGCCTCGGTGATCGCCGCGACTTCCGCCTTGAGGCCGCAGAAATCGGCAATCTCGTCAATGCATTCGATCGTGATCAGCGTCGAGTCCATGTCCATCGCCAGCAGCTTGAATGCCGTCAGCGATTGCGGTTCGACGTAGGCGAAGTCGAGTTGATGCGTGCCGCAATAGATTTCGATGTCGGGCCGTTGCGAAAACTGCGCATCGACCACGCGCAGGGTGTGCGCGTCGACGAGGCCGGCTGACTTGCCGCGCGCAAGAGCGCTCAGAGGCTTGACGTGCGCAGCGTCGAGCGGGGTGGCGCTCTGGATGACCAGGTTCATCGGTATGCTGAAGGGGAAGGGTGGGAACGGCCGCTATTGTAATCTCAGCGTCCCGCCGTCCCCTCGGCACGCGCTGACGGGTTTGCGAACACCGCCGTTGTGACAGTCCCCGTGCTGTCCTTGGCAGGCAGGGTAATCGCACCCGCGTCGCCGGTTTTGACGGGTGTGGCGACGGGTGTGACTTTAGCCGCGCCCGGCACCCTGGCTGCGCCGACCCCTGTCTTCGACGCTCCCAACGCCGTCGGCAACTGCCCCGGCGAACTCAGGTCGGTCCGGCCGCCGTCGCGGAAGAACGCATCCTCCGTCCGCTTGTTCAGCACGACAATACTGATGCGCCGGTTGCTGGGCTCGGCAGGGTTGGCCTTGTTCAATGGCAATGCATCGGCAAGACCGCGGACCTGGAGCACCTTCTGTTCAGCCAGGCCGCCGACGCCGAGTTCGCGCCGTGCCGCATTCGCCCGCTCGGAGGACAGTTCCCAGTTCGAGTAACCTGATTCGGCACCCGCATACGGAGCGGAATCCGTGTGCCCGGCGATCGAGATATGGTTGGACACATCATTGAGCGCCGTGCCGATCTCGTCGAGGATTTCTTTCGCGTACGGCTCGAGGACGGCCTTGCCGGTCGCAAACATCGGCCGGTTCTGCGCATCGACGATCTGGATGCGCAGGCCTTCGGTCGTGATGTCGATCTTGATCTGGTTGCGAAACTGTGCCAGCTTCGGATTCATTTCGACCATCTTGTCGAGCCGCGTCTTGAGCGCCGACAAGCGTTGCGCATCGTCGTTCTGTTCGGATTGCGTCTTGGCGGCCGTCTGGCTGGTCGCGACCGCGGGCATCAGCGAAGCCTGCGGGTCGGTGTGCGCGTCGGCCGAAGCCTGCGTGGTCGAATTGGGCACGAGCACCGGGTTCTGCTGCTTCGAATCGTCGCCATGCCGCGTTTCGCCGGGCCTCGAAGTGGTGAGGTCCTTGCCGCCGCCATCGAGAATGCTGTCGGATGCGCTCACCGACCGGCCGCTCGCCATCGCCACGGCCAGCGGCCTTTTGAAGAAGTCCGCGATGCCCTGCTTGTCGCTCTTGTTGGTCGAGTTCAGCAGCCACATGAGCAGGAAGAACGCCATCATGGCCGTGACGAAGTCGGCGTAGGCGATCTTCCACGCGCCCCCGTGATGCGGGTGATCGTCTTGGCCGCCGCGGCGGCGCAGAATCAGCAGGGAGACCTTGGCGGTCTCGCTTTCTTTTTTCCTCGGAGGTGGCATGATCAGGCGGCCTTGGGAGTCTTCGTCGCCTTGACGGCTTCCTCGAGCTCCTCGAAGCTCGGCCGGTCGACCGAGAACAGCACCTTGCGGCCGAACTCGACTGCGACGGTCGGTGCGTAACCGCCCATGGCGGCAAGCAGCACGCACTTCACGCATTCGAAGGGCTTGCCCGCTTCCTTCGCCTTGGCGTTGAGCACGCTCGCGAGCGGCCCGATGAAACCGTAGGCCAGCAAGATGCCGAGAAAGGTGCCGACCAGCGCGGACGCGATCATCTCGCCGAGTTCGGCCGGCGGCACCCCGATCGAGCCCATCGTATGCACCACGCCCATCACGGCGGCGACGATACCGAACGCCGGCAAGCCGTCCGCGACGGTCTGCACCGCGATACCCGGCACGGAAACCTCGGCATGGTGAGTTTGCAGTTCGGCATCCATCAGGTCCTGTACCTCATGAACCGCGAGGTTGCCGCTCGACATCATCCGCAGATAGTCGACGATGAAGTCGCGCAGGTGATGATCGTTGAGTACCACGGGGTACTTCTGGAAGATCGGGCTTTCCTCAGGCGTCTCGACATCACCTTCAAGGCTCAGCATGCCTTCCTTGCGAGACTTTTGAAGCAGCTCGTAGAGCAGTGCGATGACCTGAAGGTACTTCTTCTTGTCGTACTTGCTCCCCTTGAAGCAACTCGGCAGGGCTTTGAGCGTGGCCTTCAGCGTCTTGGTCGGGTTGCTGACGACAAAGGCACCGACCGCGGCACCAAAGATGCAGACAAACTCGAAGGGCTGTATGAGGGCGGCGATATGACCGCCCTCGGCGATGAAGCTGCCGAACACGCAGACGGTGACGACGACCCAGCCGATGATGACGAACATGGAGTGATCCTTGAAGGGGAAATCAGTCGGAGTAGTTCTCTTCTCCCTGTTTACGGTTGCGCCGGCGTCTACTTGATAGTGGCAAGCGGAAACGGACGATATTTTGCGAACCCTGTTTAGCGGACGCTTCGATCGGCGCAATCCAGCCCTATGGTGCGGATTCGCGGCCGGGTTCGGGACGCTGCCGATTGGCATGCATGCGATCTCGTGCTTATCATCAGGCTGGAATCGAGGGTAGGCAGTAGGTGGACGATCGGTGGATGCCTTGTGGCTGATGGCTGGCCGTTCAGGCAGCGAGATGCAAGGCCATGCGCGACGGGGCGGCGGAGCAATGGAATACGCCGTGCCGATGAGCCGGGCTCGAATATCAACTCAGGAGAGAACCGATGAAAACACTGCTGATCGCGGCGGCGTTTGCGGCAGCCCTCGCAGGGGGAAGCCCTGCTGTCTATGCCCTATTGCCGGAGGGGCGTGTGGCCTACACCGTCAAGGTTCATTCGAAGGCTTACGGAGATAGCCAGTCGACCCGCCAGATCGCGTCGGGGCAGACCGACGACTATTCATGGAAGTCGACGCCTCCGGGTGGTCCGGTCGCCTTTCCCGCACAATGCGCGTCGGCCCATGACTGGCCGGTCGATGAAAACGGTGCGCTCCAGCGGCAGACACGCGTGCGCCTCGCACCGGTGGTCAACAAGCCGGGGGTCGCGACGATCCAGCTGGGCTTCGACGCGATCAGTCCGCAGGGCAAGGCGCCCAGGCAGGGTTCGGCCGCGGCCGGTGCCAATGCCTGCCCCCCTGTCAACCAGTACAGTGAAATCGTCCGTTTCACCCTGCCACTCAATGGCAAGCCCAAGACGCTGACACTCAAGGATGGCACGCAGGTCATCGTCAGCGGCAAGCCGTGACGGCGCGCGGGACGCCCCCGTTCGGCGAAGGGTGCAATGAGCGGCAGAGCGGTGAACCCGCAATGGGTAGGTGACCCGAGGCGAGGCGCGGCGAGCGCTTCAGGCGTCGTCGGACCGCAGGTCCCGCCGCGGGAAGCGGGAGCTGCGCGGTCCGGGGGGCGCCGGCTCGAGCGCAGCGCCGGAGCGCGAATGGCCTTGCGACACGAGCGCCTGAGTCGAGCCGAGCGCGAGCCAGCGCGCGAGGCTTGCCGCGCTCATCGGCTGCGCATAGAAGAAGCCCTGGCCATAAGCGACGCCCAGTTCTAACAGGCTTCGGTGCTGCCGCATCGTCTCGATGCCTTCGGCAATCAAGGTCAGCCCGATTTGCCGGGCCAGCGCGATGATGCCGCGGATCAGGTCGGTCCGGTCGTCTTCGAGTTCGGCGACAAAACGCTGGTCGATCTTCAGGTAGTCGAAATGAAAATCCTGCAACTGCGCGAGCGTGCTCCGATCGGTACCGAAATCGTCGAGCGCGAAGCGCACACCCTGTTTGCGCAGCGTTTCGAACGAGGCCAGCGCGGCTTGCGGGTCATCGAACAGATAGCGTTCGGTGACCTCGGCGATGACCGGTCTGCCCCGACCATGTGAAGCGAGGAGGCGGGCGAGGTCGGCGATCGCGTGGCTGCTTTGCAGATGGCGCGGCGCGAGATTCACAGCAAGATGCAGATGCCGTGGAATCTTCTGTTGATGAAGTTCGTCGAGCGCGCGTTCGACGACCATCCGCGTCATCGGTACGATCAGCGGGTCGCCCTCGACGACGCCGATGAAATCGTTGGGACTGACGACCCCCCAACGGGGATGCGACCATCTCACCAGCGCTTCGACGCCAACGCATACCCCGGTGCCGAGTTCGACCACCGGCTGGTAGTGGACATCGAACTCGTGCCGCGCGATCCCGGCGCGCACTGCGCGCAGGAGCGTCCTGCGCGGCGTGAAGGAATTCGACATGAGCCAGACGAATAGCGCGGCAAACGCGATGCCGATCGGGATGAACAGCGTCAGCTGATGCTGGTAGATATCCCGGACCAGACGCGGCGACGGGTGGACCACGACCTCGAGCGGGAACCGCGAAGCGCTCGCGGTCGGTGGCTGCTTGTCAGACTCGACGGCACCCTGCAGCGTGAGCATGACATTGCCGTCGCGCAGATTGATCTGGTCCATCCCGAAGCGGCTGTCGTTGCGCAGGATGTCGGAGAGATAGGCCCCGTCGAGGTAGAACAGCACGCCTCTGCCGAGCGCATCGGGCACCGTGTCAGGAAAGAAGGCGAGCAGGGAGGGGCGGCCGGGCTGAGTCAGCGTACCGCGCACGAGACGGTATGAAGGCCGGTCGCGGCGAATTTCGCTGAAGTAGCTCGAAAGGGGAACATCAGTCGCACCATAGCTGGAGGCGCAATAGATCACGCCATCGGCGACGAGCGCGCCCGTGCGGACATAGGGTATAAAGGCATCGGTCGCGGAGAGGCGCTGCCGTGCTTCGTCGCAGGGTATGCCGACCAGCGGCATCAGGCTCGCGTGTTCGAGCGCGACGCGATCGATCATCGACTCGACACTTTGCACGACGTCCATCGCCACGGCATGCTTGCGCTCGAACAGCTGTGCGCGGCCCTGCCAGAGAGCGAGTCCGGCGAACACGCCGACGATCAGGACGACGCACAAGGTCATCAGCGCGATACGCGAGGTGAGCATCTCGTGGCGCGCTGCGCGGTGGTCGGGGTAGGACTTGATCGGCTTCACTCTTTCGTGCACCGGAGGCATTGCGCGCCGTACATTTTTGTCGGGTTCTATCGTTGAAGCGCGCCCCTGTGCATTCAGTCAGCGGACTGTGCGAGCATAGCATGCAGATCAGCTCGCGCACCATCTGGCCTGGGAATTGCTGCTCAAACCTGTTGTTGTGTGTGCGCTTGCGCACACAGGCACGTTATATTCTGCGTCTATCCAACCCAACAAGGATGACTGAATGACGACCCGTGCCCGACCTGTTTCACGAATGGCCCTCAGGATCGCTGGTTGGACGCTGGGCGCTATCGTGCTGCTGATCACTGTGCTGGTTGTCGTGTTCCTGACGTTCGACTGGAATCGGGCGCGCCCCTGGGTCGACGACAAAGTATCCGCGGCGATCGGCCGGCCGTTCGCGATCAACGGCGATCTCAAGATCGGCTGGCACAACGCACCTCAAGAATGGCTTACGGGGTGGCGCGCCTGGATTCCATGGCCGCGCTTCTCGGCGGCCAACATCACGATCGGCAATCCGGACTGGGCTCAGCAGAAATATTTCGCGACGCTCGACGAGATCGACTTTCAGGTGGCCGTGCTGCCCTTGCTCAGACGCAAGATCGTGATTCCGTCGATCAACCTCGTCAATCCCTCCGTCGATCTCGAGCGCGTACTCGACGGCACCAACAACTGGACGTTCCGGTTGCCGTCGTCAAGCACTCCGTCCGAGTGGAAGCTCGATCTCCACAATGTCGCCTTCCAGAAGGGCCGCCTCCTCTTGTCAGATCAGCAAAACGAACTGACGCTCGACGGCACGATCGATACGCTCTCCCAGCCGATTCCGATCGGGGAGGTGCTCAGGGAGCAGGAAAAGGCTTCGCGCCAACATTCGGCCGAGGCAGTCGGCGCGTCCGGCGCCGCTAAGCTGTCGCGCCAGGCAGCGGCCTCGTCGTCGGCCAGCGCGGTCGAGCAGTCCGTGACGGCGTCGAGTACGAATGCGCCGGCCACGGCCTCCGCGGCGGTGATCGGCTCGGCTTCGGCGGCCAGCGAGGCATCCGCGGGAGGCGGAGCGTCGGCGCATGGCGCAGCCGCCGCGAGCACGCCAACAAGCGGCCGTGCCGCGCGCAATGCGCCGCCGCAGTATGCACTCGGCTGGTCGGTCAAAGGCGAGTACAAGAGGACCACGGTCGAAGGCAGCGGCAAGCTCGGCGGCATTCTTGCCCTCCAGGATGCATCGCATCCGTATCCGGTCCAGGTCGACCTGCGCATCGGCGATACGCGGATCGCCGTCGCCGGGACGCTCAGCGATCCTGCACATCTCGCCGCGCTGGACTTGCGGCTGTGGCTCCAGGGCCGCAGCATGGCCCGGCTATACGACATCACCGGCATCCCGCTGCCGGAGACGCCCCCGTTTGCCACGGATGGACGGTTGTTCGCCAGGCTCCAGGGCGGCCCGATGGTGTTCCGATACGAGGACTTTACCGGCCGCGTGGGTGGCTCGGATATCAACGGCACGCTCGTCTACCAGCAGCAAACACCACGCCCCGTGTTGTCGGGCACGCTCGTCTCCAACGTGCTCCAGCTCTCCGACCTGGGTCCGATCATCGGGGCGGATTCGCGGGCGAGCCGCCGGCAACGCGGCGATACGAGCTCGCAGCCGGCCGGCAAGGTGCTGCCGGTCGAGGAGTTCCGCACGGATCGGTGGAAGACACTCGATGCCGACGTGCATTTCACGGGTCGCCGCATTCTGCGCAGCAAGTCGTTGCCGATCTCGGATCTGTACACGCACCTGATTCTGGATAACGGCATCCTGACGCTCGATCCATTGCGCTTCGGTGTGGCGGGGGGCTCGCTGGCGGGCACGATCCGTCTCGATGGCTCGGCCGATCCGCTCGCAGGCCGGTTTTCGATCGCGGCGCGTCATCTGCGCCTCAAGCAGATGTTCCCGACCTTTGCACCGATGCAGACGAGTCTCGGCGAGGTCAACGGCGATGTGGCGCTCTCCGCGCTCGGCAATTCGCCGGCCCGGCTCGCGGCGACGTCCAATGGCGAAATCAAGCTGCTCGTCAATGACGGCGCCATCAGCAACCTGCTGCTCGAGGCTGCCGGCCTGAACGTCGCGAACGTCGTCTACAACCGGCTGTTTGGCGACAAGACGACACGGATCAACTGCGCGGCCGCCGATGTGGTGGTCAGCAAGGGCGTCGCCGAGCCACGCATCTTCGCACTCGACACCGCGGACGCGCTGATCAACGTCGACGGCAAGGTCGACTTGAGCAGTGAGGATCTCGACCTCACGATTCGCCCGCACACCAAGGGCTTTCGCGTGTTTTCGCTGCGCTCGCCCCTGCATGTGGGCGGTACCTTCGCACGTCCGAAGGTCGGCGTCGACATTCCGGCCCTCGCGCTGCGCGGTGGCGCGGTGGTCGGGCTGGCGCTCATCAACCCGTTCGCCGCGCTGATTCCCTTGCTGGCGCCGTCCAATGTCGGCGAATCGCCGTGCGCACAGATGTTCGCGTCGATGCGCGCGCTGCCTAGCGCCCCGCCGCCGGGCGTCACCAAGCCGCCCGTCAGGAAGACCGCGCGATAGGGGTCGGGGAGGCCGAGTCCTCGGCTAGTCCTCGATGCGCAGGCCGACCTTGAGCGTGACCTGCCAGTCGGCGATCTTGCCATCTTCGATACGGCCGCGCGTTTCGATGACTTCGAACCAGTGGATATTGCGCAGTGTCTTGCTTGCTTTGGCAATCGCCGTTTCGACCGCATGTTCGATCGACTGGGCCGATGAGCCCGTCAGTTCGATGGATTTATAGACGTGCTGCGTCATGATCATGTCTCCTTTGTAAGGCGGTGAATGCGAAATGCGCCTACCTTCGTCGCAAGACGCGGACCCTGCATGCGCGGTCCGCGCCTATCTTTAGACGAATGCGACATCGCGCGGGATAAAACGAGTGTTCGCCGGTTTTTTGTATATCGAAAAGGTGAACTTACGTATATTTCATTATTTCGCGTCGCGCTGCTCGCCGTTATGCTTACGCGACATTAAACGTCAGCCGTCGGATCTTGACGCTGCCTGAGCCTTATCGCCGGTGATCGAACTAATGAGTAAAGCTGAAAATACATCGACCGTCGCACAGGTGTCGGACCGCCTTGCGTTGAACATCGTGGCGGGAGAGTACGGCGAACTCCTGCCGCCGCAGGAGGGACTCGCCGAGAATTTCGGGGTCAGCCGCACGCTGATGCGCGAAGCGCTGTCGATGCTCCTCGTCAAGGGTATGTTGGAGATGCGGCCGCGACTCGGCACGCGCGTGCTGTCCGAGCAGAACTGGAAGATTTTCAACCGGGATGTGATCGGCTGGTGCTTCGCCGCGAAGGCCGACCCGGAGTTCATGCTCGATCTGCTCGATCTGCGCGCGGTCATCGAGCCGCGGGCTGCCGCGCTCGCGGCGATGCGAGCCACACCCGAGGACAAGGCGGCGCTGCGTACGGCGATCGACGGCATGCGCACCTGGCCGTCGTCAAGCGCGGAATTCGCGGCGCACGATCTCGACCTGCATGTGGGCATCATTCGCGCGAGCCAGAATCAGTTGTTCATCCAGCTCGAGGTCATCGTCCGTGCATCGATCGAGACGATGATCCGCATCATCAGTCCAAACCCCGGCGTGATCACCGCGTCCATCGACAGTCACGAACGGATTGTGAAGGCGATCGAGATGCAGGATCCCGTCGAGGCAGAACTCGCGATGCGCCTTCTGGTCGACGAAGCCGCGCGGAGTGTCGAGGCGACGATGGGACTCGGCAACTCGCACTGGAACGATGCGCGGCCCGGTTCGCCGGCCGGTTCTACGTCGGGGCCCTGAGCGGACTCCTTGGTGGGAGCGGAGCTTCACTGGCAGCCTGGGTGAGATCCTGAGCGAGGATCCCGACACGGAGTGGAATAAGCCTTCCCGTCCGATGTCGCCGGTCACGGGGCGTCAGGTGCACTCGGGGCGAGCTGGCCCGCGCTGCCTGCCGCGCCAAATTCGGAGAGAACCTTCTTGCGCGCGATACTCGCGAAAATGAGGAATCCGAGGCCGTTTGCTTCGTACCAATACCCACCGTTGTCAAGGCCCGCGATCGGCTGCTCGAGCGCGTGCTCGATCGAATCGAGGCAGGCACGCCGCAGTTCGCCGATCTCCGGGTAGGGCGGTTGGGCACCGCGCACGGGACACAGCAGCACATCGAGGCCTGGCAGCACCTGTGCATACAACACGGGTTCGTCCTGCGAGCGGGCGCGCGCAAGTTTTGTATTCAACTGCGCAAACGGCTCGCACCGCTTGACTGCGCTGAGAAAGGTTTCGGCCACGCTGTCGCGCCGCCGCTTGTTCGGGATCGGCATTGCTGGACCTCGCAACGAACGGGTGCAACCGGCCTCGCACAGCGCGAGTGCCACGTCACGGTTCTTTATAGCACACGGAAAATACGCGGCGGCGACGATTTCGCGCCTTGCCGGGCGCGTTGCGCCGCGTGTCGTGGCCGATGCCGCTGGTTTCATTGATCTATCGCGGGGCTTTGCCGATAATCTCATATCTATTGGCGCCGATATCGCATGAAACTGTTCACAAAGGGGCTGTTGCTGATCGCGATTCCGAGCGTGCTCGAACTCGTCGTACTCGGCACGCTGCTCGACAAGCAGCGCGACGCCTCGCGAGTCGAACGCTGGGAACTGCACAGCCAGCAGGTGATCAACCAGGCCGCAGGCATCATCGATCCCTTGCTGCGCGAATCGGCGCGCGTCCATGGCGCCGCGATCACCGGCGAGGCCACGCCGCTCTCCGACATTGAGCCATGGCGCGAACTGGACGCACGCCTGCACGGCCTCAATGCACTCGTCGGCGACGACCCGCTCGCGCTCGCGCGCGTGACCGCGATCCGTGCGTTGGCGACCCGGTATCACACCTGGATCGACCGGGTTTCGGCCCGCATCGGATCGGGTGATCGTGCGCAGTATTTACCGATGCTGGCCCCGAACAACGAAGGCGATGTGTTGATGAACCGGATGCGGGAGGCCATCTCGACGTTCAATCAGCAGGAAGACCAGCTGCACGAAGAGCGCGGGCAATCGCTCGATCAACTGCGTATTTTCCAGAAATCCGCCCTCGTGTTGGCTGCGCTCGGTTCGCTGTTGATTACGGTGCTGTCGGCCTATCTGTTCACCCGGCATATCGGCCTGCGGCTCGCCGCACTCGGCGAAAACGCACGGCGCGTCGCCGACGGCATGCCTTTACCCCGGCCCGTCGGAGGCCGCGACGAAATCTCGGCACTCGATGCCGTGCTTCACGAATCGAGCCAGCGTCTGTCCGAAGTCGAACTCGAACACCGCAACTTGTCCGAGCAGCTCCGGCAGCGCGGTGCGGAACTGATCCAGGTCAACCAGCACCTGGTTTCCCAAACGAACGACAACGAAACCTTCGTGTATGGAGTGTCCCATGACCTGCGCTCGCCGCTGGTCAATCTGCAAGGTTTTTCGAAGGAGTTGAGAGTGTCCTGCGCAAGCTTGCGCGAGGCGATCGAACGCTCATCGATGAATGCGGCACAACGCGTGCAGTTGAGTGAGATCGTCGACGGCGAGATAGCCGAGTCTCTGCATTTCCTGCAAAGCGCGGTCACGCGGGCAGCCAATATCGTCGACGCGCTGCTGAGGCTTTCGCGCGCGGGGCGGCTCGACTACCAGTGGCGCCAGGTCCGCACCGACGCGCTTGTCGAGCGCGTGGTCGGCGCGATGCGGCAGACGGTGCGCGAACGCGGCGCGCGCATTGTCGTCGGGCCCTTGCCGACGGTCTGGGGTGATGCGACGACGATCGAGCAGATTTTCGGCAATCTGATCGGCAACGCGGTCAACTATCTCGACCCGCAACGGCCAGGGCTTATCGAGATCGGGGTCCTGCCGGCCGATTGGCATGCGCCTTCAGGCGCCGCGGAGCCGAATAGCATGCCGGCAACCGCCGGCGCGGCGGAACAGCCGCCGCCGGCCTCCCCGGCCCCTCACGATGCTTCGCAAACGGCCAATCGCGATAGTCCCGCACCCCGTCGGCAGACCCATGTATTCTTTGTAAGAGATAATGGGCTCGGCATTCCCGCACTTTATCTGCCCAAGATGTTCAGCGCGTTCCAGCGCCTCCACGGCAATATTGCCAAAGGCGAGGGAATTGGGCTTGCGCTCGTGCGGCGGATGGTCGAACGGCATGAAGGTCGCGTCTGGCTCGAATCGACCGAGGGGGTCGGCTCGATCTTTTTAGTCGAACTGCCGGCGGAGCCGCCGAGCGGGCCCTCGCCCGATTCGGCGCGGCTCGACGGCGGCCCGCCGCGAATGCCGGATACCGATCGCCTCGAGGGCGCCCGATGACAGCGACACCTGCTCGGCCGACCGGTACGCTTGACACGATCAACACAGGGCTAACAAGGACACGCATATGAAGAACGGCGAAACAGTCGGCATCGTCCTGATCGAGGACGATGACGGGCACGCCACACTGGTCGAGCGCAATCTGCGACGCGCGGGGCTGACTAACGGGTTCACGCGCTTCTCCGATGGCCAGAAAGCACTCGACTGGTTCTTCAACGACCCTGAGTACCCGCAAGGGCGGCCGTTGTCGAACGTCGTCGTGCTGCTCGATCTGAAAATGCCGCGCGTGGACGGCACCGAAGTTCTGCGTCGCCTCAAGGCCTCGCCAAGCACGGCCGCGCTGCCCGTTATCGTGCTGACCACCACCGATGATCCGCGCGAGATCGAGCGCTGCTATGAACTTGGCTGCAACGTCTACGTCACCAAACCCGTCGAGTACGATGCGTTTATCGAGGCCGTCCGACGGCTCGGATTTTTCCTGCAGGTCGTCAAGCTGCCGCAACCCGCGCGCCCCTGAAATGCGGTTCGAATATGTACGCACCGATGCTTCATTTGAATTCCTGGCCGGCTTCCCGGCCGATGTCCCGGCCGTCGTATCCCGGGGTGTATCCACGGGTTCTTCGATGCGTGCCCCCGTGGAACGCTCCACGGATCGGGCCGGTGGCGGCTGTCTCATGATCTGTTCACTTCTGTCATGCTGGATCGCGTAAAGGCCACGGACGGCGCGGCCCACATCCTCCTGCTTGACGACGACGAGGGCTTGCGCACACTCGCGTGCCGCATCCTCATGCGCGCCGGGCACCGGGTCAGCGCGGTGGCCGAGGCGGAGTCGGCGCGCGCGATCGTGCTGCACGACCGGCCGGACTTGCTGTTGCTCGACTACCAGCTCGGCAGTCTGGAAACAGGACTGGAGTTCTTCCGGCGGCTCGCGCGCGAGGCCGCGCCGATTCCGGCCATCTTGCTCACGGGCTTCGCGGATGAGTCGCGTGTGATCGAGGCCTTGCGCGCGGGTGTCGCCGATGTGGTGCCGAAGACGGGCGCCTATCTCGACTACCTGCCCGAAGCCGTCTCACGCGTACTCGAACAGACACGCCTGCGCCAGGCACTCGCGCAGGCTGAACTGCTGCGTGCCCGCGAGGAAGAGCGCGAACGCCTGCTGGCCTCCGCCCAGGCCGCGCAACAGGCGGCCGAGGAGGCGAACCGCGCGAAAGACCGCTTCCTCGCGATGCTTTCACATGAATTGCGTACGCCGCTTTCACCGGTGCTGGCCACCGCGCGCATGCTCGAACGTTTTGCCGACCTCTCTGACCCGGTGAGGGACGACATCCGGCTGATCCGACGCAATATCGAACTCGAGGCGCGGCTGATCGACGACCTGCTCGACCTCACGCGCGTGTCCAACGGCAAGCTGCTGCTTGCGCTCGAAGTCGTCGACGTCCATGAAGCGCTCAGCGAGGTACTCCAGATGTTCCGCGAGGAGATCGATGCGAAGCGGCAGCGGGTCGATTTCGAGTTGGGCGCCGAACACCATCATGTGCGTGCCGATCGCGCGCGCCTGCAGCAGATGCTGTGGAATCTGGTTCGCAACGCGGCGAAATTTACACAGGAGGGCGGTGCGATCATCCTGCGAACACGCAATGCGGTAAGAGAAAACGTTGTCGAGACTCTTGAAATCGAGGTCGAGGACAACGGCATCGGCATCGATCCGCTGCGCTTGCCGTCACTGTTCACGGCATTCGAGCAGGGCAGTGCAACCATCTCGCAGCAGTATGGCGGGCTCGGCCTCGGGCTGGCGATCACGCGCGCCTTGTCCGACGCGCACGGCGGGAGCGTCATGGCTTTCAGCGAAGGGGCGGACAAGGGCGCGCGTTTTACCCTGGTCCTGCCCGTCACCGGCGCGCGGTCCGTCACGGCGGAACGCAGCGAACGTCCGACGCCGCCCGCTGAGCGGCCGCTCGAAGTGCTGCTGGTCGAAGATCACGAAGACACGGCCGACGTCATGGCCCGACTGCTCGAAGCCTATGGGCATACGGTGACGACCGCCGGTCTTCTTGCCGATGCGCTGGAAGCGATCGAGCGACAGCGTTTCGATCTTGTGATCAGCGATCTCGGTCTGCCCGACGGCAGCGGCCTCGATTTCGTGCGCGCGTTTCGCACCCGCTCGGCCGCCCCCGCAGTGGCCTTGACGGGCTACGGCATGGACGACGACGTCAGGCGCTGCATCGAGGCCGGTTTCTCCGTGCATCTGACCAAGCCGGTGAGCATCCAGCAACTCGAGCGGGTACTTAACGACGCCGCGAGCCTGCCCGTTGCCGGCCCCGGCGCCGGCTTGGCATAAGCCGCCAGGTTTCAGGGCGGCCCGCGGCGGAATACGGCACGCGCAGCAGGCGCGGAAAGCCTCAGAAAGCGGCAGCTATGCGCTGCTTGCGCAGGGCCTGGCCGTTCAGGGCCGGCTCTTCAGCTCGTCGCAGATTTCACGCAGCAGCAGCACGTCTTCGGGCGGCGCCGGAGGCGGTGCATCCGGATGCTGTGCTTCGAACTCGCGCAGCTTGTTGATGAACTTCACCATCAGGAAAATGATGAACGCCAGGATGATGAAGTTGATCACCACGGTCACGAAGCTGCCATAGCCGAGCGCGGCCACGCCGGCAGTCTGCAGGTCCTTGTAGGAATCCGGATTGCCTTTGAACGAGGGCGGAATCTCACCGAGTCGCACGAACTTGTTCGAAAAATCGAGGCCGCCCGCGACCACTCCGACCACCGGCATGATCAAGTCCTTGACGATCGAATTGACAATGCCCGAGAACGCCCCACCGATGATTACCCCGACGGCGAGATCCATCACATTGCCTTTCATCGCGAAACTCTTGAACTCCTGGACCATGCTCATTCGATATCTCCTGGTTCGGTTCGGTGGACGGGAACGTTGGGTGAGTGCCGGAAAGCAAGATTCGGTCACAGTCCCTTATTAGCACGCGGGATGTCGCCCCTCAAGCCTCTGTCGCATCAGACATGTAATCCCGGCGCAAAGAAGGGGTTCACTGTAGTTTGTTACGCGATTTGGAAAAATATGAGATAGTCGGCGCTACTGAGGGGAAACCAGGATGGATACTCTGCAAAATATGCGCGTGTTCATGCGCGTCGTGGAGACAGGCAGTTTTACAGCCGCCGCGCAACAGATGGCGACGACCACCGCGCATGTCTCGCGCTCGATCTCCGACCTCGAGACGCACCTGCGCACGCGGCTGCTCAACCGCACTACCCGGCGGCTTGCGATGACCGAAGCCGGCGAACGTTACCTGCATCGCTGCGAGCAGATCGTTGCCTACGTCGACGAGGCGGAAGCCGAGGCGCGCCATGCGCAGGCCCGGCCTGCGGGGACGCTGCGGCTGCACGCGATGTCGAGCCTGGCGCAGCACTACTTGATGTCGGCGATCGCGCGCTATCACGAGAAATATCCCGAAGTCTTTGTCGACCTGACGCTGTCTCAGCGCATGCCTGACCTGCTCGAGGAAGGGCTCGATGTCTCCATGATCGTTTCGTCCCAATTGCCCGACTCGGGGCTGATCTCACAAAAGCTCGGCGAATCGAGGACGATCGTCTGCGCGTCGCCACGCTATCTCGCCCGGCGCGGCACACCGTCGACGCTCGCCGACCTGGCCGCTCACGACTGCGTCCAGTTGCAAACCGCCTCGGTGTTTGCGAGCGATCGCTGGACCTTCGCCGGCGCCGACGGCGAACAGACCATCACCGTACGCGGCCCCTTGCGGGTCAACGGCGCCGAGTCGCTGCGCAGTGCGCTCGAGGCGGGCATGGGCATCGGCATCCTGCCTGCATTCTCGGCGCTTGAAAGCATGCGCAACTGCTCGCTCGTGCGCATTCTTCCCGAGTACACATTGCCGGCGCTATCGGTCTACGCGCTGTATCCGTCGCGGCAGTATCTCGATGCGAAAATTCGCGCATGGGTCGAACTGCTTCGCGTCCAGGTCACCGAGGCGATGGCCGCCGACGACACCGAGCTCTGCGCTTTGCCGTGTGCGCGAGCCGGTGCGGCCGCGACGGCCGTTGCCGCTTTCGAGGCCGCACAAGCGCAAGCCGCCGCCGCGAGCGCCGGGGCTGCCCATGCGCACGGTGTGCCGGAGACGATCCAGGGGGCGAAGGGACAGAGAGCCGGTTCGCATGTGAACGTCGGCAGCGCGACACTCGACACCTAGCGGTCGGAGCCCGGGTACCGATGGGTGTGAGCCGGGCAGGCACGCAAGCTGCTGAGTTGACTGGTTTTGCAGTCTTCCCTCTCCGGCCAAGGACCCGACATGCCGCTGTCAAATCTCGCTGAAGGATCTCCGTTTCCACTGGGCGCCACCTGGGACGGCAAGGGTGTCAATTTCGCACTGTTTTCAGCGAATGCAACGAAAGTCGAACTCTGCCTGTTCGACAAGCACGGCCGCACCGAAACCGATCGCATCGAGTTGCCCGAATATACCGACGAAGTCTGGCACGTCTATATCCGGGATCTCGCGCCCGGCACCGTCTACGGCTA
Organism: Pararobbsia alpina; assembly: GCF_902859895.1. Taxonomy (GTDB): domain Bacteria; phylum Pseudomonadota; class Gammaproteobacteria; order Burkholderiales; family Burkholderiaceae; genus Pararobbsia; species Pararobbsia alpina. The sequence continues at coordinate 46,627 of NZ_CADIKM010000024.1, forward strand.
TCGCGTGCATGGCCCCTATGAGCCTGCCGCGGGCCATCGTTTCAATCCCAACAAGCTGCTGCTCGATCCGTATGCGAAGGCCCATGTCGGTGCGTTGAAATGGCGCCCCGAAGTGTTCGGCTACACGCTCGGCAACAAGGCCGGCAATCTCTCGTTCGACAAGCGCGATAGCGCGCGCTCGGTGCCCAAATGCAAGGTCGTCGACACCTCGTTCGCCTGGGACAATCCGACACGCGTGCGTGTCCCCTGGGACCGAACGATCTTCTATGAAACCCATGTGCGCGGGTTCACGAAGCGACACCCCACTGTGCCCGAGAAATTGCGGGGCACCTTCGGCGGCCTCGCACACAAGCCCGTGATCGACTACATCAGAAGCCTGGGTGTGACGAGCGTCGAGCTGATGCCGATTCACGCCTTTGTCAACGACAGCCATCTGCTCGACAAGGGCCTGACGAACTACTGGGGCTACAACACCATCGGCTTCTTCGCGGCCGACCCACGCTACTACTCGGACGGCAGCGTCGGCGAATTCAAGAAGATGGTCGATCGCTTCCATGACGCAGGGCTCGAGGTGATTCTCGACGTGGTCTATAACCATACGGCCGAAGGCAACGAGAACGGCCCGACCCTCTCGTTCAAGGGCATCGACAATGCGTCGTACTATCGCCTGATACCCGAGGACGCCCGCTACTACGTCAACGACGCGGGCACCGGCAATACGCTGAATCTTTCCCATCCGCGCGTGCTGCAGATGGTCACCGACAGCCTGCGCTACTGGGTGACCGAGATGAACGTCGACGGCTTCCGCTTCGACCTCGCGACCATCCTGGGCCGCGAGCCGTATGGTTTCGACGAAGGCGGCGGCTTTTTGGACAGTTGCCGGCAGGACCCGATTCTCTCGAGCGTGAAGCTGATCGCGGAGCCCTGGGACTGTGGTCCCGGCGGTTATCAGGTCGGCGGATTCCCGCCGGGCTGGGCCGAATGGAACGACCGCTACCGCGATACGGTACGCGCTTTCTGGAAGGGCGACGAGGGCATCAGTGCGGAACTCGCCACGCGGCTCACCGCTTCGGGCGACAAGTTCAACCGGCGCGGGCGCCGTCCGTGGGCGAGCGTCAACTTCATCTGTGCGCATGACGGTTTCACACTGAACGACCTCGTCACGTACAACGACAAACACAACGAGGCGAACGGTGAGGAAAACCGCGACGGCCATTCCGACAACAAGTCGTGGAACTGCGGCGCGGAAGGGCCGACTGACGACCCCGAAGTGCGCACCTTGCGTGAACGGCAGAAACGCAATCTGCTCTCGACGCTGCTGTTCTCGGCGGGTACGCCGATGCTGCTCGCGGGCGACGAATTCGGCCGGACCCAGCAGGGTAACAACAACGCCTATTGCCAGGACAACGAGATCAGCTGGGTTGACTGGAACGGGATCGACGACGACGGCCGCGCGCTGACCGATTTCGTGCGCAAGCTCACGACCTTGAGGCATACGCTGCCGGTACTGAGCCGCAACCGTTTCCTGACTGGCGAATACAACGAAAAACTCGAAGTCACGGATGTCAGATGGATCGATCCGGTCGGCGCGGCGCTGAGCGACGAGCAGTGGGCCGATCCCATGATGCGATGCTTCGGCATGGTGCTCGACGGCCGGGCGCAAGCCTCGGGCATCGTCAAGCCGGCCTCCGACGCGACGCTCCTGCTGGTTTTCAATGCGCACCATGACGTGGTCGACTTCCAGTTGCCCGACGTGCCCGGCAGCGATCAGTGGACCTGCCTGATCGACACCAATGCATCGATCCGCGATGAGCTGCCCGAGTTCGACGCGGGCAATGTCTACCAGGTAACCGGGCGCTCGGTGTTGCTGTTCGCGCTCCACGCGCGCGGCGAGACCGGCCGCATCTTCCGCCGGCTCGAGGGCGCGCTCACGGAGTGAGGTCCCGCGCAAGGTCGGCCGCCGCGCGCCGCTTCGGGCGACCGCAGCGGCTGTCCGGACCCGGTTAGACGGTTTATTGACGCTTGTTCGAAGTGAGCACGCTTGCCAATCTGCGTCGCACTCGCAGCGGCTGCCGCAAGCGTACTAGTTTGCGACGACCACATTTAACGTGGTTTTAACGTGTCATGAATTCAGCATCGAAAATCGCCGCCTTTTTACTGTCGTCTTAATGCCGATTGATCAGTATCGCCGCTTCCATTTTACAAAACCTTTGCATTAGAATTTCGTAAGCCGGCAGGGTCGGGCTCCGCACGCGCGACCGCCGCATGCGCACAGCCCCGACTAAGACGCGGCCTCCACGGGGTGGAACGAAGTGAACAAGCTTAAGTTTTGGCCAGTGGCCTGGCCGATCGGTATGGAAATGGTGTTGATATTCGCCGTTGCGTTTATCGACATGTTCTTTCTAAGCCGAATATCGGATTCGGCCGCTGGTGCGTTCGGCGCATTAAATCCATTGCTGCTGATGCTGGTACTGGTGCTCAAGCTGATAGCCCAGGGCGGCGGCGTGGTCGCCGCGCGATTCGTCGGCGCGGGCGATCGCAAGCGTGCGCAAGACGCCTATATGTTCATCCTCACGACGAATATCGGGCTGGGCTGTATCGCGGCCGCGACCATCTATCTGCTGCAGGACCACATCGGCATCTGGCTCGGCTTGACGGGCGAGACGGCCGAATATGCGCGCGAATATCTGAGCCTGTACTGGATCGTCCTGTTCGCCATGGGGTTCCGCGTCGCCTATGCGGCGATCGGGGCGTCGGTAGGGAAGACGTACTGGAGCATGATGGGTTTTGCGCTGGGCAATGTGTTCGGCGTCACCCTCAATTGCTCGTTTGCCTATGGCTGGTTCGGTGCGCCGCAGCTCGGCGTACGCGGCGTGCTGCTCGCCGCATCGATCAACTTTCTCGTCAACGTCCTGTTCCTCGGCTACTGCGTGCACAGCAAGATGCACGTGCGGCTCGCGCTCAGCGCGAGCACGCGCCGGCGTTTTCGCGAGATGGTGCGGCCCGTACTGACCACCGCGATCCCGATGACGCTCGAGCCGGTGCTGTTCAACGCCTTTCAGCTCGCGCTGACGACGATGATCGTCCGGATGGGCACGGAGGCACTCGCGGCGCGCACGTATTCGCTGCAGATCTCGACCTGCATCATTTTCTGGACGCTGTCGATCGGGCAGGCGACCCAGATCCTGACGGCCAATCGCATTGGTGCACGCGCGTTCGACCAGGCGCACGAGCGCGTGATGGCCAGCCTTCGTTATGGCGTGATCGGCGTGCTGGTCTGCACGTCGCTTGTCTATCTGAATGCCCGGAGCCTGTTTGGATTCTTTACGCAGGATTCGCAGGTGATTCATCTCGGCGTTCAGCTTGCCGCGATCGGATTCATTCTGGAAGTCGGGCGCACCGCGAACGTGATCTGTTCGTCCTCGCTCGGCGCGGCGGGTGACGCCAAGTTTCCGATGGCCATGGGGATGATCTTCAACTGGCTGGTCGGGCTGCCGCTGTGCTGGCTTCTCGGTGTCCATCTCGGCTATGGCTTGCCGGGGCTGTGGATCGGCATGACCATCGAGGAATGTATGCGCGGCTGTTGCAATTTCTGGCGCTGGAGGCAGCGCGGATGGATCGGGCTGCACCCCGCGCAGGCCTCGAACGGCGGCGCGCCGGCGTCAGCGGGTTAGGGCGCGCCGACCGGCTAACCAGCCGATCGGCGAATCTGCCGACCGGCAAGGTAGCGAGTCAACTATTCGACCAGCCGTCGTCGCCACCGCCGGCGTCGATGCTACCGCCGCTATCCCAGTCGTTGCCGCCCTGGCCCGCATCGAAACCCGGATCGGGGACGTAGTCGCCCCCACCCCCGCGACGTCGAAGGTCGTCATCGTCGACGATGACATCACGCTCGACGACCCGCTCGCCTCCTCCTCCGAAACCCCCGCTGAGCACGCTGCCGAGCAGCACGCCCGTCAGCAGGCCGGAACCCGTGTTCGGCTGCTGCTGGACGATGACGGTCGGCTGAGGCTGCCCGGCCGGCCCGTATGGGTATTGCGGCGTGGCGAAACGATCGGCTTCCTGGGCGTAAGGTGAAGAATTGCCGCCCCCCACGGTGGCCGCGTTCGGATCGGGCCGTCCATCGGCGCGCGCGCGCAGGCTCGCGAAACGCCGTTCGAGATCCTCGACGCGATAGTCGGGTACCGGATTGCCGCCGTTCAACGCGCCGACGGTCTCGCGCGCATCGGTTTCAAGGTTCTCCGCCTCGCCCGCAAGCTGTTCATGCCCCGCAAGGGTCGACAGGCGCAAGTCGAGCTTGAGCGTACGCACGTTGTTGAGAACTTCGGTGGCACGGCGCATCTGTGTGAGTCGCAGTTCCTTGGCCTCGCCGTCGCCCTTGTTGCGCGCGCGGCGCAGGGTCCAGACGAGCACGCAGGCGACACCCGCGATCACGATGATGAAAATGATCCAGATCTTGGAAGAGGGCTCGCGCACGGCCGGCGCGGTCTGGGGCATCAGGGCCTCGGCGCCGCGCGAGAGCGAACTGCCCGAGCGCAGGCCGTTCGCGTCATTGCCGGCTGCGAGGCCGCCGCCATCGCGGCTCATGCCATTGCCCAGGCTTGTGCTGCTTGCGCGCACGGCGGCGTCGGCATCGGCCTGTACGTGCCGCTCGACGGCGCGAAAGCGTGTGGCATCGGTGAACTTCAGCGAAGGATCGAGGCTGCGCGCCTGCTCGATCTGTGCAAGGCCGTCCGCGGCCTTGCCATTGTGATCGAGCACCTGGCCATACATGTAGTGCGCTCGCGCGCTACCCGGGTGTGCCTGGACGACTTCGGCAAGCATCGATTCCGCCTGCCTGTAGTTGCCCGCGCCTATGGCGGCCTCGACATCCTTGACGTTCGGGGCGGCAATGGCGATCTGCGCGAATACGCTCGCGCAGACCATGAATACAACAGCGATGAATCTCTTCATGATGGAAACCATCTTTCAAAACTACGCGGCAGGCTTGCGGCTAGTACACCGGCAAGCCTGCCGTTGAGAGGAAATCCCGTCTCAGGGATTGGGTGGCGTGTTGAGTTCCTTCTTCAACGCCGCCAGACGATCGTCGACGGACGGGCCGCGGGTCAGCGCGGCCAACTGGTCGTCGAGTGCCTTGCCGTTGTTCTGGTCGGCCGAGTTCAGGCGCGCGTCGGAGCGTGCATTCGACAGGTTGACCTTTTCCTCGAGCTTGTTGAAGTCTTCGGAGAGGTTTTGCCCGCCGATGCCGCCAAGCGCTGTCGCCGCCGTATCCTTGGCCTTCGCGATTTCCTGCTTGGCCGACAGGATGCTCGAGCGTGACTGGAGATCGTTGCGGCGCCCGCGCATCTCGCCCATCTGGTTCCTGAGCTGGTCGAGCGAGGGTTCGAGCTTCGCGAGCTCGGCATCGAGCGCATCGCGCTCGTTTTCGGCGGCGGCTTGGGCTGACAGGGCTTCGCGTGCGAGCGCCTCGTTGCCGGCCTGCAGCGCGCGCTTGGCGCCGTCGCCGTACTTCGCCGCCTTTTCGGCGGCGAGGTCGCGCTTGCTGCGCTGCGTGCTGACCTGCGCCTCGATCTCGATCAACGAGTTTTCCGCGGTGCCGATACTGCCGTCGAGCTCACGGACGATCTGGCGCGCATCGCGTGAAGGATCCTGTACCGATTCGGCTGCGTCATTGAGCAGGCCCTTCAGCGTGCGCGAGATGGTGTTCAGAAGCGACATGATGTCTCCATCGTTAAACAAAAGGCGTGAGGTGATCTTACACCAGCACGATGGCGGTACTCCGCGACGGGTCGTCACGGGGCTTTCAGCTGGTGAGCGGAGGAACCCGCAGCTGCGCCATCGCCCAAAATGTGTCCGAGTATAGGCACCCAAGACTTAAAGCAGAATGAAAAAGGGGCTGCCGGCAGGCCGGCGCACATCACGGGGGAGGCGTGGGCCGCGAACCAGGGAAAGCTGTTCGTAAGCGAGACGGCCCGACTCGGGCCGAATCACGAACGCTTTCGATTACACTTGCGCTTTTGCCCGCGTTCTCTTGCCTGCGCGATTCGTGTCGGCAGCGCGGGCGGCGCGCCGCTCTGCGCTGAGAACCAGACCGACTAGCCCATGGCCAACAAGCCCCGTCCGCCTTCGAGAGGCGACCGTTTTCGCGAGCCCGAATTCCGCAACCTGGGAGACGCACGACATGTGCCGGATCCCGAGCCCGATGACGACGAGGGCGACGACAACGACCGGCATGGCCGTGCGCCGCGCAGCCGCCGTCCGCTCGCGCTGAGCATCCTGATGTGGTTCAGCGGACTGATCGGCGCTTGCGCGGTGATCGGTGCGCTGCTGATCGGCTACATGCTCGTCGTGATGGAGCCGAACCTGCCTTCGCTCAATGCGCTGACCGACTACCAGCCGAAGGTGCCGCTGCGCGTCTATACGGCCGACCATATCCTGATCGGCGAGTTCGGCGAAGAGCGTCGCAGCCTCGTGCGTTTCAATGATATTCCCGATGTCATGAAGAAGGCCGTGCTCGCGATCGAGGACTACCGCTTCTATGAGCATGGCGGCGTCGATTTCATCGGCATCCTGCGCGCCGGTGTCGAAGACCTGATGCACGGCGGCGCCGCACAGGGCGCGAGCACGATTACGATGCAGGTCGCGCGCAACTTCTTCCTCTCGAGCGAGAAGACCTACACGCGCAAGGTCTATGAGATGCTGCTCGCCTACAAGATCGAGTCCGCCCTCAGCAAGGATCAAATCCTCGAGCTGTACATGAACCAGATCTATCTGGGTCAGCGTGCCTATGGTTTTGCAGCGGCTTCGCGCGTCTACTTCGGCAAGGATCTCAAGGACATCACCGTCGCCCAGGCCGCGATGCTTGCCGGGCTGCCGAAAGCACCATCGGCCTACAACCCGATCGTCAATCCGAAACGCGCGAGGATTCGCCAGCAATACATCCTCAAGCGAATGCTCGATTTGCGCTATATCACGCAGGCGCAGTACGACGAGGCCGTTCACGAGCCGATCCATACTCGCACGGCCGGTACCGAATACAGCGTGCATGCCGAGTACATCGCCGAGATGGTGCGGCAGATCATGTATGCGCAATATCGCGAAGATGCCTACACGCGCGGGCTCACCGTCACGACGACGATCGACTCGGGCGACCAGGAGGCGGCCTATGATGCAGTGCGCAAGGGCATCATGGACTATGAGCGGCGCCACGGCTATCGCGGCCCCGAGGCGTTCATCGAACTGCCTCCCGTGACGGATGGCGATACGAGCGACCGCGACCAGGCAATCGACGAAGCGCTCAACTCCCATCCGGACAACGGCGAGTTACAGTCGGCGGTCGTGACGGCGCTCAACCCGAAATCGATCGAGGCGGAAACGTCCGACGGCAACGTCGTCACGCTGCAGGGCGACGGACTCAAGTTCGCGGCCAACGCCATGTCCGCGAGGGCGCCTGCCGCGATCAAGATGCGCCCGGGCGCGGTGATCCGGGTCGTCCAGGATGAGAAGGGCAACTGGTCCGTGACTCAATTGCCCCAGGTCGAAGGCGCCCTGGTCTCGCTGACGCCGCAGGACGGTGCGATTCGCGCGCTGATCGGCGGTTTCGACTTCAACAAGAACAAGTTCAACCACGTCACGCAGGCCTGGCGCCAGCCCGGTTCGAGTTTCAAGCCGTTCATCTATTCGTCGGCGCTCGAGAAGGGTATCGGCCCGGCCACGATCGTCAACGATGCGCCGCTGCACTTCGCGGCGGCCGGACCGGGGCAGGACGCCTGGGATCCGAAGGACGACGACCAGCCCGACGGCCCGATGTCCGTGCGCGTCGCGCTCGAAAAGTCGAAGAACCTCGTATCGATCCGCTTGCTCGGTTTCGTCGGGACGAAGTACGCGCAGGACTATGTGACGCGCAACTTCGGCTTCGATGCCGACAAGACGCCGCCCTATCTGCCGATGGCACTGGGCGCCGGCCTTGTCACGCCATTGCAGTCCGCCAGCGCCTTTGCCGTCTTCGCGAACGGCGGCTATCGCGTGAATCCCTATCTGATCACGACGGTCAGCGACACGCGCGGCAATGTCCTTTCGAAGGCACAGCCGGTCGTGGCGGGGCAGAATGCGCCTCGCACGATCTCGGCCGCCAACGACTACATCATGACGAGCCTGCTCAGGTCGGTCGCCCAGTCTGGTACCGGCGCCGGCACCAACGTGCTGCACCGGACCGATATCGCGGGCAAGACCGGCACGACCAACGACGCGCGTGACGGCTGGTTCGCCGGTTATCAGCGCTCGCTCGTCGCGGTGGCCTGGATGGGGTATGACCAGCCGAAGAGCCTCGGCTCACGTGAGTTCGGTGCACAGCTAGCGCTGCCGATCTGGGTGCAGTACATGGGCCGGGCATTGCGCGGCGTGCCGCAGTATTCGGAGAGTCCACCGGATGGCGTGTCGACGCTCAACGACGAGCTATACCTTTCGAAATTCACGCCGGGCAACGGCTTCGTGACCGGCCTCGGCCTCGACGGGGCGAATCCGTTCGCCGCGAGCGGTCCCAATGCGGCCAGCGAACCCCCGCCGGGCGCCGTGCCGGGTCCCAATCCCGAGGCACCGCCGCCTGCGCCTCCGCCCGCCGTGACGGCGAGCGAGACGAATCAGATTCTCGATCTGTTCAAGCACCGGTAACAGTACCCGTCGTCGCGAGCGGTCGTGTTTTGCCTTTGGGGTCTACCCTTGGCAAAGGGGGAGGCCGCAAGGGATACGAGCGTTCATGATCCTCACACGACCGGGTCAGGACCGCGCCACACCCACCCAGCCGCAATACTTGCGCAGTGCTTCCGCCTCGGTCTCATGGACTTCGACGGGGAAGCACTCCGCGCCTGCATACGCCATGTAGCGTGCGCGATGCTGACCGTTGCGAAACGACACCACGCCGTCGTGCGACAAGCCGAGCAAGCCGACGAAACCGGGTGTGCGCCGCGTGCTGAACAGCACATAGGGCATCTCGGGCATGCGCGCCTGGCCGGGCTCGAGGAATTCGCGCAAGCCCTTGACCTTTCCCGGCGGCCAATACGGGACGGCGGGCAGCACATAGTCGGTCGGGTCGCGGTCCGCGCAGGCGAGCAGGGCCTTCGCGTCGACCAGCACGACGACGTGCCGGCTACCCGGTAAGGTAAAGACACGCTTGAGCCGCACGAATGAGAAGGCCGCATGGTCGGTCAATGCGACGGTCCAGATGTCGCTCTCGTCTGGTGCCGAAGGCGGCTCGCTCGAGAGCGCAGGAGTGGGGACGGCAAAGGGTGCTGGGAAGTCCATCGTATCAAGGGATGGCGATCGCGTGGGTCGGAGGGTTCAGCAAGCGTGCGAATTCTGCAGGAGCAAGGCCTTGCGCAAGCCCAAGGATCCCGCAGCCATTGAGCCGCGGCAATTATGCGTCGCGGCGCTTTGCGAAGCGAGCGGGTTCCCGTGAACCTTAAATGACATTTTGAGACGGGCAGGCAAGCGTGGCGAGCCCCGATCCATCCGGTTCGATCCGGTTGCGGATCGTGCCTCGGGCGCGCTCCGCGGCTTGCCCGCAAGACGCAGTTCGGGCACGCTTCAGCTGTCCCGGCACGATCTCTGCCCAAATGCTTCACGTCCAATCATTTTGCCGCCCGATTCACTGGTGTTTGGGGCCGCACAGGCAGTACCTTTAGCAGGTGTGCTGCCGGCTCCGCGGGGCAAGGGCAGGGCGCGTCGATCCCGAAGGCACTTTCGCCCTTCGTCACCAAGAGGATTTGCCATGTATCGCAGCGCGTCGCAACGCTCATCTGCCACGGTCACCGCAGCCTTGCGCCATGTCGCCGGTCCGACGTTGGTCGCGCTCGCCTGTATCAGCACGGCGCATGCCCAGAACCTTGGCTTCATGCACGACTCGCCCATCAGCTTCATGAAGCAGAAGGACATGGCGTCCCTGAAAGCGTCGTTGAGTACGGCGCTCGACCAGGCCACCGATGGCCAGACCAGCGAGTGGAGCAACCAGGGCCTTGGCAATGCGGTACCGATCACGGCCACGATCACGCCCAAGGATCACCTCGAAAACAAGGGGATGAGTTGCCGGCACGTCGCCATTCAGCTCTCGGCACGCAATCAGCAGCAGGTCTGGCAACCCCTGTTTTGCAAGACGTCAGAAGGCTGGAAGCTCCAGAAGCGCTGAAGCTCGGAGCTGATCGCATAGGCGATCAGGCACGTACTAGCCTCCATTGCGAAAAGTCCGAAAATCCTTGCGATGCGCAGGCACGACGAATGCTCACTCTGCAGGTATAGCGTGAGCGTCCCCGCCTCGCGTCATTCCCGGAGGAGTTCGTCATGCCTTATATCCTTGGCTGGTTCCTTGGCGTACCGGTGATCGCACTGATCATCCTTTATCTTATTTTCCATTGAACGCCGCGCCGCATCGCCAAGATGCCGCGGCAGCCCATCAAACAAAGGCAATCTCCCAGCAGGATGATTGCCTTTGTTTCATTCCCCCTCGCATCTCGCCGTTCTGCCGCGTTTGCCTCAGCGGCGGCCTGACTTGCGCCAGAGACGAGTATGACCTGCTCTGACGAATATTCCTGACATTCAACGATGCGTCAAAATGTCGCACTCCTATGCGGTAGTTGCATTTCTGAAGGTAATCTAACCCCCTTCTACGAAATTACTTAGGCTTCCATTGGAAAGCCTTTATTTGAGATGGATTGTTCTTACCTCATTGACTCCCTGGAGTAACGCTTGAAGTCATCGATTCACTCGCCGACCCGCCTGCTCGTGGAGAACCGCGCATGGTCCAATGCGGTTCTGAAACGAGATCCGTTACATTTCCAGCGAAAATGCCGAGGCGCAAAAGCCCGCGTTTCTCTGGGTCGGTTGCTCCGACAGCCGCGTGCCCGCCGAGACGATCACCAATGCGGCGCCCGGCGACCTGTTCGTCCTGCGCAATATTGCGAACCTGCTCGGCACGGGATCGAACACGTCGAGCGCGCTTGAATACGCGCTATGCATCTTGCAGGTCAAGCACGTCGTGATCTGCGGCCACCACAATTGCGGCGGGGTGCGAGCCTCCTTGTTGCCCCCCAATGCAAACGCGCCTCACGTCAACGAGCGCATCGCGCCGCTGCGCTGTCTTGCCGAGAAGCACCGCGACGAACTCGAGGCCTGCGAGTCGCTCGATCAGAAAGTCAGCCGTCTTGCCGAGCTCAATGTCCACGCTCAGCTTGCCGTGCTGCGTGAGTCGGACGCGCTCAAGTGCGCGCCACGCCGGCCCAGCCTGCACGGCTGGATCTACGGCATGAATGACGGCCTGCTGCACGAGCTTGCCGCCGAATAGACCGGGCACGCATGCCGGTTCGAATCTCCTAATGCACCCCGAAATCCACGCATGAAAAAAACTCCCACCCTGGCGTTCGGCGCCTCGATACGCAATGATGTATTCGCGGGCATTGTCGTTTTCCTCGTCGCTCTACCCCTGTGCCTCGGCATCTCGAGCGCATCGGGTGTCGATCCGCTGGCAGGCCTGCTGGCCGGCGTGGTCGGCGGCACGGTCGTCGCCCTGCTCAGCGGTTCGCGGCTCAGCGTCAGCGGGCCCGCTGCCGGCTTGGTCGTGATCGTGGTCGAAGCCACTGAACTCAGCGGCGGCTTCTCGGCGTTCCTGACCGCGGTGATGCTCGCAGGCGCCCTGCAACTGGTGTTCGGCTTGTTACGCGTCGGCAAGCTGGCTGCGTATATTCCGAGTTCGGTCGTCAACGGGATGCTGGCCGCGATTGGACTACTGCTGATCATGCAGCAGGCACCCGTGGCGCTCGGTATCCCGGCGTCTTCGATCGGCCTGTCCGACAGCCTCGATGCAGGGCAGGGGTCGAGGATCGGACCGCCGGTCGTCGCGCTGGTTTCGCTCGCCTTGCTGTTCGGCTGGGGCAGCAAAACCTTCCAGCGCTATCGGCTCGTGCGCGCCCTGCCCGCGCCTCTGGTCGTCGTGGCCTGGGGGATCGCCTATTCGCTCACGACCTCGATGTGGTTTCCGGCACTTTCGATTGCCCCTGCCGCGCACATCGCCTTGCCCGCACTCGACTCGTTCGACAGTTTCAGCAGAGCCCTGACGTTCCCCGCGTGGTCGGCCATCCGCGATCCCGAGGTCTGGGAACTCGGCGTGACCATCTCCATTATCGCGAGCCTTGAAACGCTGCTGAGTCTCGCCGCGGTGACTCGTCTCGACCCGCGCCGCGAAACCGCGCCGCCGAATCGCGAACTGGGCGCGCAGGGTGTCGGCAATCTGCTTGCAGGGTTGATCGGCGCACTACCGATCACGGCAGTCATTGTGCGCAGTTCGGCCAATGTGCACGCGGGTGCGGCGACGCGGCTCTCCGCGATCATCCATGGGGTTTTGCTACTGCTGAGCCTGTTCCTGCTCGTCGACGTGCTGAACTTCGTGCCACTCGCCTGCCTCGCGGCAATCCTGCTTCATACCGGCTACAAACTCGCTTCGCCGCGCCTGTTTACGAATGCGTGGCGCACCGGCTATGCACACTGGGTGCCATTCGGTATAACGATCGCCGGCGTACTCGCGACGGATCTGCTGATCGGTATCGGCATGGGCGTTGCTGCGAGCGTGGTCATCGTGCTTCAACTCCACCGCCGTGCCGCCATGTCGTTGACCGTGCATGACGGCCACTATCTGCTGCGCTTTCACAAGGATCTGTCGTTCCTGATCAAGGTCAGGCTGAGCCGCTATCTTGCGCAGATCCCTTCGGGTAGCGTGCTGATCATCGACGGCCGCGAGGCACAGTACATCGATCCGGATATCCAGCGCATTCTCGCCGAATACATCGAGGAAGCGGCGACGCGCCGCATCGTGGTCGAACTGCGGCATGTCGAGCTTGGCGCGGGGGCTTCGATGGCCGCGGCGCATTGAGCAAGCTTGAGTCGTTGAGCAACTGGGCGGCGGCGTGGTTGCCACCCAGCCGCGTTTTTTGCCTGCGATCCTTGGCCCACCCCGACGACGGCCGGGAGGGCGGGGCCTACACCCAGCCCGATTTGCGAAGGCGCCGGAACAGATATCCGCAGATGCCGATCGTCACGGCCACGGCGACCGGGTAGCCGTACTTGAACTCGAGTTCCGGCATCCACTTGAAATTCATCCCGTAGAGACTGAAAACCAGTGTCGGCACGGCGAGAATGGCACCCCAGCCGGCCAGCCGCTTGACCGTATCGTTCTGTGCGAAGGTCACCAGCGCGAGATTGATCTGGATCGCCGTGGTGATCATTTCCCGCACCGAATCGAGAATCGTGATCGTCTTCAAGGCATGGTCGGCGATGTCCCGGAAATAGGGCCGCAGTTCCTTCGGAATCAGGTCGTCGTGCAGGCGCACGAGTTGATGGCAGATCTCGTCGACCGGGGTAGCCGCGGCACGCAGGCGCAGCATCTGGGCTTTCATCTGGTACAAACGGTTGATCATGTCGCGATCGTACTGATCGGTGAACAGCGTTTCCTCGATGACCTCGAAGCGAGCCTGAATGCCTTCGGCCACTTCGTACAAACCGTCCGTGATGAAGTCCATGATCGAGTAGGCGACGAAGGCCGGCCCTTTGGTCATCATCGTAGGCACGGATTCACAGCGCGCGCGGACCTGCTGATACGACGATGAAGCACCGTGGCGAATCGAAACGATGAAGTTCTTGCCCAGGAAGATGTGCGTCTCACCAAACGAGGTCACTTCGTCGCTGTACTGAGCGGTGTTCATCACGATGAACAAGGTCTCGCCATAGGTTTCGAGCTTGGGCCGCTGATGTGCCATCAATGCGTCTTCGATCGCGAGGTCGTGCAGCGAGAATTCGACCTGGATCTGCTTGAGCAATTCGAGCGTGGGTTCGAGCACGCCGAGCCACACAAAAGTATCGGCTTCCTTGAGGACTTCGCTGATGTCGTCGAGTGGGATATCGCCGACTTTCTTGCCATTCCGATAGGCTGCGGAATTGATGATCATGGAGATGGCCTGTTTCGTGAATGCGGGTCGATTTCGATTGTAGCGTCCCGATCTTGCGTTCGCCTCCGTTGGAATGGTGAAGTTCAGGCGGAATGGGGAAGTTCAGGCCAAAAAAAAGGCCGGCATCGAGAATGCCGGCCTTCCTGGCTTGCTGCTGATCCATTACTTTCGATTTGCTTTCATTTCACGGCAGGTCGGTGCAGCGTCATCCGGCACACGTCACTGCGCAACCGTGAGCGACGGATCGATATACGTACCGACGTCTTGCGCCTGTTTGTAGACCGCATTGCGCACGTTGAACTTGTCGGCATTCGCACTCGAACCGTAGACGGAATCGAGCCCGTCACCCTTGGTGAGCGCCTTCTTTGCGGCAGTCGCGTCGAGCAAATGGGTCCCCTTGAGCAGCGGCAGGTACTGGGCCGGCGTCAGGCCGACACGCGCGGACATGATCTTGACCGCATCCGCCTGCGTCTTCGGGTCGTTGACGTACGCCACGCATTGATACCAGACCTTCAGGACCTTGGCCCAATCGGCCTTGCGCGCCGACAGGCTCGCCGGATTCACCGTGAAGGTGTCATAGATCAGGCCTGGCGCATCGGCCGAGGTGAAGATCGCGCGCGAGCCCGGTACGCGCTTGAGTGCTTCGCCTGCGTTCGGTTGCCATGCGCCGACCGCGGCGATGTCCTTCGAAGAGGCCAGCACCTGCGGCAGTTCGTTGGTCTTCGCGTTGACGAGCGTGACGTCCGTTTCCTTGAGACCGTTTTTCTCGAGCGCGGTATCGAGCAACAGATGGTCGACCAGCCCGACTTCGACACCGACTTTCTTGCCCTTCAGATCCTTGACGGACTTCGTCGACGGCCTGGCGACGAGCATGTCGTTGCCGCTCGAGTAGTCGGTGACCAGGATCATGACGTTCTTCGCACCGGTCGCGCCGGTTACGAGCGCATCGCCATTGGTCGCGCCGACAGCGTCGAGCTTGCCTGCGGAGAATGCGTCGAGAGAAGCCGAGTAGTCGAACCACTCGAAGTCGACATCGACGCCGGCCTCCTTGAACCAACCCTTGTCGATCGCGATCTGGAACGCGACAAAGCCGGGCCAGTCGCTATAGCCGATCTTCAGCGGTGCAGCGGCGTAGGCCGGTGCCGTGGCGAAGCCGACAGCCAGCGCGGCCGTGACACTGGCGATGGCATGGCGAACGATCCGTGAAGGGCGGCGGGTAAGCAGCGAGGAGTCAAATCGATTCATTAGTTTTCTCCAGGAGACCGGGTGAGCGTGTGATTGGAAAGCCGCCTCGTGCGCACTCGCTCGTAAGCCTGCCTCGAGGCATCACCTCAAGCGCTCGCCTGCGAAGCGTCGCACGATCCGACGACATGACCGGTCCCGCGGGATGCGGGAGAATCAAAGCCGGCCACGGAGAGGCACGACAGCCGTCGCTATCGCCGATCTCCCGGGCTTTTATCCCGCCGTGTAGTGCGCGTCTGGCGACAGCCTGCTCTGTGATCGCCTGGGCACACCGGGCTGCTCTCGGACCAGGCATTCTTGCGAACCGGAACCCTAGCATCCCTAAGATGCGACATCGCCGCACCTCTCGGGCTCAGTCTAGCGATAAGCGTGCCAGCAGCTTCAATCGAGGGTGCCGAAGCGTTCATGCACGTAGGCGAGAAACTGCTCGAGCCGGTGGGCGATGGCCGGGGCAAGGCTCACGTACTTGATGCGCCGGTCGTGCTCCGCGCTGGTTTCGAGCAGCCAGCCTTCGTCGATCAGAGACTGCACATAACGCACGGCCGTGCGGCGGCTCACGCCGGGCATGAACTCGTAGAGCGCGGTCTTGGCAAAGTGAGCCTGCTCGTCCATCCACATCCGGCAAAACAGATCGCTGTAGTTGAGGTCGTTGAGCCCGAGATCGCCGAACGACGCCGACCATTGCAAGTCCATGTCGAGGATCGCTCGCGCGACTGCTTGTCCCAGATTGCGGGCGATTTTCTTCTTCATCGATTCACCAGTAAGAGGAGGCGCGCACAGTTTATGTGCAAACCGATCGGGAAATCGAGTGAACCATGCCCGTCCGTGTGCACACCACCCGGTGTCCGCTCGCGATCCTGTCTTCGAGGCCCGCACTCATGCGTCGATGTCCAGGGAGGTGGCCATGGATCGCGGCCACAAATTGTTTTTGCCACTCGAAATTATCATGTACGATTGCATGCACTTTTGCACATAAATCAGCTACCTCACTTTTACACGCCAAAAGACCGCAATGGAATTGAAACTGTTCAAGACGTTCTGGGGTTTCGACGGCGGTCCGGCCGACGCGGCTCACCTCGTGCGAAGCGCCGGCTTCGACGGCATTGAAGCGCCCGTGCCGGCGGCAGAGGCCGCCCGCCAGGAGTTCGCGGCGGAGATCGCCGATGCGCAGCTCGACTTCATTGCCGAGATCACGACGGCTGGCAGCTACGTTCCCGAACGATCGGCGACGCCCGATGACCACCTGCGTGATTTCGAGGCCAAGATCGTCTGGGGCAAGCCGCTCAAGCCGCGCTTCTTCAATGTGATGGCGGGCTGCGATGCGTGGCCGGCGGCCACGCAGGTCGACTTCTTCGCACGCGCAGTCGAGATCGCTGCCCGGCACGACGTGATCTGCAGTTTCGAAACGCATCGCGGTCGTTCATTCTTCAATCCGTGGATCACGCGCGATGTCGTGCGTGCGGTGCCGGCGCTCAAGCTGACCTGCGACTTCAGCCATTGGGTTTCGGTCTGCGAGCGCTTGCTCGAGAGCGAATGGGACACGATCCTCGAACTCGCACCCCATGCGCATCATCTGCATGGGCGCGTCGGGTATCCGCAAGGACCGCAGGTTCCGCATCCGGCCGCCCCCGAATATGCCGATTGCCTCGCCTCGCATCAACGGATGTGGGAGGAACTGTGGAAGGCGCAGATCGCCAACGGCTATACGACCACCACGATGACGCCCGAATTCGGCCCGGACGGCTATCTGCATACCTTGCCGTTCACGAACGCACCGGTCGCGGATCTCTGGGAAATCAACACCTGGATGGGCCAGACCGAGCGTCGGCATCTCGCCACATTCCTCGCGCGGCGTGACACGTCGCGCACCGCTCAGGTGGCCGCCTAGACAAACGGATCGATTCGATGAACGCCCATCACACCCATTTTGACCGCTTGCCCGTCGTCGACATCAGCGGCCTCTATAGCGACGACCTCGACGTGCGTCTCGCGACCGCCCAGGTGCTCGACCGGGCCGCGCGCGATGCGGGCTTCTTCTATGTGACCGGCCATCAAGTCAGCCGCGAACAGCAGGCCGCGCTCGTCGACCATGCCCAGCGCTTTTTCGCCTCGCCCCACGATTGGAAGATGCGCTACTACATCGGCCAGTCGCTTGCACATCGCGGCTATGTACCCGAAGGCGAGGAAGTGTTCGCGGGCGGCAAGCGCGATAAGAAGGAAGCGTTCGACACGGGCGCCGACCTGCCGCTCGACGACCCGCTCGTCAAAGCCGGCACACCGTTGCTCGGGCCGAATGTCTGGCCCGATCAACCCGGCTTCAGCGACGCCGTCACGAGCTACTACAAGGCTGCGTTCGCTTTGGGGCGGGTCTTGTTCCGCGGCTTTTCGCTCGCGCTCGGTCTGCCCGAAACCCATTTCGAGACCTATTTGAGTAAGCCGCCGAGCCAGTTGCGCCTCGTTCATTACCCGTTCGATGCGAGCGCCGCGGATGCACCGGGCATCGGCGCGCACACCGACTATGAGTGCTTCACGATCCTGTTGCCGACCGCGCCGGGACTCGAGGTCATGAATGGGGAGGGCAGGTGGATCGATGCGCCGCCCATCGACAACGCGTTTGTCGTCAATATCGGCGATATGCTCGAAGTGTGGACGGGCGGCACCTACGTCGCGACCTCGCATCGTGTGCGCAAGGTCAGCGAGGAGCGCTTTTCGTTTCCGCTGTTCTTCGCTTGCGACTACGCGACGGTGGTCGAACCGCTGCCGAAGTTCGCCACACCCGAGGCCGTCGAGAAGTACCCGCCAGTCTCCGCGGGTGAACACCTGTTCGCGCAGACGGCTCAGAGCTTCACCTACCTCAAACAGCGGCTCGAACGTGGCGAACTGGTATTGCCGGACGGCTCCAAGGCGCTTGCGAGCTTCGGGCAGCAGGCGCGGCACGCGACGCTCGAGGAATAGGGGTGGTCGAGGATCGGGGCGCGATCGTTGCGATCTCATAGGTTGGGCACATGGGTGCCTCCATCGAGTGGAGCTCCGAGCGGTGCGGGACACAAGGGCGGGACAGACAGGGACGTGATTGAGTACAATCCACAGCGGCGCGTCCCGCGGTCCGGTTCGCCATGCCTGAACCGGACCGGTGCGCGAGGCCACAGCCCGCGCTGCCATATTGCACCCGAGTATGTCGATTCGCGCCGCCTCCATCGTCCATCTTTGCATAAAGGAACTTGCCGTGACCGCCGCACCGCTGTTTCACCTTGCATTCCCCGTTGACGATCTGAGCAAGGCGCGCCGTTTCTATGGTGATCTGCTCGGCTGTGAAGAAGGGCGCAGTTCGGATGAATGGGTCGACTTCAACTTCGGCGGACATCAGATCGTCGCGCATCTGGCGCCCGATGAAACCGGTCACCGTTCGATCAATCAGGTCGACGGCGACGCGGTCCCGGTCCGTCATTTCGGCCTGATTCTCTCAATGGAAGAATGGCAGTCGCTGGCCGACAAACTCACCGCACACGGTACGCAATTCATCATCGAACCGCATATCCGTTTCAAGGGGCAGGTCGGCGAGCAGGCCACGATGTTCTTCCTCGACCCGTGCGGCAACGCGCTCGAATTCAAGGCATTCGGAACCCGGGACCAGATCTTCGCGAAGTAAGCGGGAAGTGAGCGAGTCCGATCTGGTGACCGTCCCTCCGACCACGCGCGGGGGCGCCTGCGCTGTGCGTCCGTTTCGCGACTCCCTGCTGGCGATGCTCGGCATCGCGCTCGTCAATATGCTGGTCGCGCTCGACCAGACTGTCGTCAGCACAGCGTTGCCGTCGATCCTGTCCGAGTTGGAGGGTTTCCAGTACTACGCGTGGATGGCGAGCGCCTATCTGCTCGCGTCCGTCGTCACGGTGCCGATCTTCGGCAGGCTTGGCGACTATTTCGGCCGCAAGCCGTTCGTGGTCGCCGCGGTGATCACCTTTACCGCGGCCTCGGTGCTTTGCGGGATCGCCCCGTCGATGCTGACCCTCGTGCTTGCGCGCGGCCTCCAGGGCGTCGGCGGCGGCATGATGGTCGGAACGGCTTTCGCGGCGATTCCCGACCTGTTTCCCGATCCGCGCACACGCGTGCGCTGGCAGGTCGTGATGGCCGGTGCCTATGGCATCGGCACGGCCGCAGGCCCTTCGCTCGGCGGCTTCCTGAGCGAGCACTACGGCTGGCGCTCGACCTTCCTGGTCAACTTGCCGGTGGGGCTCGCGGGCCTGTATTGCGTGGTCCGCCATCTGCCGAATTTCAGGCGCGCGGTGCAAGGCAAGGTCAGGATCGACTGGCTCGGCGCGGTGCTGTTGAGCATCGCGCTGGCCTGTCTGCAGATGTGCGTCGAAGACCTGCCGCGACGAGGGCTGGAGACAGGCACGGTCGTGCTGCTCGTGACGACGCTGGTCAGTGGCGCGGCGTTCCTTGCATGTGAGCGGCGTGCCCTGCATCCGATCGTGCCGCTTGCGCTATTCGACAACAGCAAGCTCGTCGTGCTCTTCACACTTTCGATGCTGGCCGGCGTTGCGATGTTTTCCTTGATTTTCTTCGCGCCGCTGTTGTTGCAGGGCGGCTTCGGCATGTCGCCGCAGCAGGCCGGGCTGATCGCAACGCCGCTGCCCGTCTGCATCGCGGCGGGCAGCCTGCTGAACAGCCATATCGTGGTTCGGCTCAAGAAGCCGACGACGATTCTGAGCGCGGGCTTTCTGCTGCTGTTGGTCGCCTGCCTCGGTGTCGCGATGACCTATCGCTACACACCGCTGCTGCTGCTCGAAATCGCACTCGGCTGCGGCGGGGTGGGGCTCGGCTTTGTGCTCAACAACATGAATGTCTTTGTGCAGGAGATTGCCGGCCGCGAGAACTTCGGCATCGCGACCGCGCTGATGCAATCGACGCGAATGGTCGGCGGCATGATCGGCACCGCCGCGGTCGGCACGATCGTCGCGCGCAGCTATGCGGGTGGCGTCAGTGACGCGCTCGCGCATTTGACGACCGCCACGAATGCGGCGCAGTGGTCCGCCAGGCTCAGCGATCCACAGGTACTCATCGATGCGGGCACACGTGCCATGACATTGACCCAGCTGGCCGAGGCCGGTATCGACGGGCCCGAGATATTGAACCTGAGCCGTCAGTTGCTGGTCGGTTCCATTCATACAGGGGTGCTGTTCGTCGCGATGGCGATTGCCGCGGCCGTCATCCTGGTCAGGCGGATTCCCGATGTAACGCTGCATGCGAAGCCGGCGAGTACGGTGGTCGAATCCGGTCATTGATGGGCACGGCGAGGTAGGGGACGTCGGGACGCGCGTTTGCGCTACATCAACGTGTACGATCTTGCATGCGGACTCTGTTGGACAAGCGAGGGCGGCATCTGCCCACGCCCCGATGGTCGGTCGCATGGCGGTCCGCATGGTAATTTGTGGGTTGTGGCGTGCAAGTCGTTTGCCGGCCACGCAGGATGCGTTTGCTATATCCGAGTGTCTTTGCTTCGTCGACGCTCGCCTTTTCGATACTTATAATCTGAACAAATATCGCCCCATGACGCTTTCCATTCCCAGCACGACGGCCACGATGACGCCCGAAGACATCGCCGCGCAGGAAGCTGCGCTGACCTTCCCGCGCTTTACGCATCTCGATGCGCTGAAAGTCGGTGAAGCGCTGACACGCGAGGGTCTTTCGCGTGGCTTGCCGATTGCGATCGACGTTTATCTGTTCGAGCGCACTGTTTACAGTGCGGGGTTGCCGGGCAGTACGGCAGACAACCTCGACTGGATCCGCCGCAAGCGCAACGTCGTGCTGCGCTTCGGCAAGTCGTCGTTCCGGATCGGGCGCGAACGTGCAGCCAAAGGCGTCTCGCTTCACGACAATGCGGCGATTTCGGAGGTCGACTATGCGGCGCATGGCGGCTCGTTTCCGATCCTCGTCGAGGGGACGGGGCCGATTGGCGCGATCTCGGTATCCGGTCTGCCTGGACATGAAGATCATGCGACGATCATTGCGGCTTTGACGAAACTTCGCGCAGAGGCGTAGAGGCGAGGGCGGGCGGGTAGCGGGGCGTGCCGAGACGAATTCATCACGTGCGCGTACGATGGCGACTCCTATCCGGGCCGGCCTCCACGGTCGGCTTTTGGTAACACCGTACGAGGAGACGCATCATGTCGAAGTCAGTTTCCGCCTCTGCTTCCGGTCAGTTCAAGATCGGCGGCGACCTTTCCGTCAACCGGCTGGGTTTCGGCGCCATGCGCATCACGGGCAAGGGCATCTGGGGCGACCCGGCCGATCCCGCCGGTGCGCGTGCGACGCTGAAGCGTCTGACCGAGCTCGACGTCAACCTGATCGATACGGCCGACAGCTACGGTCCATATGTCAGCGAAGACCTGATTCGAGAAGTTCTCCATCCGTACCATGGCCTTGTAATCGCGACCAAGGCTGGCCTGACACGTTCGGGGCCGGATAGATGGGCAGCGGTCGGCCGTCCCGAGTATTTACAACAGTGCCTCGAGATGAGTTTGCGCCGCTTGGGTGTCGAGCAGATCGACCTTTGGCAGTTGCATCGGATCGATCCGAAGGTGCCGCGCGAGGAGCAATTCGGTGCGATTGCGGCGATGCGCAAGGCCGGACAGATTCGGCACGTCGGTCTCAGCGAAGTCAACGTTGAGGAAATCGAGGCTGCGCAGAAGCATTTTCCGGTCACGACCGTGCAGAACCAGTACAACCTGGTGGATCGCAAGAGCGAAGCCGTGCTCGACTATTGCGACAAGCACGGCATCGGCTTCATTCCATGGCATCCGCTCGCGGCTGGCGAGCTTGCGAAACCGGGTTCCATCCTCAGCAAGATCGCCGAACAGCACCACGTGACGACCGGTGCGATCGCGCTTGCGTGGTTGCTCAAGCGTTCGAAGGTCATGCTGCCGATTCCCGGCACGGGCAGCGTGGACCACCTCATCGAAAACGTCGCAGCGGCGGACGTGAAGCTGAGCGATGCCGAGTTCGAGGAACTGGATAAGCAGGGCCGCAAGGCGGGCTGAGCGCTCAGAGAGGGGCGGGCTTCTATGGCACGCTTCGCCCCTCTGATGTGGATGCCGACCTGGAATGCCGTTCAGATCAATGACGCATGCGAATGGGTCCACCGGCGGCGTCAACTCAAAGGCTTGGCCCGAACTTGCTTCGATCGCGACGACCGGATCAACTTGAGGAAGGCGAGGAGTATCGGTGAGGTATCGTTGCGCCGATAAAGGCAGCTCAACTCGATCTGCTGTAGCCGGGACGATTTGAGCGGACGATAGACCACGCCCGGCAAGCGAAGGTTCATCGCCGACTCCGTTGTGATGCACAGGCCGAAGCCGTTCGCGACCAGCGCAATGCAGGTCACGACGTCGTCGACTTCCTGCTCGACGCGCAATTTGACGCCTTCGGCCCGAAACGCCGCCGTCACCTCCTGCGCGAGCCCATGTACCGGTGCGTTCGGGTACAGAATCATCCGTTCGTCATCGAGGTCGCGCATCGTCACGACTTTCTTCTTGCACAGGGGATGGCCCTCGTAGAGCGCCACGAGAAACGCCTCGCGCTGTACCCAATCCACGCCGATATCGTGCTCGTTCGGTACCAGCCGGTTGAATCCAATCGTAATGCGTCGCTCGCGAAGCGCGGCAATCTGCTCTGCCTTCGACATATTGTGCAGGCCGATTTTGACGTCCGGCCGCTCGGTATGAAAAGTCGCCAGCAATCGCGGAATCACGTTCAAGATCCCGGAGCTGAAGATGCCGACATCAAGCCTCCCCCTATAGCCTTTGCCGGCGAGTTGGGTCTGTTCTTCGGCGCGTCGGGACAACGCGAGAACATGGGGCACTTCGTCGAGCAATGCATGGCCCGCGGCCGTCAATTCCGCACCCTTGGCCGTGCGGATGAATAGCGGTGTCCCGAGTTCTTCTTCCAGCGCGCGTATGTTCCGGGTGAGTGGCGGTTGCGCCATGTGCAGACGTGCGGCCGCTCGCCCGAAGTTCAGTTCCTCCGCGAGGGCAAGGAAATAGCGCATCTGCTTCAGTTCCATCGTCTCTGATCCTGGTTATTGGGCTGATATCGGAAGGGTATCAAAACGTGCAGAAGTGCCGTTGGGCCTCGACCCTGCCACACGGTCAAATCCATACCGATAGGGTATTGAGAATTCAAAATACGGTATTGGACGGTATGTTTGGTCAGCGTGCATCATGGTCAAAACATGTGCGTCAGCGCCAGTAGCAAATTCGAGGCGACTGAAGAATCGGCATTGCGCGCACACCGAGGAGGCAGGAATGATCATTGGCAACCAGAAAGACGTCACCGAGGCTGTTCTTGCGGAACTCAGCCGCGCTCCCAACGCGCGTTTCCGCGAAATCATGTCCGCCGCGGTTCAGCATCTGCACGACTTCGCGAGGGACACCCAACTCACGGAAGCAGAGTTTCACCAGGTCTGTGGCTACATCGCAAAGCTTGGCCAGCTGTCCACCGCGTCGCACAATGAGGTCGTGCTTGCAGCCGGCTCTATCGGACTGTCGTCGCTGGTTTGTCTGCTGAACAATGGTGATAACGGCCAGGCCGAAACGACTGCAAACCTGATGGGACCGTTCTGGCGCATGGATTCACCCATCACCCCCAAGGGAGGCTCGATCGTGCGTTCACCGACAGTCGGTGTGCCGATTTTCGTCAACGCATGGGTTCACGACACCGACGGCAAACCGGTAGAAGACGCCGAAGTCGATGTGTGGCACACGTCGGCCGAAGGCTTTTACGAGAGCCAGGACCCCGAGCAGGCGGATATGAATCTGCGCGGCAAGCTCACCACCGACAGTGAAGGCCACATTGCGTTCCGCAGCGTGAAGCCGGCGGGTTATCCGATTCCGCTGTCGGGTCCGGTAGGCGAACTCCTGCGCGCGCAAGGCCGCCACAATATGCGCCCGGCCCACATTCACTTCATGATCTACAAGCCGGGCTTCAAGACCCAGTTCTCGCAGGTCTATTCGAGCGACGACCCCAATCTCGACACCGACGTACAGTTCGCCGTGACCCAGGCGCTCGTCGGCCGATACGTGCTCCACGAAAACGAGCCCGCACCGTCCGGCGATATTCAGGGGCCGTGGTATTCGCTCGACTATCACTTCAAGATCGAGGCGGGCGAGGCCAATCTGCCGAAACCGCCGATCACGGGCAAGGCTGAAGGCCCGCGCCCGGTTTGGTCGGTACTGGAGCGCACGTCTTGACAACTGGAACACGGAAACAACGTCAAAACTGTCTCCTTACCTCCTTGGCCTGAAGGCCAATGTTTTCTCGGAGACACTGATGAGCGATGCACAGCTTCAGCAGGCACGGCACCAGCTTGCGCCGAACGGCGTGCTGCGGGCGGCGATCAACCTCGGCAATACTGTGATCGCGCAACGTGCTGGCGAGAACGGGGAGTTGAGCGGCGTCTCCGTCGAGCTCGCGCGTGAACTCTCGAAGCGACTCGGCGTCGACGTGCAGTTTGTCACGTTCGAAGCGGCAGGGAAGGTGTTCGAAGCGCTTGCCGACGACGCGTGGGACGTTGCATTCCTCGCGATCGATCCATTGCGCGGCGAGCAGATTGCGTTCACGCCCCCGTATGTATTGATCGAAGGCGCGTACATGGTGCGCGACACGGCGCCATTTCAGCGCAGCGAGCAGGTCGACCGCAGCGGGGTGCGGGTGACAGTGGGGGCGGGCAGTGCGTATGACCTCTATCTGACGCGCACGCTCAAGGAGGCGCAGATCGAACGTCACGCGAGCGCCGCCGACGCGTTCGAGGCGTTCGTTGCGCACGGCATCGACGCGGCTGCCGGGGTGCGCCAGGTGGTGAGCCGCTACGCATCGACGCATGAGGGCTTGCGCGTGCTCGACGACAGCTTCATGACGATCCGCCAGGCGATGGGCGTGCCGAAGGATCGAACCGAGGCAGCGGCGGCGCTCGCCGTCTTCATCGAAGAGATGAAGGCGCAAGGGTACGTTGCCGCAGCGCTTGAGCGCAGTGGTCAGACGGCGGCTGCGGCGGCACCGCCAGCGACACTTTAATCAAACTCGCTTCGAATCTCGCATACAGGAAAGCCATGCCAATCGTCCATATTTCACTTGTCGAGGGTCGTGATGAGGCTGCCGTCAAGGCCTGCGTCAAGGCCGTGGCCCGCACGGTGCACGAAACCCTGGGCGCACCGCTGCACACCATCCGCGTGTACGCGACGATCACGCCGGCGACGCACTGGGCGGTCGGCGATCAAACCAAGGACGAGCTCGCCGCAGGCGCACAAGAGACCGGGAAATGACACCACAACTGATAGAACAGGCCGCCCGCGCGCTGACGGAAGCTACGCGAACGCACAAGTACATTGCGCCGCTGCGCGAGACCTATGAGCAACTCACGATCGAAGATGCCTACGCGATTCAACGTGTCAATACGCAGCGGCGTCTCGCCGATGGACGACGCCTAGTTGGCTGCAAGATCGGTCTGACCTCGGCGGCTGTGCAGAAGCAGCTTGGCGTCGACCGCCCGGACTTCGGCATGTTGTTCGACGATATGGGCTACGGCGACGGCGAACCGATTCCAGCGTCGATACTCACCCAGCCGAAGATCGAAGCCGAGATAGCGTTCGTGATTGGACGCGATATCACGGTGTTGAATCCTGGCCAGCTCGATGTGCTGAACGCGATCGACTATGCGCTGCCGGCGCTCGAAATTGTAGGCAGTCGCATCGCCGACTGGAATATCCACATTACCGACACGATTGCCGACAATGCGTCGTCGTCCGCGTATGTGCTTGGCAACAGACCTCGGAAGCTGTCGGAGTTCGATCTTCGACTGTGCGGCATGGTGATGGAGCGGCGCGGGGAACCGGTGTCCGTCGGTGCGGGCGCGGCCTGCCTCGGCAATCCGATCAATGCAGTCGTTTGGCTCGCCCGCATGATGGCGACGCTTGGCACACCGCTGAAGGCAGGAGATCTGGTGTTATCCGGCGCGCTCGGGCCGATGGTGGCCGTGCAGCCCGGCGACATCTTCGAAACTCGCATCAACGGACTGGGCTCGGTGCGGGCGGTCTTTGAATCTGAGGCAGTGCAATCCGTAAGCGAGGCCCGGCAATGAGCAACATCCAAGAATTCTCAGCGCTGCTCGATGACGCGGCGCGCAACGCGACCGAAGTATCGCAGATCGATCCCGAGGGCCGTCTGTCGCTTGATCAGGCATACGAGATTCAAGCAGCGTCGATCAAACGACGCGTCGAGCGCGGCGAGCGCAGGGTCGGCGTGAAGATGGGTTTCACGAGCCGTGCGAAGATGGTCCAGATGGGCCTCTCCGATGTGATCTGGGGGCGCCTCACCGCCGGCATGCAGATCGAGGAAGGTACCGCGATCGATTTTTCTCGCTACGTGCACCCGCGTGTGGAACCGGAAATTGCATTCGTGCTCAAGCACTCGCTTGATGGCGACGTGACCGGACCGCAAGCGCTTGCCGCTGTCGAAGCCATTGCGCCGGCGCTCGAGATCATCGACTCGCGCTACAAGGACTTCAAGTTCACGCTGCCTGAGGTGATCGCGGACAACGCATCGTCGAGTGGTTTTGTGATCGGTGCATGGCGCGATCCGAAGATCGACTTCGCCAATCTCGGGCTGACGTTGAACATCGACGGGCGCGTCGTGCAGGTGGGCTCGACTGCTGCGCTGCTCGGTCATCCGTTGCGCTCGCTGGTGGCCGCCGCGCGTCTGTCGGCGCAGGCCGGCGAGCCGCTGCAGGCCGGCTGGATCGTGATGGCAGGGGGCACAACACCGGCCGAATGGATCAAGCCTGGTCAGTTTGTGTCAGTCGACATGGAGCAATGCGGCAGCGCTGGTTTTCACATCAGAGGATGAAGTAGGGCCCATCGCCCTGGTCAAGCCAAACCAGGGCGACTCGAGGATCACCGGAACACAAATCCCACTGGGAATTCCCTCCCGCAAAGCCTTACTCCGCCCCAGGCATCGGTCCCTTTACAGGCAAAAATTCTGTTCACCCATTCTCAAGTGACGCTCTCGCGGGAGGGGCATATGAACACAACTTCCAGGGATAAATGCGTTTGCTCGAACCCGTGCACACACAAGGGCTGAAGAAACATATCGACCCACTATTAAGCGTCCTTTCGCGAGCGTCTGGTCCTACGTACCAGAGAGGACTGATTGCGAGCCTTGAGTTGGCCTTGCAGCAGCGCGACCTGGCGGGCGAGCGCATCACGTTTGAGCTGCAGGTCACGAGCCTCCTCCATGACGCTACCGAGCTGCCTCTCATGCCGCTCGGCAAGCCGCCTGTGCTCAGCAGCGTCTGCCGATATCCGCTGGACATCGACAACGAGCTGCTCGTTACGCCGCCGGATCTCTGAAAGCGCAGCCTCGGCGCGCCGTTGTGCATCACGCGCTTCCTCGGTCTGCAGCATGACGTGCTTCTGGACAGCCTCCAGCCGGGAAGTCGCCTGATTGACCTCTGCACGCAATGCAGCCTCATGTTCCGTGCGACTGGTCCGCAAGACTTCGAGTTCGCGGGCGTGGGCCGATTGCGCATCGTGCAGCGCCCGCTCCGATTGCGCGCGAACCGCGTCCCGTTCGGCTATGGCGGCCTCGGCCTGACGGAGCGCCGCGTCTCGCCCGGCTCCGGCCTGAGCGAGTTCAGTCACCACCACAGCGAGTCGCGCCTGCTGATCGTCGAGTTGAGCGCGAAGGGTGCGAACTTCAGCCTGAAGTTCCGCATTGGCAGTCTCGAGGGAGGCCACGCGCGTGGTCGCGACCGCTGCTTCCGTTTCGAGTTCTTCGCCGCGTTGCGCAAAGACCTGTTCGCCCTGCTCGACCGCGAGCGCCCACACTGACAGCATCGCATTGGCGACCGCCGGCGGCAGCGCAGCGCTTAGCGCATCAATGCGTGTCTGCTCGTCCTTCCACAACTTCAGTTCGTCGTTGATTGTGGTGCGGCTACCCTGGCGAATCTCTGCATAAATCAGATCGACGGTGAGTTCATGCGGAAGCCGCCCTGAGGCGACGAGTCGCGCAGCGGCTTCACGGGTGCGGATGCGGGTGTCGCTGATACGGCTCATGGACGAAATCCAACTTGAAAAGAGGTGACTGAAGAAGAAGCTTTGCCAAGCATTATAGGCGTATATCTTCGTATTACGTTATACCTATAACGATTCGATGAATAAATTTGTGATAACGACCATAATCGCAAGTATCTATCCTGTACGCTGCGGAAAACCCATTTCAGAACGCGTCACACCATGAATCTGCCCGCCACAACCGCGGAATCACCGGACCCGGTCCTGTCCATCGCACTGCCTGCCGCCGTTGACGGTCGCGACGGCACCAACCGTGCGCGCGGTGTGCGCCTGCAGATCGCCGCGTCCTGCGACGTGGAGGCCGTGCGAGTGTGGCTGGCGGAATATGCCGGCTCACCGCACACGCTGCGCAGCTATCGCAAGGAGGCGGTGCGCCTGCTGTTATGGGCAACCCAGACGCTGGGCAAGCCGCTTTCCAGCCTCACGCGCGAGGACTTTCTGGTGTATGAGCGGTTTCTCGCGGCGCCCACGGGCGATTGGGCCGATCCGGAACGGCCGCGGCGGGGCGGAGCGCGGCGGCTGTTCGATGGTCCGCTGTCGGAACGCAGCCAGCATCAGGCGCTAGGTATCGTGTCGAACCTGCTGTCGTATCTGGTCAGTGCAGGCTATCTGGCTGGCAATCCGCTCGCGCTGCGGCGTCGCACAGGCGCTGCGGCCAAGCGCGCGCGGCGGGTCGAGCGGTATCTGGATCACGCGCTATGGGACCACGTGCTCGCAAGCGTCGAGCAGTGGCCGCGGATCACCGCGCGCGATCACCAGCACTACGAGCGCAGCCGCTGGCTGATCCGCCTGCTGTACCACACGGGGCTGCGGGTCTCGGAAGCGGCGAATGCGAAGGCCGCGGACTTCTATCAACGGCGGGGCAAGTGGTGGCTGTACGTAGTCGGGAAGGGCGGTTCGGAAGGGGAGGTACCGGTGAGCACCGCGCTCATGGCTGAGCTTGCGCGGTACCGGGTTTTTTATGGGCTGCCGCCGACGCCGTCGGGAGATGAAACGGTCGCCGCGATCTTGAGCGTCACGGGCGATCCTCACAAAAACCTGACCCCAGCGGCGGTCTATCTGATCGTCAAGGAGGTTTTTCGACGCGCCGCTGACGCGCTCGCGACGAGCGATCCAGTCGGCGCCGCAACGCTTCTACGGGCGTCGACACATTGGCTTCGTCATAGTGCGGCCTCGCACCAGGCTGATGCCGGCACCGACCTGCGCTTCATCCAGAAAAATATGCGCCACGCGTCGATCCAGACCACTGGAATCTATCTTCACGCCGAGGATGACCGACGACACAGCGAGACAGTCCGGGAGCAGGGCGAAAGAGAGTGGCCCGATTCCTAGCGCATGCACGCGGTTGGTTCCGAACGCGGTCGCCATGCCAACGAAACGGTGCGGGAGCAGGGCGAAACAACGTGGCCCGATTCCTGGCGAAATGGTCGTGTTCGTCGATGACGTGGTGGCCGAGCGCGAGTGGCTCCCGCACTTCACGATTCGTGAACCAGCGCGAGGGCGATAAGCTCCTCTTCTTCACTGGATACGACAACGACGCAACGTCCCTCTTGGGCGAGCTTTCGGATGAGCGCGTAAATGTCCGCCCTGGCCCCAACGTCGACGCCTTTGGTTGGTTCATCCAGCAGAATCAAATCCGCACCCTGCTCAATGATGCGTGCAAGCAGCACTTTCTGCTGATTACCGCCCGACAGCGCCTTGATTGGCCCTTCAAGGCGACCTCGGGTGCCAATCCGCGCGAGGGTTGCGCGAGCCGATTCCTGGCAAGTGGTCGTGGGGATCGATGCACCGAGCGGGTAGGTCCTGAAATTTCCTGGGCTTCGGCGATCTTTCTTGCGACACCTGTGGTCCAGGCGACGTGTCGCAGAGCTTATTTGAGGTAATCGGCTAACTTTTGAAGAAGTGGCCACCTCCGATTTCGTCGCCAATAATTTGAGAACACCGGGCTATCGACGTGCACCGCGGGATTGGCGGAACGGGGTCTGGTTGCCAACCTTTAGGTAAACCGACGCGGACGGCGGCCTGGACGCTGAAGGCTATCTCAACATTATTTTACATAACGTAAATTAGCGTCGTTTTTGGTTGTAATAGCTTTATGCAAATGTCGTGTTCTGGCCATGTAGAAATGTCGTGTTTTGACCTCGGTATGCTTGCCGGTTCCCCCGCGTGACTACGGAGCCGGCCATGCATCGAGCTGCACTGGTGACAATGAACATGCGAGAACTCGACCGTCTGAAGGTGATCCAGGCTGTTGTGGACATGGGACTCAAGCCCGGACGCGCGGCTGAACGGCTGGGTCTGACGGTGCGACAGATCGAGCGTCTGGTGATCCGGTACAGGGAGTCTGGCGCGGCAGGACTAGCCTCGCGCAAGCGGGGTCGACAAGGTAACCGGCGCCTGAACGAGAATCTGGCCCAGCGGGCTCAGGCCATCATCCGCGAGTGCTATGTCGATTTTGGCCCGACGCTGGCCTGCGAGAAGCTGTACGAGTGCCACGGCATCCGGCTCGCAAAGGAGACCGTCAGGCGCCTGATGACGGATGCGGGCCTGTGGATACCGCGCCGGCAGCGCCCGCCGAAGATCTACCAGCCACGAGCCCGGCGGTCGTGTCTGGGCGAGCTGATCCAGATCGATGGCAGCGATCACCGGTGGTTCGAGCAACGCGCCCCCCGGCGTGCACGCTGCTGGTGTACGTCGACGACGCAACGAGCCGGCTGATGGCGCTGCACTTCACGGCGACCGAGTCGACCTTCAGCTACTTCGAAGCGACGCGGGCCTATCTGGAACAGCACGGCAAGCCGGTCGCGTTCTACAGCGACAAGTACAGCGTATTTCGCAAGACGAAGACGGACGAAACGGGAGGCAATGTGACGCACTTTGGCCGCGCGATGTAC
>NZ_CADIKM010000025.1 GCF_902859895.1 Pararobbsia alpina
TTTCATTCCGATCACCTCGCCAACGGCGCCCGATGCCACGAATTTCGTTCCGGCGATCCTGAACATGCGGCCCGGCGAAAGGGAGTTCTGGCGGGTGACCAACACCGCCGCAGATAGTGTCCTCGACCTTCAGTATGTCTTCGACGGCGTGCCACAGACGCTGCAACTTGTCGCCGTCGATGGGGTTCCGTTAAATTCGCAAGATGGCACCGAGCCCGCTGCCGTGACCCCGGTGACACACTTCACGATGCCACCAGCCTCACGCGTGGAGTTCATCGTCTCTCCCCCTCCACCGCGGGTGCGGCTGGCGCAGCTGACTACCTTGCGTGTCAATGGCGGCCCCTATTTCTACAATCTGCCACAGCGTCCTCTCGCGACGGTCCAGCTCCTCGGCGGACGGCGCGAGGGCACCAAGGAGGACAGGAGCGATGATCATCAGATCGGAAGGTCTACCGCAAAGAGCACCACCCAGCAGCGCTTCGCCGGACTCGGAACGGCCCAAGTAGCGGCGACCCACGCCTTGTACTTCGACGAGATTCCGCTCTCTCAATACTTCATGGGGGTGGAAGGCCAGACAGAGCGTCTTTTCGATCCGAACGCGGCGCCCTCCATCGTGGTCACTCAAGGAACCGTGGAGGAATGGACCGTTGAAAACCGTACCCCGGAGAATCACGCGTTCCACATCCATCAGATTCACTTCCTGGTGAAATCTCAGGATAACTTTGAGATCAACGGCTCAAAACAGGCGCCCGCCATCACCGGCCAGTACCTGGATACGGTACAAGTTCCGTTCTGGGATCGGAACCCCAACCACCCCTTCCCCAGCGTCAAGCTTCGTCTCGACTTCCGCGGGCCGGATATTGGCGATTTCGTGTTTCACTGCCACGTCCTCAGTCACGAGGACGCGGGCATGATGGCAATAGTGCGGGTCCAACCCAGTTCCACGGACAAAGGAGAGAACGGCCACCATTGACTCTCTTCCCTACAAGGACATGCAGCGCCGGGCGAATGATCGCCTCGCGTCGAGTCTTGATGGGACGTGTGGCTCGGCAATTGCCGCACGTCCCTCTGTGGTCGGTTGACATGTGCGCCATCGTACCGATGGCGTTGACGTGAGCACGAAGGGTTTTCGCTATGTCGTCGACATGGCCCTCCAGCCGCCCTGGGCGCGCAGCTCGATGCGCGGAGCCCGAAAGATAGTCATCCATAGTCGGGCTGCTGACGTTCAGTCGCGGAGTCGTGCAGTCGAGCTCAGGCGTTGGCTGGCACTTTGTCGAGGAAGCCAATGACCGACTTCAGGCGGCCATCCTCAATCTCTGCAAAGTCCGTGCCCTTGATCATATCGGGTTCGGCTTGCGGCCCGAGCGTCCAGGAAAAGCGGATCTTGTTCCCATAGCCGTCGATGCGACCATCGAGCGTAAAGCGAAATCCCGGGAAGCGTTCATGCACGCCGCCGATCAGCGCGCCGATCCCGTCGCGGCCGTCACCGCGCATCAGCGGGTCGACATAGGTGGCGTCTTCACTCCATCCCTCAGCCAATAGGGCGCTACGGCGGATGGGATCGGTCTCGTTCCAGACGGCGATGTAGCGGTCGGCAATGTGGACAGCATCAGTCATGTCAATCTCCATGGTTGGGATGCCTGTTCATTCAGGCAGAAACACGATAGCGAAGGCACAACGGGTGCTCAATTACGCGGCTGGTAATTTGGACGAATAGGGCTCTGCTTTGGCTCGCGTACTTGACCGCATCGTCAATCCGCCTCGTGTTTTGCGGGTTGGTCGCGCTGCCGCGGGAATGCCAATGTAAAACGCGTCACGTTTGCATTGCTCGTGGCGTGCCAGGTTCCGCCGTGCAGTAACATGATGCTGCGCACAATCGAGAGTCCAAGCCCGCTTGATTCCGACGACCGATGTCGAGACGCATCCGCACGATAAAAGCGATCGAAGAGCCGTTCAAGGTGCTGCGGCTCAATCGTCGGGCCGCGATTCTCGACATATAGGGTCGTGCCGTCGGGCCCTTGCTCAGCCACAGTCGAGATCGCCGTTCCGGGATCTGCGTAACGCACGGCATTCGCCAGCAAATTGGCAAGCGCGCGGCGCAGCAGCAACGGATCGGCCCACACGCTGCCGTCACCACGCCACTCGAGGCGGATGTTGCGCTCGTCTGCGAGACCTTCGAAATACTCCGCCATGCGCCCGAACTCGTCCGCAACCCGCAGTGCTTGCGGCTCGATCGCATGGTCCGCATGTTCGGCGCGTGCGAGAAACAGCATGTTGTCGATCATCTTCGACATGCGCTGCAGCTCCTCGAAGTTGGAACCGAGGAGCCGCTGGTAGTACGCAATATCGCGCGGCTGGCTCAATCCGACTTCGGTCTGACCAAGCAGATTGCCGATCGGCGTACGCAGGTCGTGCGCCATGTCGGCAGACACCTGCTTCAATTGCGTGAAGCCTCGCTCCAGGCGGTTTAGCATGCCGTTGAACGCACCGATCAGTGCGTCGAGTTCGCGCGGCGCATCGCGGCGGTCGATGCGCGTCGAAAGGGTGCCAATACCGATTGAGGCGGTCTGCGCAGCAAGACGCCGCAACGGATACATGCCGCGCCGGGCGAGGCCGAAAGCGAGCAACGCAGCGAGAAACGCGGCCGTCGATGCGAATAGCAGTATCTGGTCGCGATAGTCGTTCAGCATCCGCGTGCGCTCGGTCATCAGCCGGCCCGAGATGATTTGCAGATCGCGCTGCCCGCCCACGCCGCGCGCGGCGGCCGCGACGTAAATGAACGGCGTGCCGTCGCTTGTACGCGCGTGATGAACGGCGTCGAGCGAGAGCGCAAGGTCCGCCGGCACGGGCGTCACCACTGGCACTGCCGTGTGGTGGGGGTTCACGACGATGAGCGGCGCTTCGCCCAGATAGCGCACCACGAGCAAAGACTCAGTATTGCCGAGCATGTTGGCGAACAGATGCGGCTTCTCA
Source organism: Pararobbsia alpina (assembly GCF_902859895.1). Classification (GTDB taxonomy): domain Bacteria; phylum Pseudomonadota; class Gammaproteobacteria; order Burkholderiales; family Burkholderiaceae; genus Pararobbsia; species Pararobbsia alpina. The sequence goes on from NZ_CADIKM010000025.1 coordinate 2,974, forward strand.
TGGATCAGATCGCGCACGTCGACATCCTGCATCAACGTACGGATCTGATCGACACGGGTGACGAGCGCCGCGTCGTCCCGCACGACGAGCTGCGCTTCGAGCTTTCGGTACAACGCGTAGCCGACGATCGACATCGCGCCGAATGCCAGCAGCGCGAACAGCAACGCGAGGCGCGTCGTGAGCGACAACTGCTTCATGCTTCGTGCTCGAATCGGTACCCCACACCGTGCACCGTATGGATCAGGCGTGCGGCAAAGGGCTCATCGACTTTCTGCCGCAGCCGGCGCACCGCGACATCGACGACGTTGCTGTCGCTGTCGAAATTCATGTCCCACACGCGCGAGGCGATCAGCGTGCGGGACAGTACCTGTCCTTGATGCTGCGCGAAGAAGTGAAGCAGATTGAATTCCTTGTTGGTCAGTGCAATGCGCAAGCCGCCGCGTTCGACGCGCCGCTTCGGCACGTCGATGCGCAGATCGCCTATTTCCAGCACCTCTTCCTGTTTCTGCGGCTGCCCACGGCGCAAGATGATGCGGATGCGGGCCAGCAATTCAGCGAACGAAAACGGCTTGACGAGGTAGTCGTCGGCACCAAGATCGAGACCCTTGAGCCGGTCTTCGAGCGTACCGCGCGCGCTCAGGAACAGACCGGCGTGTTCGTGCGCGCGCCGAGCTTGTTCATCACGGTCCAGCCGTCCATCTCCGGCATCATCACGTCGAGCAGAATCAGGTCGTAGCGCATTTCCTGCGCCAGATGCAGCCCGTCGATGCCGTTTGCGGCAACGTCGACGATATAACCAGCCTCCGTCAAGCCGTTGAACAGGTATTGACCCGTCTTCGCTTCGTCTTCAATGACCAGGAGTCTCATAGTGCCGTATCGTCGCAGTTTCGCTTGCATGCCCGTGATCGGGAAGGCACCCGCGGGTTTGCCCCCCGATCGCACGCCAACGCGTCGCGACGGAAGCGGCGACCGCCTACTGGGCCGATTGCTGCGCCGCCTGTTCGATCAGCGCAGCGACTTCCTTCGGATGGGATTCATACACCGAATGACTCGCGCCGTCGATTTCCACCGTGTGCGAGTGCGCGCGCGCCGCATACATGCGCTCGAGGTCTGGGTTGATGATCTTGTCCGCTTTCGCGACCATATACCAGCTCGGCTTTGTTTTCCACGCCGGATCGGGAATCAGCGCGGTGAACACAGCAGCCGAAGTCGGCATCTGCGCGTTCGCTTCGAATTCGGCCTGCGCGCGCGGCAGGTCCGCCGCGAAGTCCGACGGATAGTCGGCTGGATTCAGGTAGAGGAAATTATCCGGCGTCTTGATGACCGCCTTCGTCGAATTCGGGTACTTCTTGCCGTTGCTCGCTTCGGTTTCGCCTACATCGAGCGCATGCGCGGCGATGTAGACCAGCGACTTCACGTGATCATCGTTGCCCGCTTCGGTGATGATCGCACCGCCGTAGCTATGACCCACCAGCACACACGGACCGTCGAGGCTGTCGAGCACGCGCTTGGTGGCAGTCACGTCTTCGTTGAACGAGGTCAGCGGTTCCTGCACCAGCTTGACCCTGTAGCCATCCTTGATCAGGATGTTGTAGACGGGACGCCAGCCTGCGCCGCCGACGAAGGCGCCGTGAACCAGCACGATGTTCTTCACCGGCGCGGCGAATGCAGGCGCAGCGGCAGCGGTGAGCAGGCAGAGCGTGGCGGCGGCCTGTGCGGCGGCCGAGCGAAAAGTGGGAAAGCGCATGGCAACTCCTTGAGGAAGCATCACGTAAAAGGGATTGTGGTACAGCGTGATGCCAGTCTAAGGAGCGGGCTCCAACAGGGCGGTGACCCAATCATTGCGAAAAAATGACAGGAAAGATTCGTTGTCTCCCACCCGAGAATACGCATACCGGGAGCGGGAAACAGGCGTCTAAGGATAGATTTACGCTAGTACCCGAGCGGTACAACTTCGACCTGAAGACCTCGTGTCGTGAGTCTTCGAGTGCCAGACGTTTTGTAGCCCTACTCAACCGTGGTAGGCTAGCTAATCACCGGTCCGGCCAACATGTACGAGGCGCTTTTTCGGCCCACAACGGCAAACCGGCTTAGCGATGGAGGCCACCCGTTGGATCCGTCTCCGCAGTTCGGCGCGCTTGGGGATAGCGGCTTCCAGGTCTTATGGGAAGACGGCGAACGCGCACTCTGCCGGACAGCGTGGCCGATGGCTGACGGCGGGCGGAGCGCCGTGCTCGCCGTACAGCCCACCGCGGAGCACCCGAGCTCAGCGAGCCTTGAACGCCTCGCGCACGAGTACCGCTTACGGGACCAACTGGACAGTGCATGGGCGGCGCGGCCGCTGGAACTGGTGCGCGAAGGCGGTCGAACGCTCCTGTTGCTCGAGGACCCAGGCGGCGAGCCGCTTGCCGGACTCCTGGCGGCCCCCTTGGAAGTGGGGCGCTTCTTGCACCTCGCCATCAGCATCGCCGCCGTGCTCAGGAAGGTGCACCAGCGTGAGCTGATCCACAAGGACCTCAAGCCGGCCAACATTCTCGTGAACGCGAACGGCGAGGTGAGACTCACCGGGTTCGGTATTGCGTCGCGCCTGCCTCGTGAACGGCAAGCGCCCGAGCCGCCGGAGACCATCGCCGGCACGCTCGCCTATATGGCCCCCGAACAAACCGGGCGTATGAACCGCTCGATCGACGCGCGCAGCGATCTCTACGCGCTCGGCGTCACGTTCTACCAGATGCTCACGGGCTCGCTGCCGTTCGCCGCGGCCGATCCGATGGAGTGGGTGCACTGCCATATCGCGCGCCGCCCGGTGCCGCCCGCCAAGCGGCTTGCGACCGTGCCGAAGGCGGTCTCGGCGATTGTCATGAAGCTGCTCGCCAAGACCGCCGAGGATCGATATCAGACCGCGACCGGCGTCGAGCACGATCTGCGGCACTGCCTGGCTGAGTGGGAGCGTCACGGCCGCATCGACGGTTTTCCGCTGGGCCGGAAGGACACGCCGGACCGACTGCTGATCCCTGAAAAACTATACGGCCGCGAGCGCGAGATCGCTTCTCTGCTCGCCGCCTTCGACCGCGTGGTCGCGAGCGGCGCAACGGAACTCGTACTCGTGTCCGGCTATGCCGGCATCGGCAAGTCCTCGGTGGTCAACGAGTTGCACAAGGTGCTGGTGCCGCCGCGCGGACTGTTCGCCGCCGGAAAGTTCGACCAGTACAAGCGCGACATCCCTTATGCGACGCTTGCCCACGCGTTCCAGGGCCTCGTCCGCTCGCTGCTGGGCAAGAGCGATGCCGAGCTGGCGCCCTGGCGCGAGGCGCTGCGGGAGGCACTGGGCCCAAACGGCCAGCTGATGATTGACCTCATCCCCGCGCTGGAGCCGCTGATCGGCCCGCAGCCACCGATGTCGGAGCTGCCGCCGCAAGACGAACAGCGCCGTTTTTCAGCTGGTGTTCCACCGACTGCTGGGCGTGTTCGCGCGGCCGGAGCATCCGTTAGCATTGTTCCTGGACGATCTGCAATGGCTGGACGCGGCGACGCTGGACCTGCTCGGCGATCTGACGGTCCAGTCGGACGTGGGATCACTGCTGTTGCTCGGAGCCTTCCGGGACAACGAGGTGGACCCGACCCATCCGTTGGCGCGTAGCCTGCAGGAGATCCGGCGGGCGGGCGGCCGGGTGAGTGAAATCGTGCTGTCGCCCCTGGCGCGCGCGGACGTCGGACGTCTCGTTGCGGATACGCTCCATTCCACCGCTGAGACGGTGGCCCCCCTGACGGAGCTGGTTTACGACAAGACCGGCGGCAATCCGTTTTTCACGATCCAGTTCCTGACCGCCTTGGCCGAGGAGAAGTTGCTCGTCTTCAGCCCCGAGGCCGGGCGCTGGCTCTGGGGCCTGAAGCGCATCCGTGCCAAGGGCTATACCGACAACGTGGTGGACCTGATGGTGGGCAAGCTCGCCCGCCTGCCGCCCGCGGCGCAGGAGGCCCTGCAATGGCTGGCCGCACTCGGCAACACGGCCGATTTCGCCGTGCTCGCGCTCATTCTGGGGCGATCCGCCGAGGCGATCCATGCGGCGCTCTGGGAGGCGGTGCGGGCGGGCCTGGTGCTTCGGCAGGACGAAGCCTACGCCTTCTTGCACGACCGGGTTCAGGAGGCGGCCTATTCGTTGATCCCCGAGGCGGCGCGGCCCGAACGGCATCTGCGCATCGGCCGAATCCTCTCGTCCAGCCTGCCCCCCGAGCAGGTCACCGAACGGATCTTCGATATCGTCAACCAGCTCAACCGCGGCGCCGCGCTCGTCGACGCGTCTGAGGAACGCGAACGCATCGCCGAGCTCGATCTGCGGGCTGGCGAACGCGCCCAGGCCGCTGCGGCCTATGCCGCGGCCCTGACCTATCTCGCTGCCGGGGCGAGGCTGCTGGCGGAGGACCGATGGGCGCGGCGCTACGAACTCGCCTTTGCGCTCGAGTACCACCGCGCCGAGTGCGAGCTGCTGACGGCAGACCTGGCTGCGGCGGAGGAGCGGCTTACGCTGCTTGCCCAGCGTGCCAGGAACCTCGTCGACACCGCCGCCGTCGCGTGCCTGCGCATGACGCTCTACGAGACACTGGATCGAAGCGATCGGGGTGTCGAGGTGTGCCTCGATTACCAACACCACAGAGGCACCCACTGGTCGCCGCATCCCACCCATGACGAAGTCAGGCGGGAATACGACCAGATATGGCGTCAGCTCGGCGGCCGCTCGATCGAAGATTTAATTGACCTCCCGCTCATGAATGATCCGGAGGTCGGCGCGACCCTCGATGTGCTGATCGAAGTCGTAACGTCAGCAATGCTCACCGATAAGAATTTGATCTCTCTGGTGGTTTGCCGGATGGTCAATATTAGCCTCGAATATGGCAACAGTGATGGATCGTGCTTCGCTTATATCTGGCTTGGCATGATTCTGGGGCCGCACTTCGGCGATTACCAGGCCGGATTCCGATTCGGCCGGCTCGGCTACGATCTGGTGGAAAAGCGCGAACTGCATCGCTACCAGGCCCGCGTTTACATGTCCTTCGCGACTATTGTCATGCCGTGGACGCAGCCCATTCAGGCCGGCCGGGCCTTGGTGCGTCGCGCCTTCGATATCGCAAACAAAACCGGCGACCTCACCTTTGCGGCATACAGCTGCAACCACCTCACCACGAATCTTCTCGCAGCCGGCGATCCGCTGAGCGAGGTGCAGAGAGAGGCCGAGCACGGGCTTGAATTCGTCCGGAAAGCTCGGTTCGATACGATGATCGGCATTCTCACCGCCCAGGTCGGTCTGATCCGGACGCTGCGTGGCCTGACGTCCGAGTTCGGCTCCTTCAATGATGGACGGTTCGATGAGAACCGGTTCGAACATCGTTCGCAGAGTGATCCACCTTCGGCGTTTGCAGGATGCTGGTATTGGATCCGCAAGCTGCAAGCGCGCGTCTTCGCGAATGATTGGGCTTGCGCCCTCGAGGCGGCATCGAGGGCGCAACAGCTTCTCTGGACGTCGCCGTCATTCTTTGAAGTGGCCGAATACCACTTTTATACCGCGCTGGCGCGGGCAGCACAGTACGACGCGGCATCGACCGATGAACGGGCTCAGCATCTGCAGGCTCTCGCATCGCACCACGAGCAGCTCAAGACGTGGGCCGAGAACTGTCCGGAGAACTTTGCAAATCGCGCGGCATTGGTAGGCGCCGAGATGGCCCGCCTTGACGGCCGCGAGCGGGATGCGATGGACCTTTACGAACAGGCCATCCGCTCGGCCCGCGACAACGGCTTCGTCCACAACGAGGCGATCGCCAACGAACGGGCTGCACGCTTCTACGCCAAGCTTGGCTTCGAAACGATTTCTTATGCGTATCTTAGAAACGCCCGCTACTGCTACGCGCGCTGGGGGGCCGACGCCAAGGTAAGGCAGCTCGACCAGTCCTATCCCTTGCTCAAGGATGAACTGCCCACCGTTAGGCCGACCGATACGATCGGGACGCCGGTCGACCAGCTCGACCTCGCGACGGTGCTCAAGGTCTCGCAGGTCGTTTCGGGCGAGATCGTCCTCGTCAAACTGATCGATACGCTTCTGCGCACCGCACTCGAGCAGGCCGGCGCTGAAAGAGGCCTGCTCGTTCTGGTGCGCGAGGGCGAGCCACGGATCGAGGCCGAGGCGACAACCGGCGGCGACGCGATCCACGTGCACCTGCGCGACGAGGTCGTGGCCGCGGCCGCGCTGCCGGAGACCGTACTCCACTATGTCCTGCGCACCGGGGAAAGTGTGATCCTCGATGATGCCTCGACCGAGTCCCCGTTCGCCGCCGATCCTTACATCCGGCAGCAGCGGGCGCGCTCCATTCTCTGCCTGCCTCTGCTCGCGCAGGCAAAGCTGATCGGCGTGCTTTACCTCGAGAACAGCCTCGCACCCCGCGTGTTTTCCCCAACGCGCATTGCAGTGCTGAAGCTGCTCGCCTCGCAGGCCGCGATCGCGCTGGAGAACGCCCGCTTGTACCGCGACCTCGCCGAACGCGAAGCGAAGATCGGGCGCCTCGTCGACGCAAACATCGTCGGCATATTGATTTGGGAGCTCGAAGGTCGGATTCTCGAAGCCAATGACGCGTTTCTGCGGATCGTGGGCTACGACCGTGACGATCTCATATCGGGGCGTCTGCGCTGGACCGAGCTCACGCCGCCCGAATGGCTCGAGCGCGACAAACGAGAGTGGGTACCCGTGCTCAAGGAGAGGGGGACATTGCAGCCTTTCGAGAAGGAGTACTTCAGGAAGGACGGCAGCCGAGTGCCGGTGCTCATCGGCGTGGCGATGTTCGAAGAGCGTGGAACCCAAGGTGTCGGTTTCGTGCTCGATCTGAGCGAGCGCAAACGAGCGGAAGCGGAATTGCGCGAGGTGCAGACGGAGCTTGCGCACGCGAACCGCGCCGCGACGATGGGGCAGCTCACGGCTTCGATTGCGCATGAGGTCAATCAGCCGATCAGCGCGGCGGCGATCAACGCTGCGGCCGCGATACGCTGGCTCGGCGCGCGGACGCCCAATATCGATGAGGCCACGCAAGCACTCGAGCGCATCGTCGATGACGCGACGCGGGCTGGCGACATCATTGGGCGAATTCGTGATCTCATCAAGAAAGCGCCCCCGCGCAAGGACAGCGTCGACGTCAACGAGGCAGTCCGCGAAGTGATTGAGCTCACGCGTGGTGAAGCGTCGAGGTACGGCATCTCCGTGCAGGCAGAACTCGAAGAGCGTTTGCCGCGCGTTCGCGGAGACCGTGTGCAGTTGCAACAGGTGATGCTCAACTTGATCGTCAACGCCATCGAAGCGATGAGCGCAACGAGCGAGGGAGAGGGCGCGTTGCTGGTTAGCACGGCCACAGACTCCAGTAAGGGCGTATCGATCGCCGTGTCGGACACCGGTCCGGGACTGCCGGCCGATGCGGTCAACCGCGTCTTCGATCCGTTTTATACGACTAAGGCGAGTGGCCTGGGCATGGGCTTGTCGATCTGCCGCTCGATCATCGACGCGTATGGGGGACGTCTCTCGGCGAAACCGAACGTGCCTCGCGGTGCCGTGTTCCAGTTTTCCCTACCGGCTCACGCGGACAATCCATTGGGAGGGGCCGGCGCTGATCCGGAAGCTCCGCCGATGCGTTAAAGCTGGAACCGTTTGTGCCTACGAACCTCCGATGTCGAAATGCGGATTCAACCGGTGGATGCCTCGTCATCATTCACACGAGCACCCCGTCGTTCCCGACGGCCGTGGTGTCCAGACTGCTCTCGAGTAGACCCGCGATCATGTCGTCGGTGGTCGTGAAGAAGTCATTGCAGCATACGTGCATTCGAAGCCAAAGCACCATTCGTGCATTGCTTATGTGACGGCGTGCTTTCCAAAAGCGAGGTTGTCGCGACGCACGACCGGTATCAGTCACTCGAGATCATCGTGCCTGGACGACCTTCACACGCCGCGCAGAAATCCGACGCACCGGCATGCTTCCTATTCCGAACGATTTACTAATGACAATTCGTCGCTTCCGTCGACTTCACCGAATGCATACGATGTTTGTTTCGGGTAGTGAATGCGCCGACGGGGACCATCCAATGAACAAATCGAAACGCCTGCGTAGGCGAGTGAGCATCACGCTGTTGTCAACGATGTTGGGGTTGACGACCTTGGGGTCAGCTGCCAGCGCGCAGTCCGCCTCTGCTCCGTCACAGGACATCGACTTGCGAATCGGCTATCAGAAGTCGTCGACGCTGATCGTCATTCTGAAATCGCAGGGAAAGCTCGAGAAGGCACTGGCGCCGCTTGGCGTTCATGTGTCGTGGAACGAGTTTGCAAGCGGTTTGCCGCTTGTCGAGGCATTGAACGCCAATGCGATTGACTTCAGCGCGGACATCGCCGATACGGTGCCGGTCTTCGCGCAGGCAGCCCAGGCAGATTTTGTGTACGTTGCGCAGGAAGCACCCTCACCCTCAGCGCAGGCGATCATCGTTCACCGGGACGGGCCCGTGCATACGCTGGCGGACCTCAAGGGCAAGCGAATCGCCGTGGCCAAGGCTGCGGGGGCACATTTTCTTCTGCTGACGTCGTTGCAACACCTCGGGCTGACACACAAGGACGTGCAGATCGCCTATCTCGCGCCCGCGGATGGGCGCGCCGCCTTCGAGACGGGTAGTGTCGATGCATGGGTGACATGGGATCCCTACCTGGCCAGCGTCGAGAAGCAGCCCGATCTTCGAGTCCTCGCCGATGGCCGTGGGCTTGCGTCCTACCAGCGCTACTACCTTGCAACGAAGCCATTCGCCACGGCCCATCCCGCGGTCATCCGTATCCTGTTCGAACAACTGGCCCAGGCAGGTAAGTGGGTGAAGGCCAATCCCGAGGAGGCCGCGCGCATTCTGGCGCCACTCTGGGGGCTTGACGCAGCGGCGGTGGAACGTGCGAATAGCCGGCGCAGTTACGAGGTGCGTCCGATGCAGCCGCAGAACTTCGGCGAACAGCAGGCGATCGCCGATACATTCTTCCAGGCTGGGCTCCTGCCTGCCCCTGTCGAAACGCGGCGCGCCGTGTTGTGGCGTTTTGATACCGTCGACGTTCCGGAAATCGCGAAGGGCAGCCTGGCCCTTCCGAAATGACGACGATACTTGCTGCAGCTTTCGATATCGGTGCCTTTGTATCGATCATGGTGCTGATCGTGTTGGGTCTGGGCCTCGTCGCGAGCCTGATGGGCATCTTCAATTTTGCGCATGGCGAACTCGTGCTGCTCGGTGCATGCACAGTCTACGTGGTTCATCGTGCCGGCTTGCCGGTATGGCTGGGCATCGTGTTGGCGCCGTTCGTGGTGGGCGCGTGTGGCCTCGCCATCGAGCGACTGGTAGTCCGCCGTTTCTATACCGAGCCGATACCGGCGATGCTGGCGACGTATGCGCTCGGACTGGCCATCCGCGAAAGCGTGCGTTATGCAATTGGCGGTACGTACCTATCGGTGCCCGCGCCAATTGGCGGCGCATTGACCGTCGGCGAGCTTCATATATCCGCATGGAACGTGTTGCTGATTGCCGTGACAATCGTTATTTGTACACTGTGCTGGTGGTTCCTCAAACGGACCCAATATGGACTGCTGATTCGTGCGGCTCTCGAAAATCCCGGTCTCGCGTCCGCGTCGGGTATATCGACACGCGTTTTGTACGCCGCAACCTTCACCCTGGCTGCATCAATGGCGGGGCTGGCGGGGGCGGTCATCGTGCCGGTGTATTCGCTCTCCGCCGATCTCGGCGTGCGCTTCCTGATTCAGGGCTTCGTCGCGATCATGACCGGTGGTCTGGGTACGTTCGCCGGCCCGCTTGTCGGTGCCGGTGCGGTCGGCACGGCGAGTGCCGGCCTGCCGTGGTTCGTATCGCCGATACTCGCCGACGTGCTGGTATTCGTGCTTGCCATTGCATTCGTCAAAGCTCGGCCAGGCGGCGTGTTTGCATCCCGCGGCCGCTAGCCGGGCCGCTCATCAATTCAGGGAGTGAGCAACTCAACGAGCAAGGGATTGACGCGCAGGCTGACCGGATCGTCTTCCAACACGATCGCACCGCGGTCCATCACATACGCGCGCGTCGCCACGCGCAGGGCAAGTTCGAGGTGTTGCTCGACCAGAACGATGGCCATCTCACGCGCGAGACGCACGAGCTGTTCTGCAATCTCTTCGATCACACCAATCCAGACGCCCTCAGTCGGTTCGTCGAGCAGCAGCAAACTGGGCCGCGCGAGCAACGCGCGGGCGATCGACAGCATCTTGCGTTCTCCGCCCGACAGCGTGCCCGCGAGCTGATTCAGGCGCGTCCCGAGCTTCGGAAAATAGTCGAACGCAGCAGAAATATCGCGCTCGACTCGAGTCTGAACACCGATCTGGAGGTTTTCACGTACGGTAAGGCGTGAGAACACGAGATTTTCCTGCGGCACGTAACCCATGCCCGCACGCACTCGCTCGTGCACCGGCAAGCCGTCGATCACACGCTGCCCAAAGGCGATGCTGCCGGCACTCGCTCGGAGCTCACCGGTCAAGGTCTTGAGCAAGGTCGACTTGCCGGCGCCATTGCGGCCGAGCACGACGACACATCCGGTGTCGGGGATATCCATATCGATGCCGAACAGGACCTGGCTCGCGCCATAGCCGGCTTGCAGGTTCCTGACTTCCAGCAACACAGGGGGGCGCTCAGACATGAGCAAGATAGACCTCCTGCACCTTCCGACTGCTCTGGATATGGGCAACCGTTCCGCTGTCGAGCACTTCGCCCTGATGGAGCACCGTGAGGACGTCGCAGATGCCACGGATGAAATCGAGGTCGTGCTCGACAATCAACACAGAGCAATGTTCCTTCAACGGCCTCAACAGCTCGCCCGTAAGGCGCCGCTCTTCGATGCTCATGCCGGCCGTCGGTTCGTCGAGCAACAACAGTCTGGGCTCGCTCGCGAGCGCCATGGCAATTTCCAGCCACTGCTGATGTCCGTGCGACAAGGTGCCGGCTGTCACATCGGCGTACCTCGTCAGCCGAAAGCTCGCCAGCAGTGCGTCCACGCGCGCGGCCGACTTCCGCCGCGTGCGCGAACCGAGCAGCGACAGGAAAGAGTCGTGAGCCTGCACCGCCAGCAGGACGTTATCGAACACGCTCAGTTGCGCGATGATGCTGACGATCTGGAATTTCAGGCTCATGCCGCTGCGGGCCCTCTCAGCCGGGTCGAGCTTTTCGATCCGTTTGCCTGCGAGTGCGATCGTGCCTCGGGTGACGTCTTCGGCGCCGACCAGGCATTTGAGCAAGGTGCTCTTGCCCGAGCCGTTCGGGCCGATCACGCCATGAAACTGCCGCGCTTCCACGGTCAGATCGACATGCTCGAGCGCTACAAACGGCCCAAAGCGCTTATGGATGCCACGTGCCTCAAGCAAGCTCATCACGTCCCTGCGCAGTAGCGCGACCAAAGTTGCCAAGCCGCTCCCGCGGACTGATAAACACGCTGATCACCCCGTTCGGCCTGAACATCACGGCCAACAGCAACGCTACACCGAGCGCGATCGGCCATACATCGGGAAAGCGATCGCTCAATGCGTAGCTAAGGGTTTCAGTCAGTATCACGCCGATGACCGCGCCGAGTAGCGTGCCGCTGCCGCCGATCAGACAGTAAAAAACCACTTGGCTGGAAAGCACGATGCCTAGTGCGCCAGGGCCGATGAATCCCTCATGGAACGCGGAGAGGCCCCCGGACAAGCCGGCAATCGCTCCGGCGAAAATGAAGACCGCTGCCTTGAGTCGAGACACCCGGTAACCCAAAAACGCGACGCGTTGTTCGGCCTCCCTGATGCCGCTGAGCGCGAGCCCGAACTGTGACCTCACCACAGCCCGGCTGACCAGATAGACGATCAGAACAACCGCGAGCGCGAAATAATACGATGCCGGACCGTCGCCGAGTTCGGTCGCACCGATCTTCAGATACGGCAGCGACGGAATGCCGTTCTGACCACCGAGGTAGTACCAACTATAGGCAAACCGATAGGCTGCATATGAGGCGGTCAGCGTGCTGAGCGACGCGAAGATCTGCGTGACGCCGCGTCCGAACACGACCACGAAACTCATCAATATCGCGACCGCAAAACCCGCGAACGTGGCGATCGGCAGCAGGACGAGAACGGACCGCACTTCATGATCGCGTGCAAGCAACGCCGCCGCATAGCCGCCGATGCCGAAAAACAGAGCCTGTCCGAAGCTCAGAATGCCGGCATAGCCCCACACGAGATCAAAGCTTATCGCGAGCAGCGAGAGGATCAAGATTCGCGTTACGAACACCATCAGATAGTCGGGGAGCGCGAGCGGCGCGGCGCTCAATATCAGGCACAGCAAGAGTTCGAACACAGCGAGCCGACGCCGGCCTGCCCCAGACACGATGTTACTGATTTGGACCCACGGCTTGCGTACGGTGACGTGCTGGCCCCCGTCGTTCATGATGGCGCTCCGGCAGGTTCAGACACTGCATGTCTTGGGGTCAATCAGGCCATTGGAGCGCTGGACGATTTCGTATTGGCCGTTCTTTGCGACAGCCGTATACATCCGCAATCTCGTATGACGCTCACCGGGAACGAACTCGGCGGGCCCACCGGGACTACGGGCAATCTTCGCATGATCGAGCGCCGCCGCAACAGGCTCGCGTTCGACCGAGTGAGCGTTTCGCACCGCCACTTCCCAGAGCTTCAATGCGCGGTACGTGCCGGTCGCGGCGCTGCCGGCAGAGAACAGGTGCTGTGCATTCGGATAGGCATTGTCGTACTCCGACTGGATCTGCGCGCTGATCGGATCCTCCTTCGCGACCGCGCGGAAATAGTCGAGCGAAGTCGCGAGACCCTCAATGTCCTCTTTCGGGCTGATACCCAGCGTGTTCTCATCGTAGTACGGCACCGAAAGACGGCCGCCACGCGCCAGAAAGCCGGCCGTGCGTAACTGCTTCAGAAACGGACCGATACCCGGGGGAATAATGGTCGAAAACACCACATCGACTTTCTCCCTGATGATGCGATTCACCGTTGCACCGTATTCGACCTGATCGAGCGGATAGTATTCTTCGAACACGACTTCGCCGCCGTGCGCTTGAATCACACCACGCGCATATTCGTTGAGTTTGTGCGGCCAGACGTAATTGGCTGCCGGCAAGGCGAAGCGCTTGCCGCCATTGGCGACTAACCAAGGAATCAGCGGATCGACCTGCTGGGCAGGGGTGGGTCCCGTGGCGAACAGATACGGCGTGCAATCCCCGCCTTCGTATAGTTGCGGATAGATATACAGCGTGCGTCCACGCCCAACGATGACGTCCTGGATTGCCGTGCGCGTCGCGCTCGTGACGCCGCCGATCACGACATCGACTTTGTCGCGCTGAATCAACTTGCGCGTGTTTGAAACGGCAGTCGTCTCATTCGATGCCGTGTCCTCTATATGAAGTTGAACGGGCCTGCCGAGCAAGCCGCCGGCCGCATTGATCTGCTTGATTACCAGGTTCGCGACGTTGGCATCGGCCCCGCCCGCATAAGACATGGCACCGGTCAGATCGGTTGCGATGCCGACCTTGATCGGACCTGCGTCGGCACCCCATGCCGGCTGTATGACCCAACTTCCCACGCCGGTGGCCATCGCCCCTGAAGTCCAGGCCGCGCGTTGCAGCCAGCGTCTGCGTGAAGCACTCTCCAGTTGCTGTAAGTCGCGCTTGCTGTCATTCCACTTTTGCATCGGGTCTCCACGCGTTGTTGTTGTCGATTCAGGAGGCTGCCGCCAACGCTCGCCCTGGAAAGGACGACCTGCGCTCGCGTTAGCCGTCTTGCAAAACCAGGATCATGTGATTGCCATTGAGTATCAGTTACGCACTAGCGCGGGACAAATGATCGTTTGGAAGATTCTTATAGGAGCTTTGCGACTACGATAAGTTTTGAGTTGTAGATAATGAATAACGGTTTGAATATAAGGAAGAAGCGCCGGATCTCCGCCGGGTTCGTGATACCAATTTCCTTCGGTCAGGCCATGTGAAGGCGAACGGACGACGACTGACACACGTCTGCGAGTACCCGAATCTCAGTGGTGCTTTCCAACCCATACGGGAATCCCCGACCGATGGAAGAAAAGCCGCTTCGAGCATTGCTGCAGCGAGCAGGGGAGGGAACTCATCCTTGCGCGTAAGGGATGCGACGGGCCGCGGCCGATACTGGAACAGCGCTTTGTTTTGACCTATCCGTGCCTTCGTGGTGGCGGCCTCTCAAACACGCGGTTTTCCGACAAAGTTGTACGTCAATCACACACTTTTCGGACAAATCGCGCAGACACACGTCTACTCAGCTGTGGCAGACTCACTTTGTTGCGGTCTGGCGGGCGCGGATGAGGGCTTTGTCGCCCGACAGCGGCAACCGGTTTGACGATGGAGGCCACCAGTTGGGTCCGTCTTTGCGGTTCGGCGCGCTTGGGGATAGCGGCTTTCAGGTCCTATGGGAAGACGGCGAACATGCCGTCTCCCGGGGATGCTGCGTGCTGGCTGACGGCAGGCAAATCGTCGTGCTAGCCGCGCAGCCCACCGCCGAGCACCCGAGCTCAGCGAGCCTCGAGCGCCTCACGCACGAGTACGGCCTGAAGAACGAACTCGAAAACGCATGGGCGGCGCGGCCGCTGGAACTGGTGCGTGAAGGCGGTCGAACGCTCCTGTTGCTCGAGGACCCGGGCGGCGAACCGCTCGCCGGACTCCTGGCGGCACCCTTGGAAGTGGGGCGTTTCTTGCGCCTCGGCATCAGCATTGCCGCCGCGCTCAGGAAAGTGCACCAGCGTGGCCTGATCCACAAGGACCTCAAGCCGGCCAACATTCTCGTGAACGCGAATGGCGAGGTGAGACTCACCGGGTTCGGTATTGCGTCGCGCCTGCCTCGCGAGCGGCAGGCCCCCGAGCCACCGGAGACCATCGCCGGCACGCTCGCCTATATGGCCCCCGAACAAACCGGGCGTATGAACCGCTCGATCGACGCGCGCAGCGATCTCTACGCGCTCGGCATCACGTTCTACCAGATGCTCACGGGCTCGCTGCCGTTCACCGCGGCCGATCCCATGGATTGGGTGCACTGTCACATCGCGCGCAAGCCCGTGCCGCCCAGTGAGCGCTCGGAAAACGTCCCCGCCGCGGTCTCGGCCATCGTCATGAGGCTACTCGCCAAAACGGCCGAGGAGCGCTACCAGACCGCGGGCGGCGCCGAGCGCGATCTGCAACGCTGCCTTACCGAGTGGGAAGCCCACGGATACATCGAGGCGTTCCCACTCGGCCAACAAGACAGGCCCGACCGGCTGATGATCCCGGAGAAGCTCTACGGGCGATCGCGCGAAGTCGAAACCTTGCTGACTTCCTTCGATCGCATCGTCGAAAACGGACCGCCCGAGTTGGTGCTGGTTTCCGGATACTCCGGCATTGGCAAGTCCTCGGTCGTCAACGAGCTGCACAAGGCGCTGGTACCGCCCCGCGGGCTCTTTGCCGCGGGCAAGTTCGACCAGTTGAAGCGTGACATCCCCTATGCGACGCTCGCTCAGGCCTTTGAAAGCCTCGCGCGCCCCCTGCTCGGCAAGAGCGACACCGAACTGAGCGGTTGGCGCGACAGACTTCTGGAGGCCCTCGCCCCGAACGGCCGACTTATGGTCGATGTCGTTCCCGAGCTGAAGCTCATCATCGGAGAACAGCCACCGGTCCCGGAGCTTCCGCCACAGGACGCGCAGCGGCGTTTTCAGCGGGTGTTTCGGCGGTTTATCGGTGTCTTCGCTCAGGCAGAACATCCCCTGGCGCTCTTCCTCGACGATCTGCAGTGGCTCGACGCGGCGACGCTCGATCTCATTGAGGATCTGCTGACCCGCTCAGATCTGCAGCACCTCATGCTGATCGGTGCCTATCGCGACAACGAGGTCACTGCCACCGATCCGCTGATGCGCACGCTCGGCGCCATCAAGGCTGCCGGCGGAAAGGTCACGGAGATCACGCTTGCGCCGCTCGCCCGAGAACATCTCGGGCAGCTCATTGCGGACGCTCTTCGCTGCGAGCGGGAGCGTGCCGCGCCGCTCGCGCAACTGGTGCACGACAAGACTGGCGGCAATCCGTTTTTCGCGATTCAGTTCATTGCCTCGCTCGTCGAAGAGGACATGCTCGTCTTCGATCATGAAGCGGCGCGCTGGTCCTGGGATCTCGATCGCATCCATGCCAAGGGATACGCCGACAACGTCGTGGACCTGATGGTCGGGAAACTCACCCGCCTGCCGGTCCAAACGCAGGCGGCGCTGCAGCAACTGGCCTGTATCGGCCATACCGCCGAGATCGCCATGCTTTCGATCGCCATTGGGACGTCAGAGGAGCACGTCCATACCGCTCTGTCGGAGGCCGTTCTCCTGGATCTGGTTGAGCGGCTGAAGGACTCATATAAGTTTGTTCACGACCGGGTCCAGGAGGCCGCCTATTCACTGATCCCGGAAGCATCACGTGCTCCGGCGCATCTGCGAATTGGCCGGTTGCTCGCGGCGCAGACGCCGCCAGAGCAGCTGCAGGAAATGATCTTCGAGATCGTGGGTCAGCTCAACCGCGGCGCGGCCCTGATCATCGAACAGGAGGAGCGTGAGCGGCTCGCCGAGCTCAACCTGAACGCCGGAAAGCGCGCAAAGGCGTCGACGGCGTATGCGTCGGCGCGCAACTACCTCTGCGCCGGGATGGCCGTGCTCGGACGCGCGGGCTGGACGAGCCGCTACGAACTCGCATTCGGCTTGTGGCTCGAACGCGCGGAATGCGAGTACCTGAACGGAAATTTTGACGAGGCCGAGCAGCTCATCTCGGAACTGCTGGCGAGAGGCGCGTCAAAGATCGACAAGGCGGCGGCCTACCGCCTCAAGGTCGACCTCCATGTCATGAAGTCGGAGTATCCGAAGGCGATCGAGAGCGCCCTGGAGTGCCTGCGCCTCTTCGGCATCGAGATGCGGCCGCACCCGGCGCACGAAGAGGTTCAGGCCGAGTACGAGAAGATCTGGAGCGGTATCGGCGGGCGCCCAATTGAAAGATTGATCGACCTGCCACTCATGACCAATCCGGACATGCAGGCCGCTATGCGCGTGCTGTCGGTCCTCAACGCGCCTGCGTACTTCACCGCCGACATCAACCTGGCATGCCTGCACCTGTGCCACATGGTGAACATCACCCTGAGGTATGGAACGACCGACGCGTCCACATACGGCTACGCATGGTTCGGCGCCATTCTCGGGCCAATGTTCCATCGCTACAGCGACGGCGACCGCTTTTGCAGGCTTGCCTGTGATCTTGTCGAAAGGCACAGCTTTGTCGTCTACAAGGCGAGGACCTACTTTTCGACGGAGATGGCGGCCCTCTGGACGCAGCCGCCGCAAGCCGCCATCGACTTCATTCGCATGGCCTTCCGCGCCGGTATCGAAACCGGCGACTTGTCCAACGCCTGCTACAGCTGCAACCACACCATCACGGACCTTCTCTTGCGAGGTGATCACCTCGACGAGGTGTGGCAAGAGTCGGAGCGCGGTCTCGACTTCGCGCGAAAGGCCAAGTTCCGCGACGTGGTCGACATCATCGTGAGCCAGCAGCGGTTCATCGACAACATGCGAGGACGGACCGCCCACTTCTCCACGTTCAGCGATGCGATGTTCGATGAGGAGGCGTTTGAGGCGCAACTCACCGCGGACCGGATGGCCACGATGGTCGCTTGGTACTGGATTCTCAAACTGCAGGCACGTTTCATGTCCGGCGATTACGAGGCGGCCCTCGCCGCAGCCCGGAAAGCCAAGGCGCTTCTTTGGTCGACAGACGCCCACATCCAGTTGCTCGACTACCATTACTACACCGCGCTCGCGATGACGGCGGTCTACGAGACGGTTCCACCCGGCAGGCAAAGCGAGTCGCGCGAGGACCTGACTGCCCATCTGCACCAGCTTCGAGAGTGGGCCGAGCGCTGCTCGGCGACCTTCCGCGACAAGCACGCTTTGGTAGCGGCCGAGATCGCGCGCCTTGACGGCCGCAAGCTCGATGCCGAGTATCTTTACGAAGAGGCCATCCGCTCGGCTCGCGACAACGGCTTCGTTCATAGTGAAGGGATCGCCAACGAACTCGCCGCGCGGTTTTATGCGGCGCGCGGATTTGAGAAGATTGCCCGTATGTATTTGCGGGACGCCCGCTATGCTTTCGTGCGTTGGGGCGCCGACGGCAAGGTGCGGCAGCTCGATGAGTTGTATCCTTACCTGCGAGAGGAAGAGCCAATTCCAGGTCTGACGAGCACGATCGGGACGCCGGTCGAACACCTCGACCTCGCGTCTGTGATCAAGGTGTCGCAAGCCGTCTCGGGCGAAATCGTTTTGGAGAAACTACTCGACACGCTCATGCGCACGGCGATGACGCAGGCGGGCGCCGAGCGAGTTCTGTTAATTCTTGCGCAAGGGGCTGCGCAGCGGATCGCGGCGGAAGCTACGACCCGTGGCGACACGGTGACCGTGCACCTGCGCGACGAGGCCGTGGCCGCCGCCGCGCTGCCGGAGGCCGTACTCCACTATGTCCTGCGCACCGGGGAAAGTGTGATCCTCGATGATGCCTCGACCGAGTCCCCGTTCGCCGCCGATCCTTACATCCGGCAGCAGCGGGCGCGCTCCATTCTCTGCCTGCCTCTGCTCGCGCAGGCAAAGCTGATCGGCGTGCTTTACCTCGAGAACAGCCTCGCACCCCGCGTGTTTTCCCCAACGCGCATTGCAGTGCTGAAGCTGCTCGCCTCGCAGGCCGCGATCGCGCTGGAGAACGCCCGCTTGTACCGCGACCTCGCCGAACGCGAAGCGAAGATCGGGCGCCTCGTCGACGCAAACATCGTCGGCATATTGATTTGGGAGCTCGAAGGTCGGATTCTCGAAGCCAATGACGCGTTTCTGCGGATCGTGGGCTACGACCGTGACGATCTCATATCGGGGCGTCTGCGCTGGACCGAGCTCACGCCGCCCGAATGGCTCGAGCGCGACAAACGAGAGTGGGTACCCGTGCTCAAGGAGAGGGGGACATTGCAGCCTTTCGAGAAGGAGTACTTCAGGAAGGACGGCAGCCGAGTGCCGGTGCTCATCGGCGTGGCGATGTTCGAAGAGCGTGGAACCCAAGGTGTCGGTTTCGTGCTCGATCTGAGCGAGCGCAAACGAGCGGAAGCGGAATTGCGCGAGGTGCAGACGGAGCTTGCGCACGCGAACCGCGCCGCGACGATGGGGCAGCTCACGGCTTCGATTGCGCATGAGGTCAATCAGCCGATCAGCGCGGCGGCGATCAACGCTGCGGCCGCGATACGCTGGCTCGGCGCGCGGACGCCCAATATCGATGAGGCCACGCAAGCACTCGAGCGCATCGTCGATGACGCGACGCGGGCTGGCGACATCATTGGGCGAATTCGTGATCTCATCAAGAAAGCGCCCCCGCGCAAGGACAGCGTCGACGTCAACGAGGCAGTCCGCGAAGTGATTGAGCTCACGCGTGGTGAAGCGTCGAGGTACGGCATCTCCGTGCAGGCAGAACTCGAAGAGCGTTTGCCGCGCGTTCGCGGAGACCGTGTGCAGTTGCAACAGGTGATGCTCAACTTGATCGTCAACGCCATCGAAGCGATGAGCGCAACGAGCGAGGGAGAGGGCGCGTTGCTGGTTAGCACGGCCACAGACTCCAGTAAGGGCGTATCGATCGCCGTGTCGGACACCGGTCCGGGACTGCCGGCCGATGCGGTCAACCGCGTCTTCGATCCGTTTTATACGACTAAGGCGAGTGGCCTGGGCATGGGCTTGTCGATCTGCCGCTCGATCATCGACGCGTATGGGGGACGTCTCTCGGCGAAACCGAACGTGCCTCGCGGTGCCGTGTTCCAGTTTTCCCTACCGGCTCACGCGGACAATCCATTGGGAGGGGCCGGCACTGATCCGTAAGTACCGCCGACGCATTGAAACTGAAAGTCTCCTTCTTGTCCGGAAAACGGAGATGTTTCTCGGCCGCTATGACCCAGCCGCGCCGAATCGTATAGCCGGATTCCACTCGCGGCCGAGGCAGCTGCATCAGCTTGCCAATCTCATCCATGCTGAGAAAGCATCGATCGCCGCCTGCCGGGGGTGGTGAGCCATCGATACGAGGTAGAAGCCATAGCCTTGCAGAGACAAGGAATGTGCCTTGACCAGCACGCCAGACTTCAGTTCGTGACTGACCACGACGTCACTGCAAATTGCGATCCCTTGTCCCGCGACAACGGCATCGATAGCGTGCAATTCTTCACGGAAACTGAGAGCGCATTTCTTGTCGGTTTCCCTCAGGCCCAGATCAATCGTGCCCGCCGTCGCAAGCCATTTCCGCCAGGTCGGCGCCTCCGGATCACGGTTCATCCAGTCGAAATGAATGAGCGGAAACCGCAGCAGGTCCGCAACACACTGGATCGGGCCGTCCTCCGTTGCAAGCAGCGCAGGACTGCAGATCGGAAAAAACGCATCGCGACAAACCTCCTGCGCTGCAAAGCCAGCAGGCATGAGGCGTGCATAGCGGATCGCGAGGTCGGCGTCGCCCGCGCGCAGATCCAGAACCGCGTCGGTCCCGATGATCTCCAGTGAAATATCCGGATGCATCTCCCGCCATTTCGGCAGACGCGGAACCAGCCATCGGCTTGCGAAAGCATTGGGGCTCGTCACGCGAAGGGGCCTTGGATCAGGCGGCGCAGCGAGCGACGCTACAGCATGTGTCAGCGTGTCGAAGCCGTTTCGCAGCTGCGGGAAGAGTCGCTCGCCGGCACTCGTCAGGGCAAGAGGCCGTGGATGCCGCTGGAAGAGACTTTGACCGCACACATCTTCCAACAGCCGGATTTGATGGCTGATCGCCGTTGGCGTCACCCCGAGTTCCGCCGCCGCAGCCTTGAAGCTCCGGTGTCGGGCCGCAGCTTCGAAGGCCTGAAGAGACCGCAACGGAAGCAGCTTTCTCATGACGTTCCTAGATGAATGAATGTCATCTGGTAACTGAGTTCTTTGATTTTGCCACACGCAGCAGCCTATGAGAGGATCCGCGGAAGGTAGACGGGCAACCGGTACCCGTGCTGAACTCGAGGAGGCGCTTCGATGGACGTGCGTCAGCCCCATCAGGGCTCCGGTTTGAGTCTCGACTCGCCGGAATGGGATATCACTCGATTTCGCGAGAAATTGCGCGGTGAAGCCGTCATTCGGGGTGCCCCTCGCTACGAAGAGGCCCGCAAGGTATGGAACGGCATGGTCGACAGGCGGCCGGCGATGATCGTCTATTGTGCCGATGCCAACGACGTTATCGAGGCGGTTCGCTTTGCCCAGTCAGGCAACCACCTCGTGGCGGTGCGCAGCGGAGGGCACAATGTCACAGGTATGTCGGTTTGCGATGGCGGTGTCGTGATCGACCTGTCGCGTATGAAGCGGATCGAGGTCGATCCAGTGCGCCGTGTTGCACGCGCCGAAGCCGGTCTTAGCCTCGGCGAGTTCGACGCTGCGACGCAAGCCTATGGTCTGGCGACCACGATGGGTGTCAACAGCGATACCGGCATTGCCGGACTGACGCTCGGTGGAGGGTTTGGCAAGCTCGGCCGAAAATGCGGGCTGACCTGTGACAATCTGATTGGCGCCGACGTCGTCACCGCTGACAGCCTCATGTTGAGGGCAACGCGCTTCGAAAATCCGGATCTGTTCTGGGGCCTGCGCGGCGGAGGCGGCAACTTCGGCATCGTCACGGCGTTCGAATACCGGCTTCATCCGGTCGGGCCGCAACTGCTGGCGGGGTCGGTGCTGCATCGCTACGATCAGGCGCGTGATGCAATGCGGTTCTACTACGCATTTTCCAGCAAGGCTCCAGACGAACTCAGTCTCGACGCCGCACTCGTCACTGCGCCGTCTGGTGAGCGGTTCTTCAGTATCTCGGCGTGCTACACCGGGTCTGTGAAAGCGGGCGCTCGGTTCATCAGGCTAGTCAGCGAATATGGAACACCGGTCGAGAGCCGGTTTGCCGCGATCCCGTATCTGCAAATACAGTCAGCTGGCGACAGCTTTTTTCCGCGAGGCCGCCGTTACTATTGGAAGGCGCAATTTCTACGTGAGCTCACCGAGACCGCGATCGACACGATGCTGAGGGTCTACGCGAGCGCGACTACCCCTTCATCGATGCTCGTGTTGCAGCAGGTCGGCGGCGCGATCGCCCGCGTACAGAAAACGGAGACGCCCTATGTGAACCGGGATGCCCTCTACGACTGCTTTCCGATTGCCATCTGGGACCATGCGGCGGACGACGCGGCCGCTATGCGATGGGCAAACGAGATGTGGGATGCGATCAAACCCTTCTCGACCGGCGGCGTCTACGCGAACAACCTCGGCGAGGAGGGCGAGAATCGACTGCGCTCCGCCTACGGCGAAAACTACTCGCGTCTCGTGGAAGTAAAGAACAAATATGATCCAGGAAATTTCTTCCGTCTGAATCAAAACATCCGACCGGAGCCATCCGCGGCCCAGCATACGAGCGCTTCAATTGGGCAGTGACGACGTTGACGTCCCGCGGGCGAAGGCCAGCGCCCCATGCGAATTCAAGCGACGCCTGCCAGACAGACGACCTATGATGAAATCATCGAGGGGCGTCACTCGCGCCTCCTAACCCGAAGGAGCGAGAGCATGGCCAAGAAAAAGACAGAATCCGTCTATCGTGTCACGGAAATCATCGGCACCAGTTCGGTCTCGTGGGAGGACGCGGCAAAAACGGCCGTGGAAATGGCCGGAAGGTCGCTACGTGATTTGCGCGTGGCCGAAGTCAGCAAGCTCGACATGAAGGTCGATGACGGCAAGGTCGTTGAATACCGAGCGCGAGTGTCGTTGTCGTTCAAGTATGAAGCCTGAACGAGTGATTCACCGTGGCAAGGCATCGCGGGCCGTTCCCGCCGAACGGCTTGGGCATGCCCACAAGCTCAGGGAGCGTCTGCTCCCGGCCTGTTGTAACTGCTTGTTCACAACGTGTTGCCTTGCGGTTCCTTTCGTCTGAATCCGCTGACTCGATTGCCGAATTGAAAGAACGAATCGATATAGTAGCGGCGTCCGCTACGCTCTATTGTTTCGCCCCCGAAATGTGGGCTCCCGCAGAATTATCCGCTGAGTTCCAAAACACCTATTCGCATGAAGCTTTCACGTCGCAAACTGCTTGGCCATAGTCTCGCCATTCCCTTGAGCGTCAGTCTGTCGCCATTTCTCGCCCTTCGGTCTGGCGTCGCCAGCGCTGCGGCCCCCGCTCTGGCAATCGTGATGAATTCCGGTGAGGCCAGCGTCTCGGTCATCGACATGATGTCGCGCAAGATCGTCCGTAATTTGCCTACGCTGCGCGAACCCAGTCACTGGGCCCTGTCGCCAGATCGCAGCAAGCTCTATATCGCGGACGCCAGTGGGAACGCGCTGTTCATTGTCGATCCACACGACGGTACCGCAATCGGTCATAAGGTGGTGGCCGACCCGTATCAACTCGGCTTTACGCCGGATCATCGCTACCTCGTCGTCAACGCGCTCCGGCTCAACTACGTCGACATCTATCGCTCCGACGATCTGAGTTTGGTGAAGCGATTCTCGCCGGGTTCAATGCCAAGCCATCTGGACTTCTCGCCGGATTCGCGCTGGAGTTTCAACTCCATGCAGGAATCCGGCACGCTTGTTTCGTTCGACCTGAACAGCATGACGATACGCTGGAAGTCGAACGTGGGCTCGACCCCCGCCGGTGTGCTTTGGCACAACGGCAAAGTACTGGTCTGCGTGATGGGAAGCGATCATGTGGCGGAGGTCGATCCGGTCACCGGAAATGTGCTGAGGCAAATAAAAACCGGAGTCGGACCGCACAATCTCTTTCTCACCCCGGATGGTGCCACGCTCTACGTGACCAACCGGATCGGAGGTTCGCTGGTGGCGCTTGACCCCGCGACCCTTGAACTTCGTCGCACCTATCCGTTCCGCGCCTCAGGACCTGACGATTTGAGCGTTGCACCGGATGGCAAGCTCTGGGTCACGCTGCGCTTTCGCGAACAAGTCGCGATACTGGATCCAATAAGTGGAAATTACGAGACCATTGATGTTGGACGCTCTCCGCATGGCATTTTTCTCAGTACCGAAATGCGGCGACCGGGTTTGATCACTGCCGAATCCTTGTGAATTCATTACGCCATGTTTATCTATCTTGACAGATTGTTCAGCATCCTTGCCGGTGAAATCGATCAGTATATTGTCTTGCCCGTGCTTTATCACTTTGGCTGGATGGAGTGGGAAGAACTGTCATTCGACTGGGCGCTGATTTGCGTCTACGGGTTTTTCGCGGTCGTAGTCACGTACGCGGTATGCTGGCCGCTGGAAGCGTTTTTCCCGATCGAAAAATGGGAAGATCGCAAAACCGTGGTGGTCGATGCTTTCTATACGATCATCAATCGCGTGGGCGTACTACCCATTGTCAGTTTCCTGGTGTTCTATCAGGCGCAGGTGCTGGTGAACAGCTTTGTGGTTGCCCACGGGTACATTCCGCCGACCCTGGAAATGCTTGTGCCGCCGCTTCTGGGGCACCCGATCATGACTTTCGTCGCGTATGCGCTCATTCTCGATTGCGCGGATTACTGGC
The DNA here is from genome assembly GCF_902859895.1 of Pararobbsia alpina. Taxonomy (GTDB): domain Bacteria; phylum Pseudomonadota; class Gammaproteobacteria; order Burkholderiales; family Burkholderiaceae; genus Pararobbsia; species Pararobbsia alpina. The sequence continues at coordinate 27,675 of NZ_CADIKM010000025.1, forward strand.
GTCATCGTCTGTCCCATTCATTCCGCAGCTGGTACGCACTGCATGCGCTGCATCACGCGCAGCGACAGATGAGTTTCTGGTCTGACGACCGGAACCATCTACTGGACGATCTGATTGCCGCGCTATGGTTCGGCGTGGTGGGCCTGGCGATCGGCATTCCGCCGCTGCAATTTCCTTTGCTGTTCCTTTTCATGCGGTTTATCGAAAGCCTGAGCCATGCCAATATCAAGTTGTCGTTCGGCTGGCTTGGCGACAGGCTCATCGTCTCGCCGCGCTTTCACCGGCTGCATCATGGTCTGCGGGCGGCCGGTCGTAACTCCTGCAACTACGGCGCCGTCTTTCCGATCTGGGATATTCTGTTTCGTACCGCAGACTTCTCAGCGGAGTATCTGCCCACCGGAGACCGACGCGCGCCCGAATCGATGGCAAGCGGCGGGTACGTCGACCAGCAAGTCGGGGGCCTGAAGTTTTTCCTTTCAGAGTTCCGGCAAGCAAACAAGCGCGTACGCCGCGCTTCCTGACGGCATCCGGGCAATACGCCGACCGTCGAACCGGTCGGCGTCCGCGTGGGAGTTTCTTTCTCTATCGAGGCGAATCCCGATGACATTGAAGCTCCACGCTCACCGCTTTTCCTCATACAGCCAGAAGGTCTTGGTCGCGCACGTGATTGCCTACCGGCAGCGATTGCTGGCATCTCCGTCATTTGCGTGCGCCGTCACGAAGCGCGTCCGTCAAAAAACATCCTAATATTTACTAATCGGTCCGCTCCCTACGCATGGGGTGCTCCAGACCCGATTGAAGTAAAGCCCCAAGGAAACGTATCGCTGCGTCAGCCCTGAGAAGCGCATTGAAGGGGAGAGCATGATGCAAACCGACTGGAAGCACCGCGTCAGTCTGTTTATCCAGCGCTTCTGGCAGCCGACCAGCGCGTGCATGACTTGCATGCCGGGTAGCTGGGGCAATATCACGAGCCTTGTCCACTGGACGATCGCATTGCAGACAGGTCTGCTCACCGGAATCCTGGCCGTGATTTTGACTTTCACGCCGGCGACAAAGCTCTACGCGCACCGGTACGGCAATGCGCTGATTGTCGGCTTCCTGACAACGCTGGGCGATGCCTACTCGCATGTGAATCATTACGGCTTCCCCTTTGCCGAGGCCGTCTTGACGGGTGTGATTTCGGGGCTACTGACGCTGGCGGGCTCATATCTCTTTGAAGGCCGTGCTCGACGCCTCCGGGCGGCATGGGCACGGGTTTTCGGACAGCCTGTCCATTGACTGTCCAAGCAATTAGCGAGAAGAGGCTAGAGCTTCATGTCGATTTATTCTTGTCTATTTTCGCTCGGATACCCACAGGCGCTTTTTTCTTCAATTTGATCTGATTGTAATCAACAGCGGCACGGACGAGATTTTGTAGAGCACGCTCATTGATCTTGTCGCCCTCGAAAAAATCGATTGCTCGTCTCATGTTGCCTTCGAGGCCCGCGTTGAAGAGCTTGTCCGGATCCGGGAGGCTTGCCCCGTGGGCAAAGGTAAGCTTCACCTTCCCTTTGTGGGCGTTGGCGACCGCGATTATTCCGTCGTGAGACCACACCGGGCTTCCCATCCACTTCCATTCCTCGACTATCTCCTGGTCGGCCTCGAGGATGCGCTTGCGGATGCTGGCGAACATTTTGCCACGCCAATCGGTGAGTTCTGCGATCAGCTGATCGATACGCTCCGATGGATTCATTGGACCCCTTTGCGGTGAATTCTGACCGTTCCAAGCAGTTCGTGTTGTCGGCTTCCTGCATCATAGTTCAAGCGTCACCACACGCAGTGTGGGATCTTCAGGGCATTGCATATCCGCAAAGCCGAGCCGAGCGGCGAGTCCACGCATACTGGAGTTGGCGGCCAGGACGAAGCCTTCCATGCGTTGGACACCCCGCGCACGGGCTATCTCGATCAGCGTCTCCATCAGGCGCCGGGCAAGGCCCAAACCATGCCAGTCATCGGCGAGCGTCACGGCAAACTCGCAGCTATTGTTCCCCGGAGTCAAGGCATAACGCGCACCTCCAATGATGCTTTGCCGGGGCCCTTCATCGCTAAGGGCGACGAGCGCAACCTCTCGATCGGGAGCCGGATGGGTCGCCGAATCGAAGACTTTTTCGGGCAGGGTCCGCACTGCCGTGAAGAAGCGCGTGTAACGCGCCTCCGCGGAGAGGTGCTCGAAGGCGGCTTCAAGCCCGTCTTTGTCTTCAGGGCGGATCGGCCGTACCGTGGCACGGCGCCCATTGCGCAGCGTCACGGCAAGCGGCAGAGGCGTTTCTCTTTGGTGCTCATCTCGCATATTCGCTCCGTGCTGGCCGAATGATCCTGTTAGCGACAAAGCTTGCGTCAGCTCGTGCGGCTGAAGCGCTTGCAAGTGTGTCGGGATCGGTTGCATCGGAGCGATCCCAGCAGTACCGCGATGCCCCGATATACCTCAAGTCAGTGTAGTAGATCACCACCTACATCCCAAGATGCTCGGCGGCTTTCAGATTTACGTTACTGAAGCCAATGCAGCGGAGCGCGACAAGGCTTATTCCGCCACGCTTGAGTTATTTTCGGCCAACTGATCAATCCACGTTCGACACCGGCTTCTGCAACCACGCCATGTCATCTCACTGTCAATCGCGGTATGTAGTCTCCGAGTCGCGGATGATCCCGCGACGTAACGCTGTCATCGACCTCAGGCTAAAACGACAAACGTTCTCGAATGCCTGACATGCATGGGCCTGATCGCCCTCGGTGACTCGCGCTGTTTGGGCAGCGCCTGTTCATGTTTGCACCCGGCTTGCCGATCTACACGGTTGGCGCAGTGCGTCTCGACAACGAACAGGCATCGCGCGTTCTTCGCTCACCTCGAGTCAGTTTGTTCTCCAAACCTATTCGCACACTTTGAAATGCAAAAAATAGATCGACGTCAATTCTTGCGCAGTTCCGCGAGCGCCGTAGGTTCGGCCGCCATGCTCGCGGCACTCCCCGCCAGTATTCAACGCGCACTCGCCATCCCGGCACACAACAAGAGCGGCACCATTAACGACATTGAACACATTGTCGTGTTGATGCAGGAAAACCGCTCCTTCGATCACTATTTCGGAACCCTGCGTGGCGTGCGCGGGTATGGCGATCGTTTTCCCATTCCGCTGGCGAGCGGCAAGTCGGTCTGGTATCAATCCGACGGCACTAAGGAAATCACGCCGTTCCGCTTCAACAAGAACACGATGAATGCGGCGCTCATCCCGGATATGCCGCACAGTTTCCCGGATGCACAGGCAGCTTGGAATCAGGGCAGCTATGGCTACTGGCCGAAGTACAAGACGGCGACGTCAATGGGCTACTACACGCGCGAGGAAGCTCCGTTTCAGTATGCGCTCGCAGAGGCATTCACCATTTGCGACGCTTACCACTGCTCGGTCGCAACCGGTACAGATCCGAATCGCATCGCATTCTTTTCGGGTTCGAACAACAACCCAGTGCTACGCAATCAAGGCATCAACTGCACGGATGCCGACTCCGAGCCGGTCAATCTCCGTTGCTGGATCACCGGCACGTGGCCGACTCCGGGCTACACCTATGCGGGCTCCGGGTTCAATTGGCCAACTATCCCTGATGTACTGGAAAGCTCGGGAATCAGTTGGCGCATCTATCAGGACCCGAACAACAACTGGACCGGTGCGATGAACGGCTGCCTTGCGTTCAACAGCTTTCGCAACGCGAAGCCGGGCTCGGCGATCTACGAGAAGGGCATGAGCAATGGGTCTCTCGAGGACCTGGCCAATGACGTGCGCAACGGAACGCTGCCGGCAGTCAGTTGGGTCTTGCCGAGCCAGCTGGAATCCGAGCATCCTGGCGCGCCGTCGAGCGCGGCACACGGGGGCTATTTCGCCGAGCAGGTGCTGCAGGCCCTGACATCCAATCCCGAGACCTGGAGCAAGACTGCCTTCTTCCTGACGTTCGACGAAAACGATGGCCTGTTCGACCACGTCCCGCCGCCCGCGGTCCCGTCGTATAACCCCGATGGCAGTCTAGCCGGCAAGTCGACGCTGGACGTCAATGGCATGTACTTCGCGGTGAACAAGGCGTCCTACCTGATGGCCACGGATACCGCGAGCGGGAACGTCCGTCCGTGGGGAATGGGCGCGCGCGTGCCGATGTATGTGGTGTCGCCGTGGAGCAGGGGCGGCTTCGTGAACTCGCAGGTCTTCGACCACGCGTCACTTGGGCTGTTCCTCGAACAGCGCTTCAACGTGACGATTCCGGCGATCAGCAAATGGCACCGTGCAGTCAGCGGCGACCTGACATCGGCGTTCGACTTCTCGCATCCGAACGATGGCAGGTTTCCGACGATGCCCGACATGAGCGATTGGGAGCAAATCGAAGCCCAGTCCAAGACATTGCCAACCGCGACAGCCCCGGCTACGCCAGCCGCGCTCTTTCAGGAGCCCGGTACGCGCTATTCCCGCGCGTTGCCCTACGAGCTGCATACGAGTGCCTCGGTTCAACCGAACGGGGCGGTGACGCTCACGTTCCAGAACACGGGCTCGCAAGGCGCAGTGTTTCATGTCTACGACAAGAACCATCTTGACCGAATCCCGCGTCGCTACACGGTCGAAGCCGGCTTGGCGCTGTCGGACAATTACTGGAACCCAATGGCGACGGACAATGGAGCCTACGATCTTTGGGTCTACGGCCCGAACGGATTTGTACGCACCTTCAAGGGCAGTGTGAATGGCGCGGTTGCAGAGATCGAGGTGGGCTACGAGGCCGACAACACCACCGTGTCCATCAAGGCCCACAACAGCGGCCACGCCCCGATCAATCTGACGGTTGTCGCAAACGCCTATCGCCGGGGCGGTCCGTGGATCCTCCGGGTGCCGGCTGGCGTGACTGTCGAACAGCATTGGGACGTCACGGACAACGCCAACTGGTACGACTTCACGGTATCAGGCGAGAACTTCGAGCGGCGCTTTGCTGGCCGCTTGGAGAACGGCCGTGCATTGTTGAGCGATCCGGCGATGGTGCCGTCCCGGCATCAAGAGGGTCAAGGCAACGAGGGCGATTGATCGCGGCGGTCCGCCACGGCAAAGTTGATCTTGTCGGGACGGGCGGCTGCCAGCCTCTTCGGATTCTTCTCTCCCTGTGATGCGGGGAGAGAAGGAAAGAGGAAGCGCCGCGACGCTTCCTCTCTCATCGCGCTCGAGCGGCAACGGTCAATCGTAGAGCACGGCTGCGATCTTGGGATCGTTCATATTGCTCTTGTCGTACCAGTAGAACCCGGTGTCGATTTTCTTGGGCAGCTTCTCGCCCTTGAGCGCCTTCACCGCGGAGTCGACGACGCATTTGCCGATGCCGACCGGGTTCTGCGTAATGGCGCCGGCCATCAGGCCCGAGCTGATATCTTCCTTTTGCTCCTTGCCGGAATCGTAGCCAATCAGGACGAGCTTCTTGCCCGACTCCTTGACGCCGATTGCCGCGCCTTCCGCCGAGCCTTCATTCGCGCCGAAAATGCCCTTGAGATTCGGATTGGCCTGGATCATCGTCTTGGCGATTTCCGCCGACTTCAAATGGTCGCCTGCGCCATACTGGACTGAGACGATCTTGATGTTCGGGTGCTTCGCCTTCATCTGATTCAGGAAGCCGTCGCGGCGATCGATGCCGGTTCGGCTGGTCTGGTCGTGGACGATCACACCGACTTCACCCGAATCGCCGATCGCCTCGGCCATCTTGTCGGCGGCGAGTGCGGCCGCGGCAAGATTGTCCGTCGTACACGTCGTCAGCGGAATGTCGCTGTCGACACCCGAGTCGAAGGCGATGACGGGCATTTTGGCGGCCTGCGCCTTCTTCAACAGCGGAATGGCCGCTTTGCTATCGAGCGCGGCGATGCCGATCGCCTGGGGCTTCTTGGCGAGCGCGGCCGAGAGCATGTCGATCTGCTTGTCGACCATGGCCTCGGTTTCCGGACCCTCGAAGGTGATCCTGACGTTCTGCTCCTTCGCCGACTGTTCCGCGCCGGCTTTGACAGCCTGCCAGAACTGGTGCTGGAAGCCCTTCGAGATGAGCGGGATGTAGGGCTCATCCGCGCACGCAAGACTCGTCCCGCCAACGAGAGCGCTAACGCCAACCGCGACACTGATCAGTCTGCTTCTCAACATGGGGTTTCTCCTCCTAAGGTGGGGCATCAACCTTCAGCCGTTGGGGAGCCTTTGGCGCTCCCTTTCTTGATCTTGTCCTGTGTAGCGTCAGCCTTTCCTGCGGCGCAAGATATCGGCGTAGACCGCGAGAATGATGATGAGGCCTGTCACCACGATCTGCCATTCCTGGGCGACGGACATGATGCGCAGGCCGTTGGTCAGCACGCTCATGATGAACGCGCCGATGATCGTGCCGAGAATCGTGCCCGAACCGCCGCTGAGCGAGGTCCCGCCGATGACCACGGCGGCGATCGCTTCAAGTTCATAGCCCTGGCCTAGCGCCGGCTGGGCCGAATTCAGTCGCGAGGCGATGAGCAGCCCGGCGAAGCCGCAAATGGCCCCGCCCAGGCCGTAAATGGCAATCTTCCAGCGATCGACATTCACACCGGAAAGCCGTACGGCTTCTTCGTTGCTGCCAAGCGCAAATGTGTAGCGGCCGAGCGCCGTGCGATTGAGCGTGATCGAACTCAAGACCGCAAGGAAAAACAGAATCAGGACCGCGTTCGGAATGGGCAGGCTCGGCAGTACATGACCGATGAGCGAATCCTGGGAGATCATGTAGAAGTTTTCAGTGTCGGTGAAATAGATCGGCTTGTCGGCCGAGACGACGAGCGAAAGCCCCTTCAGCAGCATCATCATGCCCAGGGTGGCAATGAACGGCGGTATTTTCATTTTCGCCGTGAGGGTTCCCGATATGGTTCCGCAGATCGCGCCCGTCGCGATCGCAGCGATGACGCCGATCCACATCGGCAAATGCCAATAGGTCAGAAACACACCGCAAATGACCGCTGTGAAGGTCATCAAGGTGCCGACGGACAAATCGATGCCGCCGGTGATGATGACGAACGTGCAGGCGATCGCCAAAACGCCGTTGACCGCCGTCGCCTGCAGAATCCCGAGGATATTGTCCATCTGCATGAAAGCGGGCGAGGCGAAGCTGAAAAAGATCAGCAGCAGAACCAGGCTGCCGAACGCGAGCAGCTTTTGCACTGAGGTCGGCGCAAAGACGCGGGCTCTAAGGCCGGACAACCGTCCTTGATTAGCCAGCGCTGAAGTATCCGATGGCAATGTCATGAAATGGGTCTCTCGAGGCTTAGGCCGCTTTTAAGGTTTCTCTTTGCGTTGCCAATTGCATGATGCGCTCTTGCGTCGCCTCGCTGGCCGAGAGTTCGCCCGTGATGCGCCCCTCGCACATCACGATGATGCGGTCGCTCATGCGCAAGATTTCCGGCAGTTCCGACGAGATCATCACGATCGCCTTGCCTTGCCCGGCGAGCGAGCGCAGGAGTTTGTAGATCTCGCTCTTGGCACCGACGTCGATGCCGCGCGTCGGCTCGTCGAAGAACAGCACATCGCAGTCGCGCTCGAGCCATTTCGCAATGACAATTTTCTGCTGATTGCCGCCCGAGAGCAGCCGCACCTCCTGCGCCGCGGAGGGCGTGCGAATGGCGAGCAGCTTGATGAATTGGGTGGCTGTCCCGCGTATCTGAGCGTGGCGCAAGAAGAAGTTGAACGAAAGGAATTTGCGCAAGTTGGACATCACGATGTTCGATTCGACGTCCATTCCGGTCGCAAGGCCGAAGCGCTTGCGGTCTTCCGAGAGATAGCCGATACCGCGCGCCACCGCATCGCTTGGCGTCCTGATCGTTGCCTTCGCGCCTTTCACGACAATCTCGCCAGATTCGACCGGATCGGCGCCGAACACCGCTCGGGCGACCTCGGTGCGACCCGCGCCCATCAAGCCGGCAAAGCCCAATATCTCGCCTTTGCGCAGCGCGAAGCTCACGTCTCTGACCAGCGGACCGGCGTTCAAATTCTTGACTTCGAGCGCGACCTCGCCTTGGTCCGTCGCGCTGCGAGAAGGCGCGACGTCGGTCAACGTTCGCCCGACCATCATGCCGATGATCGCTTCGACGTGGGTGTCCCTGGCGGCGACGGTGGCCACGAATTCCCCGTCACGCAACACGGTGACGCGGTCGGCAATCTGTTTGAGCTCATCCATCTTGTGAGAGATATAGATGATTCCCACGCCCCGGCTCTTCAGCTCTCTGATGATGCGGAAGAGTTCGGCGATCTCGGCATCGTTGAGTGCCGAGGTGGGCTCGTCCATGATCAGGACGCGCGAATCGAAGGACAAGGCCTTGGCGATCTCGACCATCTGCTGCATGGCGACCGTGAGCGTGCCGACAACGGCGCGCGGGTCGAGCTTCACATGCATGCGGGCAAGAATGTCGCGCGCTTGCGCGTTGAGCTTGTCTTCGTCGAGGAACAGGCCGAGGTGTCCGCGCGGCTCGCGGCCGATGAACATATTCTGGGCGACGCTCAGATGATTCATCAACTGGAGTTCCTGATGAATGATGCACACGCCCATGGCCTGCGCCTGGCGCGGGCTCAAGAACTCGACCGGCTGGCCGTCATAGAGGAATTCGCCGGAATCCCGGGTGTAGACGCCGGCCAGGATTTTCATCAGCGTCGATTTGCCGGCGCCATTCTCACCCATCAGCGCATGGACTTCACCCGCTATGAGCTCAAACTGGACTTCGTGAAGCGCCCTCACGCCGGGAAAGCTCTTGTTGAGCGCTTTGACGGAAATGAGCGGGATCATGGCGCGGGTTGAACGACAATTCCGCGACGGCCGCTGGCCTCATCGCGAGATGCTTGTCGAAAAAGCGCCGGGCGTTGCCGAGTATCGCGGCTGAAATCGTAACGAGAAGCCAGACCCATTCCTGGGGCCCCCCCGAGCTGATGTGCAGCGATTCTACGACGCTGTACGGCGGGGGCTCAAGGTTAGGCATTCCCTAATATCGTCTTGCACGATGGCTCGGGAAGGCTGCTTGCTTCGATTGGGAAGACTGCCGGCGAAGACTGTTCGAGTCGATCGCCGGATCGGTGGGTGTCAGGATCGCCGACTCAAGCAGCTTTCCTGACTTGGTCGGCATTGAGACCAAACTGGCGCGCGATGGACTGCAGTCTGTCGTTCCATTCCCAGACGCCGAAGATGTCATGCACGTTTTGCAGGCAGCTGAGCAGACTGACTGTCTGGGTGTCGTAGACGTTGATCTTCGAACGCAGCAGCGCTTTCTTCAGCGCGGCGACGCCCGCGTCCATGTAGGCAGGCACTTCACTTTTTCCCTGGCTGACAAAGCGGACGGGAACCCCCTCCATCGCCGTCACGTAGTCACGTGGTTTGATGAAGTTGCCGATCGGACAGCCGCCGCAGAAGCCTCGGTATGCCCCACCGCCGCCCGGCAGGAGCGATGCCTGACGCTGCTGAAAAAGATGCTGGACGGCCTTGTCGAAGATGGCTTGATGGCTTAAGAAATCGAGGCTCATACGTGTCTCCTGCCGCGCTCGAGTTGCGCGAATAAGCCAGGTGGTCGGCGGGCCAACCGCCAGCTTTGCGCCGTCATCACTGCAAGCGCTGTCTTGATGAGTGAAGAGTAGGTTTTGCTGCCGGGCATATCTACTCTACGGTTGGATATGCCGATGCCGCGTTAGGGTAACGGGCCTATCCGTCCGTATAACCGAAGACTTGTCGAGTGTCGGATTGGGTGCGTCTGGTGGAGGCGTGCGGGATCTCCGCACGCCTCACCACACAATGCCTGGCGATCCGGGTAGGCCGCCGGCGATTCGTCGACCTGACGGTTCAATGATGGGAATAGATCGACGTCATGCCGTCGTTGCCGCTGGCGGCGACCATCGCAGGAGCACCGGATGCCGACGCAGTGCCGGCTACGGTGGGGTTGCTGCGCGTCACTGCATTTTGCGCAGCCACTTTGGCCTCGGCCGCCTGGATATCGTCCGGGTAGTGGATATCTTCGCCCCTGGCCGGGTTATAGCCTGCCTTTTCAATCTGGACGAGCTGGGCGCGCACCTGAGCACGGCTCAGGGCATCGGGCTGTGCGGCCACCGCGGCCGGTCCGTTGGACGAGGGAGTGGCACTATCTGCAAAGGTGGGTGCGGCAATGACGGGTGCGGCAATGACGGCTGCAAGGACGAAAGCTGCAAGGCTTTTGGTATTCATGAATCTGCTCCGATGTCTGAAAAGTTGTTCGTTCTGCCTTGCCCCGGCGCAGCGACTGTTGCTCTGGCCGGTGGTGAGACGACGGAGATCAGTCTATACCCTTACTATCGTAATGTATCTATCATAGGAAAATGCAATATCAACTCGTTGCATTATTTATCGGCGCCGATGCGTCCGGGGGGAAAAAGCTTCCTTCAGCCCGAAACGGCCTAGGGGAGTGATGGCGCATCTACAGTCGGGTCCGCGCCGAGGGCATTCGGGTCAGTGTCACCTCCCTCGCGATGAGTAACCCCGCCGGCAGCGTTGGGTTAGGGGCGAGTTCTAGAACGTTCCCCGATTAACGGGCGACTGCTTCGAGCACATATACTGCTTGTTCCTCCCCACGCTGAGAGAGATCGTGCCAACTATCACCTGCATTGAGGATTTGCGCGTACTCGCGCAGCGGCGCGTGCCGCGCATGTTCTACGACTACGCCGACAGTGGCTCATGGACCGAGAGTACCTATCGCGCCAACGAAAGCGACTTCCAGCGCATCAAGTTTCGCCAGCGAGTCGCGGTCAACATGACAGGCCGCAGCACGCGTACGGAGATGGTCGGGCAGGAGGTGGCCATGCCCGTGGCGCTCGCACCAACGGGGTTGACCGGCATGCAACACGCCGACGGTGAGATCCTTGCAGCGCGTGCAGCGGAGAAGTTCGGCATCCCGTTCACCTTGTCCACGATGAGCATCTGCTCGATCGAGGACGTTGCCGCACACACAAGCAAGCCGTTCTGGTTCCAGCTTTACATGCTGCGCGACCGCGATTTCATCGTGCGACTGATCGAGCGCGCCCGGGCTGCCCGGTGCAGCGCCCTGATGCTCACGCTGGACTTGCAGATCCTTGGTCAACGTCACAAGGACATCAAGAACGGGCTATCGGCGCCGCCCAAACTGAACCTCGTGAATCTCATGAACCTGGCGACCAGGCCACGGTGGTGCCTCGGTATGCTCGGCACCCGGAGGCGCAGCTTCGGCAACATTGTCGGCCACGCAAAGGGCGTACGCGATTTATCGTCCCTGAGTTCATGGACTGCCGAGCAGTTTGATCCGACGCTGAGCTGGGCAGACGTCGAATGGGTCAAGAAGCTGTGGGGCGGCAAGCTCATTCTGAAAGGAATCATGGATGTCGAAGACGCGCGCCTTGCCGCCGACAGCGGTGCCGACGCGCTGATCGTCTCCAACCATGGCGGCCGCCAACTCGACGGTGCGTCGTCGTCGATCTGCGCGCTCCCCGAGATCGCGCAGGAGGTCGGCTCGCGCATCGAGGTGTGGATGGATGGCGGCATCCGCAGCGGACAGGACGTGCTGAAGGCCGTTGCGTTCGGCGCCAGGGGCACGCTGATCGGCCGCAGCTTCCTCTATGGCCTGGGTGCGATGGGCGAGGCCGGTGTCACGCGGTGCCTGCAGATCATCCACAAGGAACTGGACACCACGATGGCCCTGTGCGGGCACACCGACATCCGCCGTGTGGACGAGCGGATCCTGCTGCCTGGGACGCGGTGAAGTCTCTTTAGTCAAACGCGAGCGCGACCTCGCCAACCACTGCCGCGTGAGGATCCTCGGGTAACCACACGAGTGCATGCGCTGCGTCGTAGCTCAGCACGACGATGCCGTGCGGTAGTTCGCGCCTGACCGTCATGAAATCAGGAACAAAGCGATGCCCTTCCTGACGGTCGACCGAACTGAACCGGGGTGTACCGTGGTGGTCGTGTCGATGAATATGAAAGATGCTCACCGGCTCGCTGTGCGCTTTCATCTGGAAACGTCGAAATGCGCTTCCCTTGACAGCTGCTCCGACCGAGGGGACGTTGACATACTCGACGTCGGGAACAGGGTCGTAATCGATGCTGCGAATCGTCCAACCGGACCCATCGCTTTCCGATCTGCACGTCAGAAAGCCGCCGCGTTCAGCCGCAAACGCGTGGGGCCGGTCCAGGTCGGCATGGATGCGGTTGAGCAGGGCTCTGCCGATGACAATGGTCGCGCTCATCTGAGCGCCCTCAGGTGCGCGAGCAACATCTCCTTGGCTCGTCTGGTCTCTTGTTCCATTGAATGCCCTTGAAAGAAATCTGCTTGAAAGACGACCGTGCTTTCAGCTTGCTTTACGTTGTCCTCGAGTCGAAAAGGCGAATGGCTCGAAGTATCCGGATTGTCAGCTGCCCGAGAAGAGGTCGTCGCGGATCTTGAAATTCGATCGTCCCGACGCTACATTCTCTTCGCCACTCACAAAGATCTTATCGGATGAACACATTGAAAGTTTGTACCTTAGTAGTAGCCGGCGTCCTTGGTTTCGCTAGTATTGGCACAGCCGCCGCCGCAGGCTGTATGAAAGGCGCCGTCGTCGGCGGTGTTGCGGGACACTATGCGGGGCACCACGCCGTGGTTGGAGCGGTAGGGGGCTGCATAGTCGGGCATCACCTGGCCAAGGAGCAAGCGAAGGAGCGCGCTGCGCAAAAGCAGCAACAACAGCAGCAAGGCACGCGGCAGATGTAGATCGGACGGCGGCTCACGCCGCCAGTCTATGCTCATAGAACGGCCGGTCGCGATCATCCAGTATCGCGTACTGCGCCGCCAGATCAGAAGGGTCCGGGTCAAGCCACGCGTCGATGTACTCAGGCTTGATCGGGATGATGCAACGGTCATGACCGGCCGCGGCAACTTCCGCCGGCGGTTCGTCGGTGATGGCAGCAAAGGACAACAAGTCGGGCTCGCCAGGACTTGACCAGCGCGACCACAGACATGCAACGAGCATCTCGTGAGGCGGGTTCGGACTGAACTCGAGAATCACATTCTCGTCTTGCTCCCCCTGCGCAAGCACGTGGCCTTCCATTCGCGCGCGGCTCACGTTCTCAAAGAAAGCACTAACGACAAGCAGCCCGTGGGAATAGCCGAACAGCGGCTTCCAAAAGCCTTCGAGGCTGTCGCGACGCGCGTTGTACGTGCCCGGATATTTCACGTCGTACGACGCGGGCTTGTCAGCCAGGCGGCACTGGTAACGCATCGGCTTGATGACGCGTTGGCCGTTCTCCATGACCATCACGGGTGCATGGTTCCCGGGAAAGATGCGCGAGTCGCGGGCCTCCGGCAAGATGCGGTTGATGTCCTCGAGCTTGCCACGCGTCCACTCAATTTTGTCAGTGGCAATTCGCCGGCTTTCGTTTGCCGCCTTCGTTACCTTATTCTGAAGCGCGCGCTCCGCATCCGCGAGACGGGTCCGCTGCTTGAAGCGTTCCTGCTCGAGCTTGATGACCTGTTCGGCATTGAACTTGTCGATGAGCGCTCTGATTTCGCGCTCGGCATCGGTCTGCGGTTCGGCGAACGCATCTTCCATCGCCTTCGGAATCTTCGCCTTGCTGCCTTGAACTCGCTCGAAAAAAAGCCGAGTGAATTCCTCTATGCTCATGTGGGCACCGAACATCCGGACGTACTTGCGATAGTCCGCCAGAATCTGAGCCGAGTAGCACATCGAAGTCTCCGGTTCGCATTCGGACCCGCTATCTACCGTGCTCCGCTTCTTCCTCTGCACGCTTCGCAAGTTCGTTGTTTGCCAGAGCCGTCACGCTGGAAACAACCGGCTTCCACACATGGACCTTGCAATACCAGGCCTGTGCAAATCGGGCTACGCCGCGCACCTCAATGCCTGTCAGGGCAAAAGTATCGTCGGATAGCTCCGTCAGTTTTGCGTCCACCAACGGTGTCAGCAATTCATCGGACTGGGTCGTTCCATCGGCTTTCAGCCGGGCCACCGTCACTTGTGCCGCGAGCTCGCCGACAAGTTCGGAGTCGATAGTAAGCTCGCCAGAGGTTGTCGTCTGCTGGTCGGAGTTGTCATCCGTTAAAGGTTGGCCATTGAGCCGCATCGTTGTGACTTGTACCCGCATTTCTCGACTCCAGGGGAAAACCGCGTATTCGCATGGTTAAATTATCACGCCGGCTTTGGGAGCGCAGCCGACCATGTCAACAAAAATTTCTGCCTTCCGTCGTCTGACCGTCCAACACATCGCAGGAGTCTTGTCGTCGGCCTTGGCGTCGCGAGCATAGCTCTATCCGGTACCGCGGCGAACGATTGCCGGCATACCTGCTACTCACTGCGAAAGAATTTGCGCTGGCTGGCCAAGCCTCGGAAGCAAAGCCTCATCTCTTCGAGAGCCCGAACCAGCGTCGGGCTGCTTCGAAACGTGCCTCAACCGAGACTTTTGAAAAAGCCCGTCGAGCAAAGCAAAAGCCACCCCTGACGTAACCGCAGACTGTCCGTCGCCCGGCTCAGCATATCGCGTAACGATACGCCAGACGATATCGGTGTATTTATGATGCGATGCAACTAATCAGACGCTAACAAATAACTTGACGATCGTAAAGATTCGCCTTGACGGTCGTAAATAAATATCCAACCATCTGTACTAAATAATCTCAACGGTCGCTTAGATATTTGGCGAGTTTTCGTCCGAACCCAAGCCGATACACGGGGGAAGACTCATGGAAAACACCAGTCTCGAGGGCGCAAGGTCTTGCTGACAAGTGGTGTATAGGGTTTCGGAGCGGCCGGCGCATGAGCACTGGTCAATGCAGGGCGATCGTTGACGGTCGACGGCATTGCTGCCGACCCGCGCAAGCAGATGGCTGTCCTTTGACCGCGGCCTGGCAGGTAAGCCGCGTACCCGCACCACCCTCTTAATGCCGGCGGAGACAAGCAATGAGCGAGAAGCGACCTGTCGTTGTCTATGGTGTTTCAGGTTATACCGGGCGCCTGGTGTGCGAATACCTTCGGGAATTCAATATCCCTTTTATTGCGGCCGGCCGTGACGGGAAAAAGGTACAGGAAGTCGTCGACAAGATTCCAGGCATCGAAACGGCGGATTATGAGGTGGTCGAGGTCGAGCATTCAGTCGAAGCGCTGACTAAACTGTTCAAAGGCGCAAAGTCCGTCAGCAATATGGTGGGTCCGTTCATCAAGTACGGCAGCGAAGTCGTGGAAGCCTGCCTGGCAGCAGGCTGCCACTACTCCGACACGACAGGTGAGCAGGACTGGGTCATGCTGGCAAAAGAGCGTTGGGGCGAGGCGTTCGCCAAGAAGAATCTGTTGCTCGCTCCGAACGTCGCGCAGATGTACACGACCGGCGAGATCGCGGCGAATCTCTGCCTCGAGACACCCGGTCTCGACACGCTCGACATACTGGTGCTCTGGAAGGGTTTTCCCACCTACGCTTCGACCCAGACCATCTTCACGATTCTCAAGGCGACCTGGTACTACCTCGAGCAGAACAAGTATGTCGCATGGAGCCCGACCGCCAGCGTGAATGTGCACGTGCCGGGCCAGCACGAAACGGCGATCGCTGTTCCATGGGGCGGCACGGCGCACCCCGTGTGGTTCAAGGACGATCCCCGCGTATCGAATTGCCGTGTTGTCGGCGGCGTGATGGCACGCGAGGTCATGGAGGGCGTAGTCCAGACGCAGCAGATGGTCCAGGAGAAAATCCGACCCCTGCCACCCGATCAGCAGGATGCCGCTCTGGCCGCAATCGCAAGCAGCTTGCAAGCCAGCATGCCGCCGCGCGAAAACACGCGCGTCAACACGACCCTCGATTCGGTGTATGCGTCCGGCCCGCTCGGCCGCGCGCATTGCGTCATTCATGGCAACTGCAACTATAAGCAGACAGGTTTGCTGCAGGCCTATGCGGCGTTCTCGCTGCTGCAGACGGCGCCAAGGAAGGTCGGTTTCGCGTCCGCCTGCCAGGCTTTTGGTCATCGCGAGCTGCTTGGCCAATTGCGAAGTTTCGGCCTGGTGATGAAGCCGGACCTCACGGTGCACGACTGACGCAGTTCATCAGCGTCTCCGAGAAAACTCGGCCTTCAGGCTGGGGAGGTAAGGAGACGCTTTGGTGTTGCTTCTCCAGTTGATGGTCTCAAAAATAACCATGGCACAGTGTGGCCATGGTCGCCGGGCTGGTGGTGTACGGCTTCGCAAAAGCATAGCGTGCGGCACCGACACAGCCAGGCAGATCGAGGTTCCAGAGAGTGGGAGAGAACGATGAGTCGTCGCGTCAATGTCATAGGTGTGGGAATGACGCCGTTTACGAAACCGGGTGCCAGTCCGCCGTACTACCGGATGGCAAGCGATGCGGGCCGGTTGGCGTTGGGCGATGCCGGCATTCCCTATGGTGCGGTGGAGCAGGTCTATGCCGGATATGTCTACGGAGATTCCACATGCGGGCAGCGCTCCGCGTACGAACTTGGCCTGACCGGTATTCCCATTCTCAATGTCAACAACAATTGCTCGACCGGATCGACCGCGCTTTGGCTTGCCCGGCAGGCCATCGCGAGCGGCGCGGCCGAGTGCGTTCTGGTGCTCGGCTTCGAGCAGATGGCGAAAGGGCCGTTGGTGACCCGGTTTGACGATAGGGAGTCCCCACTTGGCCTGCATATCCAGGTGATCGACGAAGTACAAGGCGCCTCCTCAGCCCCGTTGGCCGCACAAATGTTCGGCGGCGCTGGCCGGGAATACCTTGACCGCCATGGAACAAGGAAGGAGACCTTGGGGATGATCTCGGTGAAAGCACGCGAGCACGCGAGCCGAAATCCTTATGCCCTGTTCAAGGAGCGACTTGATCTCGAACAGGTCATGAGCTCCGACGAAGTCTTTGATCCGTTGACGCGCTTTCAATGCTGTCCCCCCACATGCGGTGCGGGAAGCGCGGTTCTGTGCTCGGATGAATTCGCCGCACGCCACGGCATTGCCAATCCCGTCTACATCGCCGCCCAGGCGATGACGACGGACTATCCGAGCAGCTTCCAGCCGGCATCGATGATCAAGATGGTCGGCTATGACATGTCGGCACTCGCGGCCCGGCAGGTGTATGAAGCTTCGGGCATCGGCCCCGAAGACGTGCAGGTCGCCGAGCTGCACGACTGTTTCACAGTCAACGAACTGCTCACTTATGAAGCCATTGGCCTGTGTCCGGAGGGCGGGGCCGAGCAATTCATCCGGGATCGTGACAATACGTATGGCGGCAGGATCGTCACGAATCCGTCCGGCGGTCTGCTTTCCAAGGGCCATCCGCTGGGAGCGACCGGCCTCGCCCAGTGCACTGAACTGGTCTGGCAACTGCGCGGTGCGGCAGGCCCAAGGCAAGTCGAAGGCGCACATGTCGCGTTGCAACACAACATCGGTCTGGGCGGTGCGTGCGTCGTCACGATGTACCGCCACGATTGAATCGCAGGTAGTCAATCGCAGTATTTTGGCTCTCACCGTGCGCCTCACACGCACATGACGAGCTGAGCATTCCTAAAAGGAGGAGCAAACGAGTGAACGAACTTCAGGGCAGAAAGGCTCTCATCACAGGCGGGGCGCAAGGCTTGGGTAAGGCGATCGCCGAACTTTTCGTCCAGCGCGGCGCGTACGTCATGCTCGCCGACATCAATGAAGCGGGTGCGGCTCGCACGGCATCGGAGCTGGGGCCACAGGCGCGTTCGATACGTTGCAACGTGACTGTCGCGGGCGATTTCGACAAGGCAGTCGCAGCCACCGTCGACGCGTTCGGTGCGATGGACACGCTCGTCAACAATGCCGGCATCGAAATCGTCAAGCCGCTGTTCGAGCACAGCGAGGAAGAGTTCGATCGCATCATGAAGATCAATGTGACAGGCGTCTTCCTCGGCATGAAGCACAGCGCATCGGCATTGGTCGCTTCGGGCCGTGGCGTCATCGTCAACATGTCCTCGGCGGCGGGCACCAACGGCGTCCCGCTGTTTGGCGCGTATGCGGCGTCGAAGGCGGGGGTGCTCCAGCTCACGCGTACCGCGGCAGCCGAGTTGCGTCCACTGGGCATTCGCGTGAACGCGGTGTGTCCCAGCTTCGTCGATACGGAGATGGTGGAGCGCTTGATTCCAACTGTCGAAGCGATCGTCGGCGTGCCGTTCTCCGACCTCGTCGCACTCAAGCAGGGGCGCCTGGGCACCCAACTTGAAGTGGCCGAGGCGGTGGCCTATCTCGCATCCGATGCCGCGTCGTTCACGACGGGCGCTGAGTTCCTCCTTGACGGCGGCCTGTCCGCGAGCCTGCTATGAACAATCACTCACTGATTCTCAAAGACAAGGTGGCCATTGTCACTGGTGCAGGCCGCGGCCTGGGCGAAGCCATCGCTCGTGCCTATGCTGCCGAGGGTGCCACGGTGGTCGTCTCCGATATCGACGGTGCTGCCGCCCAAAGCGTGGCCGGATCGCTGCCTGGGGCGAGCGCTGTCACCTGCGACGTACGTGAACCTGCGCAGGTCGAGGCACTCGTCAACACGACCGTCGAGCGTTACGGCAAGCTCGACATCATGGTGCCGAACGCCGGCGTGGCTGTGGTCGCCCCGCTTGCAACCCAGAGCCTCGAACAGTGGCGTGCGGTCACCTCTGTCAATCTCGATGGGGTGTTCCTCTGCATTCGCTATGCCGCTCCCGCGCTCATCAAGAATGGCGGTGGCAACATCGTGATCATGGCCTCAGTCATGGCCAAGGCTTCTTGCGCGCTGATCGGCAGCTACTCCGCGTCGAAGGCGGGGGCCGTGTCGCTGGCGAAGACGGCCGCGGTTGAACTGCGTGCGCACAATATCCGCACCAACGCGATTCTGCCGTCGTTCATCGCGACTGAACTGGTTGTTTCGCACAAGAAGGAATTTGAGCAACAACTCGGTATTCCGGACTTCGATGCGGTGATCAAGCAACGACAGGGCCGTTACGGCAAAGAGAGCGAAGTTGCCAATCTCGCCGTCTTTCTCGCTAGCGAGCGCTCCAGCTTCTGCAATGGCGGGTCGTTCGTTGTCGATGGCGGCGCGAGTTCGTCGCTTCTTTGACCCTGCGCATAGCCATGGTGCGTCCTCCTCTTCGCAACCAGGCCGACGTGGAGGCGCTGGAGCGCGTGCCGCTGGTGGAGCGCCTGGAGCGTCCGGTCTCGAGCTATGCGGCGATCGCGCGCCAGGCCGCGCGATCGCCGCATGCAACAGCCATCACCTTCGTGCCCACGGGTGACCCGGACGATGGCGAGCAGCGCTATGACTATGCGACGCTATTGACCCGTGTCACCCAGGCAGCCAATGCGTTGCACGGCCTGGGTGTCGAGCGGGGCGACGTCGTCTCGTACATGTTGCCCAATCTGCCCGAAACGCATTTCGCGCTTTGGGGCGCAGAGGCCGTGGGCATCGTGAACCCGATCAACCCCTTCCTTGAGGTCGATCATATCGTCGGTATCCTGAAAGCCGCAAGCACACGCGCGCTCGTGGCCCAGGGACGCCAGGCGACGTCGGGCGTGTGGGAGAAAGTCGAAGCGCTGCGTTCCCAGGTGCCGAGCCTCGCGACGGTTCTGCGTGTCGGCGGAGAAGGCGCCTGTCCCGACTGGGCGCAGGACTTCGACGCGCTGCTTGCGAAGCAACCGGTCGAGCCCGTGTTCCCGCTGCCCGCGGCGGATGGCAGTGACGTCGCTTCCTATTTTCATACGGGTGGTACGACTGGGACGCCGAAGCTTGCCCGCCGCACGCACTTCAATGAATCGGCCAACGCGTGGGCCGTCGCGTCCGCTCTCGACGTGGGTCCACAGGACACAGCGTTGTGCGGTCTGCCGCTGTTTCATTCGAATGCGATGATGGTGACCGGCTTGGCGCCGTTCAGCGTCGGGGCGCATGTCGTGTTGCTGTCCGAGAGCGGTTATCGCTCCGAGAGGACTCGCAAGTCGTTCTGGCGTTCGGTCCAGCGCTATCGGGCGACGCTGTTCAGCGCGGTGCCCACGGTGCTGTCCGCATTGCTGAGTGTGCCGCGCGACGGTGCGGACGTGGGGTCGCTGCGCTTCGCGATCTGTGGCGCCGCGCCGCTATCGCCCGAACTGTTTCAGCGCTTCGAGCAAGCGTCCGGTCTCAAACTGCTCGAAGGCTACGGCATGACCGAAGCCACGTGCGTGAGTTCGATCAATCCACGTGATGGCGATCGGCTGGCCGGTTCCATCGGCCTGCGTCTGCCTTATCAGGAAGTGAAGATCGTCGAGTTCCAGGGGCAGGGTGGCGGCATCATTCGCGAATGCGAGGTGGACGAGATCGGCATCGTGCTGCTACGTGGACCGTATGTGTTTTCGGGCTATGTCAAGGCGAGCGACAACAAAAGTGTTTGCCTCGAGGATGGCTGGCTCAACACGGGCGACCTGGGCCGCCGCGACGCCAAGGGCTATTTCTGGCTGACCGGTCGCGCCAAGGACCTGATCATCCGCGGCGGGCACAACATCGATCCCGCCGTGATCGAAGAAGGCATGATGCGGCATCCGGCGGTGGACATTGCCGCCGCCGTAGGCATACCCGATGGACATGCGGGCGAGCTGCCGATCGTCTATGTGACTCTGCGCGCCGGGGCAAGCACCAGCGCTGAGGAGCTGCTGGCGCACGCACGTAGCGTCATCACTGAACGTGCTGCCGTTCCGGTGCAGGTGCTCATTCTCGATGCGATGCCGCTGACGGCGGTCAGCAAGATTTTCAAACCCGCATTGCGGGAGAAAGCGATCGCGAAGGCACTGGTTGATACGGTCCGGCGCGTGTGTGGAGAGACGGTGAAAGTCGACGTCGAGGTCCGACCACATCCGAAGCTCGGGCTGGAATCCCACGTCAATGTGGTGCTTTCAGACATTGCGGATCGGAATCGGCTGATCGTGCAAACCGAAGCGGAACTCGGCCGCCTTTCCGTGCATTGGGTGACGAAGTGGTCGGTGGCGTGAATCACCTTGAGATCGTTTTGAACACAGATGATGACGCGCGGTGTGCTGGACAATGCGATTCAGCCGTTGCTGGCGCGGGCGCAGCCCGATCTGCCGGATGATGCCTTGCGCTAAAATGCATCAACTGGGGGCAATTCGATGAACGACCTGTACGGCTTGCAGCGAGGCGAGGCGCCCTTGCTGATTTCGATTCCGCATCTGGGCACACACATCCCGACCGATTTGCGCGACCGCTACTCGGATGTCGCGCTCACGCTAGTGGATACCGACTGGCATCTGGACCGCCTGTATGACTTTGCGGCGGAACTCGGCGCCACTGTGCTCGGCGCACGAATCTCGCGTTACGTGATCGACCTGAACCGGCCGCCGAACGATGAGAGCCTGTATCCGGGGCAGACCACCACGGGCCTGTGTCCACGCGAAACGTTCCGCGGCGAACCGGTGTACAGAAACGGCTGCGAGCCGGACGCCGCCGAAAAGCAAGGGCGCGTCGAGAAATACTGGCAGCCGTATCACGCTACGCTCACAGCGGAGTTGGCTCGTTTGAGAGAGCAGCACAAAAATGTGCTGCTATGGGAAGCGCATTCGATCGCGAGCGTTCTGCCGCGCCTCTTCGACAGCAAATTGCCGGATTTCAACCTGGGCACCCAGGACGGCCGCACGGCCGCGGCCGCGGTACAACATGCCGCAGAAAGCGCAGCCGCCGCGGGCGAATTCACGTGGGTTGCGAACGGCCGCTTCAAGGGTGGCTACATCACGAGGCACTTCGGCTCGCCGCAAGCCGGCATCCATGCGATCCAGCTCGAGATGTGTCAGTCGACGTACATGAACGAAGTATCCCCGTTCAACTATGACGAAGCGCGCGCGGCCAAGGTGCAGCCTGTCGTGCGACGCATGGTCGAAGCATCGTTGCACGCAGTTCAGGCGCTCTAGGGATACGCTGACCAATACGCATCGCCTTCAGCAAGCACGCATCGTGCAGCAGAAATCAATTGATCAGCGAATCCCTAGCCGTGCTGAGCGAGACGACGACCTCGTTGACGGCTCAGAGAAGACCGCAAGGCTCCGATGACTCTGATCGCACTGAGTTGGAACTCAGGCAGCGGTGATTGCCAGGCATCCCTTCAATCGTGTTCGCTGCGTGGCCCTCGGCTCGCTGGGCGCGGCCAGAACTGACATCGTGGCCCGGTTGGGAGTCTCGCAGACGTGGAAGAGCAACGGCGGTTGGGTTGGATCCGTGGGGCTTCACACGAGCTTCCTCGATTTCGCGTTCCGACAGCGTGATCGCGGCTCGCAATTGTGGCTCAATGTACCGAATGCCAGCCTTGCTCAAGTGGTCGGTGTCAAGAAACAGGGCCCGGTCATCCCTGACACTGAAGCATTCCTTCGCAGAACAAAGAGAACTGAATGGCTCAACTGTCATTACATCCCCGACAGTCAGCGACGGGGTGACAATCCGAGCAACCTCGTCGAGCAATTTGGCTTGCGATTCTCGTGACACAGTCATGTTGGGGACAGCCTTGGCCGCCTGAAACTCCTTTCGGGCCCACATATGAGGGACATCGCCAAGAGGGTCTGGGACGGCGCCGAGAACCACCATGCGCCCGTTCCGAGCAGCTAGGACCTGTGCGATCTTCTTGAGCACGGAGCCTTCATAGTCCGCGTCATAACGTTTCCAGTCTCCAGCCACCACCACAAGAGAGATCGATGGGGTTTGTTCGAAGTATTTGAAAACGAAGTTCGCGTATTTCTCGCACCCGGGAAAATAGTCCGCGCCGGACCCCTTGAACGCAGTTCCAATGAAGGGTGGGCATCCTCCCTCCGACGCCAAGATTCCGGAAATTCCGATGTCTTTTAGAATCGACGACACGGTGGGTTGCAAGCCACCAGCGAACGAGTCGCCCCAAAGCATCGCGACAGGCGGGCGATTGCCGTCGAGGGTGCCGAGCACACAAAATTCACCCGCCGAATGTTGCACTCCGTTGGCATCGCGCATGCACTCGGCCGCGCGTGGATTGGGCTCGTCGCGCGCTGCGATGGCGGGTTGAACATACACCGGCAGTCTTTGAGGCCATCCTTCAGTCCACGTGAGCACGCCAGAAAACACCAAACCCGCAGCAATAGTGCCGGCCAACCCGAATGCCAGGTGCCCGCTGCGTGCACGTCGACGAAGCGGTTGCTCAACGAGCGAATAGGAAGCCCAGCCGGCGACAATCGATGCGATAAGGAGAATGATGATGTCGACAGGTGTCGGCACGACTCCGGTACGCTCGCGAAACGCCACCATTAACGGCCAGTGCCATAGATAGACGGAATAGGAAATACTGCCAACAAACTGCAACGGCTGCAGGCCCAAAAGCCGAGCAATATAGCTTCGCTTTGTCACGACGATCAGCATCGTTCCTACCACCGGCAGCAGCGCGCGCCAGCCCGGATAGGGCATCGTCGAATCAAAGCCCGCAATACCACCGAGCAGAAGAATTGCACCGAGAGTGGCCAGGATGTTCGCGCGCGACACACGTAGTTCGCGAGCACCGCAAAGTGCAGCGATGGAGCCCGCCATGAATTCCCATGCTCGGCTCCACAGGAGGTAGAACGCCGCCGGCTGATTAGCGGGTGTGTGCCAAATGCACCAGATCAGAGACATAGCAGCGAGGACAAAAAATAGTCCTCCCCCCAGGAGCCTCGAAAGCCCACGACCCTTGGGCCAGAACACCCCACAGAGAACCGAGAAGATGAGGTAGAACTGCGATTCAACAGACAGCGACCATGTGTGCAGCAGAATGTTTTGTCGGGCATCCGGCGAGAAATATCCCGAATTGTCGACGAACGCGTAGTTCGAACGGATCAAAAGTGCCGATGTGGCGTCGCGAACGATGCGCTTATAATCGCCGGGCAAGTACGAGTAGGTTGCCCAGAACACGCAGGCACACAGCAACACGCAGAGAGCCGGGAAGATGCGGCGTAACCGATTCGAAAGAAAATTGATGGTTGAATAGCGCCCGGCTTCCAGTTCACCGCGCACGATGGTGGTCAAAAGATACCCAGAAACCACGAAGAAAACATCGACCCCTACAAATCCACCTTTGAAATAGGGAACGCCAAAGTGATAGAACACGACCGCCAATACCGCGATGGCACGCAGGCCGTTTATGTCTTTCCTGAATTCCAAACCCCAATTACCCCGTAGTTTGCCGCGCGCGATTAAAAATGACTCGCGCCAGACCAGTTTCTTTATTGATGTGTAACTAGTTATTATCTCACAAACGTCACTACGCGCACTCAAGGCGATTCACGGCCAGTCTGGATCTTTGCTCGCTTTCCACGAAGGTTAAAAATGAACGGCGATTGTTTGCACACATGTCTGTGCAAAACGGCCAATTGATGAGGTCCCGTCGCGTTTTGCATCTTCCTCATCGCGTACTCGGCACTTGCAAAGCTGCGTTGCTTCATGTCCGTACCGTTATGTACGCATCGATTTCAGCATGCATGCAACGTGTAGCAGAAATCAATTGATCAGCGAATCCCTAGTGGGAGTTCGTGCAAGCGGCGCTATTGACGCTGGGGAAGCGGCGAGACGAAAGGACAGACGGATGAGCAATTATGAGATGAGCGTTGCGATGCGTCGCAGCGCCGAGCCGAGGCCGGCTTCAATCGATGTCGGAACAATCGCACCGGCTTCCACCGGCGCGGCTCCCCGCTGACGCTGCACAATTGGCAAGTTGAAAGCGCCCTGCCTGCTATTGTTTCCCGTCCCAGCGTCCCGGATATCCTGGTAGATCCTGGCAGCCGCAGAGACTGTAGTGAAGCGGCGGCATGCGCTCATCGATGTATTTCGTCAACGTATCCTGGGTGATCGCCGGCTGCGGCAGGATCCATTCAGGTCCGGGAACCGGCTTTCCGTCAAGGACGTCGATCGCGCCGATGATCGCCGTACGCCACTGATAGGTTGGATAGGACGGAGCGATCGCAGTCAGCTTGTCTTTTTTCCATTGACGCAAGAAGTCCTGCTGGTCTTCACCGCTGATCACCGGATAGGGCAGGCCAGCGTCCTCGAAGGCCTCGAGCGCGGCAGTCGAAGTGTCGCCGGCATCCATCCAGATCGCATCGATCTTCTTGCCGCGATTGATGTAATCCTCAACGATCGCCTTTGTCTTGGCGCGGTCGCTTCCGGTGAATTCGGAACCGATGACGTTCAAGCCGGCCTCATCGAAAATCCGCTTGGCGGCTGAATAACGCGTCTCCAGTACATCGACCCCGGGCATGATGCGCAACGCCAGGACGTTATCGCCCTTCTTCAACTTGCTGGCGATGAATCTGCCGGAGGTGATGCCCCAGCCGTACCCACCCACTGGATGGATGTAGGTGATCGGACATTTTGTATTGACGCCTCGGTCGAACACGATGACTGGCAGCTTCGTACAGGCGGCCTCCACGGCAGGGGTCACTGCGGCGGTCGTATTCGGAGACACGATCAGAGCGTCGCATTTGCCGCCGCTGACCAGCGATTCGATGTCGGAGATCTGCTTGTCGTCCTTGCCTTCCGCGTCAACGACAATCAGTTGCTTGATACGGTCCTTGTGCAGCTCCGCCTCTGCCTGAAGGTTCTTCAGGCCAACGACGCGCCAGGGATTGAAGACGCCGGCGTTCGAAAAGCAAAGGGTGACCGGGCCATTCTTCTTGTACTTCGTCGTTTCGATCATGCTGCCGCCTAAATGCTGCGCCCAAGGCTGACCTTGCGGTCCCAGGGGTGTCGTCGACAATTCCGCCAGCTGTTTCTGGAACTGCGCGGTATCGTCGAACCCCTGTGCGTGAGTGGCGGCAGCGCATGCCAGTGCCAGCATCGCTGCGATAGTCGCTCTGAAATGCATGCTTCGTCTCCTTGTGCCGGTGAACCGGCGTTTTATCGCTTGGCCGTCCGGCAAGCGTCAGGTTTTCCGTCGGTCCCGCCAGGCACTCGCGCCGACTGCCGTAATCAGGATCAATCCCTGAATGCTGTCGCGCAACGCCTGTGGCAGGCCGGCGAGATTAAGCAGTGTAAAAAGGGTGAACAAACTGAGTGCACCGAAGAGCGCGCTCCAGATCGTGCCGCGCCCGCCCAGCAATTGGGCACCGCCCACGACGCAGGCGGCGATCGCCTGCAACTCGAACCCGTTGCCGGCATTCACGGAGACACCCGAAAACCCGCCAACGAGGATGCCGGCTGTCACCGCAGCGAGTGCCGAAACCACGAACGCGGTAATACGTGTGGCCGCAACCTGCATCCCGGCGAGTTCCGCCGCGCGCGCATTGTCGCCAACGGCGATCGCTCGCTTGCCATAGACCGTGCCGTGCAACCCCCAGCCGGCGATCATCATGAAAACGATGAGCACGATGACCGCGATCGGCAAGGTTCCGATCAGCCAGACATCGCGCGCGACGAAACGGCCAAGATCACGAAAATTGTCCGGCAGGTCACCACGCGCCGCACCGCCAGACCATGCAAGCGCCAGGCCCTTGATCAGCAGCATGGTGCCGAGCGTCGTGACAATCGACGGTACCTTCAGGAAGGCAACCACTATCCCGTTGACCAGGCCGATGGCAAGACCCATCAGGTAAAGCACGCCAATCATCGGCCAGGTCGCATTCGGATCACCGTTCACGAGAATCGAGGCGGCGAGGACAACGAGCGTGACGACGGCCCCCATCGAAAGATCGAAGCCTCCCGTCAGAATGACATAGAGTTGTCCGCTTGCCAGAATGATCAACGGCGCCGCGCGGCGCAGAAAGTTCATGAAGAGACCCGCTTGCAGATAGCTTGGCTGCAAGATCGCGATGCCGGCATAAAGCAGAAGAAAAATGACCAAACCGAAATTGATAGCGGGGATCGAGAAGACAGGCCGTCGCGACGGCGTGGCGTGCGGGATGAGTGTCATGCGACATGTTCCTTGTTGCCCACGGCGTGGACCGCGACCGCCGCAATCACGATGGCGCCGCGTAGCACTTGCTTGACGAAGGCATCCACGCCAAGCATGTTGAAGCTTGCGTCCAGGCTGGCAAAGAGCAGTACGCCGGCCATCGTTCCGGCCACTCCACCCTTGCCACCGGCGAGAATCGTGCCGCCGACAACGGTGACGGCGATCGATTCCAGATCGTAGATCCCGTCGCGCCCGACCCGAGGCGTACCGGACTGCAGTCGTGCAGCGAGATAGAGTCCGGTGATACCGGCGAACAGGCTGGCGATCAGATGCGCACTGAGCACGACGCGCTCGGTCCGTATTCCGGCCATGCGTGCGCCTTCAGGACTGCCGCCGACAGAATAAATGCGAGCACCAAAGACCGTGCCGGACAGTAGACGAGAAGCACCGATGGCAAGGATGGCCAGCAAGAAGACCGGATACGGAATATCGAAGAGGCTGCCATAGGCGAATGCCTCAAACTGCGGCGCAACGGAGCCCGGCATGGAGGAAAACCCGGTGGACAACACGCCCTGCATGACCAGGCCGGTACCGAGCGTCGCGATCAGCGAATTGATGCGTCCATAAGCCACCAACATGCCGTTCACCCATCCTGCAACGAGGCAAACGAGAAGGCAGACGACGATCGCTGGAACCATCATGCTCGACTCGCCATGCATGATGAAAGAAGCCAGCACCGCAACGACGCTGATCAAGGCCGCGACGGAGAGATCGATCGAACCGACGAGAATGACAAACGTCTGGCCCAGCCCTACAAGCCCGAGCGCCACCATGCGCTGCAACAGACCGGTCAGGCCGTTCAGGCTCAGTTGATTCACTTCCCCGGTCACGATCGCGGTGCAGGCATAGATGGCCAGGGAAATAAGAAGCAGGGCGGATGCAAAGGAGAACCGAAACGGTCGTCCGAAGCGCATCGCTCGTGGATAAGCTTCGATGGTCATGCGGCTGCGTCCTGCCGTTCGTGCATGCCAAGTCCCAGCGACAGGGCCACGACGGCCGCTTCACTGGAGCCTCGGGGTAGTTCTCCGGCGATTGCGCCCCGGTGCATGACGACGATGCGGTCGGATAGACCAATGATCTCTGGCAAATCCGAGGAGATGACCACGATACCGCGACCGGAGTCGACGAACTGGCGCATGGTTTCGTAAATGGCCGCCTTTGCGGCGATATCGATGCCGCGCGTCGGCTCGACGAAAACGAGCATGTCGGAAGCCTGGGCGAGCCAGCGGCTGATGATCGTCTTCTGTTGGTTACCGCCGGAAAGCGCGCCGACAGGCTGGCCAAAGTTCGCCGCGCGCACATCCATGGCGCGCAGTCCGTCATCGATTTTCCTGTATGCCAGCGCGCCGCGATCGGGGCGCGACAAGGACGCTGCCATTGCATGCAGGCTCAAAAGTGCATTGTCGCGAACCGATTGACGAAGCATGAGCCCTTCGCCTTTTCGGTCAGCAGGAACATAGCCCATGCCATGCGCCGCCGCCCGGCGCGGTGACAGAATCGTCACAGGCTTGCCGCGCAGCTTCATCGAGCCGGTCTTCAATGGCACGTCGCCGACGATCGCCTGGGCCAGTGCCGCCTTACCCGAATCCTCGAGACCCGCGACACCCAAAATCTCGCCGACACGGAGATGCAGATCGATGCCGTGCAACTGTGCATTCTCGCCATTCTCGATTGAAAACAGCGATTCGCGGGGTTCGACGACCGGCGGCTTCGGGTAGAAATGCTTCAGGTCCCGGCCAACCATGGCGGTGACGATCGAATTGACGTCCGCGCTGGCCTGCGGCCGAGTCCAGATCTTGCACCCGTCCTTCAGAACCGTCACCCGGTCGGCAATGGCCATGACTTCAGGCATGCGGTGGGAAATATAGACAATCGCTACACCGTCCTTTCGCAGGTTCTGGACGAGCTGCAGTAGAGATCGGGAATCTCGCTCATCGAGCGCCGCCGTTGGTTCGTCCATGACGACAACCCGGGCATCAAGTAGCAGTGCTTTGGCGATTTCAACCAGTTGCTGGCTCGCAATCGACAAGGTGGCGACGCGCTGATCCGGGTCTATGCGAGTGCCGAGCTGCGCCAGTAGCGTGGCCGTCCGTTGACGCATCTGCTGGCGGTCGAGGAAGCCTCTTCGCGACGGCTCGCGCCCCATGAAGATGTTCTCCGCAACGCTCCGGTGAGGCAGCAGGCTCAACTCCTGATGGATCACGGAAATGCCCGCCGCCTGCGCTTCAACGGGATGCGTAAAGCGCACCGGCTGATCACTGATGCGGATCTCTCCGGCATCGGGCCGATAGCCGCCGCCGAGGATCTTCATCAGCGTGGATTTGCCCGCGCCGTTTTCACCGCAGATCGCGTGGACCTCGCCCGCAAAACAATCGAAATCGACTTGGTCGAGGGCGACGACACCCCGAAAGGCCTTCACGATTCCCCTCATCTGAAGGACCGGCATGCCTGTCATTGCGAGGCCCCCGCCCGTGACACGGCCAGTCTTTCGCCGGCGGCATCCCATTGCTGCCGGACGAACGCTGCGCTGCGCGCGAAAAGCACATCGACGTCATCGAAGAGATCTCGCCACACTCTCGTGGCGCCAGCGAGTTCCGGCAGGGCGCGGCTGAATGACTCGACGGTCAGCCAACCGTCATAGCCGCAGCGGCGCAGCGCGTCGAAATGTGCCGGAAAGGGCACATGTCCGGTGCCAGGTATGCCTCGATCATTCTCGGAAACGTGAAAATGATTGATCTCCCGGTGGTAATGTTCGTAAGTCGCCGGCGCGTCCTTTTCCTCGATATTGGCGTGGAACGTATCGAACATATAGCCGTAGTTCGGATGGTCGACCTCACGGTAGATTGCCGATGCCGCAGCAATCGTCGACATCAGATAGCACTCGAAGCGGTTGATGGCTTCGGCGGAGATCCTGATGTCCGCGGGCTCGGCATATTCGGCGAGCGCACGCATCGCCTCAATGCACCGGCCGCGCTCCTCGGCAGTAGGCCCAAAGCCGCTAAAGACGCCCACGGGCGAATGGACCGGTCCGGCAATGATTTCTCCACCCATGGCATGCGTGCAGTCGACAATCCAGCGAAGGCGATCGCGAGCACGCGCGCGCGTCGCGGGATCGGCACTGATCGGATTGGCCTCGGGCGTTGCGACGGCGGCCGCGCCGGCGGATAGGCCGATGTCTCGCAGCACAGCGCCGAGCGCCGCATATCGCTCCGGTGTTCCGGAAAAGACGGGGACTTCGACACCGTCATAGCCCTGCGCTTTGAGGCGCTCGAGTTGAGGCGCATGCTCGACAGTGATGTCCGCTCCCAAAACGAGCAAATTGAATGCGATCTTCACCGAGTGCTCTCCCGAATTGTGACGAAGATGCCTCCGATGGCATCCTTCGCTGTCTCTTGTCGGACATTGCCAGATTTGGCTCGACGAAACGTGCACCTTCGAACGGTGGTAATTTTCTTAAGTGGTTTCCCTGGGCTGTGAGGCACACATATGCGTAACCCACCCGTCATCATCGCGACAGACAATCGCCGCCCTTCCGTCTTTCGGCAACCGGATTCGATGATGTATGCGGACAATTGCCGCGAGCTTCAGGCCGCGGCGTTGCGTGGTGAGACCGATCTGCACGCTTGGACGCGCGGCAGCTATCCGGGTCAATCCCTGGGGGACAAGCTGCCGGGTATCTGCACCGTCGGCTTCTGGGACGCGAAATACAAACAGAGCTGGGGCTTGAAACGGCATTGCAATGAAGGTTTCAAGATCGCCTATCTGGCCCGTGGCAATCTCAACCTCATTGTTGACGACAAGGTCTACGAGCTCGAACAAGGGCAGTTCATCGTCATCCGCCCCTGGCAGCTGCATTCGATCGGCAATCCGGTCGTGGGACCGAGCCGTCTGCTATGGATGATCCTCGATGCCGGCCTGCGTCGACCGAGCGAGCCCTTGCGCTGGCCTGGCTGGATGGTTTTTTCTGACAACGAAGGCGAGTCGCTTGGCTGCATGCTCACGCAGAATAACCAGCCGGTCTGGGATGGGGGCGCTGCGCTCTGCCGCGCGTTCGAAGCGATCCCCATGATCCTGCTTACCCGAACGCCAGAAGATGGCGAGACACGGTTGAAAGTGGCGATCAACGCGATTATGGTCGGCCTGCTTGATCGCATGCTTGAGCAGGCGCCGAAACTCGATCCTGACCTGTCGACTTCGCAGCACACAGTGGCGATTTTTCTGCGCCGCCTCGCCTTCGCGCTACGCGAGGACTGGACGCTGGAGTCGATGGCCAAGGAATGCGGTCTGTCGCGCACGCGTTTTTCGGAGTATTGCAAGCGCCTGACCAATATGACACCGCGGCAGTATCTCCAGCATCTGCGGCTTGAAGAAGCTTCGCGTCTGCTGAAGATGCCAGGGCGCAGCAGCATCACCCAGATTGCCTTCTCTTGTGGCTTCAATTCCAGTCAATATTTCTCGAACGCCTTTCGCAAGCGCTACGGCCACGCGCCGAATGCGGCGGGCTCAAGAAGCATGGAAGTATCGCTGTAGGCGTGTTGAGAATGCGTCTGTCTCGTCAGGCGATACCGAAGCGTCTTTCAAGGCGCGCATGCACATAGGCGGTCAGCGTCGTCAGAACTGTGCGGTGAGCTGGAAGCCGAACGTCACGCGCGCGGTAGGGAAACCTGAAGGCTTGTAGATCGGTGTCCCCAGGAACAGGTCATGGGCGAATCCGCCGAGACGTGTCGGGACACTGCCGCGAATACCGATGACGGCGCCTGCGAGTTGGGTTCCCTCCAGAAAAGCCGTGCTCGGCCCGAACACCTGCCCGTAGTCGATCCCCGCATACACCGTTTGTCCGGTCTGCCCGATGGGCATCTGTAACTCATTGCGCCAGTAGAAGCCGCGTTCGGCCGCGAGCATCGTTTCGCCGTCGAAGCCGCGCACGGTGTAGCGGCTGCCGATCGTCAGATCGTCGATGTAGAACAGGGTGTCGTTGGTAAGCTGGCCATGGAAGGTGGTCACATAGCGCAGGCTCTGCGTCGCGATCTGGAACGGCACCGACAGGTTCGCATCGAGCACCGCCATGTGAAAGCGGTAGGTCGGGCCGGTCGGGTAGGGGTCGGGTGTCGCACCGAATTCGTTGATGCCCTGGCGGTACGCGAGCGTGCCGTCGAGTTGCGCATTGCCGAAGTAGTGACGGTCAGTCAGTCCGGCTTCGATGAACGTGTTGTTACGTCGCTGCTGAGCAATCTCGGTGTCTTCGATGAAGCTCGCACCGAAACGCTTCGTGAGCCGCAACTGCAAGCCGAGCTGGTCGTTCTGACTGCGCCTGATCAACCGTTGCAACCTGAAGTCGACGGATTGTGAATTGCCGCTGGAGACGAAGGTCTGGTTCAGACCCGCGATCTGCTGGTAGTAGGTATTTGCATTGCCCGACAGGGTGGCGGTCCAGTAGCCCCACGGAATCGAGTACGAGCCGTTAAAGCCGTGCGAGCGGAGTTCCTTGTCGTCGAATTCCAGATCCTGATTCGCGCCGAGCGTGAGGATGTCATTCAGCCCGAGCGGGTTGTCGAGGCCGACGCCCAGGTTGCCCTGCAATTTGCCCGTGGCCCGCGTGCCGGAGTTGTCGACCGAGGTGACGATGGTCCACGGCTTGGTGCGTTTGAAGCTGACCACGAGATCGCTTTCGCCGGGCGTGTCGGTGGGCTCGATCTTCATGTCCACGTCCTGGCTGCTGACGCGCTTCATCTGCTCGAGCCCTTGCTCGAGGTCGCGTACGTTCAGCATGTCGCCGGCACGGGTCGGGAAAGCGGATTTCCAGGTGCCGCGCGTTGCCGGATCGGCGAAGCGCAACTGACGCACGATGCCGGGCACGAGGGCGAATCTCAGTGTGCCCGTCGACAGGTCTTGATCAGGTAGCAGCACGCGCGTGGTGATGAAGCCGCGACTCAGGATTGCCTGCTGCAATTCCTTCACGAGGGTATCGAGTCCCTGCTTGCCGACGCACTGGCCCTGGTAGTGATTGAGCCATTCGCGGGCGAATGTGAAGCGGTCGAGCGGCAGGGCAGACGCGCCCTGCGCGCGCACTGGATCGGAGAGAGTCGCAGGCACGTCGAGCGCGAACGACTGGATGCGAAAGCAGGGTTCCTCGACGGGCAGGTCGGGCCAGCTACCGGCCTCTGGGGTGCCCGAGCGCATGGCTGGCGCATTGACGGCCTGTGCGCGTTCCTGCGTCTGACGTTGCTGCTCGATGAGTTGCTGTTGTTGGGTCGCGCTGCGCGCTGCGTTGACGGTTTCGGGAGGCGTTGGTGATCTCTGTGCGCGGGCCTGGCCGATTGAGGCGATCTGTGCGGTGAAGATGGCCCCTGCTAGGAGGCTCGATGGTTTCATTGCTCTGGTCTTGGAATGCATTTTTGTTTTGTTACCAGACCGGTTCGTGCCGATCCTACGAATGATGATTCGTTATCCTGATCGGGTGCGTATGCCGCTAGCGGTTGAACGATGGTCCGTTGCGCGTTGGTGTACCGGACGGATTACCCGGGCACTTCGAGGAAAGGTGGTAGGGCACGCGTTCTTCCAGTCCGTGCCGCTCGATAGGCGGATTTCAATGGAGCAGATGCTGGCACTGCCGGTCGGGTATACGTCGTAGTCCCGCAGGACGCGTTGATGCGAGGCGCTGAAAAGCGCTCGCTGGGCGTATTACGTTACTCGAAGTTAAATCGCAAATCCTTGACGATCTGTTCATTTCCCCATTTGAACGAACACAAACGCGCAACTTCGATACCGATCGTCTCCGAGCCCGAAGTTTGTTTCTCGCTCACGGGAACACATCCACCCTGAATCGCCACCGTCGGTGTGCCTTGTTGCGACAACGGAAATTCGACTGCAGCATCCTCGGGGATCGTATGGGTCAATGACACGTTCTCGATGAAGTCGTCAGGTGCGACTAGGACTACGGCTTCGTCAACCGACAGCGTGTAGTAGTCGTGCTGGAACGGAGCCGAGGTGATGCAGACTCTTGCGGCATGCTTGCCGAGCGTTTGTGTCTGACATGTCGGGGCGCCGGCGAATACCGGGAGCGCGGTTAGAACGAGAGAGAGGGCGAGAAGGGTTTTCATCGGGAATGAGGCTGTGTCTAGTGGTGTTACAGACGATATCGAAAGCAGATGGGGAATTCTGTCAGAAGGTGTCAATCCGAGACGCTTAACAAAAGCTCAAAGTTGTTCGGAATCGTCTGGGCGTACCCACTTCCGATGCCCATTGTCGCTGCCCAGGCCGCCAGCGTCGCCAGGGCCGCCGTCAAACGACGCGTCATTGATCCATCATGGTCGCCTCGGACGCCTTCATTCATGTGTCGGCTTTAGCCATAGCCCCGTGAG
The DNA here is from genome assembly GCF_902859895.1 of Pararobbsia alpina. Taxonomy (GTDB): domain Bacteria; phylum Pseudomonadota; class Gammaproteobacteria; order Burkholderiales; family Burkholderiaceae; genus Pararobbsia; species Pararobbsia alpina. Next base: position 62,004 of record NZ_CADIKM010000025.1, read on the forward strand.
TTGTCCGCTTGTTAGTGATTAAAAAATAAAAGTCTGAGAGCAACTCTTGTTAAGCATTCCCTGCCTGCCAATGTGTTCGGGCCTGATTCAAACTATTTGCATTAGCTCCTCCTGCAAATGCAGGATCAGCTGATTGCACGGGGTCGTCCTCCCAACCACAAACCTCGCAGATTTCGTAGTTCCCCAGTTCAAAAAGCATCAAGCTATTGCAGCAAGGGCACGGGTATAACCGATGATTCTTTCTCTTCTGCATCATTGTCTGTTCCAATAGTTCTCGCTGACGAGGGCGACCATTTTACGGAACTGACACGCCGGATGGCTTCTGATGCGGCCCAGAAGTCGTGAGGAAACAGCGAGTCCTCGGAAACCCCGACGGTCGACACGAGTTCGGACATCTCGATAAGGTGCTCCCTATGTACACACCACTTCATGGATGCTGGGAAGATGAGGTAGGCATTAGTGTTCGAAAGGGCGAATGCGTGTCCGAACACCTCGCCAGGCTCCTGGTTAAGTGCGGCAATGTATTCCGAAGCTGTCAGCAACTGAGTCCGGCAGCGGCCTTCGGTTCATGGCGCCATACAAATGCATGGAGGGGAGCAGGGAGAGCTGCGGCCGACGCCCGCACCGTCGATTCCACGCGGATCTAGACTGACGTGAAATCAGCAACGCGCATTGAGGATGGACAACTGGATTCCGGAACCAGCGATTGCTCGCCAACTTTTTGATCCCTCCTTCATCATGGCCTTGAACTCGTTCAGATCGAAGTGCCAATACGTCGTTAACTCGCAGCGCTGCCTCAACCTCGACTCCACACCAGTTCGACTTGATTTGGAAGTAAGGCAACAAGCGCGATGGTTCTTCCCTGGTCATCACAAAACTCCACTTCGTAGGCGAGGCACGGGCTGCGATGAATATCAACCACCGTTCCTTTCATGCCTGCTCGAAGTCCTTCTTGCGGGATTTCTTCAAGCAGGCCAGCCACGTCCGAGAGGTTCACGTTACTCATAATCCAGAGCCCAAATGAGTTTCGTGTTTCTTCTAACGAAACTCGTGGGGAAATAATGCGATCAGCTCGGAGTCTGAAACATCGGTGCTAGGTAGGTTACATAATTTGACCAGGACTACAGCCAGACTCTTATAAATTGCCTCGCAAGAGCCCATCATGCCGTGGGCTCCACGGTCAATCATGAGCTTTCCGGCGGTGACGGCGCCAAGTTCAGATCGCGCCATATCTATCCCCAATAAAACTGACCCGACATATTCTTCTGGAAGGCCTACACGTACTTCATCGACCCTTGATGCAAGACTATCGGTCAGAAAGCGTTCCAGACTGGACGATGTACAAACGTCAACAATTAGGTGATCTTGCCCATCCGGATCGAACTGCCCTCCGATCAGTCCATATATCGAGCGGGCACCTAGCGGGATAAACAGTTCAACCGCGAAAAGACGTGTTCCAACTTGCGAAGGGCCGCAGGCTGTAACTGTATGAGTCTCCGCGTGTCTGGATAGATAGGTTGCGTCCGGAAGGTCACCGATCCATATGCGTGCCCGTCGAAATCGCCCGAGGTCTAGAGTTTTCATGGTAGCGGTTTGAGGTCTGCGGCGGCTCTCCAAGCATTGTTAAACGAGGTGGGGTTAGCTTGAATAACCTACTAGCCAAGGTCTACAGAGGAAACGATAAGCAACGTCTCTCGACCACCGCGTTGACCAGGAAGTCGTGAAACACGGTTACTTCCGACAACAGTTGGCTCCTTTGCACGCGCGCCGTTAGAGGCTCATGGTCTGACGCCCGACCGTATACGAATTCGATCGTAATTGCGTCGCTGACTCGCAATGACTGCACTCTCTTCTTCAACGCATCAGCTATTACCTCGACTACTGGCGTGGCAGCTTCGTCTTCCTCGTATTGGTCGAACATCGTTCCGCATTTTGAGTTTATGTCTGCCCAGAATCTTGTCGCGAACAGCCATTCGGACAGCGCCCCTGACAAGCGAAGGGAAGGCTGGTCCTCTGCCGGGTCTGAAGGAACTGTCGATATCTGGGACTCTTGCATCTTCATAGCGTAGAGGTCTTATTTAACTGGATCGGTGTTGTTGAAGTGGGTCAGCCCGTTTCTCACGCCTGACGGAACCCCCGTTTGCGTCGTTTTGTTTGGACCGAGGAGTGGCACATTGTTCGGAATCGGACTACCCCCTTGATCCAAGTACTCTCCCGTCGCATTCTGCACACGATAGTAGTTTCCAGCGTTGTCGTACACCTCTGACGCACCAGTGGTCGGATTCGTGTAAATCGTTTTCCCCGATGCCGTGTACGTCACCTTGGCACTTTGTCCAGCGATATTTTGCACGGTTTGACCCAACGAACCATCGGACTGGGCGTTGTCCTTCGCCCATTGCCGCTCATCCGGATGGAGCTATCGGTTGAAGCGATCAACACTGTAGGCCGAGAACCGCCCACATGGCGGCGCAAAAGCTCATCAGTAACTTGGCGAACCTCACCATTTCCGAAAACCTGCTCAGACACTACCTACCGGTACAATACTTGCTGTTCAGGCGCGGGCTGATCGATGCGTCGCCGATGAGCCTCGTGCAGAGCGAGATTCGTGAAGTGATCGGGGGGTATGGCGCTGCGTGCAGGGCTTGAGGTGCATTTCGTTCGGACCGGGTTGAAAACGGCGATGAGACACACCCGCCGGATTCGCTCATCCGGATGAAGTTGGCGGCTGAAGCGGTCGAAATACGAAATCTGAACCTGCCATGTGACCCGAGCCCTCTAGGGCGTGCGAATCTTGAGCATGGGCCTGGCCGTCACACGGGTCGAGGCGGCCAGAGGACGGGTGAGGCCGGCTCAGTTGATCGCCGCTTCCAACCGGTGCGCTTGCGCGCCCGGCGCTCACACTTGCACCGTCGATCCTACGCGGGCCCAAGCTACCGTGGAAACGGGAAGGCTTGCATTGCCGGAAGTCCTGGATCAACAAACTCGCTAGCCTTTTTGCGATTCGGTCTGTATGAAGTTCATTCCCATCAAGCCCCATATGCTCGGATTCGATCCACTGAAGATGCCGGTAAATCTTCTCCGTTGTTTGTCCCTCACGCAGCATCGTGCAAATTCCTAGCACATAGGAATCGTACTCATCCTGAGCTTCAGGCACATCCCGTATGCCAATAGGATCCCACTCCTAAAGCAGGATTCTTTGCACCGCAACTTCGAGGGCGTTAGTCGGCGAAATCATTGGCCTGGTGCTCCCAGCTGAAATGCTGCTCCGACCACCGCTGCACCGGTTCCCGCCAACATCGCACCACCACCCGCAGCTGCTTCACCGGCTGCAATACCCAAGTGGCCGAGCTGGTGTTTTCGTATTTCACAGCTTTTTCGTAACGACATAGGCTGCTCCAAGTTCCTCCTGCAAACGTTGCGCTAGCACCTCGCCTTCCTGTCGGAACTCACTGGCCGCCTGCTCGCTCTCGAAGCACGAACTGGCTGGATCATTCATATTGAGCGTTGCATCGAACTTTGCGGCCCAGGTCATCAGTCCTTGTCTCAGCGACGGCGAAATTTGCAGTCCTTTAGGATCAATGTTCCCTACGACTCCTAGGGATGCTTCCCAAAGAGGGAAGCACTGATAATCAGCCATCAGCTTAATCGTCCTCATTTGACGCTCCCCGCAGGAATAGCCCCGACGACAGAACCGTTGCTCCCAATGGTCACCGCGACCCGCTGAGGCTGACCATTGACCGCGGTTTGATAGAGCGGCCGTCCTGTTCCACGGCCTTGGTAGCTAGCCACTCCCCCGGCAGCGCCAGTTGATCAGGCATCAGCGACTCATCCGCGTTTCCATAGCCTATCCTGCAATATCGGGGAAATCGTGTGGTTGGGGGGACTCAAGTTTCTCGATTACTCGCATGAACGTCTTTTCCGCTTCAGAGTCCGCATCATGAAAGCGATCCCAGAAATCTCCCCCGAACCCGCTCGGTTCCACGCTATAGCAGCCGCCACCGAAATCAAAGAGACACCAATCGCTAGGGATTGCAGGGTCAACAACATCGAAGCATTGAAGCTCCACTAAAACCGGTGTCCTATCAGAGTCGCGCTGAACGGTGATCATTATTGGACGATCGTCGGACTGGAAGCGAACGCCGAGAACCAAGTACGTCTTTCCCAAAGTAAAGCTGGGATCGGTTCCTGGGCCTTCGTACGCACGCGCTCTTGTATATCGTACCTTCATGGTTTAACCACACCTTTCACCTTAAAGTCAGGGGTGACGTAATCGATCTTGCCCGTGACTGAGTTCATGTAGTAGTGAATCTGCATTGATTGCCCATTGGAAGTGTCCATCGATTGCGTCGTGTATTTGCCCCAATCGGCAATTTTTGACCCATCGCTTGTGAGTTCGCTAACAACAGCAAGGTTGTTAATCTTGCCGCCAGCGAGAGCAATCGGTTGAGAATTTTGAATCGCCTGCGGCGTAAGCTGACCGTTCGCATCAAGGATACCTGCTTCTTGAAAGCTCAACTGGGTACGTAACTGGGCCGCGGTTGTCATGTCGGCAGCGCTCCCGGCGGCTGCACTGTTTGTGGCTCCGCGCGCCGTACCAACTTTATCAGCGGCCTTGCCCGCCCCTGCCACAGCACCTGTCACCGCCGCGCCGGTGCCAGCTGGCACCGCCCCGCCCGCTGCGATCTCGCCGATGGCGATACCCGCATGATTGGCACACAGCACTGGGTTGATCACGCACGCTTCGATGGCGGCCGCCGTGCCCGCCACAACCGCGGGAGCGGCCGCGAGCCCGCCAGTGATCACGCCAGCCGTCACAAGTCCGACTGTCGGATTGGCCACCGCCCCCGGTAGCGCCCGTTGCTCAGGTGTCAACGACCCATTCGCGTTTCCATAGAGCAACGGATTTTTGTATTCCGCTGGTGTTGCCGTGAAGAGGTTCCCGGCATATTGCGTGATGTACTGTGCCGCCGTCGCATCGTAGCCCGGGCCGCTCGCGGCCGCCTGGTCGACACGGATGTAGCCGTTGGCCAGCAAGATCTGTTGCGCCTGATCCGAAGTGATCGACCGGCCGGTCTTGCCTTCGTAGAACTGTGCAAACGTCTTGGCGTTGTCCTTCGCCCATTGCCGCTCATCCGGATGAAGTTGCCGGTTGAAGCGGTCGACGTTGTAGGCCGAGAGCGCGCCCACTTCACCGCCGACGGCTGCCCCCGCACCCGTCGCGATCACGTTCGCCACGATATTGCCGAGTGCCGTGTCGATCGTGGCGTTGCCGGCTGGACTGGCGTCCGCGATCGCGCCACTCAGCTCGTTCAGCTTGCCCGCCGCGAGCGACGACGCTATACCCGCGCCTGCCGCTCCCGCCGCACCCTCCATTGCACTGCCGAGCCCGGTCACCAGCGCCGCACCCGCCGCCTGCATCATGGCGCGATTCGCACCGCCTTCCTTCCATGCGTCAACGCCCGCCGTGTCGCCCGCGGCCTTGGCTTCGTTCATCTTCGATTCGGCATAGTCGCCAATGCGACGTGACACGGCTTCGCCCGCCGCGCTCGCCGCCGCCATCAAGTCAGCCTGATTGTTCAGCAGGGTATTCACGTCCGGCGTTTTCGCGACCGTCCCGTTCGCGTTCGACGTATCACGGTTCAGGCTTGCCACGTCCTGCGTCTGGTGCGCCGGATCCGTCACGTTGATCGTGCCTGCGCTGACGCCGCTTTGCGTCATCGCGCTGTCGCGGCCGCTGTCGTTCTGGCTGAGCATCGGTGCAGCGCCGCCGGCGTTCGTCCCGGACGACGCGCCGTGCGTGCGGTAGTTTGCGCCACCGTCACCCGTCGTTGCCCCCGCGCTGAAGCCACCACTTTTCGCGTCGTAGCTCGAACTGTTTGCAATATCGGAGAAGGACAGCGTTCCCGTCGAAAGCGTGTTCCTCGACGCGTTCGCCTCGCTCGCGATGGTGGCCCCTTTCAGGTCCGTGTTGCCCTGGACGTTGATATCGAACCCACCTGAGCCGGCGTGAATCCCGGCCTGCTCATTGACGCCCGCATAGCTGTCGTTCGCGTTGCCGCTCGTGCGGCTAAAGCTCGCGCTGCCACCGCCCTGACTGATGCTGAAGCCTCCGCCCGAGCTTTCCTGATCGGCATGGCTGGTCGCCGTGTCCTGCACGCTCGCGATGGTCAGGTTGCCGCCTATGTCGGCCGTGACCTGTCCGCCGCTCAGGTGCGCGCCGATGAGGTTCGTGTCATCTCCCGAGACAATCTGTACGCTGTTCGCGCCCTTGACGTGCGTGTCATTCTGCATCGCCGCGTCGCTACTGTCACCGCCGTGCGCCTTCGATCCCGACGCCGATACACCCAAGCCCTGCGTGCCATACGACACACCGACGCTCGCGCTACTCGACTGGTTGGTGCTGCGCGTCGAATCGGTATCCGTCGTGTTGAGCAGATTGACCTGATTGCTGGCCGAAAGCAGCACGTCGTTAGCCTTGACGTGTGAGCCCGCAATCGTCACATTACCGCTGGCTGCGCCGTTGCTCGATGTACCGTGACCCGCTGCGCCATGACCCGATGCACCCTGAGCCGTGGCCACGAACGCGGCCGTGCCACCCGCTGTGACCGATGAGCCCTTGTTTGTGGTCGAATCTTCGGAGAACGTGCTTTTGCTGTGGCTGCTGCCGTAGCTCAGCTCGAGCTTCACTTCAGGGGGTTGTCCGTTCGTCAGGGCGCCAGCCGCGGCGGCGCCCGTACCGACCATATCGACCGCGCCGCTGGCTGCGGCCATCCCATGCAGTGCCGCCGCGCGGCTGTCCTGACTGCGGCTTGCCGCGTGCGCCTGGTCTACCGTGTTCGACAGCGCGTCAAGGACAGGGGCTTTCAGCGCGAGCGTGAAGCCGCTCTGCTTCACCTCATGCGTCTCGTCGTGGTGCATCGTGTCGGTCGCCGCATCGATCGTCACGTTCGCGCCCGTGCCGCTCACGTCTTTCGCCGCGATCAGGTCGCTACCGCTCACGTGCAGGTGATCGCCCGCCGCGATGTTCAGGTTGCCGTTCAGCGAGCCGATCGTGCTGCCGATGTGCGTCACCTGCGAGGTGTTCGACCTGTCGGCTTGCGTCTTGCTCCCCACTGAAATGCCGATCCCGCCGCTCGTACCCCAACCCGATTCGTGTTTCTGATAGTCGCTCGACGTAGTTTGCGTATCCTGCGAGGTCGTGATCTTGACGTTGCCGTCTGCCGCGAGCTTCACGTCGTGGGTGCCGACGACCGTGGCGCCCCGGACCGTCAGATCCCGATCGGCGCGG
>NZ_CADIKM010000026.1 GCF_902859895.1 Pararobbsia alpina
TTATCGGCTGTGAATTTTTAAAGAACATACGCTGCGCCTGACTGCTTTGAACCACTCATCCGGTCCGGCGTTTGCGTCGCTGCGTTTGCAGCAGAGAAGCGAGATTATGTCGTCTGCACCTCTGATCGTCAACAAGTTTTTTAAACAAACTTCTTAACGCATCCGAAGTTAAAAGTTTAAAAACAACTTGAAACTCCGCCCGCCGCATTAGACCCATTCTGATAAACCAGAAGAAGTCTTTTTGAAGCGGGAAAGAAGAATTCTAGCGGCCCGTCCCCGGGCTATGCAAGCATTTTTTGGCGGGAAAACCAAGAAAGCGATACCCCCCACTCGCACGCGGCATCCGGCTCAAGCATTTCCTCGAACAGTACCCGCCTCCGGTACACGCAAACGTCAGGACCGCGGCAGCAACAGCCACATCCGGCCGCGTTGCTTCATACGTCCGGCCAGATCGCCGGCGTCATCGCCGAAGCCCCAGAAGTAGTCCGCGCGCACGGTGCCCTTGATCGCCGAGCCGACGTCCTGAGCGAACACGAGGCGATTCAGCGGCTGAGTGGTCATCGGCTGGGTCGTCGAGAGAAACACGGGGGTGCCCAGGGGTATCGACGCCGGATCGACCGCGATCGAACGCTCCGAAGTCAGTGGCACGCCGAGCGCACCGATCGGCCCATCGTCCGCACCGCCGCCCGGCATCTGCGCGGATAACTCGCGGAAGAACACAAAGCGCGGGTTCACCTCGAGCAGGCCGTCGACCCGCTGCGGGTTCGCGCGCGCCCATGCGCGAATGCCCTGCATGGTCGCCTGGCTCGGCGTGAGTTGGCCGTGATCGATCAGCCATCGCCCGATCGACTTGTAGGGCTGGTTATTGGTCCCTCCCACACCGACCCGCATGACCGAGCCGTCGTCCAGCGTGATCCGCCCCGAGCCCTGCACCTGCAGGAAGAATGCTTCGATTGGATCGTCGACATAGACGAGCTCATCGCCGTTGAGCGCGCCGCCCTGCATCAATTGCGCGCGCGTCGGCAGGGTCGCTCCCTTCGCGTAGGACTCGGGCCATCTATATAGGGGATAGAGGTAGGGCGCGCGCCGAACCCGGGAACCACGCAGGAGCGGCTCATAGTAGCCCGTGATGAGGCCATCGACGCTGCCGTCGCTGTTCGCCAACTGGTATGGCGCGAAGTACTTTTCGAAGAACGCCCGCACCGCCGTTGCATCCAGTTCGTCGAGACCGGCCGCGGCCGCGCACGCCGAACGCCAGCGCATCTCACCTCCGACACGCGCGCAATTGGAGCGAAGCGCGGGAAGCGCGCCGATCAAGGCATCGTCTTGCCAGCCCGGCACGTTGGCCCAACTGACGGGGGTCAGTCTCTGTGTGGCGATGATCCGGTCTTCATTGAGATCGGGTCCACCGATGCCGGACAGGGCAGGCGCGGAACGGGACGACGTCGGAGCAGGCCCCTGCGACGCGCACGAGGCGAGCAATACGAGCATGGCGGCCGACACCGACGCCAGCGCTCCGCGTGAACGGGCGTTCAAGCCTGCGTGCCCGCGCCCCGCTGCAGGACTCAATGCAGGGTACGCGGCATGGCAAGGCCAAACTCCGCGATCGGGGCCTCGAACCGCGCGCCGTCCTCGGCCACGCAGAAGTATTCGCCGCGCATCGAACCCGCGGGGGTCGCAATCACGGCCCAACTCGTATATTCAAACTGCTCACCGGGGCCGAGCAGCGGCTGGTTGCCGACCACGCCAAGTCCGGCAACTTCCTGAATGGTGTTCTCGCTATCGGTGATCACCCAGTGCCGGGAAATCAATTGGGAGGCAACCGAGCCCGTGTTGCGGATCGTGATCGTGTACGCGAACGCATACTGCCGTCCTGTCGGATCGGACTGCTCGGGCAAGTAGCGCGCCTTGACGGCGACCGTCATTTGATAGGGGTTCATGTCTTCCATTAGTGCGTCGGCGGCGGGAGTCGGGCCGCACTTCCGCCTCGGCACATTCTCCTTGATGCTTCCGCGAGCCGCAACCGGCCAATACGGCAAGCCGCCCTGCGCGGCGCTAAAATCAGGTTTTCGAATGCAGCACACTCCGGTCTTCCCCTTATGAATCCGACCTATCGCATCGCCCCCAGCATCCTGTCGGCCGATTTTTCGCGCCTCGGCGAGGAAGTCCGCAACGTCGCCGCCGCGGGCGCCGACTGGATTCACTTCGACGTGATGGATAATCACTACGTACCGAATCTCACGATGGGCCCGGTGATCTGCGAGGCCATCCGCCCCCATGTGACGATCCCGATCGACGTCCACCTGATGGTGCGCCCGGTCGATCGGATCGCGCCCGATTTTGCAAAAGCCGGCGCCAACAGCATCACTTTCCACCCCGAAGCCTCGGACCATATCGACCGGACCCTCTCGCTGATCCGCGACCATGGCTGCGAGACCGGCCTGGTGTTCAATCCGGCGACCACGCTCGACTATATGGACCATGTGATGGACAAGATCGACATTGTCCTGATCATGTCGGTGAACCCCGGCTTCGGCGGCCAGTCGTTCATTCCCGAGGCGCTGAACAAGCTCCGGCAGGCACGCGCGAAGCTCGACGCCTATAAGGAACGGACCGGGCGGCACATCAAGCTCGAAGTCGACGGGGGCGTGAAGATCGACAACATCGCCGAGATCGCCGCCGCGGGGGCCGATACCTTTGTTGCTGGATCGGCGATTTTCGGCCACCCGAACTACGCGCAGATCATCGGCGAGATGCGCAGCAGACTTGCCACGCTGGTGCAGACCGCATGAGCAGACCCCAATCGGAATCACTCGCGCAACCTCACGCGCAATCGTGCACCGAACTCCAGGCGGTACCTTCCACCACGGCTCCTGCGCAACCCTTGACGGCATCGCCCGCCGCCCCGATCGCGCGCAGGCAGATTCGCGGCGTGATCGTCGATCTCGACGGCACGATGGTCGACACGGTGGGTGATTTCCATGCCGCGCTGAACCTGATGCTCGGCGAGATCGCCCTGCCGAGCATCACGCCTGAGGAAGTGGTGCACTACGTTGGCAAAGGCTCCGAGCACCTCGTCAGGGCGGTACTGGCGGCCCGTCTCGCATCGGACGATGTCGAAACACGCTTTGTGCATGCGCTCGAACGCTACCAGCATGCCTATTCGAGCGTGAACGGCCGCCACGTCGAAGTCTATGCGGGCGTTGCCGAAGGTCTCGAGGCCCTGCGCACCGCCGGACTCCAGCTCGCCTGCGTGACCAACAAGCCGCACCGCTTCGCGGTCGACCTGCTCGAACAAGTCGGCTTGCTCGGGTATTTCAGCGTCGTGTTCGGCGGAGACAGTTTTCCGCGCAAGAAACCCGACCCCTTGCCCCTGCTCAAGGCCGCCGAGGCACTTGGCATCGCGCCGGACCGGATGCTCGCGATCGGCGACTCCGAAAACGATGCGCTCGCAGCACGCGCGGCAGGTATCGCCGTGCTCACCGTGCCCTACGGCTACAACCATGGCCAACCTGTACAATCGATTGACTCCGATGGTATAGTCGGCTCGCTGCTCGAAGTTGCGGGCTGGCTGAATCAATAGTCACCGCGAACAGCGGGGCACGCGGAAGGACCCGGAAATGACGATGTGAGACAGCCGTCGCGAGACTGCGGTCCCACGCTTTTTGAGTCCCTTACGCCCCGTCCATACGAGTCGGATCGCTACATTTCATATTGTCATGTTCGTCAACAGAAAACGGAGTCTGAGCGGTATCGACCGGGGAGCCTGGCCCTGGCGTCGCTGGTCTTGGTGATTCACACACAAGGCCGCTGAAGCTCGTCTTCAGCTTCCGTTTTCCGTCTGTGCTGCTTTCCACATCGATCGTTGAATCTCGCGAGTGATGATCACCCGGTGATCTCATTCAGCCGGGTCTGCCCGGGGCGAGATTTTCCGTGTGTGCCGATTCACCGGGCTGCCGCCCGTGGCTCACGCGGATCAAGCGAACGAAGCGTGCAAAGCATCCACCCGTATACTGAGCGCCGGCCGAGCCGCAGCGCTCGCGGGCACCCCCGGAACCTAAGACATGACCGAACTCGAATTCAAGTCGTTGGCCAATGCCGGCTACAACCGCATTCCGCTGATCGCCGAGGCGCTCGCCGACCTCGAGACGCCGCTTTCCCTCTATCTCAAACTCGCCCAGCCCGAACGCAACGGCGCGAACTCGTTCCTGCTCGAGTCCGTGGTCGGTGGTGAGCGCTTCGGGCGCTACTCGTTTATCGGCTTGCCTGCGCGCACGCTGATCCGTGCGATCGGCACACGTTGCGAAGTGGTTCGCGACGGCATCGTGGTCGAAACGCACGAGGGCGATCCGCTCGAATTCATCCGCGTCTACCAGGAGCGTTTCAAGGTTGCCCAGCGCCCAGGCCTGCCGCGTTTCTGCGGCGGCCTCGCCGGCTATTTCGGTTACGACGCCGTACGCTTTATTGAGAAGAAGCTCGAGGGCGGCGCGCCGAACGACGATCTCGGCCTGCCCGATATCCAGTTGCTGCAGACCGAAGAGGTCGCGGTGATCGACAACCTCGCGGGCAAGCTCTACCTGATCTCCTACGCCGATCCCTCGCAGCCCGAGTCATATCAGAAAACCCAGCAGCGCTTGCGCGAGCTGCGCTCGCGGCTGACCCGGACTGTCCAGCCGCCGGTCACCTCGGCCAGCGTGCGTACCGAGATCTACCGCGAGTTCGACAAGGCCGACTATCTGAATGCCGTGCGTCAGGCGAAGGAATACATCGCTGCGGGCGAACTGATGCAAGTCCAGGTCGGTCAGCGGCTGACGAAGCCTTTCCGTGACAACCCCCTCTCGCTGTACCGGGCGCTGCGTTCGCTGAACCCGTCGCCGTATATGTATTTCTACAATTTCGGCGACTTCCATGTGGTCGGCGCGTCGCCGGAAATCCTCGTTCGTCAGGAAGAACGCGGCGACGAACACATCGTGACGATCCGCCCGCTGGCCGGCACCCGGCCGCGCGGCAATACGCCCGAGCGCGATGCCGAACTCGCGACCGAATTGCTCAACGACCCGAAGGAAATCGCCGAACATGTGATGCTGATCGACCTCGCGCGCAACGACGTCGGCCGTATCGCAAAGACCGGCTCGGTGCTCGTCACCGACAAGATGGTGATCGAGAAGTACTCACACGTGCAGCACATCGTGAGTTCAGTCGAAGGCAAGCTGAAACCCGGTGTGAACAATCTCGACGTGTTGCGTGCAACCTTCCCGGCCGGCACGCTGTCGGGCGCGCCGAAGGTCCGCGCGATGGAGCTGATCGACGAACTCGAGCCCGTGAAGCGCGGCATCTATGGTGGCGCCGTCGGCTATCTGTCGTTCTCCGGCGAGATGGATCTCGCGATCGCGATCCGCACAGGCATCATCAAGAACGGCAATCTCTATGTCCAGGCGGCAGCCGGCATCGTTGCCGACTCCATCCCCGAGATGGAATGGCAGGAAACCGAAAACAAGGCCCGCGCCGTGCTTCGCGCCGCGGAACAAGTGCAGGACGGCCTCGATACGGAACTCTGACCCTACTGTTGAGATCACCGCTCACTTGACAGTACCACGCTGTGCTCGAGGTGCGGGCAGGGAAACCTGCACGCATCGTTCTTCGGGCGCCGCGTTCCCAAGAAGGAACTTCCGAAACCGGGCAATCGTTCACGCTCTGCTCGACCGATCCGCTTGCGATTTCGACCAGCGCTTATTCATCAAGCCGCGCCATGTAGGTCTTCCACCCCGCTTCCAGCGCTGAAGCGCGGTCGACTATCTTTTCCATCTGGGCGATCAACGGTCCGACCGACTGATCGGCAAGATCGAATTCTGCTTTCAGGTCTTCGTAAGTACTGGCGATTTCCCGAAGAATCGCGCCTTCGTCGATATCCGTCAGCCTGCCGTTGCGCATGACGCAGCGTCCTGCCACGAACGTGCTGTCGATTGACGTTCCCCGCTCGGCATACACGAGCTGACGTACGGGATCGGTAAGCGGCGAGAAATTGATTGTGTCGGTCCGATACGCCACAAGATCCGCCCGGTAACCCGGCGCAATCGCACCGAGTCGACCCGCCATGCCCAGCGCGCCCGCGCCACCGAGGGTCCCGGCCCGTAGCGCCTCGGCCGCCGTCAGCCAGCGGGAGTATTCCTTCCCGCGGATCTTCGACAAGGCAGCCGCTGAGCCCACGACGTTTAGCATGTTGCCGGTCACGGTGGACGAACAGCCGTCTGAACCCAGACTCACGTTGACCCCGGCGTCGAGCAGCCGGCGCGTCGGCTGCACGCCGGAACCGAGCATCAGGTTGCTCCATGGATTGTGTTGCACGGTGGCGCCGCTTGCAGCGATCCTGGCAATCTCGTCGTCGGAGAGCCAAACAGCATGAATCAGCGATGTTCCCGGCTTAAGGAAGCCCTGCTCGTCGAGGTACTGCACCATCGGCTTGCCGTAGAACGCCTGCGCCGTCACGATCTGCAAACGCGTCTCCTGGACATGCGTGATCACCGGCAACGCGTGTTCGTCGGCGAACGCCCGACAGCGCGCAAGAAACCCGGGCGTGCAGCGCTGCGGCGCCGACGGCGCCACCAGCACACCCACGCGGTTCGTCTGCGGATGTCTCGTCTGCACTTCCTCGCCGAGAAACGCGAACCACGCATCCGGGCTTGGCCGCGCTATCGCCCGCATCTGCGCCAGCAGTTCCTCTGGAAAAATCGCGTCGACGAACGGGAAGCTGTCCACGAGCGGGCGGTCCATCATCGAGAAGCCCACCATCGCGCGAATGCCGGCGTCTTCGTAAGCCTGGTAGATCGCATCGAGCGAATCGCGATCGATCGATCCACCCATATTGCAGTCATCCACGACCGTGGTCGCCCCGCTGCGCAGCGCTTCAATCGCGCCTATCAACGTGCGCAGATAAACCTGCCGGGGCGTCAGCCGGACCGGCTTTGGCGCGCGGACATAATGCATCCATAGTTCGAGCGGCAGGTTCTCGACCCGGCCCTTGTGAAAATGTTCGTGCGAATGTTGATGGCCATTGATGAGGCCAGGCGTCAGCAAACAACCGTCCAGCGGCACGACGGTGTCGCCTTCGGCGCGCGGCAACGTGCCGGCTGGCGCGATCGCGGCGATCCATTCGCCTTCCAGCGCGACGTCGAAAAGCTCGGGCAGGTACTGTTGTTCGACGCCATGCAGAAGACGAACGTTCGACAGGATGACAGTCATGATTGCGGTACCTCTTGCTTAGCGAAACTGACGGGATAGTCCGGCCACGCGCTCCATGATCAGCGTCGACACCAGCGTGACCAGAATGAGCACGCCGGCGGCGGCGGTGGCGCGAACCACATTCTCATCGCGCAAATAGTCGGCAACGAGATCCTGCTGCGCCTGATGCGCGAGCTGACGTCGCTGACCTGCGTGATCAATACCTTAATTCGATCTGGAAGATGCCTGTGGACCTACCGCAGTGGAACGGCTGGCCAAATCTTCGCGCCGATAGACTCGCCCCACCCTGAGCTGACGAGCCAAAGCAGCCGCTCCACCATACGACCCCGTTTGAGTGCGGGAAGGCATGACCCAATCCTCATTGAAATTTCATGCACTTTACTTCCAAAACCACCATCGCCCCACCCTCGGAACGGACGGTCTGAGCAATCAAATTGCACTGAGACAACTATCGGGCTTACCGAGCCGTGCCCTCCATGGCCCCGCGCTGGTAGAATCTACGAACCATGCGACACATCGGCAAGATCACTCCCTATCTGCTCCTTCACGGCTGGCGTCCCTAGTCCGCTGTGTGTCAACACGCCCCGCGCGGGCGCGCCGCCTGAAAGGGTGGTAAATCGGTGGTAAATCTATAGTTTCTCAGACCGATACAAAAGGATTTCCCCTTATTTTCATGGGGTTAGGAGTAGACATGCTGCTGATGATCGACAACTACGACTCGTTCACCTACAACCTGGTCCAGTACTTCGGCGAACTCGGCGAAGACGTGCGGACCTTCCGAAACGACGAGATCACCCTCGCGCAGATCGAGGCCCTCCAACCTGAGCGCATCTGCCTGTCGCCCGGCCCGAGCAACCCCCAGCATGCGGGGATCACGCTCGACGTGCTCCATCACTTTTCGGGCAAGCTGCCGATCCTCGGCGTCTGTCTCGGCCATCAGGCGATCGGCGAGGCCTTCGGCGGCCGTGTCGTGCGGGCGCGTACGATCATGCACGGCAAGACGAGCGAGATCGAAACCGATGGCCACGGCGTATTCTCCGAATTGCCCAAACGCATGACGGTGATTCGCTACCACTCGCTCGCGATCGAAGAAGCCACCCTGCCGAGCTGCCTCGAAATCACGGCGCGCACGGAAGATGGCGAGATCATGGGCGTGCGCCACAAGGAACTTGCGGTCGAAGGGGTGCAGTTCCATCCCGAGTCGATCCTGTCCGAACACGGTCACGCCATGCTCCAGAATTTCCTGCGGGGAATACGATGAGTGCGATGAGTGCGACAGGGGCAATGGCTGCGCCAGCCACCCACCCGGTTCCCGGGTCCACGGAGCTACGCGGAATGGAGACAGGCATGTCGATCACCCCACAGGAAGCGCTCCAGCGCACGATCGAACATCGTGAGATCTTTCACGACGAGATGCTGTACCTGATGCGGCTGATCATGCGCGGCGAGATCTCGCCCGTCATGACCGCCGCGCTGATGACGGGCTTGCGCGTCAAAAAAGAGACGATCGGCGAGATCGCCGCGGCCGCGATGGTCATGCGCGAGTTCGCGAACAAGGTCGAAGTCGCCGATAACACCCACTTCGTCGATATCGTCGGCACCGGCGGGGATGGTTCTCACACATTCAATATCTCGACCGCGACGATGTTCGTCACGGCGGCGGCAGGCGCGAAGGTGGCGAAGCATGGCAATCGCGGCGTCTCAAGCAAGTCGGGCAGCGCGGACGTGCTCGAAGCCCTCGGCGTCAACATCATGCTGTCGCCCGCCCAGATCGCCGAGTCCATCGCCGAAACCGGCATGGGCTTCATGTTCGCGCCGAACCACCATCCAGCGATGAAAAACGTCGCGGCCGTGCGACGTGAGCTTGGGGTGCGCACGCTGTTCAATATCCTCGGCCCGCTGACCAATCCGGCCGGGGCGCCGAACCAGCTGATGGGCGTATTCCATCCAGACCTCGTCGGGATCCAGGTCCGCGTGATGCAACGCCTCGGTGCGCAGCACGTGCTCGTGGTCTACGGCCAGGATGGCATGGACGAGGTTTCGCTTGGCGCGACCACCATGGTCGGTGAACTCCGGGATGGCAAGGTGTTCGAATACGAGATTCACCCGGAGGACTTCGGCTTGCAGATGATGTCGAATCGTTCGCTGAAGGTCGCGAACGCCGAGGAATCGAAGACGCTGCTGCTCGAAGCGTTGGAGAACAAGCCGGGGGTCGCGCGCGAGATCGTGACGCTCAACGCGGCGACCGCGCTGTATGCGGCGAATGTCGTCGGCTCGATCGCCGATGGCTTTGCCCTCGCGCGCGAAGCCATCTCGAGCGGTGCGGCGCGTGCGAAAGTCGACGCCCTCGTTCAATTCACGCGACGATGTGCCGCATGACCGCGCGTATCGACCCAAGCCTGCGACACTACCCGAATCCGGCAGCGAAGCCATGAGCGATATTCTCGACAAGATCATTGCAGTCAAGCGGCAGGAAGTCGCGATCTCCCAACAGAGCTACCCGTTCGAAGACCTGCGCCTGACCGCCGAGTCGCGCCCACCCGTGCGCGACTTTGTCGGCGCCTTGCGCGCGAAACACGAGATCGGCGCAGCCGCGGTGATCGCGGAAGTCAAGAAGGCGAGCCCTTCGAAAGGGGTCCTGCGCGAAGACTTCCGGCCTGCGGACATCGCCGCGACCTATGAACGGCATGGCGCGGCCTGCCTGTCCGTCCTGACGGATGTGCAGTTCTTCCAGGGCAGTGCTGCCTACCTCGAAGCCGCGCGCGCGGCCTGCCAGATCCCGGTGCTGCGCAAAGACTTCATCATCGACCCCTATCAGATTGTCGAAGCCCGCGCGATGAACGCGGACTGCATCCTGCTCATCGCCGCCGCGCTCGACCCCCAGCAAATGCGCGATCTCGAAGCATTTGCCCATACGCTCGGCCTGGCGGTGCTGGTCGAAGTCCACAACGCGAGCGAGCTCGAACACGCGCTGACCCTGAAGACGCCGCTGATCGGCGTGAACAACCGCAATCTCCGGACGTTCGAAGTCACGCTCGACACGACGCTCGACTTGCTCGACCAGATCCCCGACGACCGGATCGTCGTGACCGAATCGGGTATTCGCGGACGCGCCGATGTCGAACGGATGCGGGCAGCCGATGTGAACACCTTCCTCGTCGGCGAGACGTTCATGCGCGCCGACGATCCGGGCGTCGAGCTTGCCAAGCTGTTCTTTTAAACGGTTCTCTCGATCGGTGCTGTCACGCCTCGCCTGGCGTGCCCACCGACCGCACGGCTGGCTGGCCTGCTAGCTGAGTGGCTGGATGGCAATAATCGATGCCGATGACAGACACTCATGCAAGACCGTAACCCCGTCGTTTGATCCACCTATGTCCGCGGAGCGATCCATGTCTGTCGAATCCGAGTTGAAACTCGCCCTGCCGCGCGAGCACGCCACGTTGGCGCGGCAAGTGCTCGATCAACTGGCCGGCGGAGCCGGCCGCTCGATCCATCTCGCCAATGTCTATTACGACACGCCCGCGCTCGACCTTCAGCGTTCGCGCAGCGCATTGCGTCTGCGGCTGGCAGGCACGCACTGGCTCCAGACCTTCAAGTCCGGCGGCGGCGCGAGCGCCGGCCTGCATCGGCGCCACGAGTGGGAGATGCCGGTCGACCGCGATGCGCTCGATGCAGATGCCCTGCTCGAGGCTGTCGAGAAGGATCTCGGCCCTGCGCAAAGCGCCGACAGCGAAGAGCGCGTCTCACTCCAGCAAGCACTGCAATCCTTGCGTTCCGCTCTGCCCCAACTGAGTCCGCTGTTCCGCACGGACTTCACTCGCACACTGTGGAATCTCGTGGACGGCGATAACCAGATCGAAGCAGCGCTCGACGAAGGCGAGGTAAGCGTCGGTGAAGGCGCACTGCGGGATACGTTGCCGATTCTCGAAATCGAGCTCGAACTCAAGCAGGGTGACGAGGCCGCTCTGCATCGCGTCGCAACGATTTTGCGCGAACGCATTCCAGGACTCGCACACGACGATATCAGCAAGGCGGAACGCGGCTATCGACTGCGTGCAAAGCTACAGGGCACGACCTGAGCGCCGATGGACCCGATCCCGACACTCGAAGCCCAATTCGACGCGCTATCACCTGAGTGGAAAGCCTGCGTACGGCCCTTCGTGGGAAGCCCCCCATTGCGCAGCCTCTGCGCATTCGTGGATGGCGAGCGCGCCGCAGGCAAGATCCTCTATCCGGACACAGTCTTCCACGCGCTCGAACTCGTCGAGCCTGACGACATCAAGGTCGTGATCCTCGGGCAGGACCCGTATCACGGCGAAGATCACGGCATCCCGCAGGCTCATGGCCTTGCCTTCTCCGTGCGCCCGGGCGTCAGGCCACCGCCTTCGCTGCGCAATATCTTCAAGGAGATCGCCGCAAGCCTCGGCTATCCGATTCCCACCCACGGCAACCTCGAATACTGGGCGAAGCAAGGCGTGCTGCTGCTGAACACCGTATTGACGGTGGAACGCGGCCACGCGGCCAGTCATGCGAAGAGGGGGTGGGAGGGGTTCACCGATACCTTGATTGCCGGGCTATCGGCGCGGCATGAAGGCCTGGTCTTCATGCTGTGGGGCGCGCACGCCCAGGCCAAGCGCAACCTGCTGCGAGGACGCGACCACTTGATTCTCGAAGCGCCGCATCCCTCACCGCTCTCCGCGCATCGGGGCTTTCTTGGCTGCCGGCATTTCGTGCTCGCCAACGAAGCGCTCGAGCAACATCATCGCAAGCCGATCGACTGGCGTCTGCCCGACCTCTCGTCCGGCAGTTGAATCAAAAGAGCCCCGGACACACGCATCGTTCAGATGCGCGGCCGGGGCCCTGCCTCGTTGAGGCCGATTCGTGCGTGCTTAGATCGCGGCGATTGCTTCGCGCGCGTCGTTCAGTGCGGCAGCAGCGGAGTCGGGCCCCAACGCCAGGCCTTCGGCGTAGACGAACTCGATGTCCGTGATGCCGATGAAGCCGAGGAAGATCTTCAGGAACGGCGTCTGCGTGTCGGTCGGCGTACCACTGTACTTGCCGCCGCGCGCGGCCGCGATGTAGACCTTCTTGCCCTTGACCAGGCCTTCAGGGCCGGCTTCGGTGTAACGGAACGTCACGCCGTTGCGCGCGATCCAGTCGAAGTACGCCTTGAGCTGGGTCGAAATGCCGAAGTTATAGAGCGGTACGCCGATCACGATCACGTCGGCCGATTGCAGTTCGTCGATCAGCGCCTGGCTGCGTGCATCGATGGCGACTTGTTCGGGCGTGCGCTTCTCGGCCGGCGTGAAGAACGCGCCAAGCACGGTGTCATCGAGGTGCGGAAGGTTGTCGGCGAGCAGGTCGCGCACGATGACCTTCGCGCCACCGTGGGCCTGCGATAGCTTTGCGACCAGTTCGCTGGCCAGCATAGTCGATTGGGCGCCTTGCGAACGCGCAGCGGAATTCAGTTGAAGGATGGTCGTCATGTCGAGCTCTGGATCAAGTGGTGGGTCTCGCGGAGTGCCGAAGACCCTTGGACCATATGATGAATTCTTAACGCCATCTCAGAAAGCCACTACGTTTCAACAGATCGTTCCGCCTGGAGCAACAGTGGCCCATTACTCTCACTAACACCGGGCAGACGGAGTCGCTATTTCGTCAATGAGGGCATTACGACCCGATCCAGCCTTTGCGCAACTTGTCCTTCGGACTGAGGCCTCGGCGCGGGCCGGCCTCATCGACGGCCAAACGATAGCGCGCCACCTCGGGCGCGTCGAGCGTCACGACAGTCTGACGCAATTCGTCACGCCGGAAGGCATGGACCTCGACCTTGTCCCCCGCCCGGTATCGCGCCAGCAGTGATTCGAGATTGCTCCCTGTCACGCGGAGTCCATCGACGGCTACCAGCACGTCGCCGGCCGACAGGCCCCCACGCCGCGCCGCACTGCCGTCATGGACGGCGGCCAGCGTACAGTCGGCGCCCGCGCGCACCCGCACGCCGAGCGACGGCTTGCCGTTCGCTCCATCCGCCTCGAGCTTCACGCCGAACGGTGCGAGCAACTCCGCGAGCGGCAGGTCTCGCGTGCCGTCGACCGCGTCGGTGAACAGGCGCCCGAGCTCCACGCCGGTGGCCTCGCGGATCAGCGGCTCGACATCGTGCTCGCCGATGCCGATCGCCTTGCCCGTGTAGAAGTCGCGGCCGTAGCGGACCCAGAGCGCGCGCATCACGTCGTCGAGCGACTTGCGGCCTTCGCTCGCGGCCCGAATCGCGAGATCGAAGGCGAGCGCAACCAGCGAGCCCTTCGTGTAGTAGCTGACGATCGCGTTCGAGGCATTTTCGTCCTGCCGGTAGTATTTGACCCACGCGTCGAACGAGCTTTCGGCGACACTCTGCTTGCGGCGGCCACTGCCGCGCAGCACACCCCCGACCGTCTTGCCGACGAGCATCAGGTAGTCGTCACGCGTGATCACGCCGCTGCGCACCAGCACGAGATCGTCGTAGTACGACGTGAAACCCTCGAAGAGCCAGAGCAGCGACGTGTAGTTTTCCTGCTTGAGATCGTACGGTGCAAACGCGGCCGGCTTGATCCGCTTGACGTTCCAAGTGTGGAAATATTCGTGGCTGCACAGACCGAGATAGGTCCGGTAGCCCTCGGTCATCGCCTCCTTGCCACGCACGGGCAAGTCTGCGCGATTGCAGATCAGCGCGGTCGAGGCACGATGTTCGAGGCCACCATAACCGTCGGCAACTGCAAGCGTCATGAACACATATCGCTCCATCGGCGCACGCCGCGTGCGTGGCTCGAACAAGGCGATCTGCGTGGCGCAGATCTGCTCGAGATCGCGCGTGAGGCGCGGCATATCGAGCGAGGTCACCTTGCCCGAGATCACGACATCGTGCGAGACGCCGTGCGCCTTGAAACGGCCCAGCTCGAAACGGCCCAGGGTGACCGGATGATCGACGAGCTCATCGTAGTCGGCCGCCCGATATTCACCGAAGCCGTATCGCTTCGTGCCGCGCGCCTCGCACAATGCAGTCGCGACGCGCCAGTCGCCGTACTGCTCACCTGCCGGCGCCTCGATCACGACCCGGCATTCAGCCGCTTCATGTCCGAGCGGCAGCAGAAACACGCTCGTCCCGTTGAAGAAGCCGATATCGTCGTCGAGATGCGCGGCGCGCACCGACATATCCCACGCATAGACCTGATAAGTGAGCGTCAGCGCGCCCTGCTGCACGGGGGCGGCTTCCCACGTGTGCTTGTCGATTTTCCTCAGCGCGACCTTGCGGCCCGTCGCCTCACTGCGCGCGGCGATCGACACGATATTGCGCGCGAACTCGCGAACCATGTAACTGCCCGGTATCCAGACCGGCAGCATGAAACGTTGCCCTTGCGCGGCAGGCTCGGCGACGCTCACCGTGACTTCGAACAGATGCGCGGCGGGATCTTTGGGGACGATCGAATATTGGATGGGCTTCATCGAGCTGCTTTTTTGGAAAAGGTCAGGAAGGAGCGGTGCTCACGCAGGATGCCGTCGACCCACCCGGTCGACGGACTTGTCTTGCAGATAGGTTGAGGACACCGATGAACCGGTGTCGGACTTCATTGGACGCTCGACATTTCCTTCTCGAGCCGTTCCGCGCTGACCGCGCCCGGCAGGCGGCGTCCATCGGCGAGGAATACCGTCGGCGTGCCCGTCACACGCAAGGTCCGGCCGAGTTCGAGGTTTTGCGTCAGCACCCGCGTATCGCAGGTCCCGGGTGCGCTCGGAACGCGCTTGTCGAGCATCCATCCTGTCCATGCCTTCCCGCGATCCGCGGAGCACCAGATCGACTTCGACTTGCTGGTCGAATCCGGCGACAGGATCGGGAACAGGAAAGTGTAGACCGTCACGTTGTCGACCGCCTTCAGCTCGTCTTCGAGCTTATGGCAATACGGGCAATTCGGATCGGAGAACACGGCGATCTTGCGCAAGCCGTTGCCCTTGACCACCTTCACCGCATCCTGGAGCGGCAGCTTCGAGAAGTCGATCTTGTTGAGCTGGGAGGCGCGTGCGTCGGTCAGGTTCACGCGGTTCTTGAGGTCCATCATATCGCCCGTCATCACATAGTCGCCGTTGGCGTCGCTGTAGATGATCTGATCGGCCGTATCGACCTCATAGATGCCGGGAATCGGCGTCTTCAAGACATCGCGGACATCCGCCTCCGGACCGAGCCTTGCCTTCAGCGTTTCCTTGAGCTTGTCGGTGACGGCATCCGCGTTGGCGCGCGAATAGGGCATCAGCGCGGTCATCGTGAGCACCAGCATGGGCAGCACACGAAGAAGTTTGGGTTTCATCAGTGTCTCCGAGAAAAGTTCAGCTCCGGCCTGCACCGGATTTCAATGCGATGATCGATAAAGAAAACGAATCAGCCGAGCGCATGCGACACCAGCCAGCGCTTGACCTGCGGTTGCGCGCCGACCAGCGCGAGACCGGCATTGCGGATGCCCTTCGCGATCGGACCCGGCAGCGCGAACAGGCGATGCAGGCCGTCGGTCGCGACCATCATGCGTTGGATATCTTCGCGGCGCGAACGCTCATAACGGCGCAGCAGGATCGGGTCGCCGATGTCCCGGAAGGCCTCCTTCGCGGCAAGTGTTTCCGTGAGCGAGACCACATCGCGCAGCCCGAGGTTCATACCCTGTCCGGCAAGCGGATGAATCATATGGGCAGCATCGCCGACCAGTGCGACGCGCGGCGCGATCAGCCGATCGACCGTCTGCAGCGCAAGGGGGAAACCGCGCGGCGGCGTCACACACTCAAGTGCGCCGAAACGCTCGCCGGTGATCCGCTCGACTTCGGCGGTGAACTGCTCGGGCGACATTGAAAGCAATTCGTCAGCATGGGCCGTGTGGGCCGACCAGACAAGCGAGCCGTAGTCGCCTGCAAGCGGCAGCATCGCGACGACCTCGCCTCCGGTGAACCACTGCGTCGCCGTTTCGCCGTGCGGTTTGCCCAGGCTGAAGTTGGCGACGATGCCCGTCTGCTGATAATCGCGGCGCTTGACCGTCGCATCCGTCTGCGCACGAACCCACGAATGCGCGCCATCCGCGCCGATCACGAGCGCCGCGCTCAAGGTGTCGCCATCGTCGAGCGTGACCACCGCATGCTCGCTCGTCACCTCGAGCGCCTGCGCGCGCGCGTCGAGCCAGTTGAGCTGCGGCTGGAAGCGCAGCGCCGCATCGAGCGCCTGTTCAACCTGCGACGATTCGATGATCCAGGCGAGCTGGGGAACCGCCGCCTGGAACGCGGAGAAATGGAGCTCCGCCTGCGCGTCGCCGAACACCCGCATATCGTAGACCGGGGCGATCCGCGTCGCGTCGAGCGCCTGCCAGACCCGCAGGCGTTCGAGAAACGCTTGTGAACTCGACGAAAACGCATAGACCCGCGAGTCGAACCGTACCCCGGGCGCAGGCGAACTCGCCGGCTGCGCGAGCAGCGCGACTCGCATGCCGATCTGAGTCAGGGCGAGTGCCGCCGCCTTGCCGACCAGGCCACCGCCGACGACGACGGCTTGAAAAGTTTGGGAGTTTCCACGCATGAAAAGCATTATAGCCGCGGGGTTGTGAACAATCGGAGAGGTGCTGGCGCGCTTCGAGCCCGCGCCGATCCGGCGAGCTCGCCGCCACTGCCGCGCGGCGACGGTACAATATGCGCCTTTGCGGTATGGCTGGAGCAAGACGGGCGATCGACCTCGCCCGGGGCGCCGGCGGGTCTTCGCCTGCGTGCCCATACCGTTACCGATATTCCGATTCGAAGGATCGTCATGAGTCTCAAATGCGGCATCGTCGGCCTGCCGAACGTGGGCAAGTCCACGCTATTCAACGCGCTGACCAAGGCCGGCATTGCCGCCGAGAACTATCCGTTGTGACAACGGGGTCAACGTCCCGTTCATAATCAGATAGTTAGAGGCTCACTTCGAAATTCGAAGACAAAACTAGCACAAAATCCTGACGCACCATTCGCCCTTGTCGGCGATGTTTGATCTTACTTCGAAGAAGCATTTACAGCTACACGACTGGCGAACGCCGTCCGGCTACGTGTACAACTCGTCCCAATCCTCACCAAGCATCCATCGCAGCGCCGACAGCTTGCCGTTAATCATTCCCCATTCGAAGTCGGACCAAGGCCCAAAGTTGCCTTCACCGAGTTTCAGTTCTGCCTTCTTTGCAGACTTCAAGGCACCTTTCCAAATGTCGTCCGCGATGTGAGTTTGAGCACTGCTCCTGCGTCTGCTCCATCTCTCTTGCCATTCTTCTCGACTGACGATCTTGACCTTGCCCTTTTCGACTTGCCATGCAGTGTACTTGTGCCGGTTGTACCAGACCTGCGTCGTCAGCCGGTCCATTGCATCTAACATCTCCGAAAGACTTCTCGGCTCCTGTTCCCATTCCTGCTCCCACATCGCGTAGGTGACACGCATCGGGTCTATACGTCGCAAGCACTCCGCCAAGTTGATGAAGTACATGGACTTGATCTTCGAGAACGAAGCGGCCAAGTCAACGTGTGGCAGCTTCTGGTTGCCATTGACGATACTGAAGTCATGCTTGTTGTGTGTCACGAACGCGAACCGTTGGCCCGTACCTCCCATCGCCTGCACACATTCGAAGTACGTTTCGATCAGGATCGCATCAGCCATCGAATTTTTATTTTCGTGGTGGCACGGGGCTTTTCGGTAGAGCGCACGATCTGCCGCCCTAAGCTTGACCGCATCACTCGCTTCGATGATCGTTGATGAAGACAGGATCGCCGCAATTCGTGCCAGTGCACCCTCGGCGGCACCACCTAAGATGGGGATGCGGTGATCCAAGTCCGACAGGTAGTCCAGCACCCGATCCTTCTGCCGCTTGTCACCATCGACCTTACGTATGGCGCTCTTGACGTGATTGAAGTGCGTCGAAAGGCTCTTCGCACTTGATTTGGCGACCCGATCACGGTTCTTGTGGAATTCGTCTACGACGGTGCGTGGCACCAACAATCTCATCTGCGCGTCCGCCAGCAGCCGCTCTACCAAATCAAGCAGTGGTGTTTGCTTCGCATCTGCCGCAAGGTCCAGCCATACGCTTGTATCGATGAGTACGTTAAACATCGGAGAGCGATACTGCATCAGGTTTCAGGCTGTACTTTTCCACGATTTGAGAAGCCCACGTCCGGTGTTCCTCGCTCGACTCATGGAAATGAATCTCGGTCTGGAATAGCGGCCACTGACCCGCCTTCCGTATTAGATAGACCACTTCGGCTTCAATCGTTTCGATGTCCAAGCAGGGGCGCTGTTCTGGCGGATCGCGATGACACCATATGTCTAGCACTGCCGTTGACATTTCGCTTCGCCACGCGTATCCGTGATAACCATTCTTTCCTGTCGCACTCCAACCCAACCGTAGTCGGTTCCGAATCGATTGCTTGGTGATTCCCACGTATATCGGTCGGTCTAGGGCGCTGACGACATACAACTTCGGTAGCGCGGACGTCGCGAGGCCGGAGAACTTGTCGGTACCTAGAGGGCATTCCACCGTGAATTGGTCCTTGTCGAACGACAGTTTGTACCTGCCAACCCTTTCTATTTGCATCAACGTCCTCCCGAAGAAACGCGTGGTTTCGATCCATAATCGCAGCATATCGGCAACGCGAGACGCTACTTTAAGCCAACCACTGAAGCGTCAGGATCAAAGGTTCGGCGAGGTCGAATCCACGTAGCTGTTGCAGCCAGCGTGCCGGTATCCCGGCAAGGCCGAACCGGATTCCCGCAAGACCACCCGCCACGGCGGCGGTTGTATCTGTGTCATTGCCGAAGCTAATCGCCGTTCGAATCACATCCTCGAACGAGTCTTCTTCCAATGCCTTGCGTGCTGACCATATGGTGTCGATGACATACCCGGTGCCACGCGGCGTGTCGGTCCTCGAAAACCGTCTCAGCACGTCCAGTTCAGTCAGCAACGCCCTTCTTTCACGTTCGTTGGACCAATTGCTGTAAATTTCTTCGAGACGTTGGTCGGCCCATACCCACGGATCGGCCCGCGTCCCCAGGTAAGCCCTCGCCACAAGGCAGTAGTAGCCGCAGGCGACCAGCGAACGCGGATGACAGTGTGTGGGCATCGATTGCAGATGTGCGTCACGGACCAGTGCGTCATCGGGACCGGTGTGCCACAGGGCAAGCGGCAAGACACGCATCAACGATCCATTGCCGTTATCCCATTCGGACGCACCGCCAGATTCGTGCGGCGGCACACCATCGCGAAGTTTGCTCAATGCGTCGGCAGTCTGGATACCAACATCGAACACGTCCCCATCGACAGCCATATAACCGTGATCCAGCCATCGAAGCAGTCTGTCAGCGAAATCGGGTAGCGAGAACCGACCACATTCTATGAGACTTGCAAGCAAACACAGCGCCTGTGCACCATCGTCAGACCATGTACCGACAGGCACACCGGCATGAGAACGGCAGAATCTGGCGGGCGGCATCATCTCGATACGGTCGCGCGGCGGGATTTCAGACGGGTCGTGGAACTCGTATGGGACGCCCAACGCATCGCCAACAAGAAGCCCCACCAGTCCCGCAATCCGGGCATCAGCACAGCCCCGCAAGCCGACGAAACCTGCCTCGTTTCCCATCGATTCTCCTTCATCCGACGTAGACGACAGAACCTGTTGACGCGGTTGCACGCCCACAGGAGAGTGAAGAGGTGAAACGGTGTCCAGCGCCTACCGGTTCATGTGACCTTTGATCGCGGGTTATCACGCGAATTTGATGGTGGGCGAACAAAATAAACTGCGGCACACCATATGTCTGTCGATGAGTGCGCAACATCGGATTTTATCTAATTCGCAACACCAGAACTACGTGATTGACGGATTTGTCCCCAGTGGTGCATATCAATTCGGTCCGTGACCGATGAGCCAGTAGTTTGTACTTCTCGAATGAATAAGCAACCAACTGGTCACGAACCAAGATTGGTAACAGATCGGAAACGAGTAGAGAACAACTTGGTCCTTGTTCATTCGACCGGTCCATGAATTCGACGGTACGCAGTGACGGCGATTCACTTGGGCATTTGCGCAACTTGTCGGCGTACCGATGAACGAAGTCTAGATATGTGCAAGGCGAAACGGAATCATCGTGCTGGGCCGTGGAAAACGCGTGAGTCTGTCGAAGTGGCGACGCAGGAATGGGTGGCCCGGTTCAACCATCCGCTCGGCTATATCACGCCCGGAGAAGGCGGTGATGGCGCAAATGATTGCTATCGCAATAGTTCGCGATCTAGGGGTCGTTGCGGTTCTAGGCCCAAGGCGTATCCTCGCGAAGCACACGTCCTTTTGTGCCGCATTGACTTTAAGGTCCGCCCTACACTTCACCCCGGAGTTGGGGCGGCTTTTTTTTCGTCTGGATCCTCATACCCTGCTGGAACGGCAACTAGTACGCGTGGAACTGCTGCATTCAGGACACCAGCGACTTCGCACCACTCTGCACGGCGACGCCGTTCTGCAAGCTATTTCGCGGGCTCACTGAGTGCACTCCTTACCCTGCGAGAGACTGCGGATCTAACGGGTCCGACAGCAGTGTTACAGGTAGTCATCGCGGCAATTGAAGGAAGGCAAGCGGTCAGCGACTGCGGACCGGACCTATCGATGGAGGCTGCAATGGTCGAATCGTGGATGTGGATGTGGATAGTGATCGGTACGCTCGCCCTGATAATCGCGGCGACTGTCGTGGTCGGCCCCTATCGTCGCAAACGTCATCGTGCGCAACTACTCACGAACCTAGACCACCACGACTGGTGCCGCTGGACCCGGTCCCGACGGTGACAGTTCGCAGCAGATGAAGCGGCGAGGTGGAGTTAGCATCACCCGCTTCCTGCTTCCTATCTCCCCCGCCTCAGCGCATCAAGCAGTCCATCGTGATAGGTGGCGTCTCAATGTCATCCGGCACTTCTTCGCCGTACTTTGAGGCTACCCGGGCACGCATCGCGGCGATCAGCGCCGTCGGACCATATTGGCGGCATGGCGAATCATGCGGAGGTTCTCCCCGGCCATCGAATCGCTCGAAAGCAAGCCACTCAACGTCTGGAAACGGTTCTAGTTGGATTCGCTCGCGCTCGATAATCGGATGGCTCTGCCTCGGGTCGGTTGAAGGACTCCACTCCCTGCCGCCCGCGCATGCAATGCACAACGTTCCCGCGTTGTTTCTGAAAAGAACGGCCCGTCCATTGCCTACCGCAGCCCTGGCTATTGTCGCCGGGTCCGTGACTAACTCATGTCCCTCGGCCTTCGCAACCCAGAAGTCGAGAACAGCGCCCGACAGGTCAGCGACCTTCATCAGCTTTTTCCTCCGCAAACACATCCTATAGCGCCTTGATCGCATCCGCGTATAGGCGGTCTTTCCAGCTGCGACCGGTGTAGCCGGGCATTGGCTTTTCGGTAGAGCGCACGATCTGCCGCCCGAAGCTTGACCGCATCACTCGCTTCGATGATCGTTGATGAAGACAAAGATCGCCGCAATTTGCGACAGTGCGCCCTCGGCGGCACCACCTAAGATGGGGATGCGGTGATCTAGGTCGGACAGGTAGTCCAATATCCGATCCTTCTGCCGCTTATCGCCATCAGCCTTGCGAATGGCGCTCTTCACCTGATCGAAGTGTGCCGAGGCTCTTCGCACTTGATTTGGGGACCCGGTCACGGTTTTTATTTGGAATTCATCGACAATGATACGCGGTACCAGCAGCGTCAACTGGCCGTCCGAAAGCAGACTCTCTAATAGGTCCAGCCACGGTTCTGCTTCGCATCTGCCGCAAGGTCTAGCCAACACTGGTGTCGATACTCGGCGCCCCTGCATCTGTAGCAAGAGCGCCTGATTTATCAACCGTACATAAACAGTGCCCAAAGAATCGACAAGGCACTCAGGGAACTATAGGCGAGTGCAATGAGACCGCGTTGATCCATAGCTTCCTGTTATTCCCCCTAGTTACCTCGCCGTGCGTGTCGTGGACTAAAGCCATGTGTAACCCCTTGGTTGCATTGTTTTGCGGTACATCGGTATGGGTCGTTGTCGTCAACTGCGTACAGTATGACCGACACCGCGAATCGCGGCGTGGCTTACTTCACGCCGGGTTCAGTAACGGCTTTACTCCGAAGACGCCTCCTGAGCGAATCTGCATCTCCGATTGGTACGCTTGCTTGACATAAAACCAAACCTTCGAAGAGGCTGCCCGTTCAGGTTGCCCGAGAGACCGCCAGTTCGACGTTTGTAAGTCGCTACTGAAAATCGGGGTGAATACGAAACTGAGACTGGTGACGGTCAATGGGTTCCAGATCGGAGTTTGATTATGCGCGGCGGCTAGCGGAGCCCCACATTTCGTGCAGAATTTGCTTTGGGCACCGTTATCGGTGCCGCACTGCGTGCATTCCATATCGTCTCCCGTATTGGCTTTTTTTGGTCCTGTTAACGAACCTTTGATTTTTTGCGGTCGCGTCGTCAGAGCAATGATCGGTACACGACCACCTCTTTGTTATCTCCGTAGGTCTTTGCAGTATCGGGAAGCGGCCAAATTCTCACCAGCATTATTTTAGGAAGCAAGTGATTTGCTGGCTACCCATCAGGTGGATCGTCAGGGTATGCCTGCATGAGCTACCACATTGAGCACCGACACGTAGATCAATAGGATTGACCGGATGTGATCCATCGCCTAATATTGATCCATTGATTCAATTGATCCACAAGGCCAACATGCGAAAACTCTATTACGGGCGAATCTCCACCACGGATGGTCAATCGGCGGCAAGTCAGCATGAAGACGCAAAGCAGCACGGTGTGAATGTGAAAGACGTGTTCATAGACGAAGGTATCAGCGGTTATCACGTTGCGCCCGGAGATCGCGAACAGTGGCGAAAGGTCGAGCATGACTTGCGGCATGGCGGCGTGTTGATCGTTCGGTGGCTGGATCGGATCAGCCGCCGCTATGACGAACTGCACCGGACCATGCGACGACTCATAGACATGGGCGTTCGTGTCGAGTGCACGCTCAACGGTATGGTCTTCGACGGCAATGCGACGGACCCGATTGCGAAGGCGACGCGGGACGCTGTGCTTGCGTTCATGGCGGCACAAGGTGAAGCAGACTATAAAAACCGAGCGGAAATGCAGCGGCGTGGCGTTGCTATCGCCAAGGCTACGGGCAAGTACACCGGACGCGAACGGTCGCACGACTACGGCGCTATCCGGGCATGGCGGGCCGAACATGGCGCGAGCATCAGGCAGACTGCGGAACAGTTCGGCGTCGGCACTGCCACGGTCAAACGGGCTTGTGCGGAGCGTGCGTCAATAGCCTGATGTGGTCTTTGAACAACTTGGCAGCGGACACATATGGTTCGCAAGGCAGGAGTTCGGTTTCGGTTGCCTAAGGCCATACATCGAACCAGTCCACCGCACCGATGCAGCAGTTCGCATGGCGCATTCCCTTCCGAACTGTTTGTGGCATAGACGACGAAAGCACATCCACATACCGCAGTGGGGTTGGAGCGGGTCGTCCCCCAATAGCCGAATTAGAATTGCGTCCGGTATTCTTCCGACATAGCCTTGCTAGGCATGGGGGAATGGCATGACCTATGACGAAAGCCAAGAACTGACGCCGCCCGAGGAGTGCACGTGGCCAACGGTACCGAACATCGATAAATTGCGCGACACAGTATTGGAAAGGTCCGAGCGCGAGGAAGAGGAGATCATTAGCTATTTTGAATGGCAGGCAAACAAGGGGCGCGAAGACGGCGACTTAGTGACGGTACGGCACCTAGAAATGATGAAGACCGAGGTGGTATTCGGCACGACGTACTCGGCTTGGGATGTACATGCCAGCGACGGTCGATGGTGGGTTATTACAAGCCCGACAAATCTGTATTCTCGAACCGAATTCCCAAGCCTTGACTATCTCTTCTCGTTCCACGTTGGTCTCATGGCCCGGGTCGCATCTCGCGATGCCCGCAAGGCCGGAACACCCAATCAGGATCGATTCGCCGCAGCATGGCGGCGATGGGAACAAGCGGCTTCCGCTATCGATAACGCGTCCGAGGCTGAGGACTTTCAAGCAGTCGGCATGAAGTGCCGCGAATGCCTGCTGACCTTTGTCGCAAATGCGCCCGAGTATGTCGATCTGCCTGACAACGCTACGCTACCAAAGCGAGGGAACTTCACAGAGTGGGCGGAACTGATCGCGAACTGGTCGGCACCGGGGGCGCACTCGAAGGACATACGAGCATATCTGAAGCAGGTATCAGGTTCGGCGTGGGGACTGGTGAACTGGCTTACGCACACGTCCAATGCGGTCACCATCGATGCAGAATTGGCAATGGACGCGACGCATCATGTACTTGAAGTGTTCTCTGCTGCCGTCGTGAGAAGAGAATCTGAACGACCGGACCGGTGCCCCCGGTGTTCGTCCTATCAACTCGACAGCTTCTATGCTCCCGAACTTGAATCGGACCCGCCATACGTCACGCTTTGTCGGCGCCTGCGAATGGGAATCTGGTGTTCCGCCAGACGCTTCGACGACCCAATGAGGGCACACGGGGCGATCATAGAATATGTATAGATACTTCCTTGATGGCGAGGTTCATCCCGAACGGGCTCAGATACCGGATCGCCGCATCTCCGCGCGGTTCACGCATGCCGCATCCGGCGTCGATGCGAAAGCCGATGTTCGAATCCTTCTGAATCAAGTTGCCGTCTGGGTCGAAACAGAGGTCGAGTGGAATGCACTGGACCTGAGAAACGTCGTCAAGTACTTAGTCCAGTTGGAGATGGACATGGTGGGCTACGTTTTGGGCCACACCTACGATGTTGAGATTCGACGGGCAACTTGCTCGGAAATCGGCGTCGATGTCGTCTTCGGTATCGACGTACCGTGCATCAGCGAACTACATCGCGGAGTCGATCTGGACGCTCGAATCGCCACCATGCGTCCCAAACTTCAAGGCGAATCGGGAGTTTTCATTCATCGTTGCTTGCGGGACCTTATCACGGCGATGAAAGAACCGGACGACGTTGCGTTTCATTGCTACCGTGCTGTCGAATCGCTGCGACAGCACTGCATCGCCACTCGAATACTGGACCCGAAGGACAAGGCAACGCAATGGAAGACCCTGCGCGACATCGCAGGTTGCGACGAATCTGCCACAAGGTCGCTAGAAAAGGCAGCACAGGCACCGCGTCACGGAGAAGCAGAAGTCGTCCCTGAAGTAGATGCGGTCAAGCTGTTGACGACGGCATGGCTATCGCGGACGGCTACATCCTCAACTGCTGAATCATGTGAGAGTCTGGGGCGCTGGCGGTGAACGTATCGTTCGGCGTGAATTCATTTGTGAGATGCTCGGCTTCGGGGCCACTTTCAGCGAGACAGGCATCGTTTGAGTTTTCGCCGAAAAGTGCTTCGTACATATGCGAATTTGCGGCATGGAATTTTTTTAGTTTCGCGATTTGTTTTTTTAACACTTTTTCCATGGTTTTGTTTGTGGATACTTGTTTCATGGTTTGATTTCTGGATACTTGTTAGGTTTGTTGCGTCTGTCGTCGCCTACTTCAGGAGAACGGAACGCGATTTGTCACAACTACGCAAAGATTGTAGGTTTCCCACGGGAGATGCTATTGAATGCATGGGGCCACCATGTTTCCGAAGGCGCTGCCCTTCCCCTTCACCTGTAACGGCCTCACGCCGGAAAAAAAAGGCCCAGTGCTATCAGTGCTAATTCAACATCATTTTCAAGAATTTTTCTTATTGAATCGATATAGAAAAATTTATAAAAATAGACCTAAATCAGCACTGCCAGCACTGCCGGTTCCTGCGATCAGTTAAAAACCAGTTGTGCCGATGGGGAAACAAGCGGAACAACCGGCTGCGTGTTTGGGTGCCAGCCCAGCGAATCGGTCAAGGCCAAGCCCGGCCACCACGTCTTTCCATTAGATTTTCGTGGTTCGAAGCCGCGTTCACGGAGACGGCGACTCAATGTTTGTGAACTTGCGGCCTGAAAGCCGTTATCCATTGCCCATGACTTGTAGTTCGCATACAGCGCCGTTGACAGTGTTTCGCGAGAGACATCTTTAACCGTGCAGTCGGACAACCACTTGCCCGTGATGTCTTGGTCCTGCCGGTACCCATCAGTCGCATCAGTGATCGCATGCGGCGTGTCGGCCAATCCGCGCTTCTTCCACGCGAGACAGCCTTGCAGCATCCAGCCAAGAATGAGCGGTGCTTCAATTTTCAGCGTGGACAGAAGCTGCGGGTCACGTTGATCAGCCGTGAACGTCTTATTGAACGGAACCAGTCGGACACGCCGCCAGATTCCCGAATCAACGCCATTGATCCTTGGTTGGTGATTCCCGGCCATAATCAGCTTCAACATCGGCGTGAATTGAAGCTGCGCACCGTAATTTGCACGGACGGGCATTGTGTCACCGCCCACAAGACCCTTAACCAATGATTCAGCCATGCTGGCGTTGTCTTCAGTTTCGGAAGAAATTGCCAATCTCGCACCGATCAAAGGCACAAGATCAGGTGTAGCGGCACCGGCCTGTCGTCTCGTTGCGCAAAGTGTCTCCGGTGCAATCGCACGGGCATAGTCGCCCATAACGTGCTTCAGGGTCTCAATGAACACGGATTTTCCGTTCGCACCATGGCCGTAGCAGAAAAGAAAAAACTGCTCTTCTGTCGAACCCGTCAATAGGTACCCGCAAAACCGCTGAAGCCAGTCGATCATTTCGAGATCGTTGTCGAACACCTGCCTGAGAAATTGTATCCAGCGTATATCGTCGGTCGATGTTGCAATTGACGAGACGTTCAGCGACTTGGTGATGAGGTCTGTGGGCGTCGTCGGGCGTACTTCACCGGTATCGAGATCGATCATCTGTCTTGCGCCGTCAAACCCAATTTTTAGTATATCGGCATCGATGCAAGAAGACGGCAAGCGAATCTCTTCGAAGTCTTGCAGCAATGACACGGACGCCTTGATCGTCTTTTCCTTATGAGACTGTCTCGACCACTTCGCAAAGTGTTCGGCGTCCGTTAAATATTCACGAGCTTCGTTTAGGATCACCGTAGGTAACTTCATAGCCATTGCGCGGACCGAAGCGCCGTCCGTGTCCCACGTCCACGCTGTTCCGTCCCACTTCAGCCACTTTTTAACGTCGTAGACGTATCTCAACCGGTCGCCAACGAGATCAAGCATACGATACGCGTTGCCGAGTTCTGACAATGGGCGAGTGGTAGCCGTACCATCGCGGACGTCAGTTTTCGCCAGCGTCGGCACCGCAAAAAGCTCACGGATCGGCCCGGTCACTTCGGTAAACGGAAGCGCCATTGCACCGATTGCCGTACTGATCTGACTGCCAACCACATCGATTCCGTCACATTGGTGCAGGTCATTGAAATCGCCATGATCACGGCCATCGGCGAACGACGGATAGACAACCATCGAGTTATTAGCCACCGCCAGTGCCGCATTGGCAAACTTTGCACCCGCACCGGTTGAATCAAGATCACCTGCAACGACGAGACGCGAATTTGGATAACACAAGCGCAGGTTTTCGGCGACAGTTGCAATGTTGCTGCCGGAAAAACAGATGACCGTGGGGTGGCCCGTTGCCTGATGCAATGAACAACCGGTGGCCCAACCTTCGCACAAGATCAACCGCGAACCATCCTCGGGATCACCCAAGATCAGACGCCCGGACTTCATCTTGCCTTTGGCGAGAAACCTCTTGCTGCCGTCATCGGCAATGAACTGCAAACTCTGTAATGCATAGTCTGGGCCATACACGGGCAGTACCAGCCTGCCATCCGACGCCTGTCGTGCGCCGAAAGGCGTGACACTTTTGCGCGCCACATAAGGATGTGTCGCTTGTAGATCACTGCTTTCGGCCCACAACCGGCTGGCGGTTTGCATTGCTTCGGCCTGTTCTGCCGCACGTTCAACGTCTGCCTGTTGACGGGCCGCATCTGCTTTCGCCCAAGCAACCTGCCTTTCTTCATCGGTCGGCGGCGGTGCACCCGGATCGCGCTGCTGCCAGATGTAGGTAATGCCATTACGGTGATCGCCGAAGGCCGCACCAGTCCCATCGGGAAACAGCCTGCACCAACCGGCATCGTCGCTTTGCTTGTCGTTCGTGGGGAACCGGACAAACCGACCGCGTTCCAGCTTGCGCGTCGGGTAAAGCATTTGCGCTTCGGCGAACGCTTCATACAGGGATTGACAGAAGATTACATGTTTCTTTAACTGAAAAGACATGAGTTGTTGTACGCGGTGCTGCGTCTATAAATCAGCGGCCCCAGAAGTCCCGTTTACCGTTCACACGCAATGGCGTTGGATGACCTAAGCGCGTGGGTACAAAGCAGTCGGGGAAGCTGAATGATTTTCGATATGTTCCAGGACACCGCTTTGCAGTGATGGCAAAGCACAGCCAACGTTCGCACGAATGCAACGTAGGCTAAGTCAAGGAACTACTATTGGAATTCATATAGACGCGCAACCAGATGCGGTTGCTGCGTTGTGAGCGTTCAATAAAAATGCCGAACGTCACTCACATAAGGTCTTCTTGGGATGCTCAACATCTCCGTGAACGATTCGCTCCCTCAAGAAACGCTATTATAGCAAAAAGTGTCGCCACTGCCCACCGAAATGGTTGACAGTGCACGCCTTGTGTTGTATCGCGCCAACGTGAGTTACGTCGCCCGACTGAATTGACGACCGAAACAACGCTGGCCCGAGAGATTCCGTAATGCCGCGCCAAAGCACTCACCGTTTGGCCCGTCGCATACTTGCCCTTCATCTCTGACCGTCGGCTGTATGATCGCCACTGACATTACTGCATATCCCAATTTTTGAATGACTTCGGGGCTTGATGTTCGAGAAAGTCCGGCAGCCAGTCGTATGCTTGCCCACCTTGGTGTTCGACGACGAACTGATGCGACTGGGACGCGGGACAGGACGGAAACTGAATGCGCTGATTCCACGACATGTAGGACGAGTGGATGATGCCGCTCAGCAGGCAGAACCGCGTCGCAAAATTCATCGCGACAACCTTGAGATACTGTTTGGGTATCGGCGTGCGAAGTGCGACTATCAACTGATAGCTTCCGGTCGGATATTCGCTACAGAAGCAATGGCTGTGGGTGCTATACAGCCAGGATGCAAGCCCATCAACGCACGCGAGAATGTCTTTGGGTTGCGTGGAACCCCGGACTTTCTCGAACTTGAATGCGAGAAGGCTGCACTCTTGCGCGTGGTATGCGTGGAAATGACGTTGCGAGAACGTGAACGGTGAAAAGGTCGGACCGTCGTTCTTCTCTCTGATCTCTGGTGTGCGGCAGCGCATCGCCAATTCTTGGAACGATTCAGTCACGCGTTCCGGTACGGTCGTGGTTCTGTTCTTGAACCATGAGTACGTCACTGTGGAGCCGAATAGATCGTCGGCGCGATGATATACGTAGGAACCTTTTGCGGCGGGAGCACGCGTTGAAAGTTGAGTAGTTACTTGTTGCTGAGTTTTTTGGTTTTGATTGTTCAAATTCATTCTGAATGGCTGCATCTATATGCCAGCATTCCCTAAGGTCGTGCGTGCCACCCCACAAAGGCAGTGAATAGCCTGTGTGATACACGGCAACGTCGGGGACGCTGATTGGTTTTCGATCTGTTCCCGGACATCGCATTGCAACGACGGCGAAGCACAGCCAACATGCGCACGAAGGCGACACCGGCTAGGTCAGGGAACTGAAAATATAGACGCGCCAACCAGAACGATTGCCGCGATGTGAGCGCTCAAGAACTGAAAATTTCACTCCGCTCACTGAATGAATCGATGATTATACAGGACCTTGAAAGGATTGTCAACTACTTCACAAGCACGCCATTGTGCTATTCCAAAACAACATGGCAACGCGGTCCGTCGCTTGCATTGCCCGAGCGGTGTCGCACCCCAGCAACTGGCTGCGCCGCCACTCCTTCTCGCACCCGCATGATCGTCTGGCGGCTGGTCTTCATGTCTCGGCCCAACTGCGCCACGAATGTCCGGCCATTCAAGCGTTCTACCACCACGGCACGTTGTTCTTCCGTCAGGGCTGAAGGTCTGCCAAACACTTCCCTTCGGCTATGGATTCACGACAGCGAGAACGCTGGCCCGCGAAATCCCGTACTGCCGTGCCAAGGCACTCACCGTCTCACCCGACGCGTACTTCGTCTTCATCTCTTCACGTTTTGCGGGCGTGGTCTTGGACGGTCTACCGAGTACCTTACCTTCAGCCTTTGCACGTGCCAATCCGGCTTGCGTGCGCTCCACCAGCAGTGAACGCTCCATCTCCGCAACCGCAGACAGCATCGTGAGCATCAGCTTTCCGGCAGATGACGCGAGGTCCAGTTTCCCAAGTTGAAGCACGATGACCTCGATCTTGCGTTCGGCCAAGGTCCGCACCGTGCGCAACACGTCTTCGGCATCTCGGCCCAAACGGTCGAGACGAGAAACGACCAGCGTCTCGCAATCCCTGATCTTGTCCAACATGGCGACGAACTGCGGTCGCTGCGACGCGTGCGTCTTGCCGCTGATGCCCTCGTCCGTGAACCAGTAATCGACCTTGTAACCAGCATTCGCGATTTCCAGTCGCTGATTCTCGGTTGTCTGCTCCCGCGTGCTAACCCGGCCATACCCAAAGATCGCCATAGGCACCCTAACGTGTCGGAAAAGGGCGTCAGAATATCAGCATCTGTCAGAAACGGTCAACCCTATATTTCCAACAGTCTGACCGCTGCGATTTCATCACTGTTAGCAAACGGTGGTATTCCTGCGACGTCGTCGCCGACGTAACCCTCACCGCTGCTGCGCAACTCTTGGGACATTGCCGGACAGCCGCTGCGGCCGGAATATCAGGGCCTAGCGCCTGGTCCGAGATGTTAAAGTTGCGTGCCAATACTTGCTGGAACTGAGAAAGAAGATGGACGATACGGTAGCCGCCGCGAGGGAGCGCAAAACCCGCGAGACAAGCCCAAGCAAACCGAACGCTAAACCGAAAGCCGCGAAGGTGAATCCGAAGCCGCTCACTAAGGCGAACCCGAAGCCGCTCACTAAGGCGAATGCGGCCCTCGTCCCTACCGTTGCAACGCATGAAGCGTTCACCCACCCGGAATTACGCAAAGTTGCCTTCTACTCGGATGACCACGTTCTGATCCTGAACATGGATGTGCGCGAGGCCATGACGCACCTTGCGAAGGCGGGAGTCAGTGTCAACTGCATGGTGACCTCTCCGCCCTTTTATGGACAACGAGACTACGAAGTAGACGGGCAAATCGGGCTGGAAGAGCACCCGCGACAATTCATTGAGAACCTCGTCGAATCCTTTGAATCGGCTAGGCCGGTTCTAGCCGAAAACGGTAGCCTATGGGTAAATCTTGGGGACACTTATTGGAGCGGAAAAGGCGAGCACAGGAGCGGCGAGAGCAAACAAAGTGCTCGTCGGTTCGGTCTTCGTCCGCAAGACAAGACAGGCGATGGATTGCTGTGCAAGCCGAAGCAACTGTTGCTGATTCCCCATCGCTTCGCCATCGCGATGCAAGACAAAGACTGGCTGGTCCGCAATGACAACGTTTGGGTCAAGCCTAACCCAATCCCGGATCAGGTTCGGGACCGCTGCTCAATGTCGCATGAGTACATGTTCCATATGGTCAAGTCTCGATGGTATTACTTCGATAAGTCCGCAGTCGGGCGAAAGTCTG
This sequence comes from Pararobbsia alpina, assembly GCF_902859895.1. Taxonomy (GTDB): domain Bacteria; phylum Pseudomonadota; class Gammaproteobacteria; order Burkholderiales; family Burkholderiaceae; genus Pararobbsia; species Pararobbsia alpina. The sequence continues at coordinate 32,023 of NZ_CADIKM010000026.1, forward strand.
ATTCGGGCAGCGTACTGCCGCCGCCTGACACTTGGGAAATTGCACCAGCGCGAAATAGTCACCAGCACAAGGCACGCTTTTCTGAAGAACTGGTGCGCATCCCAATCCTAGCTACGACGCCTCCGGGCGGCGTAGTGCTCGATCCGTTCGGAGGTAGTGGAACCAGCCTCGCGTTCGCCAGAAAAAACGGGTTTAGGGCGATTGGGATCGACATCAAGAAAGAGTTCTGTCAGTTGATGGTGGACCAACTTACTGACGGCGAATAAGACCCGCTCATAAGGGCATAACATGTCGAAGTTTCTCACTGCCGAGCGCCTGAAGGCGTCGGTCGAAGCGCTGTCTGACACCCAAGCTAAGGGGGCATTGCTCGACTTTCTGGTCGTCAAACGCACTATCGCCATCAAGGGGGCGGCCTCTGTTGCCATGGCGACGGGTGAGCCAGCTTTTGTTCAGGCCGCATGTGAACTAGCCTCTGTTCATAACACCGCGCGACCCGCCCCGACTGCGGTGAAGGAATACTTTGTCCCATTCACCGTCAACACTGACAAAGGCGGTTTTCGAAAAGGGAAATGGTTCTCGAATGGGACCGGCTCAACCATCGGCGGCACAAGTTGGGCTAACGTGATTAGCCTCTCATCAGACTCGCCTCGTCAGGCAAGTCTCGCCGAAGGGTATGACGCTCATCTTGCCGATCTCATGTTGAAAGAAGCAACGCGCGCGACTTCCAAACCCGCCCTGGGTGAATTGGCCGTTTGGACCTATCGTCACGCGGACATAGAACCGATACTCGGTTCGGAACCAAGTCCGCTTCAACGTGGGAAACTGCTTCAAGAGCGACTGATCGCCGACCTCGGACTGACCAACAACGAGATCGATGTGCTGTTCGACAAGCCCGAACTCGCTCTTGAGGACAGTGACCTTTCAACATCGGCGGCAGACCCAGCGAATTATTTGACCGGGCTGGCCGTGCTTGTTACCACTACCGCAGCCCCTGCTGGGGTGGACTGCTCCTTGGACTTGGTCGCAGCGCTTGCCGCCAAACCTTTTGTCATCCTCTCCGGCACATCCGGCACCGGAAAATCTCGATCATCTTTGCGCCTTGCGGAAGCTCTTCAATCTCACTACGCAGGATCGATCAACGGCCAGATTTTTCAACTTGTGCCGATTGGCCCTGACTGGACATCACCGAAAAAGCTATTGGGATACCGTACTCCATTTGGGCCGACGCGGAAGCGGGCTGACGGTTCGGAGACGAACGAAAGCTATGAAATCACGGAGACCCTGAGGATCATCCTTCGAGCGTGTCACAAAGACTCAACGAAGGTACCTCATTTCCTGATTTTTGACGAAATGAACCTTTCGCATGTCGAGCGTTACTTTGCGCCGTTTCTCTCTTTGATGGAGGCGTCAAATATTTTGGATGACGGAGAGAGTGCACCCATCGTGGACCGACAGGCCCTTGGCGTCATCAGCGAGATTCTCGATATTGAGGATAAAGGGTCGCCGGAGGCTGAGTCTGCCCGTTTATTGGTCGAACGGGACCAACCGTTGACTCTTCCGCCAAACCTTTTTTACGTCGGGACGGTCAACGTCGATGAAACGACGTACATGTTTTCCCCAAAGGTCCTGGATCGGGCGCACGTGTTGGAGGTTCATGCCATGAAGCCAAGCCAATATGTGGCGGGCGGTGCTTCAGGTCCGTGTATCGATTTGGCCCCTGCAAACGAACTGTTACGTGGCGCTATCGATGACCGAGAAGTGCGGACGGCAAACAATGCTGATCCCACGGCCATCATTGACTTGCTTGCTTCGAAACATGGCGTCAACCATGGGGAACTACAGGCGGCCAAAGCACTGACCTTGAACGCGCTAGACGGGTGCTTCCATCTCCTCAGCCCGACCGGGTTTGAGTTCGGTTTCCGAGTCGTTAAAGAGGTCTACGAGTACCTTCACGTCTGGATCAAAGCGCAGCTTGGGATGGGGCTGACACCCGCTGATGCGATGAAAACATGGAACGATGGTCTGGACCGCGCCATATTTCAGAAGGTTCTGCCGAAGATTCACGGCAATCGATCCGTCTTGGGAGACAGCCTAAAGGCGCTGGCGGCATTTCTCGACGGCGGTGACGGCAGCAGTGACCCCGCCGCTAAGTACACTTTGGGAGTAAACGCCGTGTTCCAGATTGCACCGGGCCAGGCGCTTCCCGTGTTGCCCCGCACGTTCAAGATCAGCTCGGCCAAACTGGACAGCATGCACTCGCGCCTAGTCACTCGAAACTACACGTCTTTCATCAAATAACATGTCGTTCGTTGCCCTACATCGAGCGAGGTTTGATCTTGGTTCCGGTGTCGTGCTGGACATCGAATCGGCACTCGGACAGGGCAGACCACTAGGCTCTTTTCAACCAATCCCCGGCTTGTTGGCTGCCGAGGAGGAATTGGATGCCGAAACCCTCGAATCAGGCGGCGTGCTGCCCATGTGCTGGCGAGAGACCAATCAGCTATTTGAACCCTTCCAGCTTCGAGAAGACAGTGACTATTTCATAGACATCACCGTCCCGCTTTCCTTGGCCGATGTTAAGCAACAGGCCACGATTCATCCCGCTTGGCCGTTCGATCAGCGCCTGACCAGCGCGTTCAAACGGGAACCCGTTCGGCGTTGGAGGGAGGTACTTGTCGCCGGTCGTGCACATACGATCATTACAGCGCAATTGCGCCTGCGTTCTCATGCTGGCGTAATTCATTTTGCTACACAATTCGGCGGATACCTGCGTGCCGAGGTCGTGTGTCGGAAGCTACGGTACTTCGACGAGTTCAAGCTGCTACTAGATAAATTAGCTGAAAAGGCAGCGGAATTACTACTCGCCTACGACAGCCCCGTATCGCTATCGTTTTCCGTCAGTGAGGATCAGGCAGAAACCGAAGCCGCCTTGCACTTTCTCATGCGACATGTGATGTCGTCGGGAAACTTGCCTGTGGCAGTCGAAGAAATTCTGGCAAACCCGCATGTTCGCCTTCTCGAACAGACCGAAGCGACCCCGGTTGAGGAACTGGAGGAGGCCGATCCCGAACTGATCGTTGACAGCATCGATCTGCACACACTCTCTCTTGGTGGTCCGTTGTCGCGCGTATTTCGGGGCTTTACCCCGACCGAACTTCCAAGGCGTGAGGCGTTTGAGTCGCATGACACGCCTGAGAATCGCTACGCCAAGGCATTTCTTGAACACTGCCGCCTAATCGCCCAGCGCCTAGAGAACCTTATGGCTCTGCGCCGACGCAGAGCAGCCGAACGGGAAGCGCGGGTATGGGGCAATCTATTGGATGAGTTGCTGCAATACGGACTGTGGCGCGAAGTGGGTCCGCTGGCTCAGGTTCCGACTAACTCGCAAGTCTTGTTGCGCAAGCGCGGCTATAAGGAGTTGTTTCGCTTCGACATCACACTACGCATGCGTCTTGCCCTAGCTTGGAAGCAGGGCGCGGAACTGGCTGATGGGCTGGTCGGCGATGTCCGACCGGTAAGCCACATCTACGAATACTGGTGTTTTTTCACGCTACGCGAAATTCTGTCAGAGATTTGCCCGCAAATCGGCGGCGGCGACTTCCTTACTGTGTCGAAGGATGGCTTGCGGATTCAACTGTCCAAAGGCCAACGCAGCGAGTGCAGGTTTGAGTTCGAATCCAAATCGGGCATCAAGGTCCACATCAGTCTTTTCTACAATAGGCGGTTCTCGCGGCCCAAGGCACCGCGAACTGATTGGTTTGGAAGCTACACCGCCTCGTTCGATCCTGATTTCAGCATAGTCGCCCGCATTCCGGGTCATCCTGCACATTGGTTTCATTTCGATGCCAAATATCGGCTTGATCGACAGGAAGCCGAGGACCTTTTCCAATCGTCTGGCGATCAGGGCGGGGGCGAGAGCGAGCCCGCCGCAGAAACAGATTATACGGTCGAACTATCGCGGGTTCACAAGCAAGACGACCTGTTCAAAATGCATACGTATCGCGACGGAATATTGGGTACGCGAGGAGCATATGTACTTTTCCCGGGTGACGGCGTTGGAGGGCAGGTACAAAACCCCAACCCCAACTTCTTCGTCCGGCACCCAAGTGCATTCGGTACAACGTCACCTCAAAGTGTGCCAAGCGTGGGAGCATTCCCTCTGGCACCGGAGCATTCAGGCACGCAGACAATGGCGGTGCGTGCCCTACTCTCGATGGCGTTTGAGGCAGTTGCATCAGGCTCAGGATACCGAGAAGAGGATGCATATTTCCCATAATCCCAATGCGCAAGTGATCGCGGACATCGAGTCCTTTACAACTGAACGCGGGACAGCCTCGCAGCACCAATGGTTGCGATTGCAACAACTCCGGCCAGTCGTGCGGACAGTCCCTGCAATACATCGGTACGGGTCGCAGTCCGATGGTCGAACAGTATTCAACCAATGGTCGGCAGTGAATCACTGGCCGATACGGTCACGACGCAAGGACTGAATGGTCAGCGGCACCATTCGGTCCACCGGTGCAACAGTGGTTCGGTAGCCCGCCTACCATTGCTATAGTGGCGCGGTACTGTTGATCGTCGGGACCAGCGTCACACATTACCATTGACATACCGAATATCAATTGTCTGTCGGCCATTGGTGGTACTACCGGACACTGCAATAGTGTGCTATCAGTCTGCCTACCATTGGTTCAATGGGTAGCTGCCGCCTGTCATTCACTAGTGGATCGTTCGCTACCACTGTCCGATGAACGGTAAGCCAGTGGCAGGTCCGCATCGCATTTCTGCCTATCAGTCGATGACAGTCACCAGAAGCGGTCCACCGGTCAATTAGTCTGCCGACATTGGTACACCGCCGTTACGCCTCCCGTCAGCAACGGTCATCACAGTGGTAGATGCCGCGTCGCCAGTCGATCCGTCAGCCTGCGGCGCGTTCATGACGAAGGCGGTACAGTCTTTCAGAAATAGGTCAGACCGGTTCTGCACGATAGTCGCCGCACTGTAGCCACGAAAGTGATTGCCTTGCGCTTCATCTAGAAATTTATGATATGCCCCTTAAAGTCACGGAACCTTCGAATCAACTTTCAATGATGCGCGTTTATACTAGCGGTGACTTCGTTAGTTACGGCCTGCGACTGCTGAACTGCCAGTGCCATACCTGACGGTTTATCGGTAGTGCCGCCCTGTGCCGAAACCCTTTCGCCCTGTGCTTCGGCGTTCTCCTGTTGTACTATTCGTATCGCTTCTTGTTCAGCTTGTGCCATTCTGTCGGCCTTTTCCTCCTCCGACCTTTCGTAAGCGTCCTTAGCTGCATTGTTAATGGTAGTTGCGTGGTCGTAAGCTTCCTGTGACACGAAGCCACCGGGACAATGACGATATGGGCACGGCTTGCCATCGAAATCAATCGGCGTCGCTATCTCGCGAGGATCATTGTTTGCCACAATTTGTTCTTTAATAGCCTTCATATGCGCCTTCGCGTCCAACGCCTTCTGTTCGGCGGGACTTGGTGCCGTTACTATCGAATACACCATGAATAAGAAGGCAACAAAAATCATAGCCAAGAATGCGCCGGGAAACGCCAACGCGAGTAACAGGCCACCCTCCCCGGACGTGAAATCCGAAGCTGAACCATATGCAGATACATTACGACCTACGCGTACTCTATATCGAATAGACATAATCTCCCCTTGGTTTGTTAACTTCGGTTGACTGCGTAAAAAATCGCGGACATCCTGACCCACGTTCTCGTATGCGAAGCATCGTGCCGCTTGGTCATTTCCCCCGCCAGTCGGGCAGCCCGTCACTCCGCGTTCGGGTCAACCGTGAACGTCACGGTCTCTCCTCCGCCCGTCAATACCGACGCTTCCGGCCACAATGTTCACGCGAGGTCAGTTGAGCAGATTTGCCGTGGGAGGGGTTCGACTTTCCTCGAAATCAATCAGGCCGCTCTCGTTCTGTGTATGCACTACGAAGTCGAGGAGTGACCCGAAACGTTGGACGATGGCTGCAAACTGTCCCGCGATCAGCCCGTGTCCATACGGCATGACGTATGTAACTGTGACATCTTCATCGTCGTCGAGCGTGAACGTCGCCAGAAAGATCGATGCGTTCAGTCGGTGCTCAAGTTCACGTTTTTTGGCGGTGGGTTCGTCACTACGCAATGGCAGGTAGGTACTCAGTCGAATGAATTGAGGCGAATCGTGAAGCGTGACGGAATAGCCGATACCCGCACCGGTACGCAGTGAAATTTGATTGTCTTCAACGCCTTGAACAACAAAGCCGCTATTGCTCAGATGCTCGGACAGTACTTCAATTGACACTTCTTCTTCTTTCCACACTGGTGTCATGGCATTTTCCGTTCGTGAAGGAAGCGTTCGCAGGAGCGACTCGCGACATAAAAGATAGATGCTCGGCCGGTCGTGCGGTGAACTACCGCAGAAGTACTAACTGCGGCACAGCATCATCACCCGACCATACAATCGCGTTCTGTGCAAATTGCTTTCCGATTGCCTTGGCATTTTCCAACGACACACCAAGCACCAAAAAGCTTTCCTCCGCAGGCCAGCCGTTGGAAGGAAGCTCGCCGATACCTTCAATGAAGATCAGGCCGCGCTGCGCTAGATCATTAGCCAATGCCTGCTGACGATGAACGTTGGACGCAACGTCAGCATCCTGCCTGCTGAACGGGTTGCAGGCGGTGATAAAGGCGCTGCACGTAACACCGGCAGCCTTATGCAATGCTGCCAGCGGCTGGTTGGCTTCACCGACAATCAACATCGTGGGCGCGTTGCCCAATACGCGATAGTGGGTCTCCCGATACGCTTGAATGGTATCGCGAGGAATGGCTGTGGCTGAAGACAAAAACCCTCCGTATAAGGAGGGTCGGTGCTTTACCCGCTTGGTTGCTCCTCAATGAGCCACATCCGCTTTCGCGATCCACCTTGCCCGGGAAGGCAGGTTGGCTTGGGCACCGACCCAATTCAGAATGTCCGCCGATTGGAACACAGGTGGTCAGCGTGCGTCAAGCGTCTGGACGCCGCATGCAGGCATTGTCGGAAGATCAATCTGACAAGTTGTAAATTGACTGTCCGGCACGCGACATGATTACGGTCTGAATGCTTTTTAGCGACTCCGCAACATCTTTGGCGTTGAGGCTGACGTAGTGACGGTGCAGTACGTCGCCGCGCTTCGGTGCGTGTCCCAGAATCCGTCGCAAGATGGCGTCTCCAATCGCCAACCGTGCGCCGACGCTTGCGAGAAGTTTTCTCAGATCATGGAGTGTGAATTCTGGCGCTCCCGACCGCTTCGCCATCTCCGTTACATGATCGGCTGAAAGCCCATCGAACAATTGATGTTCCGGCCTCAGTCCCGCGCAACGCCGATCTAAGACTTGGCGCATCTGTATGGTGATCGGCAACGAGTGCGGCCTCTTCCCTTTCGTCTCCGGGATCGTGAGTACGCCGCTGGCGAAGTCAACATCGCAACATCGGACGGCACGGCCCTCATTTTTCCGAAGTCCCGTGAGCGCGATCAGGCGTAGATAGTCGCCCTGTTTTTCGGTAAGGCAATCGACCGCATTCCACCATGCGAGAAGGTCGCTCTCATCAAGGTTTCTCGCACGCGGTTGCGGTCGATCAGGCATCAGACCCGCAGCACTCAGGCGGAGAAAAGGGCTTTCAATGCTGACGCCGTGGACCGCGAAGAGATACTTGATGATCGAACCAACAATCCCGCGACCTAGATCGACTATTGCAGCGCCCCTCGTCTGGGCGAACGCATAGCAGTGATCGCCGAATGCCGGTTCCTTCAAGGCTGAAACCGGTCTGTCAAACCAGTCGGCGAAATGCGTTTTCAGGAGTGACTCGTATCGCGCCAAGCTGGACGCCTTCACCTTCTTCGCCTTCGCGTATTCCGGCAGCACCTGCCGAAGGGTCGGCAACTGCGCCCGAACGGGTACCACGATGTATTCCCCGGACCGGCACCGGCGAAGTATCGGCAGTGCCAATTCGCGGGCTTCGTCAACTGTAATCAGCGGCCATCGCCCGAGAGTGACCCGTATTTGCCGTCCGCCAACACTAGTCGCAACGACGAACGTATTGGTACGCGCTCCAATTCTGAGACAAAGACCGCAGAGCGTTCGGTCTCTCACCGTAGCCCCGACCTTGCCCAGACCCTTGCGAATCAGGGCATCCGAAAGAGTTACAATCGCCATTTTCGTGTACAAAACTCGCACAAAATCGTTGAGCCAACGCCCCGATTCGTGCCGTTTGTCACTTTCCCGAATTCACCTTGCGGCTGTCGCATTCCGACTATCGCCGGATACAGTGCAACACTCTGAACAGTCGCAAATCAATGATTTATAAGGTTTTCCCATGAGTCTCAAATGCGGCATCGTCGGCCTGCCGAACGTGGGCAAGTCCACGCTATTCAACGCGCTGACCAAGGCCGGCATTGCCGCCGAGAACTATCCGTTCTGCACCATCGAGCCGAACGTCGGCGTCGTCGAAGTGCCGGACTCGCGCCTGGGCAAGATCTCCGAGATCGTCAAGCCCGAGCGCATCGTGCCGGCCGTGGTCGAGTTCGTCGACATCGCCGGGCTGGTGGCGGGTGCCTCGAAGGGTGAGGGCCTGGGCAACCAGTTCCTTGCGAACATCCGCGAAACCGACGCGATCACCCATGTCGTGCGCTGCTTTACCGACGACAACGTGATCCACGTGTCCGGCAAAGTCGATCCCCTCTCCGATATCGAGGTGATCAACACCGAACTCGCCCTCGCCGACCTCGCGACCGTCGAAAAGGCGCTGTCGCGCTACACCAAGGCCGCCAAGTCGGGCAACGACAAGGAAGCCGCGAAACTCGTCGCCGTGCTCGACAAAGTGCAGAAGCAGCTCGACCAGGCCAAGCCCGTGCGCGCGCTCGACCTCAACGAGGACGAGCTGGCCGTGATCAAGCCCTTCTGCCTGATCACCGCCAAGCCGACCATGTACGTCGCAAACGTGAAGGACGATGGCTTCAAGGACAATCCTTACCTTGAGGCAGTTGAAAAGCACGCCGCTGCCGAGAAAGCGCCGGTCGTCGCCGTCTGCGCGGCCATCGAAGCCGAAATTGGCGATCTCTCCGACGAAGACAAGGCCGTGTTCCTCGCCGACATGGGCATGGAAGAGCCGGGCCTCGATCGCGTGATCCGCGCCGGCTTCCGCCTGCTCGGTCTGCAGACCTACTTCACGGCCGGCGTGAAGGAAGTGCGCGCGTGGACGATCCATGTCGGCGACACCGCGCCGCAGGCAGCGGGCGTGATCCACACCGATTTCGAACGCGGCTTCATCCGTGCGCAGACCATTGCTTATGACGACTTCATCGCAAACAAGGGCGAAGCCGGCGCGAAGGAAGCCGGCAAGATGCGCGCGGAAGGCAAGGAGTACGTCGTCAAGGACGGCGATGTGATGAACTTCCTGTTCAACGTCTAGGACGCAGTCGGCTCGGACGATTTCGAACGCTTCGCCCTCCCTTGCAGGCACGAGAGATTTGCCATGTTCGACAACATTGCCGACTTGACCGAAAAGATCCGTCTTGGCGAGGATTCTTTCTTGGAACTGAAGGAAGTTCGCTTATCGGGAAGCCGCGTTTCGGCGCCTCGTCGCGACTCGCTGGCGGACGAGCTCGCGGCGTTCGCCAACAGCCGCGGAGGCGTATGCGTTTTGGGGGTGGCCGACAATCGCGAGGTGGTTGGCATCGCCCTCGATCAGCTCGACAGTGTCGAGGACTTCATCCGCGAACTTTGCATTTCAGCGATCACGCCGCCCTTGGCTCCTGTCATCGAGCGCCTGAGTCTTCCGAGCAACACTGGTGCGATGCTTCCGGTCATTAAGGTCGAGGTGCCGAGTAGCTTGTTCGTGCACAGGAGCCCGGGCGGCTACCTTCATCGGGTCGGGAGCGCCAAGCGAGAGATGGCGCCGGACTACCTTGCGCGGTTGTTCCAGCAACGCAGTCAGGCACGCATTATTCGTTTCGACGAACAGCCCGTGCCGGGGGTCACGCTCGACGATTTGTCTCCCGAACTCTGGCAGCGCTTCCGCAGTCCTCGACTGACCGAACGCCGCGAAGTCCTTCTCGACAAGCTGGCGATGGCCCGGCCCGACACAGATGGCATACTTCGTCCGACCGTTGCCGGCGTCCTAATGGCAAGTCGCGACCCTCGCCGCTGGCTGCCCAATGCCTTTATACAGGCCGTGGCCTACCGGGGAACTGAAATTCTGCCGCACGCCGGGCAGCACTATCAGATCGATGCACGAGACATCACGGGCCCGTTGGATCAACAAGTGCTGGAGGCCTGCCACTTTGTCGGAAGGAATATGCGAGTGGAAGCCATCAAGCAGATGGGCCGGCGCGATCTTCCACAATTCGACCTGACCGCCGTGTTCGAAGCCATGGTCAACGCAGTCGCGCACCGCGACTACTCGATCTACGGCGCGAAGATCCGCCTGCGTCTTTTTTCTGACCGGCTCGAACTCTATTCGCCAGGGGCAATTCCGAACACGATGACGGTCGAGAGCCTCCCCTATCGCCAGGCCGCCAGGAACGAAGCCATCACCAGCCTGTTGGCCCAATGTCCAATCCCCGAGGATGAACAGATCCTCACTGATCGAAACGCCATGATGGACAAGCGTGGCGAAGGCGTGCGAGTCATCCTGGACAGCAGCGAACGCCTGTCCGGAAAACACGCCTATTACCGATTGATCGACGAGTCGGAATTGTTGTTGGTCATTCCGGCCGCGTCGTTTTCCGAAGCTCCCGATTGATCGTTCGCTGAACGTACCCCGGCACAAGCGTCGAGTTACTCACAATAAAAAGAAGCACCTCGAGGAAAATCCAATGCGTCCGTCCGCTGACCGGCGAGGCTATTCGAAACCCGCGATCCTCTTTCACTGGGCGATCGTCATTCTGATCGCCATCGCCTTTCTGGCCATCGAGATACGAGGTCCGAAAGGGTCGGAGAGTCGCCTGATCTGGACCAATGTCCACTTCTGGGCCGGCTCCCTGATCCTGACCCTTTCCGTACTTCGCCTGCTCTACCGCCTGTGGCACGGAACACCGCCCGAGGTCGAGGAAGCACGTGTACTGACCTTCCTGGCCCGGCTCGTGCACCTCTCGCTCTACGTCTTCACGATCGCCCAACCCTTGCTGGGCATCCTGATGATCAACGCGGGCGGCCATCCCTTGAGCCTCGCCGGTACCAACCTGAACATCCAGTTGGTCGGCGCTGCCCCCCTCGCCCACAAAGTCCTCGAGGACACACACGTGTTCATCGGCAACGCCTTCTACTGGATCATCGGCCTGCATGCATTCGCCGCGATCGGACATCACATCCTGTTCAAGGACAACACCCTGCGACGCATGCTCGGCACCATGAGGTAAAGGCATCTCATGCCCGCTCGGCACCGAACCGGTTACTTCTGCCCGTCCTCGAAGAACCGGTTCGCGGGCCGCGCGAGGCCAAGATGATCGCGCAGCGTGCTTCCTTCATATTCCTTCCTGAAGATCCCGCGCCGCTGCAACTCCGGTACCACCCGGTCGACGAAATCATCGAGCCCACCCGGCAGCCACGGAAACATCACATTGAAGCCGTCCGAGCCCTCTTCGACGAGCCATTGCTCCATTTCGTCCGCAATCGAAGCCGGCGTCCCGACGAATGCGAGACCCGCATAGCTGCCCGCTTTCTGCGCGAGCTGCCGGATCGTCAGATTCCCCGCTCGCGCAAGATCGACCAGACGCTCGCGCTGACTCTTGCCCGCATTCGTCTCCGGAATCTCCGGCAAAGGCCCGTCCGGATCAAAGCCCGACACATCGTAGTCGAGCATGCTGTTCAGCGAGCCGATGCCACTTTCGTAATGAACCAGACCATCTAGAAGCGCCCGCCGTTCACGCGCCTGCTCCATCGTATCGCCGACCACCACGAACGCCGCCGGCAGGATCTTCAGCGACCCGGGATCGCGGCCGATCTTGTGCATGCGCTGCTTGATATCCGCGTAGAAACGCTTGCCGATCTCGAGCGAGCCCGTCGCCGCGAAGATCACCTCCGCTGTCTCCGCCGCCAGCTGACGTCCCGGCTCCGAGCTTCCCGCCTGCACGATCACCGGCCAGCCCTGCACCGGCCGCGCGATATTGAGCGGCCCGCGCACCGACAGGCTTGGCCCCTTGTGATCGAGCACATGCATGCGTGCCGGGTCGAAGTAGATCCCCTTGTCCACGTCGCGCACGAAGGCGTCGTCCGCGAAGCTGTCCCACAGCCCCGTCACGACGTCATAGAACTCCCGCGCCCGGACATAGCGCGCATCGTGATCCATCTGGCTCTCGTAGCCGAAATTCAATGCGGCGTCCGGGTTCGCCGTCGTCACGATATTCCAGCCCGCGCGGCCTGCGCTGATGTGATCGAGCGAGGCAAAACGGCGCGCGATGTGATACGGCTCGTCGAACGTCGTGGATGCTGTCGCGACCAGGCCGATCCTTTCCGTGGCTCCGGCGAGCGCCGAGAGCAGCGTGAACGGTTCAAAAGACGTGACCGTGTGACTGCGCTTGAGCGCATCGACCGGCATGTTCAGCACAGCCAGATGGTCCGCCATGAAAAACGCATCGAACTTTGCTGCCTCGAGTCGGCGCGCAAAATCGCGCAAGTGCCCGAAACTGAAGTTGGCGTCCGGAAAAGCCCCAGGGTACCGCCATGCCCCCGTATGAATACTGACAGGGCGCATGAACGCTCCAAGATGCAGGCGGCGAGAAGATTCCATCAATGGTCCTTTGAGGGGATATCGAAGCGAGAAGGAGGCTCATAACGATCCGCACGAGAAACCGTCTACGAGATCGAGCCTTGACGACTAACTTACCCGATTCGCGCAATGCCTGCCGCACACTGCAAAACCGCGACCACAAACACAAAGCCCCGAGCCCCCACCCAAACCCAGCCCACATGGCATTGACCACGCGGAACAGGACCGAGTGGGCGGACGGAGCGGGGCCGGTCGCACGCAGCGTGTTCCGCGGAGAGCGAGCGGCCTCGCTCTGGCCGCCTGGCTGGACATGGGAGGAGCAGCGAAGACCGTCCAACCGCGCCCCCAAATGAACCCCGACCCAAACCAACCGTTTCCCGCCCCACCCCTCACTCGCGCTAAACTTCGCCCACTTCCGACTTCCTCGCATCCTTGACCCATGGCTCAATACGTCTTCACGATGAACCGGGTCGGCAAAATCGTGCCGCCCAAGCGTCAGATCCTCAAAGACATCTCCCTGTCCTTCTTCCCTGGCGCGAAGATAGGCGTGCTCGGCCTCAACGGCTCCGGCAAGTCCACCGTGCTCAAGATCATGGCCGGCCTCGACAAGGAGATCGAGGGCGAGGCCTTGCCCATGCCGAACCTCAACATCGGCTACCTGCCCCAGGAACCCCAGCTCGACCCCGAGCAGACCGTTCGTGAAGCCGTTGAAACCGGCCTTGGCGAAGTCTTCGAAGCCCAGAAGAAACTCGAGGAAATCTACGCCGCCTACGCCGAACCCGACGCCGACTTCGATGCCCTGGCCGCCGAACAGGCCCGCTACGAAGCCATCATCGCCACGACCGAAGGCGGCAGCGCCGAACAACAGCTCGAAATCGCAGCCGACGCATTACGCCTGCCCGCCTGGGACGCCCGCATCGGCAACCTGTCCGGCGGCGAAAAACGCCGCGTCGCACTGTGCCGCCTGCTGCTGTCCAAACCCGACATGCTGCTGCTCGACGAACCCACCAACCACCTCGACGCAGAATCCGTCGACTGGCTCGAACAGTTCCTCACCCGCTTCCCCGGCACCGTCGTCGCCGTCACCCACGACCGCTACTTCCTCGACAACGCCGCCGAGTGGATCCTCGAACTCGACCGCGGCCATGGCATCCCATGGAAGGGCAACTACAGCAGCTGGCTCGACCAGAAGGAAACCCGCCTCAAACAGGAAGAATCCAGCGAGTCCGCTCGCCAGAAAGCCCTCAAGCAGGAACTCGAGTGGGTCCGCCAGAACCCCAAGGGCCGTCAGGCAAAATCCAAGGCCCGACTCGCCCGCTTCGAGGAAATGAGCAGCGCCGATTACCAGAAGCGCAACGAAACACAGGAAATCTTCATTCCCATCGGCGATCGCCTCGGCAATGAAGTCATCACATTCGAGAACGTCACCAAGAGCTACGGCGACCGCCTGCTCATCGACGACCTGTCCTTCTCGCTGCCCCCCGGCGCCATCGTCGGTATCATCGGCCCCAATGGCGCAGGCAAGTCGACCCTGTTCCGCATGCTGACCGGGAAAGAGACGCCCGACAGCGGCACCATCAAGATCGGCCCCACCGTCAAGATGGCCTACGTCGACCAGAGCCGCGACGCACTCGAAAGCAACAAGACCGTCTTCGAAGAAATCTCGGGCGGCGCCGATGTGCTCACCGTCGGTAAATACGAAACACCCTCGCGCGCCTATATCGGCCGCTTCAACTTCAAGGGCGGCGATCAGCAGAAAGTCGTCGGCAACCTGTCCGGTGGCGAGCGCGGCCGGCTTCACCTTGCCAAGACCCTGATCGCGGGCGGCAACCTGCTCCTGCTCGACGAACCGTCAAACGACCTCGACGTCGAAACCCTGCGCGCGCTCGAAGACGCCCTGCTCGAATTCGCAGGCTGCGTCATGGTGATCTCCCACGATCGCTGGTTCCTCGACCGCATCGCGACCCATATCCTCGCCTTCGAAGGCGAATCCCAAGTCGTCTTCTTCAACGGCAATTATCAGGAATATGAGGCCGACAAGCGCAAGCGCCTCGGCGAGGAAGGCGCCAAACCCAAGCGCCTGCGCTACAAGCCGATCGTCCGCTAGTACCGGCGAACAGCGACCCGGCAGTCATCGACAGGAAACCGGCTCACGGCGCTGCATCGATGACGGCCCTTCGCCGCGAGGGCGACGGCGAGGCCGCTGTGAGGGTGAGAGGGTAAGCGGGATCGAAGCGCATCAAGGGCCACGGCTCGCGCGACAAGCCCTTGCGCAGCGCACCCCGACACCGTCAACCGCTGTCCCGACATCATCCGGGTCCGCAATTTGCACAGATGTTTGAACAGCCGGAGTCGCCCGCAGCTTCGTTTCACTGCGGCGGCCCGGATTTCAACCATTCCGGCGCCGTCCATTGGCTGCGCGCACAGGAGCACCCGATGAGAGCCCAGCCGCGAGGCAAGCGTATTGCAGTCATCGTGCTGAGTATCGTCGTCCTTCTCGGGCTTGCCGTCCTCATCGCAATGCGCTGGGCCGCCGGCGAGATCAAGGGACGCATCGTCGAAGTGCTCGGCCCGAACGGCAGCGCCGAACAGATCGACGTCGGCCTGTACACCGTCCATCTGCGCAACGTCCGTCTCGGTGCGCCAGCCGGCTGGCCCGCCGCCGACTCGCTGCGCGCCGCGACCATTGACATCATCCCCGACTGGCCCGCCTGGTTCTCACACCGCCTCCACCTGAAGTCCGTCGTCGTCGACCAGTACTACCAGTCCGTATGGCGCACCACCAACGGCCAGCTCGGGATTCTTCCTGGCATCAGGGACAATCTCACCCGGATGACGCAGGCGCACGACGCCGACCAGGGACCGTCCGACCAGCCCCGGCACAAGACCATTGTCCAGATCGATCGCATCGAATTCCGTCAGGGTCAGTTCGACTTCTTCGACGAAAAAATCGCCAAGCCGCCCTACACCGTCCACATGAGCAACTTTAACGCGACGATCGTCAACCTGCAGTTCCCCGCGTTGACCGATCGCTCGATCATCCAGATCAACGCTGACCTGGGCGGCGGCAAGATGGCGCTCGATGGCTGGATGGAATTTGCGACACGCGATTCGCAGATCGGCCTCACCTTGAGCGGAGTCGAGGCGAAAACCCTTCAACCTTATCTGCTGAAGGGGCAGAAGGTCGCGATCGCATCCGGCACGATTGACCTGACCTTGAACTGGACCGTGCAGAACGGCCGGTTGAACGCGCCCGGCAAAATCACGCTCAACCACTTGCAGGTTGCGAACAAGACCGCCGGCCCGCTCGGTGAACTCGAGACCCTTCCGAAGAAAGCCGCCGTCGAAGCACTGAAAGACGACAACGACCGGATCGACCTGAATTTCGTGCTGAGCGGCGACCTCAACGATCCGAAATTCTCGATCGACGAAGATCTGTCAAAGCGCATCGGCGCAGGCGTGGCCAAGGCACTCGGCGTGACGGTCGAGGGAGTCGGCAAAGGCGCGGGCGATGCCGCCAAGGGCATCGGCAACGCGCTCAAGAGCTTGATCGGGCAATAGCACGCCGACCCGCCGCGCAGTCCCCCGCTAGAACTCGACGCCCAGCGCCTCGAGCCGACGCTCCGTCACCGCGGCGCTGGTATGGTGAATCCCATGCCAGCCCAGGGCCGTCGCGGCTTCCGCGTTCTTCTTGTTGTCATCGATGAAGACGAGTTCCTCAGGCCGGATGTTCGGAAAGTGCGCGCGAATGCGCTTCATCATTTCAGCGAAGATCGCCGGGTCCGGTTTCACGAGCTTCACGCGTCCCGACACGACGATATCCCGGAAACGATTCAGGAACGGGTAGTTCTCGAGCGCATAGGGAAAAGTTTCGGCCGACCAGTTGGTCAGGCTGAACAAGGGCACCTTGGCCGCCTCGAGCCGTTCGAACAAGGCGATGCCGTCATCGAGCGTGCCGCGCAGCATGTGATGCCAGCGCTCATAGAATGTCCGGATCAGCTTCTCGTGCTCCGGAAACTCGGCAACAAGCGCCGCCGTGCCGTCGGCAATCGTCTGGCCGCCGTCCTGCTGGATCACCCAGTCCATCTTGCAGACATGAGTCAGGAACCAGCGCCGCTCCTCGTCATCGGGAATCAGTTCCTTGTAGACATACTCGGGGTTCCAGTCGAACACCACCCCGCCGAGATCGAACACGACTACCTTGATTGCCATCAAGCAGGCTCCGCAGAAAAGAGTTGTTGAGGTAGATTGACTGAGCGCACCGCGCCAACTGCGACTGCCACTGAAACTGCAACTGCAACGGTGACGATGACGGCAACGCCGCGCGAAGAATCAGACAGGTCAGATCAGATCGCCTGAGCGCGCTCGATCAGCCAGGCCTTTGCCTCGCCGTCGACATGCGGTTCAAGCCGCGTGCGAACGGTCTCATGATAGGCATTGAGCCAGGCGATCTCCCCGGCCGTCAACAGTGAGCGCTCGATACAGCGCGTGTCGATCGGGCACAGGGTCAGCGTCTCGAAGCGCAGAAACTCGCCGAATGGCGTCTTGCCCGCCGCGACGTTGAGCACGAGGTTTTCGATCCGGATCCCCCACTCGTCCGGACGATAGATGCCCGGTTCGATCGAGGTGATCATGCCCGCCTCCATCGCCGTGTGCGCTTCGGGGGGCGCATAGTACGAGATCACCTGCGGACCTTCATGGACGTTCAGGAAATAGCCGACGCCGTGACCCGTCCCATGGGTGTATTCGACGCCACTTGCCCAGATCGGCGCGCGCGCGATCGCATCGAGCAGGGGCGACTTGATACCGCGCGGAAACGTCGTGCCCGACAGCGCGATCACGCCCTTGAGCACCACCGTGAAGTCGCGCTTCTGCGCATCGGATGGCGTACCGACGGGCACCACACGCGTGATGTCCGTCGTGCCGCCGAGGTATTGTCCGCCCGAGTCGATCAGCAACAGGCCGTCGCCCTCGATGACCGCATGGGACGATTCCAGTGCGCGATAGTGCGGCA
Source organism: Pararobbsia alpina (assembly GCF_902859895.1). Classification (GTDB taxonomy): domain Bacteria; phylum Pseudomonadota; class Gammaproteobacteria; order Burkholderiales; family Burkholderiaceae; genus Pararobbsia; species Pararobbsia alpina. Next base: position 49,801 of record NZ_CADIKM010000026.1, read on the forward strand.
TCGCGGCGTTCGCATTGAACGCCGCGATCGTCGCAAAACTCGGACAGGTATAGCCGGGACGCCGCGCTCGCGCCGCCGTGATCTGCTCGTCGATGGTGAGTTCGGTGATACGTTCGCGATTCACGACACGATCGAACCACGAGAAGAACTCACAGAGTGCGGCGCCATCCTGCTCCATCGCAGCGCGCACATGCCGCGCCTCCGATTCGACCTTGCGAGACTTCGCGAAGGTCGACGGATTGACCGCGTTGACTTGCTTCACGCTCGAGGGCACCGCCTGCAGGACACCGAACGTGACACGGCGCGGATCGACGAGCAGCGTGTCGCCGGCGGGCAGGGCCGCGAGCGCAGCCGCCAGTCCGTCGTACGGCATCCGTTCGACCCCGTCAGCCTTCAGCGAAGCGACGACCTCGGCCGGCACCTTGCGCGGATCGATAAAGAGCTGCGCCGAGCTGCTGCCGATCAGCGCATGGGCGATGAACACCGGGTTGTAGTTCACGTCCGCGCCGCGCAGATTGAAGATCCACGCAAGATCGTCGAGCGTCGATACCAGATGCCAGCCGGCGCCCGCATCGGCCATCGCCTTGCGCACCTGGGCAAGCTTGTCCGCACGCGAAACCGGAGCAAACGCCGGGTCGTGCTCATACACCGGACCGGTCGGCGGTGCCGGACGGTCGGGCCAGATCGCGTCGAGCAAATCGAGATCCGCACGCAGTTCGATGCCACTTGGACTCAGGGCGTCGATCAGCGCGCGGGCACCCGCCAGGCCGAGCACCGTGCCATCGACGCCGACCCTCGCGTTCGCGGGCAGATTCGATGCGAGCCAGTCGATATGCGCATTGGGCTGCCCGGCCACGATCTTCATTATCTCGATGCCCGTGCCCGCCAGTTGTGCCTCGGCCTGTACCCAATAGCGGCCGTCGACCCAGAGCCCGGCGAAACGCTGCGTCACCACCAGCGTGCCAACCGACCCCGTAAAGCCGGACAACCATTCACGCCCCTGCCACCGTTCGGGCAGGTATTCGGACAGATGGGGATCCGCCGAGGGGATGATCGCCGCATCGGCGCCAGCGCTTCTCATCGCATCGCGCAGCGCCGCCAGACGCTGCTGCACAGGGGACGCCGCCGGCGTTCTTGCATTCATCAGTCTCTCCGAGAAACCTCGGCCCTCAGGCCGGGGAGGTAAGGAGACGGTTTGGGTGTGGCCTCCGCGCTCCAGTTGATGGTCTCAAAAATAGTCATGACGTGGTGTGAACCATGGACATCAAGCGTGCATACCGATTCCGGTTCCTGTTCCACCGGAGGGGGATTTGATCAGGGATGGCTGTCCGGCCCCCGGCCGCCGCCGGTGCGCCCGAGCAGCGCGACCACGGCGATCGCGCTCAGCACGGTCGCGAGCCATTCGAGCGACTGCCCGTCGCTGAAGGCGCCACTCGCATTTCCCCCGAGTTTGACGGCCAGGGCCACTACGATTGCCGCGCCGACCACGAATCCTGCGCGCCGCCCGCCGCGCGAAGGGTGAAAACGCCAGCCGGCGAAACCGATCACCGCGGCCAGAAAAACAGTTTCAAACCAGCCCATCCGAGCGGCACCCTATCAAGAACATTGAAAACAAGTATTTGCGCAATACCGGTGCGGGTAAGCACACTGCAACCGCGCTGTAATCCAGTCACCACTGCGGGTCAATCCAGGATTGAAGCGAGGAAACTCGCTGAAAGCTATAATACCGCCGAGAATCAGGGTCTAGTCGAATCGAATGCAGCTCCTCGCCATCGGGATCAATCATCACACTGCGCCGCTCGCCTTGCGCGAGCGCGTTGCGTTCCCGCTCGACCGGATCAAACCCGCCCTGCAGATGTTGCGTACCGCCTGGTATCCGCACGCTGCCGACGCGAGCCGCGACGAGCCCCGGGGCGAGACGCTCGCCACCCTGCCCGCGCTCGACGGTCAGACGGCCGAAGCGGCGATTCTTTCGACCTGCAATCGCACCGAACTCTATTGCGCGACCGACGACCACGCAGCCCGCGAACACGCGATCGGCTGGCTGTCGCAGTTTCACAATGTCCCGGTCGACGAGCTCGCGCCCCACGTCTATGCCTTGCCGCAGTCCGAAGCGGTCCGGCATGCGTTTCGCGTTGCTTCAGGGCTGGATTCCATGGTGCTGGGCGAGACCCAGATCCTCGGCCAACTGAAGGAAGCCGTACGCACCGCGTCCGACGCTGGCGCGCTCGGGACCTACCTGAACCAGTTGTTCCAGCGCACCTTTGCCGTCGCAAAGGAAGTTCGCGGGCAGACCGAGATCGGCGCGCATTCGGTATCGATGGCCGCCGCCGCCGTCCGGCTTGCACAACGCATTTTCGACAACGTCTCCAAGCAGAAGGTGCTCTTCATCGGCGCCGGCGAAATGATCGAACTCTGCGCGACGCACTTCGCCGCGCAGAACCCGCGTGAACTGGTCGTCGCGAACCGAACCGCCGAACGCGGCTCGAAGCTCGCCGAGCGGTTCAACGGGCGCTCCATGCCGCTCGCCGATCTGCCCTCGCGACTCCATGAATTCGACATCGTGGTCTCGTGCACCGCGAGCACGCTGCCGATCATCGGCCTCGGCGCAGTCGAGAGCGCGGTCAAGGCGCGGCGTCACCGCCCGATGTTCATGATCGATCTCGCCGTGCCGCGCGATATCGAATCCGAAGTCGGCCAGCTCGAAGACGTGTTCCTCTACACCGTCGACGATCTTGGCTCGATCGTCCGCGAAGGCAACGCGATGCGCCAGGCCGCCGTCGCACAGGCCGAGGCGATCATCGAGACGCGCGTCGCCAATTTCATGCAATGGCTCGATGCGCGCAGCATCGTGCCGGTCATTCGCCAGCTTCATGGCCATGCGGACGCGATGCGGATCGCCGAACTCGATCGCGCACAAAAAATGCTCGCGCGTGGCGAAGACCCGTCCGCGGTGCTCGAAGCCTTATCGGTCGCCCTGACCAACAAGTTCATGCACGGCCCGACTCATGCGTTGAACCGCGCGGCCGGCGACAGGCGCGATCAGCTCGTCGAACTGCTGCCCGACATGTTTCGCCCGACCGAAGGCCGTTACGGCGGCCATCGTTAGCGAAGCTCCCGCGCTCGCCCTTCGCCGGCGCGATGCGGTCAGCCCACGGGCTTGAGGTCCGGGCTTCGATGCCCGGCGCGTCTCAGGGGTTCGACCGGCTTGCGCGTCACGTCAGACCCGCTTCTCCCCATTCGAATGTTCCGATGAAATCGAGTATGCAAAGCAAGCTCGACCAGCTGTCGCACCGGCTGGCCGAACTCAACCAGTTGCTGAGCCAGCCAGACATCACGTCGAATCTCGACCAGTATCGCCGTTTCACGCGCGAACATGCCGAGCTCGCGCCGCTCGTCGGGCAATACGCCCGCTGGCGCCAGGCTGCCGACGACGAACTCACCGCGCTCGAACTGGTCGGCGACGCGTCGATGCGCGATTTCGCCGAAGACGAGGTCCGCGAGGCGCGCGAGCGGATGGCCTCGCTCGAAGGCGAGCTGCAGAAGATGCTGCTGCCGAAAGACCCGAACGACGACCGCAATATCTTCATTGAAATCCGTGCCGGTACCGGCGGCGAGGAAAGCGCGCTATTCGCGGGTGCGCTGCTGCGCATGTACCTCCGGTATGCGGAGCGCAACCGCTGGCAGGTCGAGACCATCTCCGAAAGCGCGTCGGATCTCGGCGGCTATAAGGAAGTCATCGTTCGGCTCGTCGGACAAGGTGCCTACTCGCGGCTCAAATTCGAGTCCGGCGGCCATCGCGTGCAGCGTGTGCCGGAAACCGAAGCACAGGGACGCATCCATACCTCCGCATGCACGGTCGCCGTGATGCCCGAGGCCGACGAAGTCGGCGAGGTCGAGATCAACCCGGCCGATTTGCGCATCGATACCTTCCGCGCCTCGGGCGCGGGCGGCCAGCACATCAACAAGACCGACTCGGCCGTGCGCGTCACGCATTTGCCGACCGGCATCGTCGTCGAATGCCAGGACGACCGTTCGCAGCACAAGAACAAGGATCGTGCGCTCAAGGTGCTCGCCGCACGGATCAAGGACAAGCAGTATCAGGAACAGCATGCGAAGGAAGCCGCGACGCGCAAGAGCCTGATCGGCTCAGGCGATCGCTCGGAACGGATCCGGACCTACAACTTCCCGCAGGGGCGCATGACCGATCACCGGATCAATCTCACGCTCTACAAGCTCGATGCGATCATGGACGGCGATCTCGACGACCTGATCAATGCCTTGCTCAGCGAACACCAGGCCGAACTTCTCGCCGCGCTCGGCGAAGCCGCGTGAGCCCGGCGACCCCGACCGAACTGCTGCGCGCCTCGCCGCTCGACGCGCTCGATGCGCGCGTCCTGCTGACCCACGCGCTCGGCTGGCGTCGCACGGACCTGATCACGCGCGGCGATCTGCGACTGAGCGAGGCCCAGATCGCCGGATTCGCGGCCCTCGAGCAGCGTCGGCTCGCGGGTGAACCGGTGGCTCAGATCACCGGCTGGCGGGAATTCTATGGACTCGATTTCGAAGTGACACCGGCCGTGCTGATTCCGCGGCCCGAGACCGAGCTTCTTGTCGAGACCGTGCTGGACAGCCTGGCCGGCCTTGCCTCGCCGGCCATCCTCGATCTCGGCACCGGTAGTGGAGCGATTGCCATCGCGATCGCCGCGCAGCGGCACGACGCGCGGATCGTGGCGACCGACCGTTGCGCCGACGCACTTGCTGTCGCACAACGCAATGCCCGACGGCTTCTCGACGCGGACCGGGCGGGCGGCTCACCGGAGTTTGTCGAAGGCAGTTGGTTCGAAGCACTCGCGCGCATGACGCCTCGTCAGTCCTTCGATGCGATCGTCAGCAACCCGCCTTATATCGCCGCGGGCGACCCTCATCTGTCGGAAGGCGATCTGCGCTTCGAGCCACCTGGCGCGCTGACCGATCATGCGGACGGCCTGTCGGCCCTGCGCGAAATCGTCGCCGGTGCGCGCGCGTGGCTGAGGCCTGGCGCGCCGTTATGGGTCGAGCATGGCTACGACCAGGCAGCGCGGGTACAAGCAATCTTTACCCAGTACGGATTTTCAGCGGTCGAGTCGCGGCGCGACCTCGCGGGAATCGAACGGATAACCGGCGCGAGGAGCTAGGCCTTCAGGCGCAGGCGCCCCCCAAGGGCGCGACCGCATCCGAAATCCGCTATCATTTCTCTATTGCTATCGTAATTTTTTCTAAGAGTTCCAACATGAACACCCAAGAACGCATCAAGGAAATTGTGACCAGCCATCCGGTGGTCCTTTTCATGAAGGGCACCGCCCAGTTTCCGATGTGCGGCTTTTCGGGCCGCGCGATCCAGGTGCTGAAGGCCTCCGGCGTCGACAAGCTGACCACGGTCAACGTGCTCGAGGACGAGGAGATCCGTCAGGGCATCAAGGAATATGCGAATTGGCCGACCATCCCGCAGCTGTATGTCAACGGCGAATTCCTCGGCGGCTCGGACATCATGATGGAAATGTATGAATCGGGCGAATTGCGTCAGGTGCTGACGGCGGCCGTCTAAGGCGTGCGCCGGCTGATCGTTGCCATCACGGGCGCCACCGGCGCGATCTACGCGGTCCGGCTGCTCGAGACATTGCGTGCGCTGGGCGGCATCGAAAGCCATCTCGTCGTGTCCTCGGCCGGCTGGCTGAGCATTCAGCATGAACTCACCCTCGACCGCCCGGCGGTCGAAGCGCTTGCCGATGTGGTGTACAACGTGCGCGATATTGGCGCGACGATTGCGAGCGGTTCGTTTGCGACCGACGGCATGGTCGTCGCGCCCTGTTCGATGAAAACGCTGGCGAGCGTGGCCCATGGGCTTTCGGACAATCTGATCGCACGCGCGGCCGACGTGACGCTCAAGGAGCGCCGCCGTCTCGTGCTGATGGTCCGCGAAACGCCGCTGAACCTCGCGCACTTGCGCAATATGACCGCCGTGACCGAGATGGGCGGCATTATTTTCCCCCCGCTACCCGCCTTTTACGACAAGCCGCAGACCATCGACGACATGGTCGTGCACACGACTTCGCGGGTACTCGACATGTTTGCGCTGGGGCCCACGCTGACAAGCGGCTGGCCGGGCCTGAGAAATGCTGGCGACTAGGGCGGAAGACCAGGGCGGGGTAGGATCAGGCCGATGCGGCGTTGACGCAGGCGTGGCGGCGTTCAGACAAGCCCCAGGCCGCAGAAATACCCATTGACCGCGGCGCGGATTGACCGTATAAAGCTATTGCAGGATTTTCAAGCGACCACGAGTAACAGCCTTAACGCAGTCGCCCTCCAACGGTACGCCGGTTGTCCTATTCAATTCCTTGATTTTCATGCGCAACACGGGGCTCAGCCCTTGATCTAATTCATCTTTAGGAAAGTAATATGGAAACGGGTACCGTTAAGTGGTTCAACGACGCTAAGGGCTTCGGCTTCATCACCCCGGACGGCGGTGGCGAAGACCTGTTCGCGCATTTCTCCGAAATCCGTGCAGAAGGCTTCAAGACGCTGCAAGAAAACCAGAAGGTCAGCTTCGAAGTGAAGACCGGCCCGAAGGGCAAGCAAGCAGCGAACATCAAGCCGCTCTAAGCGACTTCGATCACCGGCATCGTCAAGGTGCCGGCATCGCGTAAAAAAACCGCAGGACGCGAGTCTTGCGGTTTTTTTGTCTGCGCTTTTTGATCTGCGCTTCTGAGAACGCCGGCGCCTTCGCCGACCCGGCGTTTGCGAACGCGCGTCGCCAGCCCGCTCGACTGACGACCTAAGCCGCTGCGCCGAACACCCGTCGTGCATGGATGCCCAGCCCCGTCGCCACACTGGAGAGACGGTCGCCGACCACCGGCTTCGCATTCGGGAAGGCCGCCGACAAGGCATCGGTCAGAAACTTGAGCCCTGTCGAACCACCCGTGAAATAGAGCGCGTCGACCCGGCATGGAGGGATTCCCGCCAACTCGACCGTATGGCGCGCCGCATCGACGATTCGCTGCGTCTCGTCACGCGAACAGGCGATCAGCATGTCCGCATCGAACGATGCGCTCAATTCCTCCTCGACTTCGTCGAGATCGATCTCGACCTCACCCCCGGCCGACACGGCAATTTTCGCGTCCTCGGCGCGCGCGGCGAGCGCATGACCGAGCCGCCGATCGATCACGGTCATCAGGCGGCGATGATAGGCCGGCTCGCTGTAGATGTGCTTGAGCAGCGCAAACTCACCCGCACGGCGCGGACTGTAGACGGTATTGATCAGATGCCAGGTCGCCAGATCGAAATAGATCCGGTTCGGCACTTCCTTTCCCTTCGAATCGACCGATTTATAGCCGAATTCGGTCAGAACGCCCTCGAGCTCGACGCGCTTGTCGTAGTCGGTCCCCGCGACATGGACACCGTGATGGGCGAGTACATCCGACTTGCGATGCAGGTGTTTTGCGCGTTCGGGGCCGACGCGCACGAGTGAGAAGTCCGATGTGCCGCCACCAATGTCGGCGACGAGGACCACCTGTTCGTGATCGAGTCTCGCCTCGTAGTCGAATGCGGCCGCAATCGGTTCGTACTGAAACTCGACCTCGCGGAACCCGATGCTGATCGCAATCGCCTCGAGCTGTGCCTGCGCCATGCGGTCGGCTTCGGGATCTCCATCGACAAAGAATACGGGCCGCCCCATGACCACGCGCTGGAGCATGCGCTGTCCGGCCGCCTCCGCGCGCTGCTTGAGATGCTGGACGAACAGCGTGATGACATCGAGATAACGTATCGCCGAGCCATCCCCGAGGTCAGTCGTCGATTCGGCGAGTGCCGAACCGAGAATGCTCTTCATCGAGCGCATCAGCCGGCCCTCGTAGCCGTCGATATACGACTCGACCGCCGCACGCCCATATGCCTGAACGTCTTCATCGGTATTGAAGAACACCGCGGTCGGCAGGGTCACATGCGTACCCTCGACCGGCACCAGGCGCACCGAAGCGTGGTGAGGCAAGGCGATTGCCGAATTGGACGTACCGAAGTCGATTGCGCAGAAATTCATGCATGAAGGCCGGTCGACGGCAGGAGCAATACTTGCTGCCGGGATGAATCGATGAAACCAAGCGGGCCTCGGGTTGTAGCATAACCGGTCGGGTACGACAACCGCTACACCGGGAAGACATATGAATACGGCAACATTCGGATCGACCTGTTGAGGACCGGCGGCCGGGGAATGGCGATGGCAAGGAAGGAAGACAAGGCAGCAGCGCAAGACGCCAGGACAAACCTGGGCAAAGACAACGCACATTGCGAGGAGAAGTCAAAGAGCGGCCGGTCTGCAGCGGCCGCTCTTCGCACTTTCCGACTAAAAAGTTGCTGCGCCCCCGCTCACGGCAAGGGAGTCGTCAGCAGGTCGGTGCCATTGGTACCGCCATTGCTGGCAACGAGCACTCGGATGGCATCCGGTATGGTCGGACCGACCAGCCCTTCCGTCGGAATCGTCGTGACCAGCCAGTCGGCGTTGTTGGACAGGGTGATCGGCGAGGACTTGAAGATCGGCGTCTTCGAACCCGCATGCGTGACGACGATCACATACTGGCCGCCATCGACATATACAGAGTCCTGGCCCGAGGCGGGCACGGCCGCGGCATAGGCGACATTGGCCATTGCGGCGTTGCGGTCGTGATGTCGCCGGCCGTGCCGGCAATGAGATAGACATCCACCGGGCCGACCGAGTTGGCGTTGAATGAAGCATTGAACGCGCGCACGCGCGCCTGATTATTTAGTAAACCTTTGTCAAATGGGTCGTCGATCACCGAGATTGCAGGTAAAGCCGATGTACCTACAATGGCAATCACCGTATATTCATGACCATTGACGGCGTTGAATGAGGGCGCCGTCGCGAGCGGCGTGGTGGTGCCTGTCAGGTCGTACGAGAACGTCGTCGCCCCTGAAGAGAAGTTGTTGAAAGCGCTCACGAAGGTGTACGCGGTATTGGACTGGGCAATGACACCATTGTTGTAAAAGTCGACATTGGTGGCGGGCGCGGGAATCGCGTGAATGTAGCGAACCGATGGTTTTGTCACACCGAGTTCCTTGCCGACATCGTCGCTGCCTCCGCAGGCGCTCAGCATCATTGCCGCTGCCACGGCAAGAGTCAGGCTTTTGAGCAGTTTCATGGTGGCACTCCTGTAAAAAGCACGTTGTTGTTCGAACAGAAAAATGAAAATCGATCAGGCAGAGCGTGGCGATTCAACCGCTTGCCCGGGTCCATTCGGTCCGGGCGCGGCGACGTTTTGTCTTAATGGGCCCATTTCGCGCCTGAGCATCCACATTTTGAGAACGGATCACTGCCGCTTCTCCGCGCTTCAAAACAGCAAACGGTGTGCCTTGGCTCTCGGAATGCCGACAAGCCGGTATGCCCGCTTGCCGCGCTTGTTTGCCACCCGCTGTGTGCCGTTAAAGATTTTGGCGAAATGGCCGTTGACTAAGACGAACACACTGTCTCTGGACATCCGATGAACGACCGTGCCATGCCCGGCCCGGTGCCGGCCGATGCCGATGCCTCCGGCCCGGATTCCCGGCTTGCCACGCCCCCCGTCGCCGCGCCCTACATTGAGCGAAGCAAGGTCGCCTCCGCGTCGGCCGTCCTCCTGCGCGCATGGGCGCGTATCTCGCCGTTCAGCGCGCGCGATATGGTTGTCGACGCTCGCTTGCATCGCCAGGGCGGCCGTATCGGCGGCGATCCCGAAGAGGGTCCACGCGGCCCATCAGGTGACGACCTGAACACGACGAGCCTCGAGCCTTATGTGCTCGGCGAACATACAGTGGCGGGCATCGACTTCCTCGCACAGGTCGATACGCATCTGCGCTTCACCTATATTTCGGAAGCCGGTCTGCGCTTCATGGGCTTTCACCGGGCCTTTCTTGAAGCGACCAGCCTGAGTGCACTCGTACCCGATGCGGATGCCGCCCTGCTCGCCGACACCATTGCCCAGGCACGCGTGAGCGCCGAGCCGGTCGGCTGCACCTTGCGGATGAACAAGTCACTGACCTATCCCGCTTGGGTCAATCTGCGCATTGCGCAGATCCATGGCTCGGACGGCAATCTCGCCGGCTTCTCGATTTCCGCATCCGATATCTCTGCCTGGGCCTTGCGTCAGGAACGACTGAGCTTCGAAGCCGAGCACGATGCGCTGACCGGACTCGACAATCTCGTGTCGATCCAGCGCAGGTTGCAGCGCGCTTTCGCAAGCGGCGTGCAGGGGAAGGCGCGGGTCGCCCTGCTGTCGATCGATCTCGATGCATTCCAGCGGATCAACAACGCGCTCGGCTACGAAGCGGGCGATGCGATGCTCAAGTTGACCGCGGAGCGTCTGAGTGCAAGTGTCGACGCCGACGACGTCGTGGCGCGGACGGGCAGCGACGAGTTCATTGTCATGACGCGCCGCAGTGTCGATGCACGCAGCAGCGAGGCGCTTGCGCGGCGCCTGCTTGCGGCGATCTCACAGCCCTATAGTTATGAAGGCCAGTCGCTGCATCTGGCGGCGAGCGTCGGCATCGCCTCGAGCGACCAGATTGGCAACGACGAACGGCAATTGCTGCGCGGCGCCGACCAGGCTCTTTACCGCGCGAAGCGCATCGGCGGCAATACGCTGATGTTCTTCAACGACCAGCGCGACCCCGAAGCCGCCGACAAGCTCAAGCTCGAAGCGGAACTCTACGAGGGCGTACGCAACGGCGAGTTCTCACTGCACTATCAACCGATCTCCGATATCGCCTCGCTCGAGGTCGTTGGCGTCGAGGCGCTGATGCGCTGGCACCACCCGACCCGCGGCCTGGTGCAGCCGACGACTTTCATTCCGCTCGCAGAGGCCGTCGGGCTGATCAGCTACCTCGGCGACTGGGCTCTGAAGACGGCGTGCATGCAGCTCGCATTGTGGGATTCGCTCGGGATGCGGCTCGAATACATAGCGGTCAACGTGTCGGCCCAGCAATTCCGCGAGCCGGCCTTTGCGGCAACGGTTCGCGAAACCCTGGAGCTCACCGGTGTCGAACCGTCGCGCCTCGTGCTCGAAATCACGGAAAGCGTGCTGATGCACGATCCCCAGCATGCGCGCAGCTTACTCGAGGACCTCGCCGACATCGGCATCCGCTTTGCCGTCGACGATTTCGGCACCGGTTATTCGAGCCTTGCCTATCTTCAGCGCTTTCCGCTGACCGAGCTTAAGATCGATCGCAGCTTCATTGAGAATCTGTCTGAATCGCGGAACGATCAGGCCATCGTGACCGCCGTCGCCGCCCTAGCACACACATTAAACCTGCGGCTCGTTGCCGAGGGTGTCGAGACTGAAGCGCAACGGGCCTTGCTGATTCAGCTCGGATGTGGCCATATTCAGGGTTGGCTACTTTGCAAGGCACTGCCGGCCAACGAACTGGCCGACAGATTCATGTCTCGCGAGCTCGCAATCGACGCACATGGAAAATAAGAACTTACAATGCTAAGCGGCTCAGCAACAACGGGCTCAGTCCTATGAGCGGGTCTCCGATCGACAAGGTCTGGTCTCGCTTCAGCGCGCGCGGTGACTTTCCCATGCTGTCGCAGTCCGTCCAGGCCGCGGTTTCGGTAATGGACACACGCGACTTCGATTTCACCGCGCTGGTGAACGTGATCCTCTCGGATTTCGCATTGACGCAGAAGGTGATCCGGCTCGCCAATTCGGCGATGTATTCGGCCTTCGGCGGCAATGTCACGACCATCTCACGCGCATTGGTGATCCTTGGAATCGAGGCGGTTGGGCACCTCGCTGTCGGCCTCAAGCTGCTCGACCATTTTTCGAGCGAACGCGGCAACCGGATCGACGCCCAGCTCGAATTGAACCGGACCATGCTCTCTGGGCAGGTCGCCCGTCAGATCGCGGATCAGAGCAGGCAAGGTGCACGGGAAGAGGCCGTGGTCTGTACGCTCATGCGCCAGGTTGGCAAGCTGCTGGTCGTGTTCTATCTCGAGGATGAATGGCGCGAAATCCAGGAGCGCGCCACGCGTACCGGGGTGCCTGAGGAACAGGTGTGTGCGGCGATTCTCGGCATGTCGTTCGAGCAGCTCGGCCAGGAGGCCGCGGCACGCTGGCGCCTGCCCGAGACGATTCGTGTGGGGATGCGCGGCGGTGAGGACCCTGTCGGGGCGTCTCCCTCGCATCTGCAATGGCTGCAGTCGGTTACGGGCTTCTCGACCGCCGTGTCCGAAATCATGGCCGATCCCCATGCCGATTCCGACTTGCGTGACATTCTTCTCAACGACCTCGCTCGTGCACACAGCCCCGCCCTGTCGATGTCGCCCGAGGAACTCATCGAGCTCACCGTCTCGCTCGCCAAGGAAGAAACCGCGAACGCCTTGCTCGATGAAATCGGCAGCCTGAAGAGCAATTCAATTGCGGCCACGCAGCCCGTCGATCCCGAGACGCGGCTGCGCGCGGGGCTGGCCGAAGTTCGTTCACTTCGTTCAAATCACGCGCTGCGGCCCGTGCAGACGCTCGCCTCGGAAACGATTCGGGCCGCGCTCGGCTTTGCACGCGTCATCGTGTTCGAACGCCTTGCAGAACACAATGCGTTCGAGGCTTGCCTCGGAGCGGGCGAGCAGGTCGAACGGCTACTGCCGCTATTACGTTTCCCGGAATCGTTCGCACCGGATGTCTTCCATCTTGCGATTGCCAATTCGGTCGGCATTTTTATCGAACAGGCGCGTGACGCAAAGATCGCGGCACACATCCCGTCGTGGTTCCGCAATGCCTTGCCCGACGCTCACGCGTTCGTGCTATTGCCCGTGCGCCTCGATACGACCACCGTCGGCCTGATTTATGGCGACTGGACGCATCCGAACGCGGTGCGCAAGATCACCCCGTCGGAAATGGCGGCGCTCAACGAATTATCGGCTGAACTCGGCCGGTTCTACGAACTGTTCCGCGACTAGCGTCTTCCATTTTGGATGCTCCGCCGGTGGTCTTCCATCCCGGCGGGCGCGGTGGGCCGCGGCAGGAGTCGCATACAGCGCGGTTACATCGCGCTGCCCGTTTCTCCGGTAGCCGGTTTCCCATACCCGCACACCTTTTCGCGCGCGGCTTTTCGTCTAGTAGCTGCTGCCCCCTTCCGCGATCTTGAACGCGTCGACAAGCTCCACATCGCTACGCGCGCCGAGCTTTTTCATCGCGCTCTGCTTCTGCGCGCTGATGGTCTTGAGGCTACGGCGTGTGTAGTTTGCGATCTCCGTCACCGTCATGCCCCTCGAATAGAGACGCATGACCTCCATCTCGCGCATCGTCAGCGGTTCGTCACCGAAGCCGTCGCGCTGCCGCTCGAACATATGGCCGAGCAGGAGCTTCGACGTACGCGGGTCGACGAACTTGATTCCGTTGAGGACCTCTTCGATCGCGACCGGCAAGCATGCAATGCCGGTGGTCTTGCTGACGAAGCCCGATGCGATCGTCATGATCCGCTTAACCCGGATCAAGTCATCGTGTTGAGACAACACGATAATTCTTACGTCGGGATGCGTTCGCGAGAGCTTCTCCAGCATCATCAGACCGTCGGGTTCGGGATCTCCACAAAAAGAAAAATCGCTGATGACGATATCGCAATGAATCTTTCGCAGCGCATCGAACATTCCGCCGACGGACTGTGCAACCGCGACGACACGGCAGCCCGGACATTCACCGACGGTCTTCTCGACACCTGCGAGCACTACCGGATGATCGTCCGCAATCACAATGTCGATGTCGGGCGACGCGTCCGCTTCCCCGCACGGGCCTTCCCGTAATGCGCACATAGCCTTTCTCCATAGCGTCCGCAAATGCTGCCGGGACACTGACGCGCAACGGCCGGCTTGCCCTGCGTGAGTGCCGCTCCTGCGGCCGTCTTCACGCGGATCGTGCCGACTTCGGTCGGACACTATCGTTCGAATTTCGCCAACTAACATCCGTCATGTGGCAGTCCCCGTCAAAGCACAAATCGCTCATGCGACGCCTCAATTAGAGAAAATCTCAGTACTTGTCACAACCCGAAAGTTTCTTAGGAAGGTTCCGAATTGATACCCTTAGGCGTCATCGCCCGTTGCGGCGCAGGCCTTTCGGGATGGCGTTCAGGGGAGATTGACCTCCCAGACATAGGCCATATGCCCGACGGATTGCACGCTATCCGATGGCAGCCCCCGTCCATTCGGCCATTGAGGACAGCAGATTCATCGCTTTGCCAGCTTTCCTTAGTCCGCTTCGGCTGGCCCATCGGCCAATTCACCCACTCACCTATCTGGCTAACTTCCGCGGCAAAGTGCAGAAACGGCATTGGGCTCATTTCCAGATTAATTTTGAGACGGACAATTGACTCTCTACCTATCGGTAGATAATATCCGCGCCATGGAAACGCGCACCGTACGAGAACAGTTGCTGGACTATGCCCAGACCCTGATCATGCTCAGGGGATACAACGGCTTCAGCTACCGGGACCTCGCCGAACTGGTCGGGGTCAAGACATCGAGCATTCACTACTATTTCCCGACCAAGGAAGACCTCGTGCTGGAGGCGGTCAATGTCTACAGCAGCGAATCGCTCGCCGAAATGTATGCAATCGATTCATCGCAGTCTGCCGACCTGCGTCTCGACCGCTACGCCCGGCTGTTCGGCAAGATACTTGGCGATGGTGACCAGATCTGTCTGTGCGGCATGCTTGCGGCCGACATTGCATCACTGCCCGAGCACGTGAGACAGGCCGTTCAGAGCTTCTTCAAAAGCAATGAGACGTGGCTGGGCAAGCTGCTGGCCGAGGGGAAGAAAAATGGCACGCTGATGGTGAGCGGAGGGCCCGAGGCAGCCGGGCGGGTCTTGTATGCCTCGTTGCAGGGGGCCGTCGTGGCGAGCCGCTTGTTTGGCACACGAACGAGAATCGAGGAAGTCACGAAGGCCTACAAAGTTCACTAGTCAATTCATGTTGGCAGCGCAAGTACAGTCCGAGCACAACAGTTTTCTAAAATCGATTTTAAATCTATCTTCAGGTAGATAGTCGTCGGTTTGTCAGGACCGCTCGCATGGGGACGAAGGTCCGAATTCGAAGGAGTTTAGGCGCTTTTTGGCGATTGGCACCGCCCAATTCCGTCGATTGTTAGCCGCGGCGCTTTCCAATTCCGGAATCCTGGGTCAGCCATGGGGCCATCTATCTCTCAGTAGATAGCCAACTCTCTGTAAGCCAATTCTGTAGACAGCCAATTGCGACGTCATCTGAGACCAAAGCAGGCCTAGATGGGAAATTCTTATAAGCCAAAGGCCTTGAGTGTTCCGTTTTCCACGATAACCGAGATGCCGATCAGGATCAGCACCCATGGCAGCAACAGATGGCCATACCGCCTGATCGGTCTGCCGAGCAGACGGTGTGATACGAGCCAGATGGCCAAGCCACACCACAACCCGATCATCACAATAAAAACCGTGACGATCGCAAGGGCCTGTGGCAGGGACCGGGCGGCAAACAGCGGTACGTAGACGGAGAGATTGTCCGAGCCGTTTGCGATCGCGACGGTGGCGACAATCCAGATCGACGACCCGCGATTCTGTCTCTCGCTGGTGTCGCCGGCCTCGGCAACCTCGCCCGGGTCGTTTCCCCCTCGCATGAGTCGCAGCAGCTTGCCGATCCCGATGAGGACCGGCATCACGCCGATCAGTCCGACATAGGCTGGGGGCACATTGATCATCAGCGCCGCGAGCCCGCAGGCTAGCGCCACCAGGGCCAGCGAGCCCAAGTATTGACCGGTCACCACGGGCCACTTGTCGTGAGCCTCGGCGAAGAAGGCAAGGAGCACGAACAGATTGTCGATATTCGTGGCAGCGAACGCGGCGATGGCGAGAAGAATTGCAGTCAGCATTCCGGAGTGCGCGGTTGAATAGCCAGAGAAACCAGATCGATGCGTTGAATTTGGAACTGCAATAACACGAGCGCGCTATCGATTCTTTGCGCGCATGGAAGCCGGGTATGCTCGCTGGCACTATACGTTGGCACATCGACTCCTGGAAATCGGTGTAGGCTTGGTCTATGAGTCCGCGGTCTTTCGTGCGCGGCTCACAGCGGAAAGACCGCGACGGGAAAAAGGGGCATCAGGCTGATGCACCGCTTCTCAAGCCGCTTCTCAAGCCGCTTCGAGCTGCCCCCTCGCGACAGCCCGGCTTGCGTGCCCGAGCGCCACAGCCGATGCGCGACCGTCAGGTGGCACAACGGTTGCGGCATCCTGCCCACCCTTAAAAAAACGGCGGCCACAACCATGTCGACAGAATCCGAAGACCGTTTTCCGCAGAACGAAGTAC
The DNA here is from genome assembly GCF_902859895.1 of Pararobbsia alpina. Lineage (GTDB taxonomy): Bacteria > Pseudomonadota > Gammaproteobacteria > Burkholderiales > Burkholderiaceae > Pararobbsia > Pararobbsia alpina. The sequence goes on from NZ_CADIKM010000026.1 coordinate 66,156, forward strand.
TGAACAGCCTCCGCAAGGAAAGAAAGCGCGTTCAGATCTTTTTGATCAACGGCATCCGGCTGGTCGGGACCATCGAATCCTTCGACCAATACCTGATCATGCTCAGTACGCCCAATGGGGTGCAGGGCATCTACAAGCGCGCCATCTCGACCGTCCAGCCCGATACGGGAACGAGACCGCCGCAGGCGCGAGACAGGTCGCGCGACGAGTCGTCGTCGACCGTCATCACCCGGCGACGGCGACCCGCGGGACCGTCAGGCTCATCCGGCTCATCAGGTCCGTCAGGTTCTTACGGCCCCGGCTCCGGGTCATCGGAACCGCATGAAGAATAGCGGGCTTCACGACGCAAGCAGATCGAGCGCGAGTGCTTCCGCCACCTCGATCCCGTCGATCGCGGCCGAATAGATCCCGCCGGCGTAGCCCGCCCCCTCACCCGCCGGGTAGAGGCCTTCGACGTTCATGCTCTGGAAATTGTCCTTGCGACGGATACGGATCGGTGACGACGTGCGGGTCTCGACGCCCGTGAGCACCGCATCGTGCATCGCGAAACCGGCGATCTTCTTGTCGAGTTCGGGCAGCGCCTCGCGAATCGCGTCGATCACATAGTCCGGCAAGGCGGTACTGAGGTCCGTCGGCGTGACGCCGGGCTTGTATGAGGGAATCACCGAGCCCATCGCAGTCGAGGGCCGGCCTGCGATGAAGTCACCGACCAGTTGGCCGGGCGCATGGTAGTTGCCGCCGCCGAGTTCGAACGCGCGCGTCTCCCACTTGCGTTGGAAGTCGATGCCCGCGAGCGGGCCACCCGGGTAGTCCTCGGGCGTGATGCCCACGACGATCCCGGCATTCGCATTGCGCTCTGCGCGCGAGTACTGGCTCATGCCGTTGGTCACCACCCGCCCGGCTTCCGATGTTGCCGCGACGACCGTGCCGCCTGGGCACATGCAGAAGCTGTACACCGCGCGTGCGTTGTTCGCGTGGTGGACGACCTTGTAGTCAGCCGCGCCCAACTGCTCGTGCCCGGCGAACTTGCCGAAGCGGCTGCGATCGATCAGGCCTTGCGGGTGTTCGATGCGAAAGCCGAGCGAGAATGGCTTCGCCTCGATATAGACCCCTTGCGCATGCAGCATCTCGAACGTATCGCGCGCGCTGTGCCCGATGGCAAGCACCACATGATTCGTCTGCAGCGTCTCGCCGTTCGAGAGCCTGAGCGCGCGCAGCTTGCCTTTGTCGATCTCGATCTCTTCGACCTTCGTCTCGAAGCGCACTTCGCCGCCGAGCGAATGGATCGTCGCGCGCATTTTTTCGACCATGCTGACGAGCCGGAACGTGCCGATATGCGGGCGGCTCAGGAAAAGAATGTCTTCGGGTGCGCCGGCGCGGACAAACTCATCGAGGACCTTGCGGCCGAGATGGCGCGGGTCCTTGATCTGGCTGTACAGCTTGCCGTCCGAGAACGTGCCTGCGCCTCCCTCGCCGAACTGGACATTGGATTCGGGGTTCAGGACGCTTTTGCGCCAGAGACCGAACGTATCCTTCGTCCGTTCGCGGACCGCCTTACCGCGCTCGAGGATGATCGGGCGCAGGCCCATCTGCGCGAGAATCAGCCCTGCAAAGAGCCCGCAGGGACCCATGCCGATGACCACTGGGCGCGGTACCGTCAAGTGGCGAGGGGCCTGGGCGACGAAGTGATACTCCATGTCCGGCTTCACGCTGTAGTGCGGCTTGCCCTGCATGCGCTTGAACGCGCTAGCTTCGTCCTTCAGTTCGATGTCGAGGATATAGGTGAGCTTGATATCCGCGCGCTTGCGCGCATCGTGCGCGCGGCGGAACACCGTATAGCGAACCATGCCTTCGGGCGGCACACCGATCTCGGCGAGACGCGCAAGGACGGCCGCATCGAGCGCGGACTGGGGATGATCGAGGGGGAGTTTGACTTCGCTAAGGCGGAGCATGGCATTCAACGGGGAGTGGGCGCGCGGGGTGCGCCAGACATGGCATTTTAGCGGGTTTGAAGACCGACGATGTGGACGGCGCACCGGGTAGCATCCCGCGCCGAACGCACGGCACATTGTAAAGCGCTACCGCCGCGTACAAAGTGGTGATGCAGTTGGCAATGGCGGCATTGCAAACCGGTTCTCGTTACTGAGGAGGTCGAGACGCGCATCCTGAAGGTTTCGCTCGGCGGCGGCCAGCAGGCGAGAAGTCTGCGCGTGGCTCGGCGTGATCGATTCAAGGCTCAGTCCTAGCAAGTTCTCCAAGGTCACGCTCGCTCCCAATCAGGAAGATCTTTGGTTTGGCGAGAATGTCGACTACAAAGGGTTCGCTTTCTCGCAAGTGAGATCGCCACTCTGCCGGTGAGAAGATCTTTGGATTGATCTCACGGCCCAGCGTCGCTTGTGCTGGATACAGTAGCTTGACCACGGCTCCGAAACTGGCGGATCCGATTAGGAGAATGTCTATGTCGCTTGTAGCGATCTCCTTGCCGCTAGCCACGGAGCCGAACACGAACGCGACGGCAATCTCCTCAGCACAGGGACCCAGCGACTGCATAAGCACGTCAGCTAGACCCGAGGTCTTGGTAAGCGTCCACCCAAGGCATCTACCCCGACGTGAGCACGATCGACATGCTGTCGAATTTTTGGCGGAGCATGTTGATGGAAAACAAGGAAGTCGTGACGGTCACCCCGCG
>NZ_CADIKM010000027.1 GCF_902859895.1 Pararobbsia alpina
TACTTCCGCTGTGATTTGACGCTCGGATCGCCGCAATCGAAAAGTCGAAACCTGCGGCAAGACAGGTTTCGTTAATTCCCGGTGACTCAGCGTTTTGACACGCTCTGGGCCATCTTCGGCCATTCGCTCGCACGCCGTGACGGACATTCGAACGTCGGTTCGACCGGGAGACCGGACCATCGCTGCGCCTAGTCCGCTTTTGCCCCACTCGGGGGCGCTGAGGCGCGCTCCGTACTTGGGTTAGGGCGGATTGCCGCCACCGTCCTGCGGATACCCACGGCCGCCGCACGGCTCAGCATGAGCCGACGGTGCGGAGAGGATCGCATAGGTGCCGACGGTGCCGCCAACCACTGTCAGCAGGGCAACGGCAAGCAGGAAACCCTTCATCACGTGTTTCATGGTTTCTCCCCGGGGAGGCAGGCATACTCGCCCTAAGTCTAGTTCGCTTTATGGCCAGGACAAGTACGAGAATGTATAGCAGATGTCCAAGTGGCGAAATGCTGCTGAGCGGCACGGGTCCGGCTGCGAAAAGTCAGCCTACACACGGGTGCAGCGCAACGAGCGTGCTGGCACGACTGTCGCCATCACGGGAGAGGCAATCGGCATTCCTCCGCCGCCATTTGTTGACGGTTTTGTTTGGATTTCTCGGAAAGTCGACGTCGACGCAGTCATCGTCGTCGAACATTGACCAATGCGCATGCGCGGCGGGTGTCTATGGTCGCCCGACGAGTCCGGTGGATAGGTGTTGCCGTGAAGCAATCCTGATGCGCGAGACGAGCCACGCCGCCAGCACGAACCACACCGCGGCGACGACGAACGCGGTAACGTAGGCGGGTCCGGCACCGGCAAACGCTTTGACCCATGACAGCATCCACCCGGTCGCGGCAGGGCCTAGGATCTGCGGCAGCACCATCGACACTTGCCAGATGCCCATGTCCTTGCCGCTGGACGCATCGTCTGGCAACACTTGCAGCGCGAGTGCCCAGTCGACGGCTTGATAGGTGCCGTAAGCGGCGCAGAAAACCAGCCCGACCGTGATCACCAGCAACTGGTTCGGATGCAACGCCAGGAGGACAAAGCCGGTTGCAGCCCCGGCCATGATCCAGCTTGTCAGGCGGACGACGGGAACGACGCCGTAATGGTCGGCGAGCCGTGCGCCCAGCAGGCTGGCCGGGATCGCCAGCACCACGCCGACACCAAGCAGCCCGTTCAGGAGACTGGTCGGATGACGAATGCCGATCACGTCCTGCAGGTAGTACAACATGAAGCTGAAGATTGACCAGATTCCCATGTTGGCGAACAGGCGGGTTACGAGCACCCAGTAGAAATTTCGGTGCAGGCGTGGATCGAGATAGAACGAGCGGACGAACGCGAAGAGCTCGAACCGGTCGCGGGATCGGGCAGGCCTCGGCTCGCGCGAGCCGCGAATCGTCAGCCAAAGGCAGAGCAACATGATTGCAATGAACGTGGCAACCGCGGGATACACGTGACGCGGAGAATAGAACGCAACGAGCACCACGTTACCGGTGATGGTGCCGAGCACGCTCATCACGTTGAGCCACGCGCTCGCGCGGTTGGCTTCCTGTTTCGGCACAACATCGGGCACCAGCCCGGCGTACGGACCCGCCGCCCAGTTCCACCAGAATTGGAGATGCACGAACGCGAGTGCATACAGCCATACGCTCCCCGCGCCGTTGAATGACGCAAGCCATACCAGTGCGACCGAGGTGCCGAACACGCCGACGACGAGAAACGGTCGCCGACGTCCATGTTTTGCAGAGCAGCGATCTGAAAGCGCTCCGGCCAGTGGCGCCACGACCATCGCAATGAATGCACCGGCCGCAATGACCGAGCCGGCCACGCCTTCCTTTAACGCGGCGTCGCGTCCGAGCATTTCGGCAACCTGTGCCGGCACGAGCACCGGAACGACCGTCATCCATTGGCTAAAGAGCGCAAACCACAGCGACGCGATCTGTATGTGGCTGAGCGTCGACAGGCGAGGGACCGGCGGTCTGGTCAACAGATTCCGGGCTGGACTGGATAGGGTCATGTCAGAAGTCCACGAGCGTCGCCATAGCACGAGTAAAAGCCGCGCTCTGAGGTCGAACTGAGCCGGTCACCACAGAGTACTCTGGAACGGATCGAGCGACTTCAGGGTAGGCTGCGCCGACGGAAATGACGATAGGATCACTTTATGACTCGATACGTGGCTTTCCTACGGGCCGTAAATGTTGGCGGCACCGGTAAGCTCCCTATGTCCGAGCTGCGAGCGATGTGCGAGTCCATTGGTTTTACCAACGTGCGCACCTATATCGCAAGTGGCAACGTCGTCTTCGAAAGCAAGCTCACGGAAGCCTCAGTGAAGGCTCGGCTGGAACGTTGCCTGGAGATATACGCGGGCAAGCCAGTAGGTGTTCTAGTCCGGACTGGCGCAGAGCTGGTCGCGGTTGTTGACGGGAATCCATTCGGGGCCGCCGCACCGAATCGGACCGTCGCAATATTCCTCGATGCACCACCTCCTGCCGACGCCCTGTCTCATGTGAGCGGCCAGCAGGATGAAGAAATCGCGCTCGGAACGCGTGAGGTGTACGTGCACTACAGCAACGGAATCGCACACTCAAAATTGAAAATTCCCGCTGTGAGGACCGGCACCGCCCGCAACATGAACACTGTGGCAAAACTCGCTGAGTGGGCGACAGACTAGTCCGAGGGTCCTCCGGCGTCTTGGATCGGGCCAGTTGCGGACGCTGGCTCGACGAGCCTTCGAGGGAACGCTGAAGGCGATTGATGCCAGCGCCGGAGTGAAGGACGCCTATGGGTCGACTACGGCCGACTGCCTGGTTCAGTAGTCGGCCATCTACGGCCGTTCAGGGGCTACTGTTGCTGGACGCTCAAACGTCCCTTCTGTCTCCGGGAACCGCCCTTTACCCGATAAAAAACGACGCAGCAAGGACGAGTCGAGCGCGGTCCTATACATGGAATTCACTCAGGCCTATGGAACCGGGAGGTCCCGAGCTGTGCGCCGGTCGCGATGGCGAGTTTCCGGAACCCGGCACGCCAATCGTCATCTTGTACCAGGGACTTTGTCATGGCCTGGCGGGCGGCTCTTCACATGATCGATGAAAACGCGCAGTTTCGGCATGATCTGCCGGCGGCTTGGATAGTAGAGAAACACGCCCGGTATCACCGGTGCGAACGGCTCCAGCACGTGCACCAGTTTTCCCGCTCTCAACCCTTCAACGGTCATCGGCTCAGGTAGCTGGGCAAGGCCTATGCCTTCGATTGCCGCGCCAAGCATGGTGGAAAAATCGCTCGCGATGAAGGGACCGGATACGGCGATCTCGATCACTTGGCCATTGTCGTTGAATGACCACAGCGCGAGCGCGCCGCTGGATCGCCGCCATCGCAAGCATGCGTGTTGGCGCAGATCGTCCGTGTTCCCAGGCAGGCTGCGTTCTGCGAAGTAGGCAGGGCTGCCGACGACGATGAGGCGAAACGGTGGCGTCAACGGTATCGCGACCATGTCGGCGTCGACGAACTGACCCAGCCGGATGCCGGCGTCGAACCCTTCCGCTGCAAGATCGATCAGCTCCTTGCTTGCGGCGATCTCCAGTTCGACCTCAGGATAAGCCTGGCAGAAGGATGCAATCAGTGGTTCCAGGAGGATTGGCACCACCGCGTGCGGCACTGAAAGACGCAACAATCCGGCGGGCCGCTGGCCAAGTCCGCGCGCAACCTCACTAGCGGCGACAAGCTCCTCGAAGGCAGGTTTTGCGTGCGAAAGAAACCGTTCGCCAGCTTCGGTCAGGCCGACACTACGCGTGGTGCGTATGAAGAGCGCGGCGCCAATGCGCGCTTCAAGTAAACGCACCGTCTGGCTGACGGCCGAAGGTGTCACCCCGAGATCCGCGGCTGCCCGGCGAAAACTACGATGCTGGGCGACGCTCAGGAACACCTCCACGCCATCGAGCGCGCCTTGCCTGACTGTGAAGTTCTGCTTCATAGCCCGTCAACATTGTGATGAATAGTCGCTCGCGAGGGGCCATGGTACACCTACGCTTGCGGATGAGGGGGCACGCCGATGTCGACTCGCAAGCCCTGAACAATCCGCTAAGACCGTGGAGGAACTCCGCAATGACTGATGCACTTGATGACGTGCGAGATCACTATCGCGCGACCGGCCTGACCGAGCGGCTGAAGATCGCGCTCACGGTCTTTGGGCCGGAGGATCAGCGGCTCACACCGCAGCAGCTGGGCGCCCTCGACCAGTTTCACACCCGTGGGCTTGCTGCCACCACGGAGCTTTCCAAATTGGCCGGGATCACCGCCGATATGTCGGTGCTGGACGTCGGTTCGGGCGTTGGCGGGCCGGCCCGTTTTCTGTCTGCAACCTATGGTTGCCGGGTGACGGGTATCGACCTCAGCGAACCATTCGTGGATGCCGCACGCTATCTCACCCGGCGCACAGGGCAGAGCGAACAGGTTTCGTTCCATACCGCCAGCGCGCTGGAACTTCCCTTCGACGGCAGCCGTTTCGACGCCGTATTGCTGCAGCACGTGGCGATGAATATCTCCGACCGCGCACGTCTTTACCGCGAGATCGAACGCGTGCTGAAGCCATGCGGCAGGTTTGCGACGTTCGACGTCGTCGCAAACGGCAGCGAACCGTACTACCCCGTTCCCTGGGCGCGAACGCCGACAACAAGCTTTCTCCTGACGGCCGATGCAACGCGCGAGGCGATCGAACAAGCAGGTTTCCGCACGCTGGCATGGCAAAACGACACCGAAGCCGCTAAGGCCTGGAGCACCCAACTGCGTGCGTCAGGCCCGCTGCCCTCGCCAAATCTCGGCGTGGTGATGGGGCCTGACTTCGCACAGCTCGCCGCAAACCTGGCGCGAAATCTCCTGGAAGGCCGACTCGGCATTCTCACCGCGGTGTTCGAGGCCGCATCCACAAAGTGCTGACCCCTGCTTTCGTGATGCCAGGCTCGATCCTGCTGCATGCGCTGTCGCTGCGCCAGTTGATCCGACGACACCCCGGCTGATCTCCTTCCTATTCTTCAATGCGCCAGACAACACCTGACAGGAGGCAACATGTCACCGGAGCTTCTCTTCCAATCGCATCTCGTTCTAGGCTATGTCGCCTGGCTGCTTTGCTTCCGCGTATACGTCTGGCCCAGGCTCAAGTCGATGGACCCATTCGAAGCGCAACGCGCCATGGCCACCTTGCACAGCTTCCGTTTTTTCGGGCTGGTCTTCATTCTGCCGGGCATCGTCAGTCCCGATCTGCCTGCCAGCTTCGCCGTGTTCGCCGCATACGGTGACTTCGCAACGGGAGTTCTGGCGATGCTGGCGCTACTCACAGCACGGATACGCCCACTCTTTTGGTCGTTCGTCGTAGCCTTTAATCTTGTGGGAGCGACCGACCTCATTCTCGACTACTACCACGCGATCCAGTCCGATCTTCCTGCGCGTGCGGGAGAGTTCGGCGCTACGTACGCGATTCCGATCATCTACGTGCCTGTGCTGATGATTACGCATGTTGCCGCCTTCTATCTCCTGCTGCGCCCTCAGTCCAAGGCGGCTCGGAGCTATTTATCGTTCCGTAAGTCATGACATTGCCAAAGCGTAGCCTGCTTCCAGCAGGAGGCAATGCGGCGGAAGGACTAGCACCCGCTAGATAATATTAATCAAAGAACCCCAGGTATTCGACGGTATCTTGTGGCTCCCGGTAAGCCGGGCCCGCTGCGCACCGATGGACGTCAGGGTGTTGCGGGTCGAGCTCCGGTTCGACACGAACGTCCACTGAGTGAGGGGACCGTCACCGATCCGATCGGACTTCGACTGTAGAAGCACATCGAGGAGTTGGTCGAGTCGTGGCCTATGAATCATGAATCCCTCGTTGGCCATTGCCGCGGTATTGATCTGCAAGGACGAGCAGAGGGCGGCCTTGCGTTGTGCGTCGGCAGCGGTTTCCTGACGCGATCGCACCATGAGCGCTCGGAGCTCCTCGCTTACCCATTGACCGGCGATAACCGCGAGACCGCCGACTAGTTCGATGACGATGGTCGCCCACGCCATGAAGTGCGGTGCCGGCACACCGAGCGCGTGCAAAATTCCGGCAAATGCATCTGGATGCTTCACAATTTTTGCGTAGCCGTGCGCCATGAACCCGTAACCGACGACCAGCCGCAATGGCAGAGGTGTCCATCGCGCGAGGCCCCAGCGGTCCGTCAGCCAGGCGGGATCGCCCGAAGCATGTGGAACGCCTGTTCGACGCCTTCTACACGACCAAGGCCAGCGGGATGGGCATGGGTCTACCGATCTCCCGTTCGATCATCGTCTACTCAGCATCCAAGACGGCTCTGAACGCTTTACCAGCGCAACAGCCGGGGGCCGAGCAGCGCCCCGATAACCGTCGGCACCAGCATCCCAAGCAGATACCACGCGCCCCAGAACGGGATGCCCATTTCGGGGCAATGCAGGCAATACGCGAGCGTCGCGGTCGAACCGGCCAGCAAGCCGCCCGCCGCACCGGACGCCGCGAGCCGGGTCGGCGCCAGTCCTTTGAGCGCCCAGAAGACGGCTATAAGGCCGGGAACCGACAGCATCGCGATATTGAACGGACAGACGCGCCAGGTTTTGCCGAGCACGAGTGCGAGCCGTGCGTCGTCCGGTGCAGCCATCAATACATACGCTCCGGCCAGACAAACCGCCGCGACCGGCGCAGCAATCAACCAGCCGCTACCACCCGCGCGTACGCCAGGCCGTGCGAGCCGCGTCGACATCCACAGCGAGCCGATCATCAGACACAAAGGCAACGCGATCTTGGCCCAAAAGATCGGCGTGGCTGCCACTTCGGCGAGGTCGCGCCGGATGCCGAGCACCATCGCCATGATCAGCGTCGCACCGGCCGCGCCCACCAGCACCGCAATGCTAAAGCGTTTCGTGAGCGCGTGACGGTCCACCGGTGAGACGCTGGTGGCAAGCAGGGAAATGAAGTCATCCGTTTTCATCGCGTTCCTCGAATCTTTGCAGCCAACGCCTTGAGTCCACGATGCACGCCAATCTTGACCGCGGACTCCGACAAGCCGGTCAATTTCGCGGTCTCCGTCACGGACAGCCCTTCGAGCTTCACGTGCATGATCGGCAGACGCTGGCGATCAGGTAACTGTTCGAGCAGTTTCCCGAGGTCGCGCTTTGCTTGCGCCGACTCGAGATCGGGCGCGGCGAGCAACTCGAACGCGTCGTCAAGCGGATCGTTCAGCGCGTCGTGTCGAGCGCGTGACCGAAAGTAATCCGTCAGCTTGTAGCGCGCGATAGCGTGAATCCATGCCGTCAGCGGTTCCTCGGCGCGATACGTATGCCGTCCGTTGTGAACTGCCAGCAGAATTTCCTGCACGAGATCCTCGACGTCGGACGCGCCATCATGAAACCGCCTTCGCAGGAAGCCTCGCAGGTGCGCGCCCAGTTCCGCCAGGAATTGGCGATACGCGGCGCTGTCGCCGTCCAGGCCCCTCAGGAACAGGGTTCGCAGATGCGCTTCTTTCGCCTGCGCTGCGGTGATATCGGTAGTTCGATTCATCTGAGGCGTCGGTTACAGGAAACAGGAGTTTATTCCATCGCCCCGCGTTGAAGTTCCCGACCGCGCTGCACGTCCCTCATTTGTCTGTTTCAGAAAAAAATTTCGCGCCCGCTGTAACCGCGTCGGGACACGGGGCGAACTACCTCACGGATGCGCGAGTACTACGCATCGGTAATTGCCGGAAAGCAGGTTCACCCGATACACACATGGGCCGTGCACGCCTCATCGGCCGCACCGACCCGATCAACAACATCCAAGGAGTTGCCATGAAAAGCATTGCAATCGCAGTATTCGCCGCAGCGTTGCTCGTCAGCGGTAGTTCAGCGTTCGCCCAGGCGAGCGGCGCCATGTCCGGTGATTCGATGTCGAAAGACGCGACAAGCAAAGACTCGACGGCCAAGAGTTCGATGTCCAAAGATTCAATGAGCAAGGACGGAATGGCCAAAGATTCGATGAGCAAGGACGGCAGCAAGATGAAACCGGACGCAATGAAGAAAGATGACACGATGAGCAAATAGGTACCCGAGTGGTTCCCGGCATGCCGGGAACGCACCGCCGAATCCCGAAAACCAGGCGACCGCTGAAATGCTGCAAGTCAGCGAACTCCCACCGTGTGCCCACTGAAGCAAACGAAGATTCGTCCCGCGCCGATGCCAAACCCGGAGATTCAACATGAATGCGATCCCTAAACCCAGCGCGTCGCACGACGCGGCGCGCACGATTCAATCCGCGTGGGTACGCGTCGCGCACTGGCTCAACGCGCTGGCAGCGGTGCTGATGATGCTGTCAGGCTGGCGAATCTACGACGCGTCACCGGTGTTTCAAGGGTTCAGGATTCCGCCCGGCGTCACGCTCGGCGGCTGGCTCGGTGGTGCATTGCAATGGCACTTCGCGGCGATGTGGCTGCTGTTCTTCAATGCGCTCTTCTATCTGGCGATGAACCTCGTCACCGGACGGTTCAGATCGAAGTTCTTCCCGCTGTCGCCCCGCGCGATCTTGCACGACCTCGGCGAAGCACTGAAAGGTCATTTGTCGCACGCGGACCCGAGCCGCTACAACGCGGTGCAGAAGTTCGCGTACTTGTTCGTGATGCTCGACATCGCCGTCTTGATCGTATCGGGGCTCGCGATCTGGAAGTCGGTGCAGTTTCCTTTGCTGCGCGATTTGATGGGCGGATATGACCGTGCGCGCGTCGTTCACTTCGGCGCGATGTCGCTGCTGGCCGGTTTTATCGTCGTCCATCTGACGATGGTCGCTCTTGTGCCGCGATCGTTGCTCACGATGATTCGTGGCCGCTAACCGAGGAGTACGATTGTGAAGCTATTCAAACCTTCCTCCTCGACCGTCGATCGCGAGTCGCTCAGTATCGACGTGCATCGTGAACTCGATATCCCGTCACGCCGCCTGTTCGGCAAGCGCATTATCACGCTCGGCGGCCTTGCGATGCTGACCGGATGCAGCCTGACGGACGAAAAATCGGTCGAGACGTTTTTATCGCGGGTGTCGAGAATGAACGACAGCGTGCAGGGCTGGCTATTCGACCCGAACCGTCTCGCGCCGACCTACACCGAAGCGCAGATCACACGCCCATTCCCATTCAATGCGTTCTATGGCATCGACGATGTACCGCACGTCGATGGAAGCGATTTCCGCCTGAAAGTGAGCGGTCTCGTGCAGGACAGGAAGGACTGGACTCTTGCCGACCTTTACGCGTTGCCGAAGGCCGAACAGATTACGCGGCATATCTGCGTCGAAGGCTGGAGCGCAATCGGCCGATGGGGCGGCACGCCATTCTCGGAATTTCTGAAGCGCGTCGGCGCGGACACATCGGCGAAATACGTCGGCTTCAAATGCGCTGACGATTACTACGAAAGCATCGATATGCCAACGGCGCTTCATTCGCAGACGCTGTTGACCTTTACGTATGACGGTCAGCAATTGCCTGCGAAGTACGGTTATCCGATGAAACTCAGAATTCCCACGAAACTCGGTTACAAAAATCCCAAGCACATCATGGAGATCTTCGTGACCAACACGTTTCCGGGCGGCTATTGGGTCGATCAGGGCTATAACTGGTTTGGTGGATCGTGAGTTGTAGACTAAAGACCAGCGCGTGCGGGATCAGCAAGATATCAGGAACGCTCGTGGTCGCACGACAATTAGCGATGCAAAAAGCCGCGTGACCGTCATATTTGGCTTGTTCTTGGCTAGAGCGCGGTGTCCGCAGTAACGACGGACTGATGCTCGTACAAAAGATGCACGGCCGCACCAGCGGCGTCCGCTTATCCAATTCCCGGTGATCGTCGTCGGACAGGGTTTGGCAATAGCGGAACTAAATCGACCTTTGTCTACGTGACCTACATCCGCACGACGCCGGAGAAGCTGTGGCCCGCTCTGACCGACGCGGAGTTCATGAAGCAGTACTGGTTCGGCATGCACTGCAAAAGCCAGGGGACGGCGGGATCCTCGTGGTGGAAGCTGGTGTCCACCTGGATCGTGCGGAAACCGGTGCGCGAATGCGTTCGGAATCGGAAGCGCGGTGTCTTGTTCCCCGCGCTACACGCTGTTGCGCTCCGCATGCAGTGGCTCGACATCTTATGCGGCGCTCCTTAGCGAAGTGCAGCCGCCACCGCCTCGTCAATCTGCAGCGCAAAGCGCGCTTCAACATCGGGCACCGTGTAGCCAATTGACAGTTCCAGATACGCGTCGCCTAGCACCAACTGAACAAATGTCGCTGCCCGCAATGCAGCAGTCGATTCGTCAAATCGCTTTCGCAGAATTTTGGCGGCGAAGGCACGCACGACCTTTGCCCCATTTTTGTAAAACACCTGGCCGAGTTCCGGAAGACGCTCGGCCTCAGCAACGATGGCCCGGTAAAGCCGCAGGTTATCCGGCGCGATAAGGATTTGTGCCAACACCCATCCCAACTCGCGCAACTCGACTTCGGGTGATCTATCGGATTGCTGGCCCTGAGCGCTGGCAAGAAGTCCACCCACCTGAGCGCACATCGAGCTCACCAGACCAACGAAGAGCGCCTCCTTCGACTTGAAGTGGCGGTAGACGGTCTGTTTGCCGACGCCAGCGACCGCGGCGACATCGTCCATCGTTGCCAGGCCGAAACCCTGGCTTAAAAAAACGGTTTTCGCGCCGTCGAGGATGGCGGACCGCTTACGGCGTTGAAGCGGGCTCAGGTCGGGGAGAGAGGACGTGTTCATGCCAGATAAATAACAGATCGTCGAGTAGTTGACAAGACTGATCAGTCTCGTTTAGATTCGTCGAAACGAGACCGATAAGTCTCGTTCATGGGACTTATCAACTTCGCAGGCAATCATCGAGGAGAACGCTATGGAACTATTTATTACAGGTGGTACGGGCTACATCGGGCAAGCGGTCGCGCGCAAGGCAATCAGCCTCGGCCATGAGGTGACGGCGCTGGTGCGCGAAAACAGGTCGGCGGCCGCGAGCGCGCTGGCACGTCTCGGCGTGAAACTGCATGGCGGCGACTTGCGTGAGCCACAGTCTTTCGCTGCGACTGCCGGTGCCGCTGATGGCGTGGTGCACATGGCGTCGACCAACGATGCTTCCGCCGCTGCTGTCGACGAGGCCGCGGCTGAGGCGATGCTTTCGCATTTGCATCCGGGCGCGGCGTTTGTCTATACGTCGGGCACTTGGGTCTACGGCAATACGGAGGGCGAGCCCGCGACTGAAGCATCGGCGCTGAACCCGACATCACTCGTCGCCTGGCGGCCCGCAGTGGAGCAGCACGTGCAGGCGCTGGCAGCACGCCGCTCGATTGCCGCGGTAATCCTCAGGCCGGCGATGGTGCACGGCTACGGCGGTGGCATCTTCGGCATGCTTGCCGGCATGGTCCGTCAGACCGGCAGTGTGAGAGTCGTCGGTGATGGTCGCAACCACTGGCCTGCCGTGCACGTCGATGATCTCGCCACGGCATATCTGAGCGCGGTGGAGCGGGTGGCAAGCGGGGACGGTCGAGTCACGGGACAGATCTTCAACGTGGTCGCGGAAGATGCCGTTGCCGTTGCCGAAATGGGCGAAGCGATTCGGGCCTCGGTCGGCGCCGACCGCGTCGAATTTTGGCCGCTCGACGATGCTCGCAAATCGCTTGGGCCATTTGCTGACGCACTGGCGCTCGACCAGACGGTAAGCGGCCAGCATGCCCGGCGAGTTCTTGCGTGGGAACCCCACGGCCCCGGCCTGATTGCGGACCTCTCTGTACAGAAGCACTTTCAGCAAAGCAACGGAGCATGACGATGGCGTTAAACACTGCATCTTTCGAATCGATTCTCGCGACGATCGTAGCGGTTCTGTTCGCGGTTGCTGGGGTGGTCAATCTCACAGGACGCGGCGCGGTGAAGCGCGACTTCGCACGCTGGGGTTACCCGGCATGGTTTCAGTTGCTCTGTGGCGCTCTCGAGCTACTCAGTGCAGCACTTCTTCTTGGACAACAAACCAGAGTTTTAGGCCTAACGCTGGCCGGTGGGATCATGATTGGCGCGCTCTTCACGTTGCTACGAAATCGGGAGCCGTTCCGGCATCTCGCCCCGGCGCTGATCTTCTCGGCTCTCATTGTTGTTACTGTGGCGGTCCGCGGTTGAGGCTTCCTCGCCACCAGGCGAGTGAGCCCGGGACGCTAACAGGCCGCGCGGGCAATCCGTGCTGCAGGTACTTGAAATGCGCACACGGATAGCGGTATTGGAGCAACTCCAGTTTGAGCACGTGCGTCATGCGTCCGCTTTTTGTAGCGATGGCTGGGCGCTCCAGGTCGCCTGCCGCAGATCACCGCTTTACGTGCCACGGGAAACAGTTCCTCATGCAGGGGGCAGCAGGCGGACAGGAGGAGTCATTCACCGATGCGGCTCTGCTTTCCGGAGACCCAAGTAAGCTTTGCTGAAGGATCGCGGGCCCCCGCCGCGGCGTTGATTGACTCCTTTTTCGAGCCTCAAACGTCTTAGCTACACCTGGACACCGGAGCAGAACTGATGAGCCTCAAAGATAAGAATGTAGTCGTCACTGGCGGAAGCCGTGGTCTTGGCCTGGGACTGGTCGAGGCTCTGGTCGCGCACGGCGCCAGGGTGACGGTCGTCGCCCGCGGCGCCGATGCGCTCGAGTCCGTCCGCGCCCGGCTGGGCGTCGCCACGATCTCCGCCGACGTGACGGACGAGACCGCCGCCCACCGCATCCTTGCCGAGGTCCGCCCGGACATCCTGGTGCTGAACGCCGGCGCGAAGCCGCGGATGGGTCGGTTGGACCAACTGAGCTGGGCGGATTTCACCGCGCCCTGGGAGCACGACGTCAAGGCCGGGCTCTATTGGCTGCAGGCGGCGCTCAACCTGCCGCTCGAGCCGGGAAGCCGCGTCCTGGTGGTATCGAGCGGCGCGGCCGTGAGCGGATCGCCGATGTCGGGCGGATATGGCGGCGCCAAGCGCATGCTCTGGTTCATGGCCAGGTACGCCAACGGCGTCTCGGAGCAGAAGGACCTCGGGATCCGCTTCCAGGCGATCGTGCCGCAGCAGATGGTCCGCGGCACCGGGGTCGGCGACGAGGGCGCCAACGCCTACGCGCGCGCCATGGGCATCAAGCCCGAAGAGTTCGTGGCCCGCTTCGGCGCGCCGATGCCGCCCCGGGAGTTCGGCGAGAAAGTTGTTTCCGTGCTGGACGACCCGAAATATGCCGAGGACTTCGCCTTCGGGCTCAAGGGCGACACGGGAGTCACCGTGCTCGAGGGAGAGACGCGTTGAGCGCAGGACCGCCCTCGCCGAAGGCGCGGCTCCTCGCCCTGGCCGACGAGCTGCGGCCCGAGCTGTACCGCTATTGCGCGCGTCTCATGGGATCGGTCATCGACGGCGAGGACGTCGTGCAGGACACGCTCGTCCGGGCTCTCATGGCGTTACAGGACCTGGAGGAGACGACGCCGCTTCGACCCTGGCTGTTCCGGATCGCCCACAACCGCGCCCTCGACCTGCTGCGCAGCCGAGCGGTGCGCATGGCCGAACCGATCGACGCGGCCTCGGACGTCGCCGACCCGGCCAGCCCTGACCCCGTGGAGATGTTGATGCGCCAGGAAGCGGTCAAGACCGCGGTGTCGCGCTTTGTGGAGCTCCCCATCCTCCAGCGGAGCGTCGTCATCCTGAAGGACGTGCTCGACGAGTCGCTGATAGAGATCGCCGCCCTCCTCGACCTCACGGTCGACGCCGTGAAGGGCCATCTGGCGCGGGGTCGCGCGCGTCTTCGGGAGATCAACGCGCAAGCCGGCCCGCTTCCGGACGCGCGGCCGGCGTCCGCTGCGGTGACGCGCTATGTCGCGCTCTTCAACCAGCGGGACTGGGACGGCCTGCGGGCGCTCCTGGCCGACGACGTGAAACTCAATCAGTCCACATACCCGCTTCGCGTCGGCCGTGCGGACGTCGGTTTGTTCTTCACCCTCTACGCCAGGATCGATGGCGTGTGGCTCGCCCCAGCCTGGCTCGAGGGCCGGGAGGTGATCGCAGTCTTCGAAGACCGCGCCGATCCGAAGCCCAGCTACATGATGTGGCTCGAGTGGCGCGACGGCCGGATCAGTTTCATCCGCGACTACCGCTATGTCCGCTATGTCGCCGCCGAGGCAGAGCTAGCGCTGGCGCCAGACGCCAGGCCCGCGGCCGACGGCGCCACGCACTGACAGCGCCCGCCGTGGCGCTCCGAGCAAGCCTGACCGCAACGGGAGGGCATCTTTACTTCGAGGAGATTGTTGCTGACGTTCAGCCCGGCGGGACGAGCGGCAGCTTCCGACTGCATTGCGGCCACCCGAGGTCGGGCTTTGAATGACGACTCAGGGTCGATCAATGGACCGTTCGACCGTGCACTAATAGGCGCTCACGCCGCTGCCTGCACTGCACAGGAAAGCGATTCGGCAGTGTAATCGCTCGGTGGGCAAGAATTGGTGCGCATCGAGACGTGAGGAGCTAGAGCATGTCACACTTTCCCTACCTCCGACGGTTGCGGCCGGCGGGTGTGCGATCGGTCCGGCTGACTACCGGACTGGTGGTGTTCACCTATGTAGGCACGCATCTCCTGAATCACGCGCTGGGGAATATCTCGCTCGCATGGCTGGAGCGTGATCTGCTTGTGCAGAAGTACGTCTGGCAGGGATGGCTTGGAACGGTCGTGCTGTACAGCGCGCTCGTGACGCATTTCTTCCTGGGTCTGTGGGCTCTGTACGAACGGCGCTCGTTGCACTGGACTCCGGGTGAGGTTGCGCAACTCGTTCTGGGCTTGTGCATACCGCCGCTGCTAGCCAACCATCTTGCGAATACGCGCGTCGCCTTTGCCGAGTTCGGCCTGAACAAGGGCTACGCGCAGGAACTGTACTCGTTCTGGATCGATTCACCGCTCTCTGGCATCGTGCAGTTGATGCTGTTGGTGGTCGCGTGGCTGCATGGGTGTTACGGCATCTGGTTTTGGTTGCGATTGAAACCATGGTTCGGAGCGTGGCGGAGCTTGCTGCTGAGCGCTGCCGTCCTGCTCCCGGTGCTCGCGCTGCTAGGCTTCTTACAGGGCGGACGGGAAGTGATCGCGCTCGCGCGAGATCCTATCTGGCGCGCCGCGGCGACCCGGCCGATGATCACCGGAACGGGAGTCCAAAAACTTTGGCTCGCCGAGCTGCGCAACGACTTTTTGCTCTTCGATGGCGGTGCGCTGCTGCTGGTGCTTGCCGCGCGGCTGGTGCGCACGGTGCGGGAACGTCAGGTCGGGCGGCTCTGCGTTTTGTATCCAGACGGGCGAAAAATATTCGTGCCGCGCGGATTTTCGGTGCTCGAGGCTAGCCGCATGGCCGGCGTTCCGCATGCCAGTATCTGCGGTGGGCGCGCCCGATGCACGTTGTGCCGGGTACGCGTGCACAGCGATGTTCCGCTGCCCGCGCCTGCCGAAGCGGAGCGTCGCGTTCTGGAGCGACTGGGGGCTGATTCGCAGACAGTGCGCCTCGCCTGCCAATTGCGACCGACCCATGATCTCTCCGTGTGGCCACTGGTGCCTCCGGGAGCATCAACTGCCTTCTTGCAACGGCGCCAGCGGGACGTTGTGCCGCAAGAGCAATTCGCGGCGTTCATGTTTGTGGATATGCGGGATTCCACAAGGCTTGCGGCGGCACAATTACCGTTCGACACCATATTCTTGGCCAGCCGCTTCCTGAGTGCGGTCAGCTCTGCGGTAGTCCAGGCGGGCGGTCTGCCGAATCAGTTCATGGGGGACGGAGTGCTCGCGATATTTGGCTTAAGCAGCGAGCCGTCGACCGCCTGTCGTCAGGCTCTCAGCGCGGTGCCGCTGGTGGCAGCCAATATTGACGAGCTCAACGCTGTGCTCGAGCAGCAGCTGCAAACGAAAATTCGGTTTGGAATTGGATTGCATTGCGGCCGGGCGGTAATGGGTGAGATTGGTTTTCGCGAGCACCTCACATTTACTGCAATTGGTGACCCATTGAACGTGGCCTCGAGACTTGAGCAGTTGACAAAGGAGATCGCTTGCGAGGCGATCGTCTCAGAACAGGTCTTCCAGCATGCCGGCGTTCCCGCAGCAGGCCTGCCGCAGCTTGCCGTACGCCTGAGAGGCCGCGATGATCCGGTGTCCGTCCGTGTGCTGTCCAAGGCGGCGCAGATGCCTCGGGCCTAACTACGCCCGCGGCGCCACGCTCACAGACCGCGTAGTGTCGCTTGACACGTCCGAGCCAAAGGTCCCGTATTGGCGCGAAAGCGGCCCTTTGCAGCAATCCCCTGGCCGACGGCAACGGGTCGCCTACGGAAGTTCGCCGTGGCACCGCGTCGGTTTCCGCGTCGTCGGCCGAAACAGTGAAATCAACTGTAGGCAGTCATTTGTCGAATGCATGCGCGAACGGCGGCAACAGCCGAAAGATCCCTTGACCCGGCCCAACGCGACCGTCCGACTTATCGCGACGATGTTCTGATGGGTTTGCTGCGTCTGCGGGAAAAGGAGTGACGCCTTTCGCCGCGGGGCGCGTCCTGGGACTATTGACTGTTGACTGTTGATCCAAAAAAGACGAGCTTTACATCTGGCACTAGGTTCGCTCTTGTCTCGATCAAACTGTTTGTCCGAGGTAATGATGTGGATCTATCGCGTCGATGAGCCGCGTCTCGGAGTCATTCGCATTCGCGAATGGCGACGCCGCGCGCGCTATACAGTCGGCCTTCTTGTTCTGCTGCTGGGCGGCTCCGCCACCGGGCTGGTCCTGCTTGATCAGTCCGATACCTCTTTCTCCAACAAGGTGTTCACGGCGCTTTGGGACGGGGTCAATCTCGTCACGACACTCGGTGACTTTGCCGAATTCAATCAGCGTCAGAAGATGTTCATGCTGCTGGCAATGTTCACCACGCTGCTGATCGGCGGATTCGCGGTTTCGAGGCTTACGGGCATGCTTTCGGGCGACGATGTGATGGCTTATCGGGAGAACAGGATCATGGAACTCAAGCTCGAACATCTCGCCAATCATGTCGTAGTGGTTGGATTTCATACGCTCGGTGAACTCGTTGCAAACCGCTTGAGCGACGCGGGGCAGACGGTGCTCGTCCTCGTCGGCGATCAGGCTCAGGCGGAGCGCGCGGCGGATCGCGGCCATATGGTCGTGCTCGGTTCGCCGGGCGTGTTCGACGACGTGCTCAGGCGTGCGCGGCTTGACAGCGCCAAGGCGCTGGTCGTGACGACGCCCGACAGTAATAACAATCTGGCCATCACCTTGCTGGCGCGTACGCTGAATGCCTCGCTCGCGATTGTCGTGCCCGGCGAAAACCCGTTGAGAAAGCGGCTGTTCGAGAGCGCGGGGGCATCCGACGTTGTCATTGCCGATGAGATCGTTGCGGATGCGCTGATCGGCAAGCTCACAACCCAGATGGAGCCAACGCCATGAAACCCCCGGTTTCGACGCATTCTCATCTGCATCGCATGCCCTTCCTGCAGGGGCTTCTGCCCGTCAATCCCGCGCAACTGCCGCACGACATCATCGCCGGGATCACGCTGGCGGCCCTTGGCATCCCCGAGGTAATGGGGTACACGAAGATTTCCGGCACGCCCACCGTCACCGGCCTCTATACGATCTTGCTGCCGCTGATCGCGTTTGCGGTCTTTGGTGCGTCGCGTCAACTGGTGGTCGCAGCAGACTCCGCGACGGCTGCCATCCTCGCTGGCACGCTGACGGCCGTCGCCGCATTGGGCAGCAAGGAGTATGTCGGCCTCACGAGTACAGTGGCGCTGACAGTCGCCGTGATGCTCGTGATTGCACGGATCTTTCGCCTCGGCTTTCTCGCCGACTTTCTCTCTCGCAGCGCATTGATCGGCTTTCTGACAGGCGTGGGCGTGCAGGTCGCGGCGGGCGAACTCGCCGGGCTTGTCGGTCTCGCGAAGCAGGGGCATGGGCCAATCACGCAACTGGTATCGGTGCTGCAACGCGTCACCGATGCGAACACGTCGACGACCGCGCTTTCGATTGCCGTGCTCGTGGTGATCGTCGGTTGCAAGCGACTGGTGCCGCGTGCGCCGGGCGCGCTGATTGCGGTGGTCGGCTCCATTGTGGCGAGCGCAGTTTTCAACTTCGCTGCGCATGGCATTGCGGTAACAGGTGAAGTGCCCGGCGGGCTTCCGTCGCTGTATCTCCCCCCGTTGCATATGAACGAGATCAACCAGGTGCTGGCAACGGCCGCCTCGTGCTTCATCGTCATCATCGCGCAGAGCGCAGCGACAGCGCGCGCGTACGCCAACCGCTATAACGAGAAGGGCGACGACAATGCCGACATCATCGGCCTCGCGGCCGCGAATGCAGCGGCCGCGTTGACGGGCACCTTCGTCGTAAACGGCAGTCCGACCAAGACCGAGATGGTCGATGATGCGGGTGGCCGTACCCAGGTTGCCCATCTGACCACGGCCGTCATCGTGCTGCTGGTGCTGCTGTTCCTCACAAGGCCGCTCAGTCTTCTGCCTGCCCCCGTCCTGTCGGCCATCGTATTCATGATCGGCGTGAAGCTGATCGATGTGAAGGGCATGAAGGAACTCTATCGCATACAGAAGGACGAATTCGTCGTCGCGTTGCTCGCGGCGTGCGTAGTCGTGTTTGTCGACGTGATGCACGGCATTCTCGCTGCCGTCGTGCTGTCGCTGATTGCGCATGCGCGGCACAGTTACCACCTGCGCACGCGCGTGTTGACGCGCAGCCCCGCCGGCCGTTGGGTCGCGCAGCCTGTCGCGCCGAATGTGCTCGCGGCGCCTGGTATCGTCGTCTACCGGTTCGAAGCGGACTTGTTCTATGCGAACGCTGGCCGCTTTACGGACGAAATACTCAAACTCGTCAACGAGGCAAGTTCGCCGTTGCGCTGGGTGGTGATCGACGCATCCGAGATCAACAATATCGACTACACGGCGGGCAAGACATTGATCCAGTTGGGTGGCGAGCTCGACAAGCGTGGCGTGGGCGTAGCAGCGGTCGCGCTTCCGACGGGTGTGTGGCATGAGATCGAACGGTACAAGGTACTTCGTGTGAGCGGCGTCCATCGTGAGATCTTTGCGACCGTGGATGCCGCGATTGACGTACTGCGCGATCTTTCGCCGTCAGCATCCGCGCCTTCACCTGATGCAAAACCGGAATGAAGCACACGGACTGAAGCAAAGCCCCTGGGACTTCGAATCCAGAAAGGGAGTGACACGTGTCTGAACCCGCTGCCACAAGGCGCAACGAACCTGCTGCGCAACGCTCTGATCCGAAAACACCGGTGGCGCAAGGAGACCCGTCCACGCTGTTTGCGGGGCGTGGCTCGTCGGCGGCGCGCAGCGAGCAGGGCAGGGCGGCGCGCGCAAAGGCACCGCGCGCGAAGCTGGCGGACTGCAAGATCGGGGATCGGGATCCCATCGCGCTGCTCGACGCGTCCAACGTGGGCAGGGTGACGGAACTGATACCCATTCGCTACGGGCGCATGGTCGCGAGTCCGTTCGCGTTCTATCGCGGTGCCGCGCCACTGATGGCATACGACCTGTCGAAACTGCCGCATTCGGACGTGATCGTGCAACTGGGCGGAGACGCACATCTGGCAAATTTCGGACTGTTCGCGAGCCCGGAGCGGCGCGTTCTTTTCGGACCCAACGACTTCGACGAAACGCTGCCCGGCCCATTTGACTGGGATGTGCGCAGGCTGGCTGCATCGTTCGTGATTGCGGCGCGCGAACGTGGATTTGCGACGCGTGACCAGCGCAGCGTGGTGCGCCGGCTGTGTGAGACGTTCCGCCAACGGGTCGCTGACTTCAGCCGGATGGACACACTCGACGTCTGGTACTACCAGTTCAAGGCGGCGGGCATGCTGGCCATTGCCGATTCGATGGAGGAAAGAAGGAAAGAACGGGCCGTGATCGAGAAGGCGAGACAGCAGTCGTCGCGTTCCCTGATGACTCACAAAACCGAACTGGTCAACGGCAAGCTGCGCATCAAGGACGTGCCGCCGCTTGTGTATCACGTGCCGTTGGAGAGCCCCCACGATCGCAAACAGTACGACGCGCTGGTTCGTCGCTTCTTCGCCGACTACCGATTGACGCTTCCTGATGACCGGCGCGCACTGTTCGATCGTTATGAGCTGGTGGATGTTGCGATTCGCGTCGTGGGCATCGGGTCGGTGGGGACACGCTGCTACGAGGCGCTTTTCATGTCCGATGGACAGTGCCCACTGTTCTTGCAACTCAAGGAGGCCCGGGCTTCCGTACTGGAGGGTTATCTGCCGCCCAGCCGTTTTCCCAATCATGGCCAGCGCGTGGTGAACGGGCAGCGTCTGCTGCAATCGGCCAGCGACATCTTTCTGGGATGGTCAAGGATGCACCATACAGGCAATGATTTCTATGTTCGACAGTTGCGCGACATGAAGGGTGCATTCGACTTCACCACTTTCGACGTTGAAGATCTCGGCGAATATGCGGTTTCCTGCGCTCACGCGCTGGCCCATTCGATGGCGAAAGCGGGTGATCCGGCGCTGATCAGCGGATATGTTGGTAAATCAAGTGCGTTCGACGAGCCCATCGAACAATTCGCACTGGCTTATGCGGAACAAAATGAGGCGGACTGGACGGTTTTGAAAGCGGCAGCCAAAGCGGGACGCATCCAGGCCATTCGTCAATGAGTTTGGAGAAAGCCCTCTCCACGTAGCATCGGTCTAGTGGGTCTTGTGAGACATTCAGACGACTTATATTTGGGCGAGTCTATGGAGTAATTTTCATGTTGTGCGTTTTGAGGTTCGGGTGCGAAAACCACAGTTTTCGATACTGGGTAACTCATGGACGCTTACATTCGAGGCGCGCGCCCGACCGCAGCGTTGTCGACGACGCGAGCGTCTTCGCGGGCCCGATTTTTGCCAGTCACCTCTTTATGGCGTCACGGAAGCAATGTGTTGCGACTTCATCGGCGACGTTGTCGGAGCGCAGCTAATGCCGATGATTTGTCTCCCGGTGGCAGCACGGAACGGCCGTTCCACTCTAATAGCTCCCCTTGGAGCTACAACGGCCTGAGCGGCCGCAACTGCCGACGCATGGGACTGGCCGGCCAACCAGTCTCAGACCTTCGACGTGTCGACCGAAATGGACGACAATGTTCCCAAGAAATGATTGCGAGTCGTGCTTCGTCGTTGGAGACGTCGCTGACTCTGAAAGGCAACATGAAACGACTATTTCTCGCTGCGCTCGCAGCGACCTCATTCGCGACTTACGTTCATGCGCAAAGCAACGCGTCCGGCCCGCTCGTCACGCCCTCAGGCAAACTGCAATTCGTGCGCGGCGACCACGATTTCGAGGCGATGCTCGATAAGGAAATCTTCGATCGCTTCGACGCGAACACGCTCACGCATTTCGATGACGTCGGCAACGCAAATGACACCGTCACGCGTACACTCGTACAGACCGATTCCGGCCCGGTGCTGTACGACTTTCGTTTCCATCCGCCACTTGTGCTTCGCTCGGGCAAGCGCATGACGGTCAAGCGCGTGTTTTGGCAAGGCGATGAAGTCGTGATGCAAGGCTCACAAGGCTGGTTCCGATTCAACCGCGGCGTGCTGACGAAGCTGCAGTCTTCGACGACGACGTACCACTGATTGTGGGAGCACCCTGCACTTTGTCGCAGGGTGTGAAAAAGTGCGGAGGTGTCGCCATGACCGAGTCTTCCGATTTCCGCAGCAAAAGGATAGTGCTTAATCACGGAGGCGGCCGTATGCCCGCGCTCGGATTTGGCACGCTGATTCCCGACGCAGCTGCGACTACCCGTGCTACCAGAGGCGCGCTGGAAGTCGGCTATCGACACGTCGATTGTGCCGAGCGATATCGGAACGAGCGTGAGGTGGGCGAGGCTCTGCAAATAGGGCTTGCTGCCGGAGGGATCGCGCGCGAAGACATCTTCGTGACAACAAAATTGTGGAACTCCAATCATCGGCCCGAGCGTGTAGAACCAGCTTTCAAGGCAAGTCTTGAAAGGCTCGGGCTCGACTATCTTGATCTCTATCTAATACACACGCCGTTTGCATTTCAACCGGGAGATGAGCAGGACCCGCACGATGAAAACGGTGCTGTCATTTACGACAAAGGCGTAACTTTGCTAGACACGTGGAGGGCAATGGAAGATCTCGTCGACCATGGAAGATGCCGGGCCATCGGACTGTCTGACATCGGCTTGAATGAATTGCAGCCTCTCTATGAATCGGCGCGAATCAAGCCGGCGGTGGTGCAGGTCGAAGCACATCCGTATCTTCCAGAAACGGAACTTCTGGAATTCTGCGAGGAGAGGGAGATAGTGTTTTTGGCCTTTGCGCCATTGGGTCACGGAATCAGGCCGGGGCCGCTCGAGGATCCAATCATCTCGCAGATTGCCGCGCGAATTGGAAAGACGCCGGCACAGGTGCTGCTCGCTTGGGCGATCCAGCGTGGCGGGGCTTTGCTAACCACCCCCCAAACTGCGGCCCGCGCGCGCGAGAATTTCGACATCTCCGCGCTTCCAGCAGACGCGTTCGAAGAGATCAACCGGATTGAGACGAGGCAGAGGTTCAACGAAGTCGTCAAGACCGGCAGCCCTGGGTTTATTCCGCGAAGTACGCAATAGAACTTCCCTAAAAGGGAAATCCGCGCTTCCCCAAACGCCCCTATCGCCACGCAACTGATCGACGCAATATTGGTACTGCGTGATGCCGCAGTCTGCGAGTCAGGTCAGGTGAGGAGGACGTGTTTCATGCGTGACTTTAAACGTTTTTCCGTCATTGCGATGATCGTCGCGAGCCTGATGTCCATTGCTACCGCTTTCGCGGTCTATCGTTTCCCGAACGGCCCTGCGCCGCTGACGATTGGTGACGGAATACAGGGTCCCAAGGACATGGTGTGGATTCCCGCCGGCGAGTTCACGATGGGCAGCAACCATCGCCATGCGATGCCTAATGAGGGGCCGGCGCACAAGGTCCGCCTGAGCGGTTACTGGGTTGATCGGTACGACGTGACCAATGCTGAGTTCGCGCGCTTTGTCGCGGCGACGGGCTATGTGACGACCGCCGAGCGCAAGCCCACATGGGACGAACTGAAGATTCAGGCGCCTCCAGGCACACCCAAACCGGACGAAAGCCTGCTGGTCCCTGGCGCACTTGTGTTCACCGGCACCGATCGGCCCGTTCCGCTCGACGACTACGCCCGCTGGTGGCAATACGTGCCCGGTGCCAACTGGCGTCACCCATCCGGGCCGGGGAGTGACATCGCAGGAAAGGAGCGGCATCCCGTCGTACAGGTCTCGTACGAGGACGCGCAAGCTTACGCCAGGTGGGCTCACAAGCGACTCCTTACCGAGGCTGAATGGGAATACGCGGCGCGCGGCGGGCTGGAGCAGGCCGATTTCGCCTGGGGCGCGGAAGTCGCGCCGGGCGGGAAAAAAATGGCCAACACCTGGGAAGACGCTGCCCGTCCTTTTCCGGTAACGGGCGGCGCAGGAGCAAGCGAGAAAGTGCAGGTCGGCACATCCGCTGTAGGTCAATACACCCCCAACGGATACGGACTCTATGACATGGCCGGCAACGTATGGCAGTGGGTGGCGGATTGGTACCGCGCGGACGCGTTCCACATCGAGGCAGTGTCTGCGCAAGAACCGGTCAACCCGGCCGGTCCGCGTGACAGCTATGACCCTGAACTAGGCGCGATCGCGAACGCACCTCAACGCGTGACGCGGGGCGGCTCATTCCTGTGCAGTGAAACGTATTGCATGAGTTATCAAACCAGCGCGCGTCGCGGTACTGATCCGATGAACAGTATGTCTCATCTCGGGTTTCGCCTGGCCATGGACGAATCGGTATGGCAGGCGCATCGGAATGACGCCAGGTCGACGATCGCGTCCACACAAAGAGGTCGGTCCCGAGGAATCTTCGCATGTGCTCACCTACGGATATCCGGATAAGTGCCGGGCGCTTCGACACGCTACCAGGAGACGACATTGAAGTCACTCCCATCAGGCGGGATCGTGCTGGTGGAGGACGATCGGGATGTGCGCGATGCACTCGTCACCCTGCTCGAAAAACTCGGATACGAGGCGCTGGCGTTTGGTTCCGCAGAGTTCGCGCTGCGCCATGCAGTATTCGACGACGCTAGCTGCATGGTCGTGGATATTCATCTTCCAGGCATGACGGGCACCGAGATGGTGAGGCAGTTACGGGCGAGCAGATGCCTTTGTCCCGTCGTTTTCATCACTGCGCATGACGACGAGCACTACAGGACCGAAAGCGCGGAGCTGAATGCAGAGCTGCTGCGCAAGCCGTTTGCGGCTTCGGTCCTGAAAAACGCGTTGCATCGTGCACTAGCCGCGAGAAAGGACGAGCCATAACGAGCGTCTGCCGTAGTGGCCCCACGCTGAGTCACCGCAGTCACGCGAGAGGATAAAGTCATGATGGACGATTCTTCACCCGGCAAGGCCGCTCCAAAGGCCGCTGCAAGTATCGGGTGTGTGCCCTTGGTGCGCTGGCGAGGTCGAACGTTGAAGACTTCGATCGCGGGAAAGCTCGCGCTCGGCTTCGCACTCACGTTAAGCCTCGCGCTACCCGGCTGGGCGCAGTCAGGCAATGGCACCTTGCAGTACAAGATGGGCGAAGTGCTGCCGATCGAGCCACCGAAGCAAGCGCTCATCACCGAGATGGACTGGCGCAAGGTGCCCGCGCCCAAACTCTTTACCGTGAAGCCGCCAAAAGGTGCACCCAACATCATCATCATCCTGATGGATCA
Source organism: Pararobbsia alpina (assembly GCF_902859895.1). Lineage (GTDB taxonomy): Bacteria > Pseudomonadota > Gammaproteobacteria > Burkholderiales > Burkholderiaceae > Pararobbsia > Pararobbsia alpina. The sequence continues at coordinate 24,851 of NZ_CADIKM010000027.1, forward strand.
GACGGGCTATGGCGAGCCGTCGACGATGGGTGGCCCAATCCATACGCCCACCATGGACCGACTGGCCGCGAATGGATTGCTGTACACAAACTTCCACGTCAATCCACTCTGCTCGCCGAGCCGCGTCGCCTTGCTGACAGGACGCAACAGCCATCAGAACAGCATGGCAGGCGTGACGGGAACGAATACCACCTATCCCGGCGACACAGGCATTCGCCCGCTGAGCATTTCAACGATTGGCACCATGCTGCAAAGCTGGGGCTATCTCACCGGCTATTTCGGCAAGAACAACGAAGTGCCGGACAACGAGGTCAACATCAGCGGTCCGTTCGACCGCTGGCCGACGCGAAGCGGATTCGACAAGTTCTACGGCTATCTTGCAGGAGAGCAGTCTTCGATCCATCCCAGCCTGATCGACGGCACAACGTACATTCCGGTGCCTCGAGATCCGAACTACCACTTTAATCGCGACCTGACCGACAAGGCGTTGCAATGGATTCGTGCGACGCACTCGCTCACGCCCGATCGTCCGTTCTTCCTGTATTACTCGCAGAGTGCAAGTCATCCGCCGCACACCCCACCAAAGGACTGGCTCGAGCGCGATCCGTACAAGGGTAAGTTCGACCAGGGTTGGGACAAGGTGCGCGAAGAAACGCTGCAGCGGCAGATCCAGCTTAGTATCGTGCCTCCAGGAGCGAAGATCGCTCCGAATCCGTCGACGGTGCAGAAGTGGGACACGCTCGATCCGGATTCAAAGAAGGTCTTCGCGCGCGAGATGGAAGTGTATGCCACGCTCACGGAGAGCTCGGACTTTGAGGTGGGGCGGCTGGTCGACGGACTCACGGATCTCGGTCAACTCGACAATACGCTGATCTTCTATATCTTCGGCGACAACGGGCCCTCTGTCGTCGGCGATCTGAACGGTACGTTCGTCGAGTGGTCGAGCCTGAACGGTGCGCCTGAAGACGTGCCCTATCTGCTCTCACGCCTGAAGGTCTATGGAACCGAGAATTCATATCCGAATTACGCGGTCGGCTGGGCAATGGCCGGCAGCACGCCGGCGAGCCTCGGAATTACGTTTTCGAGCGGTGGCGGCATCATGTCGGGCATGGTCGTGCAATGGCCCAACGGTATCAAGGCCAAAGGGCAGATGCGTCGCCAGTACACTCATCTTGTCGACGTCGTGCCGACCATCCTCGACGCCGTCGGTGTTCCAGCACCCAAGATCGTGAACGGTGTTGCGCAGCTACCGATGGCGGGTGTAAGCATGCGTTATTCGTTCGACAACGCCAACGCGCCGGAGCAGCACCGCGTGCAGTACACCGAAACCGTGGGAAATCGAAGCATCTATCAGGACGGCTGGCTCGCTGCGACGGTGCATAGTGCGCTATGGGAGCCCGAACTACGCACCAGCGATTTTTCGAAAGACAAGTGGGAGCTATTTAACCTCAGGGAAGATCCCGGCCAGGCGACCGATCTCTCGGCACAGTATCCCGACAAGCTCGAGAAGATGAAAGCGCTGTTTATCTCCGAGGCGAGGAAGAACAATGTGTTCCCGCTGGACGATCGCCGTGCCGAGCGACTGAATCCGGAAGTCGCTGGGCGAGCGGACATCATGCAGGGGCGCAAGGAGTTGACGATATACCCGGGGATGCCGGGTTTGACCGAGAACAGCTTCATCAACACGAAGTCGGTCTCCCATACGATTACCGCCGAACTTGAAATTCCGAAAGAAGGCGCTAACGGTGTGGTCATGTCGCAGGCGGGTATGTTCGGAGGCTGGAGCCTGTACGTCAAGAACGGACACCCCAAGTACGTGTACAACTGGCTCGCACGCGAGAAGTACGTGATCGAATCAAGCGAGGCGCTTCCGACTGGGCACGTGACACTCGTGTACGACTTCAACTACGAGGGCGGGGAACAAAAGGGCAAAGGTGGCACAGGCACTCTGTACGTGAATGGCAAGAAAGTGGCCGAAGGAAAAGTCGGGAAAACAATGGGTGCGCTGTATTCGCTTGCCGCCGAAACGGCCAACCTCGGAGAGGATGCATACTCGCCTGTCACCGACGATTACGACCCGTGGAATAACGCCTTCACCGGAACGATAGACAAGGTAACGGTAAAGCAGAAGTAGGCGATATAGAGATGTCTTAATCGAGGGCCGAGCCTAAGGGTAGCGGCCTTCGCGTTTCGCTCCTTGCGCTGTTACGGCCGCTTCGCGGAAGCGGATGTCGCACCAGAGGCATCTGGCCGGCCGCGAGCGTCTGACGGCTCGGTGCCTTCATCCAGAGGCCGGTCGGACCTGTGGTCGGCTTCTCGCAGCAGCTCAACAAGTCGTGAGATCGAATGGATGTCGAGCTTCTTCATGATTCGCGCGCGGTAATTTTTGATCATGCGCTCGGAGAGGTTGAGATCCGCAGCCACTTCCTTGTTGAGTTTCCCCGACGCCAGTCCGGCAGCGACAGTCCGTTCACGGTCCGTCAATGTCTCGCACAGTTCGCCGGCTTCGCTTGCACGAACACCGGCCAGCCATCGGAGGCGATCACACTCCAGTGCGCGGGAGACAGCGCCGAGTAACGCTTCCTTTCTGATCGGTTTCGTCAGGAAGTCAAGCGCACCAGCTTTAAGCGCTTGAGCGCACATCGGGACGTCCGCCTGGCCGGACAGAAACACGATCGGGATGAGCGAGTGCCTCTCGACGAGCGCGCTTTGCAGATCGAGACCGCTGGGCCCAGGCATGCGAACATCCAGTAATACGCATCCCTGCAGCTGGGCGATGCTCGAAAGCAGGAAGTGCCCCGCGTCCGCATACGTGCGAACATTGTGCCCTGCTGCGCGAAGTAGGGCAGCCAAGGCACCGCGCATATCGTCGTCGTCATCGACGATATGAACAACTGGAATATACGGCGAGCTCATTTTTCGCTATCTCCTTTGAACGAACGTCCCGTCGCATCCTGCGATGCGCAACGTGGCGCGGATCGTTACTCCGCTGTCTTCGTTGTTGAATGCGGACAGACGGCCGCCGTGCGCCTCGACGATCGAGCGCACGATCGTGAGTCCAAGGCCCATGCCGGCCGGTTTGGTCGTGAAGAAAGAGTCGAACAGATGCCTCTGTGCCTCGTCCGTCAAGCCGTGTCCGGAGTCGGACACTGACAGAGCGATCTCGTCCGGTGCTGCCAGCGAGGTCGAAATGATCAGGCGGCGACTGGGACGCGGTACGCCTTTCATCGCGTCAATGGCGTTGAAGATCACGTTGATCAGGATCTGTTGCAATGCGGATTTGTCACCGGCAACACGTGGCAAGTCGTTTGCGAGTCGTAGCTCAGAGGTGACGCCTGCGTTCGTGGTATTGCTCATCATGAGTTCGGTCGCTTCGCGCACCACGTCATTGAGATGAAGGGGTCTCAACTCGAGTGGCTTGCCGCGCGCGAGCGACCGGACTTTCTGGACCACGTCGCTTGCGCGCGCGCTCGCCCGTTGAATGCTCACTATTACGGCAGCGGCCTCTGATGTTTGCGGTGGCTGTTGTTCCAGCATCATTTGTGCTGCGTCGGCGTTGCTCATGATCGCCCCGAGCGGCTGGTTGATCTCGTGTGCGATGCCTGCTGTCAGTTCGCCGAGCACTGCAAGGCGTGACGCCTGATCGAGTGCACTGCGCTGTTCTGCTGCCGCCTTTTCTGCGCGCCTCGCCCGGCGGCGTTGAAGAAAAAGGGCTGCAATCAACACCGTTTGTGCAATCACGAGGAGCATCACTATGCTGATTTCCAGTCGATAGCGGGCGAGGAGCGGTTCTGGCCTGAACAACACTCTAGTCCCGGCTGGCAATGTCTCCGCATCAATGTCCCAGCGCTTCAGTTGCCGCCAGTCAACGGTCAGCAAAGCGGGTGGAGATGGGATGATGACCTGCGCGCGTTCAGTTGGGGTTTGCAGCTTGTGGAGCGCCAGTTCACCCGCGAGCGTGCCTTGTTCTTCCCACCTGGAAATTGAACCTCCGATGATACCCATTCCCAGATAGGTATCGAAGAAGCTGTAGATTGGTGAACGTGCACGATCGGCGAACAAATGGATAACATCGCGCGGGACGAACGTTGTCCCGCTTGAATCGCGAAACACCGACGAGTAGAGGATGACCGTATTCGGTGGAAGCGCTGCTACCCGCTTCAGCATTCCGTCCAGTGGTGCGTCGGAGATCCAGGTGACGGGCATTGGGCGGGCGCGGCTGCTCAGGGCGCCTTCCACCCTCCGTTTCCAAGCCCGGTCATACGCTGAAGTTCCCGAAATGATCGCTATGCGGTCGGCCCGAGGATTCAATCGCTGCGCAAGATCGATCGTTCCGGATATGTCGAAGGACATCATGACGCCCGAGGTTCGCGAGGAAAGAGTGCGGCCGAATAGCGCGTCGTCGGGAACGCCGCAGAACACGACGGGTATGTCTGACCAGAAGCTGCCCGCCGTGCGCTCCAGAAAATCCAGAGCCGGCTGCCGCAGCGCAATCACGATATCGGGCCTGCGGTCCTTGAATTTCTCGCCAAGGTATTGCGTGACGAGCCTGTCTGACGGATGGGTGCCGGACTCAAGCGTATGCATTGGCTCGGTCACGAATTCGACGGCGTGCCTGGGTTCGCGTGCGAAGACCTCGCGAATGCCGTGATCCTGCGCGACGGCGGAGGGCAGATAAGGATCGCCGCCCTGCATGATCAAAATACGCCACTGAGTCGAGTCAGAAGGGGCGCCAACAGCATACGAGTCGAAACACGTGACCGTACCGACTGCTATAGGCAATACAATTATTAGTGCCCTCGCGCTGCGTATGACTCTCGTGCGCCGCTGCCTGGGGGGCGAACGACACACCCGCGGATTGCCCGACGAGGGAATATTCACCGCACGCCAGAAATCGCGAGGCGTAGTGAGACGGAGTCCGTGAGCATTCGGTGAAGGCAACATGTGAAACTCAGGAAAGGTTGAATTTTCCCCAACAGAAAATTTCAACTGCCTTTCTATCATTCTAGTGTCCTCATAGAATGGGGAAAGCTATTTCTCAGTCTTTTCGCTTTTGTTTCACGGCTTCATGCATGGCGAGGCAATGGCGCACCAGGTTTGGCCTTGACAGCACGTACTGCTTCAGCGGCGTATCGATCCGATAGAAGTAGATATTCGCGACGAACCCGTAGATGCTGGCATCGAGGCTCGCCGACTGCGCGCCAAACACAAAGCCGCGTTCGCCCAGCAGGTCTGCGATGACTTCGAGGTCGCTGATACCCCGCATATAGATCTGCTCGGGCTCGTAGCGGCCGATGCCCTGATAGTAGTACCGCTGGCGGTTGTACTCCCTCGCGGCATCCAGTTCGGCTGGCGCGATTCGCGGATGGGTGGTCAGAAGCGCGTTTCGGAAGGCCGGCCAGAAGCGGTCGTCGCGCCAGCGGGAATAGCTCATCGGCCAGTACAAGTCGTCCAACGTCCGGCGAACCAGCAGGTCGAGGTTCAATTGGCCGGGCGAGAGCCCGTTGTCGATCGACGGCCGGTACTTGCGTTTGATGTGCGCCACGATCGCATCACTATCGCCGATCATGTCGGCACTATCGACGAGGTAGGGTAACTGGCCGCGCGGCGCTTGTGCGGTATCGAGAATGTGCCGGTGCTTGAACGACAGGCGGCACAGTCGAAGAAATGCGAAGACTTTCAATCCGAATGGATTGTTGTCCGCTACACCAAACAGATCCGGATACGAGTAGAGCGTCAGCATGTACTGCCTCCCGATGCGTTCGTGCGACCGAAAACCCGCCAACTGGCTGTATCGCCACGCCGGGCAGGATCTCACGAATTTATGAAGGCACATTGTAATGTCTTCGATGAGGAAAACGAAAGATATATGACAGGTTGACTGCCTCCAATGGTCGACGCAAAAGTTTGTACTGTGATCTCGTCACTGGCGTGGAACTGTTACCTCGCTCAAGTCAACATATCTGCTACGATTTTGAGAGTTTGACTATTGAGGGCGCGCAGGCGACGAGCGCCTTTTTTTGTTGTTCTCGTTATATAGGATAATATATAACGAAGATTGTTTATGCATTGGACTGTGGATTTTGAAAGTGAAAATAATCAAACCGTTTTTCCCGGCGGCTGCTTTAATTCTCTGGGCGGGAGCCAGTTATGCACAAAGCAGCGTGACGCTTTACGGCATCATCGATACTGCGATGATTTACGGGAACAACGAGGGTACGGGGCAACCCGGCGTGGGTCGCCCCGGAATTGAGATGAACAGCGGCGGCATCAGTGGGTCGCGATTTGGCTTTCGCGGAACGGAGGATCTTGGCGGTGGACTCGCCGCTATTTTCGATCTCGAGGACGGTTTTTCCAGCGCCAATGGCAAGTTGAGTAATACAAACGACATCTTCGGGCGGCAGGCGTATGTCGGCTTGCGTTCGACACAATATGGGACTGTCACCCTCGGACGGCGCTACGCTTACATGTCCGAATGGTTGTCGCCGCTGAGCGCCGAGGGGATTGGATGGGGAGGTAATCTTGCCGATCATCCATTCGATAACGACGATATGATTCGGCATCAGAGCGTCAACAATTCGATAAGATTCGATAGCGTTAATTATAATGGTTTGCAAGCGGGAGGCATGTACGGCTTTTCGAACGAAGCGGGCCAATTCTCCAACAATCGAGTCATTAGCCTGGGTACTCGGTACTCGAATGGCCCGGTGTCGTTGGCGGCTGCCTTCGAGCAAGTCGATCGGTCTGCCAGCCCTGCCGATCTGAACACGAGTGGCGCCGAGAGCAGCGACGATTCTGTTATCAATGGCGGTCGGGAACAAATCTGGGGGGCCGGAGGAAAATACAGTTTTGGGGCATCGTCCGTGGGCTTCGTATGGACGCATTCGTCCTTTAATAATGTCACCAGCGCATACGGCGAGGGTGGTACTTTTCCCATTGGCGCTGACAACAATCTTCGGTTCGACAACTTCGAAATCAATGGCCGGTACTTTGTAACTCATGCCTTGAGTCTTGCAGCGTCGTACACGCTGACCGATGGGCATTTCGATTCAGGGACCACGAATCTCAGCCCAAAATGGCACGAGGCCGTCGCTCAGGCCGACTATTCCTTTAGCAAACGCACCGATTTCTATCTGGAAAGCCTCTACCAAGTAGTGACTGGGGGTGGTGGCATGGCGCTATTTAACGCTTCGATGTTCAACGTCCCGCCCTCTGCAAACAATCGGCAGTTGTTGTTGGTCATGGGGATGCGGCATCGATTCTGACGTGCCGCCTGGCGACGGCATTGAGTTTGGCCTGCGAGTAGCTGAATAGCGTGTCAATTCGAGGCGGAATGACACACCGCCTCCACACGATTGCCAGCTGGATCGAAGAGGAACGCCGCATAGTAGTCGCTATGGTAGTGAGGCCGAAGGCCTGGTTCGCCATCCGAACGTCCCCCGGCGGCGAGGCCAGCCGCAAAAAATGCGTCCACTCGTTCGCAGGACACCGCCTTGAAGCACCAATGCCGCTTGTTCACGTCGATGCTGCTGGGGTCCAGATAGACCGCTAGGCACGTCGATTCCGTATTACCCGATGTGCAACGCTCTCCGTAACCGAGCGCATTGGGGCGGTCATAGACCTTCGTAGCCCCCAGCGCCTTCATGATCGAGTCGTAGAACGGCCGCACTGCGTCAAGATTGGGAACGCCAATCGAAACATGATCGAGAAGCTGCATTGATTTTTGCTCCAGTCAGAATTTGGGTGGTGTGATCGTACCTCCCGGCAAGGCGGAGCGCCGCGCAGCGGCGCCCGAGCGTGCTTAGTGGCCTGCGCTCTGGCCGCCGTCGACGTGAAGGATCGCGCCTGTCACGAATGGCGCTGAGTCAAGGTACAGCACGGCGTCCACGATATCGCTCATCTCTCCCATGTGACCGACCGGATGAAGCGCGCCGAGCGCCTCGTGAGTTTCCACTGGGTGCATCGGCGACTTGATGATACCGGGCGCGACAGCGTTCGCGCGAATGCCGCGCTTCGCGTATTCGATCGCAAGGGATTTCGTGGCTGCGTTCAGGCCGCCCTTGGTCAACGAGGCCAGGACCGAAGGCACTCCATCGATCGCGTGGTCGGCCATACTGGTCGTGATGTTGACAACGTGGCCGCTCGAATGCTTCTCCATTTCAGCAATTGCAAGCTGCGTGATATGGAAGAAACCGGTGAGATTCACGCCCGTGATCGCTGCATAGTCTTCATCGGTGTAGTCGGTAAAAGGCTTGGCGATGAAGATGCCGGCGTTGTTGATCAGCGTGTCGATGCGGCCGAAGCGTGCCACACCTTCGGATATCACGCGCCGGGCAGTGGATGGGTCGGCGATATCGCCTGCCACCGTGATGATGTCGTCGTCGTCCGACGGCTTGATGGTCCGTGCCGTTGCGACAACGCGGTAGTCGCGTTTGCGAAGGACCTTGACCAGCTCCGCACCAATGCCTTGCGATGCCCCCGTGACGATGATGACCTTTTGCGATGTGCTCACAATAACCCTCGAACGATTTGACTCGGCTTTCTGCCGATCGGGCAGGTTGCGCCGATGAGGGTCAATGTAGGCGCGTTGTTGCAGAGTTCGAATACCCACCATGGACCAACAGTAATGCGTGGCGGGAACAAATCAGACGCGTGTTCGGTGCGATAGCGAGTGAGCGTGCGCAAGCGCCTCGGCTCTTTCGCGCGATAGACTTCGGAAGCAATCCTGCTGCTAGCGGTCAATGGGTTCTCGCTCCAGTCTTTCCATAAGGAAGTCGACAAAGCTGCGGACGCGCGACGACAGATGACGCGCATGCGGATAGAGCAGCACGAATGGTCGGGAACGACCGCCATAAGGGATGAGCAGTTCCTGAAGCGTTCCTTGCGTGAGGTCTTTCTCGACGATGAATCGATAGGTCTGAAACAAGCCTGCCCCATGGCGCGCCAAGGTCACTCCGGCAAGCACGTCGCCCGATGCCCCGTAACCTCCGCGCGTCACGGCTTCAACCGACTCTCCATCACGCTTGAAGAGCCACGGGAGGTGGCGGCCGCTGCTCGGCAACTCGTACTGGATGCACTCGTGATTGACGAGGTCATCAGGCGTTTCCAGTTTCCCGCCTTTACGCAGATAGGCGGGCGACGCCACGACGACCAACTCCGCATCCTCGAGCTTTCGCGCAATTAGACCGGAGTCTTGCGGTGCGCGCCCCCGAATCGCGAGGTCGAAGCCTTCATCCGCAAAGTCGATGTTGCGATTGCTCAGATGCGCTTCAACGGTGACAGCGGGATAACGCTCGCGAAAGTCTGCAAGCAGCGGTAAAACGCGGTGGTGACCATATGGCGTTGGCATGCTGATGCGCAGCACGCCAGCCGGTGAAGCCTGCTGCCCGGTCGCTTCTCGCTCTGCATCGGCAAGCTGATTCAGCGCTTGTCGGCAGTGTTCGAAGTACCGCCTGCCTTCATCCGTCAGCCTGATCTGCCTCGTTGTCCGCACGAACAGCCTCACACCCAGGCGCTTCTCGAGACGCGCGACTGAACGGCTGACGGCGGCTGGCGTGACGCTTGCGGCAGTCGCAGCGACAGTGAAGCTTCCCGATTCGACCGCAAGGCAAAATAGCTCGATGCTGCCTAAAAGGAGATCGTCAAATTGACGCTGCATGATCCCTCGATGACCTGTCGAATCTTGTAGTTTCGTGGTCCTCGTTGAAGAGCGGGATCCGACTCAGCTCAAAGATGTCGAGCGTGACAGGTTGCGGGAACTCATCTCGCAGCGTGCGCAGAATCGCTGTGCAATACGAGTGACGACGAAGGCTTCCCGGAATACCGATGAGCCGAAGAGAAGCGTGCTTGTCTTTCATTGAGATTCTCTGGCATGAATTGAAGTTTAGGCAAAAAATCCCCTCCCTTGGCCCCACGATATGGAGTGTGGTGATTCCTCACAGGCGATATCTCCGATAAGCAGATAAATTGATGTGGCCCCAATGTATGCGCCAATGAATCGATAGGTGTACTCAATCCGTCTATTTGGCTGTCGCCGCGCGCCGATGCGGCTGGCGTGCGAGACGATCCCATGCGCCTCAGGGACTGACTCCGCCGGGCTCACGCCGGCCCGGTCCCGCCAAACCGCCCGCCGAAACTTTAAAAGTGTAAGGAGTTTCATCTTTGCGTCGGTCCAGTTTTATATGGCTGATGTTAGAAAAGAGAGCTCGGTCGGACATGGGGCGAGACGCAATGCGCGGCGTTCCCCGACCCACTATTCAGCGGAGAATTCGATTCATGGACGAAGAGTCCCGGAAACCAGGCACGAGCCCAAATAGTGCTGAGACGGTGTTCCAACGCGTGACACGTCGATCGTTCTTGGGCCGCGTGGGTGCCGCCGGCATCACGATTGGCGCCGGACAGCTTTCCTCTGTAGCACACGCAGCTTCAGGCGGTGCTGACCAGGGTGAAACACCCGCCGCCGAGCAGAGCGCAGATAGTGCCAACGTACATGTCCGATTGAACGTCAACGGCACCCACCACGAGCTGGATATCGATCCCCGCACGACGCTGCTCGATTGCGTGCGCGATCACCTGCGGCTTACGGGCACAAAGAAGGGCTGCGACCACGGCCAGTGCGGCGCCTGCACGGTCCATGTCGACGGCAGGCGTGTGAATTCCTGCCTGAGCCTTGCCGCCACCCACGAGGGCGAGGCCATCACGACCATCGAAGGCGTTGGACAGCCGGGCCATCTGCATCCGATGCAGGCCGCCTTCGTCGAACACGACGGTTTCCAGTGCGGGTACTGCACGTCCGGCCAGATCATGTCGGCTGTCGCGCTGCTCAACGAGCCCTACGGTCATAGTGACGAGGAGGTCAAGGAAGCCATGAGCGGAAATATCTGCAGGTGTGGCGCCTATTCGAACATCGTCTCCGCGATCCAGCAAGTTCGCCGGAAAGACTAAGCAGAGCATACGAATGGAACTCTTTCAACTCAAGCGCGCGTCCAGCGTCGCGCAGGCACTCGATATCGCGGAGACTGACGCCGGCAGCCAGCAAAGTGGCGCGTCGATGCGCTTTCTGGCCGGCGGCACAACACTGCTCGACTTGATGAAGCTCGACGTCGAGCGACCGACGCAGATCATCGACATCCATCGCCTGCCGCTCGCTCAGGTCGAAGCAATCGACGGTGGCGGCGTCACGATCGGCGCGACGGTACGCAATTCCGATCTCGCGAATCATCCGCTGATCAAGACGCACTATCCTGTCCTGTCCGAGGCCTTGCTTTCCGGTGCGTCGGCCCAGTTGCGCAACATGGCGACGACCGGCGGCAACCTGTTGCAGCGCACACGCTGCGTCTACTTTCGCGATGCCGCCACGCCGTGCAATAAGCGTGAGCCTGGCACGGGTTGCTCTGCAATCGATGGGTTCAATCGAAACCTCGCCATTCTGGGGACCAGCGATCACTGTATCGCGACGAACCCTTCGGACATGAGTGTCGCGATGACCGCGCTCGAGGCCACGATCCATGTCGAAAGCAAGCAGGGCAAGCGAAGCATTGCGATCGACGACTTCTTCCTGTTGCCCGGGGCCACGCCGCACCGTGAAACCACCCTCAAACCCGGTGAGCTGATCACCCAGGTGACGCTCCCTGCGCCGGCACCTGGCAGTCGCGGCGTCTATCTGAAACTGCGCGATCGCGCATCGTATGAATTTGCGTTGGCGTCGGCAGCGGTCGTCATGACCGTATCGTCGGGCAAGATTGCCCACATCCGGATCGCACTAGGCGGTGTCGGCGTCAAGCCCTGGCGCTCGCGCGAGGCCGAAGCCGCGTTGCTCGACCGCGCGCCTGAGCCCACGGCGTTCCAGGCGGCGGCCGAGGCCGCGCTCCAGTCAGCCCGCCCCCAAAGCCAGAACGGCTTCAAGGTCGAACTTGCTAAACGCTGCATCCAGCAAGCACTCAAGCTGGCCACACAGACTGCCTGACCCAATGGTCGTGACGCGGAGAGAACGTGCAATTAGTTAGCAATAAAACGCAGCCGGTCATTGGCGGCGACTTTACCCGAATTGATGGACCGCTCAAGGTCAGCGGTGCGGCGACGTACACATCGGATTTCAACTTTCCAGGGATGCTTTACGCCGTACCGGTTTGCGCGACGATCGCCAAAGGGCGCATCGATCAACTGGAAACGGCCGCTGCCTCGAAGATGCCAGGGGTCCGGGCTGTCTTCACACGCGAGAACATCGGAAAGTTCTTTCGCATCGGCTTCGGACCCAGAATCGACGAAAGACGCCCGCCGCTCGACGACGACATCATTTCGTACTATGGCCAGTACATTGCAGTCGTCGTGGCCGATACGTTTGAGCAGGCAACTGCCGCGTCCAGTGCGGTGAAGGCGCGGTATGCGCAGAGTCAACCTGATGTAAGGACCCAGATGTCGGCAGACGGGACGCCGTCCGTCGACACGCAGCGCGGCGACGCGCAGGCCGCATTCGCGGCCGCCTCTGATGCATTGAAGCTGGACCAGGTCTACACGACGCCGATCGAAACGCACAATCCCATCGAACTGCATGCCACGGTGGCGGTATTCGATGGCACGAGTTACACGCTCTACGAAACGACGCAGTCGATTGTCTACCAGCGGCAGATGATGGCGCAGATGCTCGGCGTGCCGGAAGACCAGGTGCGCGTCATCATGAAGTATCTAGGCTCGGGATTCGGCGGCAAGCTGTTTCCGTGGTCCCACTCGCTACTCACTGCCGCCGCGGCACGCAATCTTCGGCGGCCCGTCAAGCTGGTGCTGACGCGCGAGATGATGTTCCAGAACGTGGGCCACCGTCCGAACACGGAGCAGCGCATACGCTTGTCGGCAACACCCGATGGACGTTTGACATCGCTGCAGCAGCACTACGTCCATCAAACAGCCCGCCTGGATACACGCAAAGAGAATTGTGGCGAGGCGACCGGCTATCTCTACAGCTCACCGAACCTGCAAGTGACTGCCGCCTATGCGCGCCGGGACATCGCGCCCAGCACGTCCATGCGCGGCCCGGGCGCCGTCCCTGGCTTGTTCGCAGTCGAATCGGCCGTCGACGAACTCGCCATCAAGCTCAATATCGATCCCGTCCAGCTACGCCTGGTCAATGAGCCGGCGATCGACGAAAGCCTGAATGTGCCGTTTTCCTCCCGGCACCTCAAGGAGTGTCTGACGCGCGGCGCGGCCCAATTCGGCTGGGCGGCACGCAAGACGCCGGTCGGGTCGATGCGTCGTGACGGCATGGTGATCGGCTGGGGAGTCGCAGCGGGGTCGTGGCAAGCGCAGCGATCCGCGGCGGAAGTCATCGTTGAACTGCATGCCGACGCAACGGCGCGCGTGTTGACAGCGACTCAGGACATTGGGACGGGGACGTACACCGTACTCGCTCAGATGGTGGCCAATGTGACCGGGATCGCGCTCGACAAAATCTCGGTGGTAATCGGTGACACACGCTTGCCTCCCGGCCCGATGTCCGGGGGCTCGAGGGCTACGGCGTCGCTGGTTCCGGCCGTGATGCAGGCGGCGCAGGCGGCGGTCCAGCACCTTTTGCTCACTGCAGCCGAAGCAGGTAGCTCACCCTTCAACGGGCAGAAGGCCGATGCGCTGGGTTTTGAGCAAGGGATGGTCTATCGGAAAGGAACCTCGCCGGGAGCTGGGGTGCCCTTCGAGCGGATTCTGGCGCCGGCAGGGGTCAACACCGTTGTGGGACGGGGGCGGTCCGGCCCGAACCAGGACGATCCTGACGCGAAGCACGTGTCGGTGCACTCGTACTGCGCGCATTTTGTCGAGGTGACATGGCAGCCTGAAACAGCGCGGTTGCGAGTCAGCCGCGTGGTCAGCGTGATCGATGGGGGCAAGATCATCAATGCCCGTACGGCTCGCAACCAGATTGAAGGTGCCGTCGTGATGGGTGTCGGCATGGCGCTGTTCGAAGAGACGAACTACGACAGCCGTAGCGGCGCCCCGATCAACCGCAGCCTCGCCGACTATGTCATGACCACGCATGCCGATGCACCGAAGATCGATGTCACGTTCCTCGACTATCCGGATCTTGCGTTGAACCCCCTCGGCGCGCGCGGGGTCGGGGAGATTGGAATCGCGGGCATCGCGCCAGCGATTGCGAATGCTGTTTATCATGCGACGGGCGTGCGCGTGCGCAATCTTCCGGTTCGACTCGAGGACCTGTTGACGGCTCAAGTGTCCTTGTAGGCGTCGCAGGCCCCTTCATTTTCGAACGGGCCCGGATGGCGGCTCAGGCCCGCGGACAGCGGACGCTCGGGGTCCCGAGCGGAACCGCTACGCGGGCCGTAGCCGTTGAGGGGAAACAGTTACGCCGGGCACTCCGATGTTCTTCATGAAACTGATCGCGTAGAACGCCCAATTGCCGGCGTTGGTCAATGCATTCGTAGGAATTTCATGGTGGATAATAGTTGTATCCGAATGGTCGATGTCGAACCGGAGTGTGGCGTGTAACGCCCAACGCAAACACCGCGAACCGGGTCGGGAACGAATTATGCTGTGCGGAAGGCTAATTTTCCCTAAGAACTGGGGCAATTTTGACGTCATCCTCACAGGGGCACCGCGCTTGCACGCTGCGCCACGTGGTGCTTCGATTCCGGAGCGCAGGCCTCGTCGCCAGTCTCATGGCGGCCATTGCACCCGCGGCGCGCGGCCAGACGCCATCGCCGCTGGCTGAATGGCAGTACTCGGCGGGGATTCCACTCGAAAGGCTCTATCGAGGTAGTGAATCGGATTGGCAAGTACGCGTCGGGGCAGGGGCCACATTCCAACCGCGCTACACCGGCTCCGACCGGTACCATACTCTCGTGGGTCCAAGCTTCGACATTCGGTACAAGGAATTGGCTTTCCTTTCAACGGGCGAGGGTCTCGGCGTTAACGTGTTGCAGGGTAGCAACTGGCGCGTGAGCATTTCGGCGGTCTACGATCTTGGCCGTCGCGGAAAAGACGATCCGTCGCGTCTCAACGGACTGGGGAACATCAACCCAGCGCCCGAAATGAAACTCGCAGCCGAGTATGTGATTTCGAAGGACTACCCGATCGTCTTCCGCGTGGCCGCGATTCGCAGCTTCGGCGGTTCGAATGGCTGGATCCTCGACATTGGCACCTATATGCCCATGCCGGCGAGTTCTGAACGCTTCTTCTGGTTTGCGGGTCCATCGGTGAGCTTCGCGGACTCGAACTATATGAACAGCTGGTTCGGCGTCAATGGCCAGCAGGCGGCGGCGTCGCAGTACCGACCCTTCGATGCCCACGCGGGCCTGGCGTCGGCAGGTTTCGGCATCACCATGATCTGGTTCATCAACAAGCATTGGTTCGTCACCGCAGACGGTGCCCTGAAGCGCTTGCTGGGGAGCGGCGCGGACAGCCCGATTCCGGGATCGAAGACGAATGGCGTGACCGATGTGTCAATCAACTACCAGTTCTGAGCGCGCAGATTCGCCAACCGATGATCGAGATGGACATCGCTGGCATTCATGAACAATATCGACATTCGCTAATCTCTCTGGCGGCACGCGGCGTTAGAACCGGTACCGCGAGCCGGGGCAATGAAGGAGAACGATCGTGCATGACGATATGTCAGACGCGCGTGAAGAGATGATCGAGCGCCAACTGATCGCACGCGGCATCGTGGAGCCACGCATCATCGACGCCATGCGGCGCGTGCCGCGCGAGGCATTCCTGCGTTGGGGTTTGCGCGAATTCGCCTATGCGGATGAGTCGCTTCCGATCGAGGCCGAGCAGACCATCTCCCAGCCGTTCATCGTCGCGCTGATGCTGGCCATCGCCCAGCTCGGGCCCAATGACCACGTGCTGGAAATCGGCACCGGTTCGGGCTATGCGGCCGCCGTGCTTGCGGAGGTGGTTGCAGTGGTCGATACGATCGAGCGTCTGCCACAACTGGCTGCCAGCGCCTACAACCGGCTGACTTCACTTGGCTATGACAACGTGAGCGTCCATGTGGGGGATGGCACCCTCGGGCTGCCAGCACGTGGGCCATTCGACGCAATCCTGGTGACCGCGTCCGGCCCGGTCGTGCCGCCCGCATTGTGTGCGCAGCTCAAGGTGGGGGGCCGGCTCGTGATGCCGGTGGGCCCGAATACGGAGCGCCAGCGGCTGTGCCGGCTGGTTCGCTACGGCGACAGGACTTACTACCAGGAAATGCTCAACTTCGTACGTTTCGTGCCGCTCATTGGCGCGCAGGGCTGGGGTGGTATTACCGAAGAATAGTGCTGGCAAGGCTATTGGACTTAGGTCCAATAGCCTGACAACGAATTGACAACTAGACTTGACTCGCCTTAATCCATGCTTCTTCGTTGGAGACAATGGGAATCCAGCATGCGTGGCGCTTTTGCGGTGCATTCCAAAGGAGACATCAATGAGGAACAGAGACTTTCTGATCATCGCCGCACTGGTGGCCATATCAAATACAGCATGGGCACAGCCGAAAACCAGCGTGGAAGTCACGAAGGCGCCTGGTCAGGCCACCATCACGGGAACCACCACGGTAACCGCCACGGTACAGGAAATCGATGCCGCGACGAGGACCGTCCTGCTCAAAGGCACTGACGGGAAGGTCGTTGAAGTGGTCGTCGGCGACGAGGCGCGCAATTTTGATCAGCTCAAGGTCGGCGACGTCGTCAAAACCGTTTACCGGGAAGCACTCAGTCTTAGCCTCAAGAAAGACGGAAACGGTATTCGATCTGCCGAAGACACTCCGACGATGGAGCGCGCGCCAGCTGGCGGCAAGCCCGGCGGCACCGTGGGCAGGCAAGTGAAAATCATGACCGACGTCATCGCAGTCAATTCAAAAAGCAAGACCGTCACCCTGAAAGGTCCCAAGGGCAACACGGTAGACCTGAAGGTGGAGGATCCCGCTCAGTTGGCAAACATCAAGAAGGGTGATCAGGTCGAGGCTGTGTACAGCGAAGCCCTCGCCATTTCCGTGGAGCCGGCAGTGACGAAGTAAGTGCCTCGCTAGCCGCCTCCACCGGAGGTGGCCGCCCTATGGGCCAACTTGCATCGGTTTGGCGACTCCGAATTTCGCTTGCGGCAGCGTAAGGAGTCCGAAGACGCTATTCTTGCAAAGAGTCCGATAGTGTCCACGAACCAGAACTACAAGGCTCGCACTGCTTCGGTCTCGGCGCTTATCAACGGCGCTTCCCTCGTCTTGTCTCCGCCCGCAAGCGCACAGGAATTCTCGCTGATGGCCGGCCCGCTCATAAGTGGCAGCGCAAACACCTATTCGTGGGCCGCCAGCTATCGCGAGGGCCTCGGGCGCTACGCCGCATGGAGCTTTTCCTGGGTCAACGAAGGTCACATTCCGGAGCATCATCGCGACGGCCAAACTGTCCAGGCCTGGGGGCGCCTGCCATTGTGGAACGATCGGCTGGAGTTATCGGCGGGTACGGGGCCGTATCGATACTTCGATACAACGGTAGCGCAATCCGGGGGCAGCTATTCGAATACGCACGGCTGGGGTCTGTTGTGGAGCCTGCGCGTCGCATACTATTTCGATAGCCGCTGGATTGCCCAGGCCCAGCTGAATCACGTCCAGGCGTTTGGTGGTCCCGACTCGACCGCACTGCTGTTCGGCATCGCTTATCAACTCGAAGACAAAGGCGAGCCCGGTCCACGGGAGCGCCCGATACCACGGACATCAAAGGTGACGAACAACGAAATCACCGTGATGCTCGGCAAGACGATCCTGAATAGCGACAACTCCGAGTCCGCCAATGCCGGAAGTCTCGAATACCGGCGCGGCTTGTGGCGCTACGTTGACGCGACCGCCTCATACATTCATGAAGGGGGGCACACCCAGTCGCGCCGCGACGGTTTGGCGGCGCAGCTTTGGGCCACCCGCGCTTTCTTCGACGACAAGCTCACGCTGTCGGTCGGCGCCGGGCCTTACGTTGCCATTACCCAAAACGATGACCTTCCGCTGGACCGTACCGGTGACGGCCGCCTCTCGGCGCTTGTTGCCGTATCAGCAAGTTATCGGCTCGGTCAGCACTGGCTCACGCGCATCACATGGAATCGCGTAGTCACGCGCTACAACCGCGACACGGATCTGATCGAAGCGGGGGTCGGGTGGCGCTTTTGATGCAGATCAGTAACGCGGATAGGGCGCGTACATGATCACTGGCGGCGGTGCGACGTACCGCGGCGGCGGCGCGACATAGACCGGCTGCGGCGCGTAGCCCGCCATCGGCGGCTGCGAAATCGTGTTGCCTTTTGAGGTCATGCACTGCGCGTAGGCGGCGTCATATCGGGCCTGCATGCCCATGGCCGAAGCCTGCGCGCCATTCGCACCGGCGGAGCTGCCAACGAGCAGTCCGCCGCCCGCACCGATCGCGGCGCCTGCAGCGGGGTTGCCGGTGGCCGCACCGATGAGCGCGCCGACCGCGGCGCCTCCGATCGTGCCCAAGGCCGCACTATTCACACCGTTCGCGGTAGCGCTTTGCGCGGCGCCGGATGCGTCGGTGGAGTGGAATGCGTAGTCACGGCAAGTGTAGTCGTCTTGCTGGAACTGATTGAGCGGCTCGCCGCTGCGCGGTAACGCAACCACACTTGGACCGCTCGGCGGCACGACGGCACAGCCGCCTAATGCGAGCGCGACGACGATGCTGACCGGAATTGCTACGCGGATCGGTTTCATTCTGGAAATCATAGTGGTTCAGGGGGAGTGACGTTCGAACCAATACGTTAGGCCAATCGATGCACTATGTGGTTACTGGATGGTTACCGGAAATTTTCTGTTTACATTCTTTGCGGCGACGCGGGTGCTCAGAGCGGCATGAACGCGTAACCTTCTTGCTGCAGGGTTGTCAGGGTGGTCAGTGCGGACAGCGAAAGCGTGACTCTGGGGTCGATCCAGTCATACTCGAAATGGTGTTCTGCCATGGCCTGGCCACACACCGCGATCGTGATGCCGTCCTTCTTGAGTTCCGCAATCAAGGGCAGATTGGGGTTGGGCACCCCGAACTGTGCGCGATAGTGCGCGTCGTCGAGCGCGAGCGACGTGGCCGAGCCAGAGGCGACCGCGACGAATTTGAGCTTGCTCAATGGCACGCCCGATGCCACGTAGAGATTCACCGCGCGCGCAACGTGATCCAGCGCCGGACTCACCTCATCGGGTTTTTTGCCCCCCTGCGTCAATGAGAAGACCACCTTGTAGGTGTGACCCGGCTTCGGCTTGAAGGCGCCATTCGGAAGAAAGTGAATCTTGCCGTAATCGTGAACCGTCGGTGTGGTCCAGAAGTCGGGTGAATCCATCGTGCCTGCGTGGGCGGCCAAGGAAACGGCGGCGAGCGCGGCGGTAGCTAGGAGGGTCTTGGCTTTGTACATGGTTGATTGCGTTCTCACTAAAGTCGCGCAAGGGTTGGAGATGCACGCAATCTACTGCAGCAACATCACACGGGAGGCGGATCGTGATGCAATTACGGAATCCGCTCTGACCATACCAAGGGGTAGGTAACCCAAAAGTGACGAGTTCATTACATAATTGCAATGAAGTTCCGCAACCCGACGCGGTTATGCTGGTCGTCGTTGGCGTCGTCAATCGCTCGCAGCACCGGTACAAAGCACCAACCCGCATAAAGAGGCAATAAGTATGAGTGTCACGATCTATCACAATCCCAATTGCGGTACGTCGCGCAATACGCTGGCGATGATCCGCAATGCCGGTATCGAGCCGGTCATCATCGAATATCTGAAAACCCCGCCGAGCCGCAAGGAGCTGAAAGAACTGATCGCTCGCGCTGGCCTGACGGTGCGTGCCGTGCTGCGCGAAAAGGGCACGCCATACGCCGAACTTGGCCTTGGTGATGCGTCATTGACCGATGAACAATTGCTCGACGCCATGCAGGAACATCCGATCCTTATCAATCGCCCGCTCGTCGTGACGTCACTTGGCGTTCGACTGTGCCGGCCCTCTGAGCTTGTTCTCGACATTCTGCCCACAGCGCAAAAGGGTGCGTTTGCAAAAGAGGACGGAGAGCCTGTCATCGATAGCGAAGGACGGAGGGTTCGCAAGTGACGGTATACGTTCAAGCTGCTGGTGCGTGACCGCTTGGATTGTGTGACCGATCGCTCCAGCGAGCGCAAGCAAGCGCAATCGGGCAGCACCACTTGTAGTACGGCACATCTGAGCCCGCGGCAGTTCAGCCGGGTTTTCACCCTCGAGACGGGACAATCGCCCGCCAAGGCGATCGAAGGGCTTCGGCTCGAAGCCGCGCGACTGATGATCGAGAAGAGCCGGCACTCGCTGGAAGCAATCGCAAAGGAGACGGGGTTTCGCGATCGCCGGCACATGCGCGAAGCGTTCATGCGCGGGTTTGGCTTACCGCCGCAGGAGGTGCGGCATGAGGCTCGCACCGGCAATCAGATCGGTGTTTAGGTGAGTCGACCGTCCAAAATGGATTACGGACTCAACCGGTGGATGAAACAGACTGGTGAAATTGTTTAGTGTTGAAATTGTCTAGCAGTGACGTTCATCTCTGACTTCCACGTACCTCTGCTCTTCGTCTGCGCTAACGGATCCCCATAGGACAACCATCGATTTATCGATAGATCAAGATCGGAGTGTGAATTAAGTTCCAAATAGTGGCTTATTTTTCCCGCTTCGTTGACACAGACGTGCTGCCCCCCGATAGTCCCACTCCGACATCGAGCGTTGCGGGTTGAATCGCGTAATCACTGGCTGAGCCGCAGTTTGCTTCCGGTAAATAGTGACTGCTCAATGGCCAGGCCAAGCCGTGAATAATAACTATCTGACACATAGATAAGAAATGTAAGGAACAGACATGCGTGACGGCGGAACGGGGGGGAGACAGCGAAGGGGCCTTTATCGACGCGAATATCCATTGCATTGCTGATACTCGTCGCGCTGTCCTATGTCACCAACGCGATGGACCGTACGCTATACCCGCAACTGGTCCCCTATATCAACCAGCACTATCGATTTTCTCTGGGACAGGGTGGTTTCCTGGCGACGATCTTCGCGCTGGGAATGGGTATGGGTGGCCTTCCAGCCGGTTATCTGATTGATCGCATGTCCCGAAAATCAGTCACCATCCTTGGGATATTCATCTATTCACTGTTCACACTCCTGAACGCCTATGCACACAGCTTTTGGGATCTCAGTGCATACAGAGTGCTGACAGGCGTGGGCGAAGCATTGCAGCAGACGGCGCTTTTCACCATGGTGGGGACCTTCTTCTATCGGTTTCGAACGGCAGCAATCGGTTCGCTGAACGCAGCCTACGGGGTGGGCGCCTTCCTCGGTCCGGTGGTGGGCATGCAGCTGTTTCTGGCGACCGGTGAGCGCTGGCAGATACCGCTGATCGTGTTTGGCGCGATTGGCCTCGCATTTTGCGTGATCTTCTGGCGTCTCGTTCCGAGCTTGTTCTCCGAGGCGAAGGGTTTGGCAGGGGCGATCGGCCACCGCCAAGTAGAAGCCCATCTGCCGATGCGTCTCGCGACGAAAAATCTGGTCCTGGTATCGACCGCCAATGTGATGATCGGTCTCTCTACATTTGGCTATCTGGGTCTCTATCCAACCTTCCTTAAGACGTCCCTGCATTTCAGTACGTCCGCGACAGCGTTTTGCGCGAGCATGTACGGAGTCGGCGCGTTCATGGGACTACCTGCGGGCTTTGTCGGTGACAAACTGAATCAGAAGCGGGTGATTCTCATCGCGGCGCTCTGTTCCATGCTGGTCTATCTGCTGATGTTCAACTTCGTACGATCGACGAGCGGGCAGGCACTGCTCAGCTTGCTGCAAGGTATCTGCGCCAGCGGCGTTCTGTTCGTCAATATCTATTCGCTGACGCAGCGAAGCGTACGCCATGAATTTCTTGGGCGTTCATCGGGTGTCGCCTCCTCAGCACACTATCTGCCTGCCGCCTTCTCGGGCGTGCTCCTCGGATGGATGGTCGGACGTCTGGATTGGGGCATGGCGGCGATCATTCAGTTGGGGATTTTTCCGGCGATTGCGATCGTCGCGATGCTTCTCTTCGACAACGCGATGACAACCCGGTTCATACCTCACGAGGCGGCAAACGATGATGTGTCATCGCCGACCTAGATGGAATTGTGTCACCCTCTCGAACGATTGACTGGAGTTGCCTCATGAATTTGTCGTCCGTTTCACATCCCGCGAGCCGGGCTGATCAGGCCCTTGCGCTAAACATGCGATTGATCGCCCATCATGAACTGGATGGCTTTGGCGGGCTCGGAGAGGGCATCTCCATGCAACTGACGAGGGACGGGCGTCGCATACTGTGGCTGGCGCACGAAGGCGCGCCGAAGAACTTCTCGGGTGTCGACGTTACCGATCCGCGCAAGCCGCGGCTCATCGTGCAGACGGATTTGCCGCACATGAAGCTGCGCTCCAATTCACTCGACGTGGTCGACGACATCATGGCGGTTGCCTATCAGGCAAGCGCGGCCGGTATCACACCCGCTGGATTTGAACTGTTCGACGTCAGCATACCGGAGAAGCCGCGCCTGATTTCGCATTTCGATTGTTCCGGACCGACGTCGCGCGGCGTGCATGCCTTGTGGTTCGTCGACGGAAAGTACGTTCATATGGCCGCTGGGGCCGCGGACTCAAAACCACGCAATCCGCTCGACGATCAGTTTTATCGGATCGTCGACGTATCCAACCCGTCCAAGCCCGTTGAAGCCGGACGCTGGTGGATGCCGGGCACGCAGGAAGGCGATACCGCCGAGCCGCCGGCACGGCTGCCCGCGAAGTTCGACACAGGCTTTCGCGCACACAACACGAATGTGTATCCCGGGCGTCCCGATCGGGCCTTCGTCGGCTACATCGACGGCGGCGCGGTGGTTCTCGATATCGCGGACAAGAGCAACATCAAGGTCGTGTCGCAATGGAATCACTCGCCGCCTTTCAACGGCTTTACGCACACGGTGTTGCCGCTCTTCGATCGTAATCTATGGATCGTCAGCGACGAATGCGTCCAGGACGACGGCGCCGACTGGCCGAAGCTCGTGTGGGTGGTCGACGCCCGCAGCGAAGCCAATCCCCTTCCGATCGGCACGTTTCCGGCGCCGCCGGTCGACGCATTCGTGAAGCGGGGTGGGCGCTTTGGCGCGCATAACCTGCACGAGAACATGCCCGCGCCGTGTTCGTTCCAGTCCGACACGATCATTGTCGGCACGTTCTTCAATGCAGGGGTGAGGGTCTACGACACGCGCAACCCTTATCGGGTGGAAGAGATTGCCTACTATGTTCCAAGCGCACCGGCACTCTCGCCGGTGGGTTCGGCGCAACTGAACGATGTGTACGTCGACGAGCGCAGGATCGTCTATGCGATCGACAGGTTTACCGGCGGCTTGTACATACTCGAGATGACCATCTGAACAAGCCCGAGTTTCCCATCATGTCATTTCGTCGCGACGCCTTGGCGAGCAAGCTGCCCGTCTCACTCATCACCGGCTTTTTGGGCAGCGGAAAAACAACGCTCATCAGCAAGCTGGTCCGTCACCCGGATATGAATCGAGTGGCCGTCATCATCAACGAGATAGGCGAGATCGGAATCGACCACGATCTCGTCAGCATGTCCTCGGAAAGCGTTTCCCTGTTGAGCAACGGCTGTCTGTGCTGTGCGCTGCGCACCGACCTGCAGGAGACTTTGCGCCTGCTGTTCGCGCAGCGGCGCGTAGGCGAGATTCCCGACTTCGACCGCGTCGTGGTCGAAACGACCGGCCTTGCCGACCCCGCGCCGATCTTGCAGACCCTGGTCAGTGACGCGTTGCTCGCCACGCAGTACCGGCCGGATGGCACTGTCACGCTGGTCGATGCCGTCAATGGCGCCGCTCAGATCGAACAGCATGCCGAAGCGACAAGGCAGATTGCGCTCGCCGACCGGATTCTGATCAGCAAGACCGATCTTGCTTCACCGGACGCGGTAGCGTCCCTCGAAAGGCGGATTGCCGGCATCAATCGACAGGCCAGCATCGTGCACATCGTGAATGGTCAAATCGACCCCGCGTCGATATGTGGGCTCGGTCTGGCGAGTTCGCTCGCGGGTCCCGCAACGCTGCGCTTCCTGGGCGAGCGGGACGAGGATTCAGGTACTGGCGATGGGCCTTACCTAGGCAAGCAGTTGACGCCGCTGCACGATCCGGAAATCAGCACGCTCTCTTTGCGTTTCGACAAGCCGTTCACATGGTCGGTGTTTACCTCGGCCATGTCGCTATTGACCTCGATGCGAGGTCCCGATCTGTTGCGCGTCAAAGGAATTGTCAACGTAGACGGCGCGCCGGTGCTGGTGCAAGCGGTGCAGCACATCTTTCATGAACCCGTCAGCCTGGATCGCTGGCCCAGCGAAGACACCGGCAGCCGGATCGTGTTTATTACTCGCAACATCGACGCCGACGCGATTCGCAGCTTGTTCACCGCGGTCACTGCGCTGGGGGAGGGCGGTGTCAAACCGTGAGCATGGCGCGATGAGGCGCCATTGATCTCACTGACGCAAGAGCTGCGTCAACATTTCGGAGGCTTTCTTCAGCATCGGAATGAGGGTGGGAATACGCGCGTTGGACATTCGTTCGTGAATGCTTGCGACGG
Organism: Pararobbsia alpina; assembly: GCF_902859895.1. GTDB lineage: Bacteria > Pseudomonadota > Gammaproteobacteria > Burkholderiales > Burkholderiaceae > Pararobbsia > Pararobbsia alpina. The sequence continues at coordinate 49,482 of NZ_CADIKM010000027.1, forward strand.
TGATGGCCGCGATCGGTAAGCCGGCGGCATTGATAACGGGCAGGCCCACTGCGGTGATGCCTGGCACCGCGTGCTCACCGATCAAGGCATAGCCGAGCGTGCGTGCACGTTCCCAGTAGTCATGCAATCGGTCGACTTCGAGGTTGCTGTACGCGTCCAGACGCGGCTCGATCGCTTCGATGATCTTCATGACCTCCTGCTCGGGCAGCGCAGTCAGCAGCGCGAGCCCGCCGGCGTTGACGCCCAGCGGCTGACGGGCACCGACCGGGACCACCGGCGTCTGAATGGGATGTGAGCCTTCTTGCCGGGCGAGGCACACGACGTCGTTGCCGCTTCGAACAAACAGAAACGATGAGTCACCCGTTTCGTCCGCAAGCTTCTGCAGCACCGGCTGACAGACCTCGTGCAGATTGTACTGATGCGCGGCCGCAAGCCCCAGTTCGAAAAGCAACGCACCCAGGCTATACCGGCGCGAGCCAGGATGCTGAACCAGCATGCGCTCCTCAGTCAGGGCCTTGAGCAAGCGGTGCGCCGTCGGGCGTTCCAGGCCCATTTTCTCGGCGACATCGACGAGGCGAAGACCGCGTTCGGGTTGTGCCGCCACCAGCTTAAGCGCACGAATCGCGCGATGAATGGTCTGCGCGCCGGATACAGAAGCAGGCTTCTTGGTCGTAAGCATATCGAAATGAACTCCACATACTGGACTATTTTTTGCTGTGATTGACCGTGCGAATATCAGGGCCATAAGATCGCTTCAACTTTATATTAAATTAAATTTCATCACATGAATACGCCTTCGAGGTGGGTCCCGCGCCCTGGTCTGCTGAGATGAATGTCGCACACCCAAACGACCCGTCGGGCGTCTTCGTCCCGGATGGCATGTTCAACGTGCGTGGCGCTTCGGTGGGCCCGCTCGAGCGCTTGCGCGTCGGTGTCAAAGACGTGTTCGACATAGCCGGGCGTATTACGGGCGCGGGTAATCCGGATTGGCGCGCGACGCATGCCCCCGCGGCCCGTCACGCGCGAGTGGTTGACATGCTGCTTGCGAACGGTGCCGACGTCGTGGGCAAGACGCTGACCGATGAACTGGCATACAGCCTGAATGGTGAGAACCACCACTACGGCACGCCGGTCAACCCGGTTAGCCCGGTGCGGATCCCGGGTGGGTCTTCAGCCGGATCGGCCGTCGCGGTTGGCAGCGGTCAGTGTGATATCGGCCTGGGTACAGATACCGCGGGCTCGATACGGTTGCCTGCCACGTTTTGCGGAGTGTGGGGCTTTCGCCCGACGCACGGCGCGGTGAGTTCGGATGGCGTAGTGCCGCTCGCGCCGAGCTATGACGTGGTCGGCTGGATGACGCCCACCGTTGAGCTGCTCGCACGTGTGGGAGAGGTGCTGTTGCCGCCTGCGAAGGACGAAGTTGGCCTTCTTCCGCGACGGCTGTTGCTGCCGGAGGACGCATGGTCGATGGCCGACTCGATGGTAGGCGATGCCTTGTCGGACGGCGTGGCGCGACTTGGCGGTCACTTCGCGCGAACCGCTCACGGACCGCTGAGCGCCAACGCGCTCGAACTCTGGCAGCAGGTCTTCAGGGTCACTCAGGGCAGGGAGGCCTGGAAAACCCATGGCGCGTGGATCAGGACGAACGCCCCGGCCTTCGGTCCCGGCATTCGCGAGCGTTTCCAGTGGGCATCGACCATCGACGCCGAAACCGCCGCAAAGGCGAGTGCGCATCGCGCAGAGATCACCGAAACGCTCGACGAGATACTGACCGGTGCGCTGATATGCATTCCCACTGTCGCTTATGTGGCTCCTATGAAGGGCACGGCCGCCAGCGAAGAGAACCGCACCCGCGCCTTGTGCCTGTTGTCCATCGCCAGCCTTGCGGGGCTGCCGCAAATCACCGTGCCGATCGTGCACGCAAATGGATACGCGGTCGGCCTATCGCTCATTGGTCCGCGCAACGCGGATCGGTCGTTGCTGGCCTTGGCCGAAAACATTCCCGATTGGGTTTGACGGCAGTTTCCGCGAACTAAAGCGGGGTTTGATGCCACGGACGAACTCCCCCAACGGTAGTTCGAAGGGCAGTTTTTATTAATAAAAATTAAAAGGTAGAAAGCATGAAACGGGGATCACTGCTCACTTTGCCATTGATGGGGATTGCATGCGCAGCACATGCGCAATCGTCGGTCACACTGTACGGAGTGCTCGATGACGCGCTTCAGTATGTGAATGCACAGCCGAAGAAGGCGGGAAGCCTAACGAATCTGATACAGGGAGGAGAGCGGCCGTCGCGCTTTGGCGTGACCGGGACGGAGAATCTGGGTGACGGAGTCCAGGCGATATTCCGCCTCGAAGCCGGCATCGATCCGAATTCCGGCACGTCCACTCAGGGCGTCTTATGGGGACGCTATGCCTACGTTGGTCTTGCCAGTCGATACGGCACACTGATGCTCGGCCGCAACGCGACCCCGCTGTACGATTTCGCGCGCCTCTACGATCCGGAGCACGTATATAACTACGGGATCGTCAAGCAGGACGCCGCGTTCAACGATCGTGCAGATAATGCCGTCAAGTACACCGGACAATTCGGTCCGTTCTACACGGCCCTGCTTTACAGCACGAGTTACAGCGGTGCCGGCGAAGTCGCTGGACAACCGAAGGTGGGTCGCGCAGCGTCGGCACAAATCGATTACGCAAGCGGTCCCTTCGAGATGGGCGCCGTGGCCGAACAAATCTTTGGCTCGACCGTGCAGACGCAGAATGACCGTTACCGTTACCTCTCCATTGCCGCAAACTACAAGCTGGGCCAGGCGCAAGCGTTCCTCGGGTTCAAGAATGCGAACGCGAATGTATCGGGCCGCCCAACAGTGAACACGCTGTGGTGGACGGGCGTCAACTACAGCCTGTCCCCGGTATGGAAGATCAACGATGCCGTCTACTACACCGACTATTCGGGAACGTCCTCGAACTCACTGACCTTTGCGGCCACGGTCGACTACTACCTGTCGAAGGCCACCAACCTGTATGTCAGCGCGTCGTACGCGCGTAACAATGGCTTGGCGAATATCGGGGTCAACGGTCTCGGCACGACGGATCCGGGCACGAATCAGACGGGCGTCATGGTCGGCATCAGCCACTTGTTCTGATACTCCGATCAGCGCAGCAATACGCGTCTGCATTCCCACTGCGTTCGGCTCTCTCATGAAGTCGGACGAGGTCATGGCGCTGTCGGAACTTGCCGCCTGATTTTGCCGCCTGAGCGGCCCACTCAAGAAAGGAACTGCATCATGTCGAAGATTCCCCGTGAAAGAATCGATCATTCAGCGATCGTCGATCGACCGCCGATCAAGTTGCCAGGCGACGCCCGAGTCATCGTGTGGAGTATCGTCAACCTCGAGGCGTGGGACATCTCTCGGCCGATGGCGCGCCAGGTCCTGCCCGCGCCGACAGGCGCGGTGATGCTGCCCGACGTGCCGAACTGGTCGTGGCACGAATACGGAATGCGGGTGGGGTTCTGGCGGTTCAAGAAACTCTATGACCTGTTGGGCATCCGCCCGACCTTGTCGATCAATGCGCGTGTGTGCGTCGACTATCCCCGCGTGGCGGCCGCTTGTCGTGATGCCGGCTGGGAGTTCATGGCGCACGCGTATGAACAGATGCCGATCCACAAGGTGGAAGACCAGAAATCGATGATCGAACGCAGCATGGACATCATCGAGAAGTTCGCCGGCAAGCGCTCGGTCGGCTGGTTGGGACCGGGGCTGACGCAAACGCTGGAAACCCCCGAACTGCTTGCCCAGGCTGGCGTCAAGTACATCGGCGACTGGGTGTACGACGATGAACCGACGACGATCGCCACGGACAATGGCCCGTTGGTCACGCTGCCGTACACGATGGAAAACAACGATATCACCATGATGATGGTCCAGCATCATGAAGCCGCCTACTGGACGCAGAAGTGCATCGACACGTTCGATCGCTACTATCAGGAAGGGGTCGAGCGGCCGAAGATCATGGCGATCGCGATCCATCCGTATATCAGCGGGCAGCCGTTCCGCATCGGATACCTCGAAAAGGTCTACGAGCACATCAACCGGCATGCGGGCGTGCTGCACTGGAACGGCGAACAGATCCTCGACTGGTATCGCGGCGAGGAGAGCCGGCTAAGCGGGGCAAGTTGAAGTCGGCGAGGTCCAGCCCGCTCGCCGGCCTCGAGGCGATCGTCCTCTTCACGTCACTTTCGTTTGCTCTCCATCAGGCTGGGTCGACTCAGGCGGATGGAGAGCCATGATCGGCAGTTTCACATGAAAACCCACATGACCCTCTCGAAACGCCTGCTCCTCACCTTGTTTGTCGCCCTGTTTGCCTTGATTTTCGTCGGGGGTATCGGCCTCTGGCGGCTCAACCAGGCACAAGAGCGCTTCGAGTATATCCAGGCGAATACCATCCCCAGCATCAAGGAGCTTGAAGACACCAAAGCCGATATGCGCGGCTACGCCAGGCTGAGCTACCAGTACATCCTGAGTACCGATGACGCTGGCAAGGTCGCCGTCGATCGAGCGGTCGAGGCCCTCAACAAAAGGATCGATCAACATCTCGCCACGTACGAGCGGGATGATGTCTCGGACGACAATGACCGGAAATTACTCGAAGCCGATAAGGCGAATTTCGCCGCCTACAAGCTCGCCCTGCACGACTTCTACGCGAAGGCCCGCGGCGGCGATCTGGATGGTGCCGAGGCCATGCTGTTGGATCGCGGGGCTGTGCACACTGCGTCGGTAACATTGACAACCGAGCTGGATCATCACAACGACTACAACAACAAGGTCGGCCGCGAGCTACGCGAAGCGAACAACGCCGATTACACGCAGGCCTTCTGGCTACTGCTGAGCTCCATTGCCGTGGGGTTGGTGGTGAGCGGTGCTCTTGCCGTGCGTCTGTACCGCTCGATCAATTCGGGCTTGAGCAATATCCAGCAGACGTTGCAGCAAGTGAGCCAGTCGCTGGACCTGACCCACACGGCGAAGGTTGAACGCATGGACGAGATCGGCCACACCGCAACGGCCTTCAATGCCTTGCTGGCGCGCCTGGCGGAAGTTGTCGGTGAAGTCAGGCGCGCGGCCGGTTCAGTCAGCGTCGCCTCCAAGCAGATCGCCAGCGGCAACACCGATCTGTCCCAGCGCACCGAAGAACAGGCTGCCTCACTGGAGGAAACGGCCTCGAGCATGGAAGAGCTGACGGCCACGGTGCGTCACAACGCAGAAAACGCAAGGCAGGCCACCACGCTGGCGAATACCGCGTCGGATATTGCGCGGCGCGGTGGGGATGTCGTCCAACGCGTCGTCGAAACAATGCACGGAATCTCCGATAGTTCATCGAAGGTGGCCGAAATCATCACGGTGATCGAAGGCATCGCCTTCCAGACCAATATCCTTGCGCTCAACGCCGCGGTCGAGGCCGCGCGCGCCGGCGAACAGGGTCGTGGGTTTGCCGTCGTGGCAGGCGAGGTCCGCACGCTCGCCCAACGCAGTGCGACCGCCGCCAGGGAAATCAAGGACTTGATCAGCGAGTCGGTGAATCGGGTGGAGGTCGGCTCGAAGCTTGTCGAGGAAGCGGGCGGCACCATCCATGAAATCGTTCGCTCAGTGACGCAGGTGACCGCCATCGTGGGCGAAATCGCGTCGGCGTCGGAAGAACAGAGCACCGGCATCGATCAAGTCAACCAGGCGGTTAGCCAGATGGACCAGGTGACCCAGCAAAACGCGGCGCTGGTCGAAGAAGCGTCTGCCGCGGCGCAGTCGATGGCCGAACAGGCGCAGAAGTTGGGTGACGCGGTCGCGGTGTTCAAGGTCGACAGGACGATCGGCAACCCCGGCTCGACGGGTGCGCCGCCACTTATGACCCCGCGTGTCGCGATGCCGCGTCGCGCGCTGGGCAGGACACCCACCCAGGCTCTCGCAAGGAGCCCCGCCCAAGCGCAGCTGGCCGGGCCGAGCGATGACTGGGCGACGTTCTAACCCCGCCATGCATTGGCGAGCGGTATTGACGACAAAAAATACGCTGATCCGTGCGCAATCGCACCTTGCTCCGGGATGGCGGTTGCTAAGCTAGCGCCAACGCGTTGGCCTGCTTTGCCTACGCTGTGGTGGGGCAACACGACGATGAGAGCGTGACCCACTCGGCGGCGTCGGGGATTCGCATACAAACATCCCTGAACGAGGAGAAGGTCATGTTGAATAGACCTGGGCCGTCCCGAACCAGCGCGTGGATTCTGCTGATCTTCATTTACTACATTGCCGCAGCATCATCGTTTGGCGGATTCTTTACCAAATGGCATTTCCGCGACGACTCACCGATGTCGCTGCGGCTTGCACTGGACGGGACGCAGAAGAGGCCATTTGTCTATCGGCAACTTCTGCCGTCGACGGCCAATCTGATAGACAGCGTGATCCCCGAGAAAGTGAAAGTGCCGCTGCTGCACAAGCTGGCTGGCGATACACCAGACGCCAATCCGATCCAGCGTTTCTTCCCTGGCGCGACGGACGCCGTCGTTCCGGAGTACGCGGTGCGCTATCTGATCGTGTATGTGATGACCTTCCTGTCGATGTTTGCGGCACTGTTTGTGATACGGGCCGTCTGTATCGAGTTGATCGGCGACAGGGTGGCGGCGACGCTCGCGCCGATCGTGATCTCGGCGGTGTTTCCTTTGATCCTGACCGAGGGTGGCTACTTCTATGACATGCCTGAGGTGCTGTTCATGGCGCTGGGCATCTGGCTGACGCTCAGACGGCGTCTCGTCTCGCTGGTCGTCGTGGTGTTTCTTGCTACGCTCAACAAGGAGTCTTATCTGTTGTTCGTCCTGACGCTGTATCCGATAGCCGCGATGCGTTATTCGCGCCCGCAATCAGGGCTGCTGATCGGCGTGCTGCTGGCCGTGGCCGCGGCAGTCAACATGGCGGTGAAACATCGGTATATGGGCAACGGTGGCGGCATGATGGAATATCAGTTGGCCGAACACGCACGGTTCCTGCTCAATCCGCTCAACTACCTGCGAACGGAGATCAACTACGGCGTGTCCACAACGAAGGGCTTCCACATCCTTCATCTGTTGCTCATTGGTATTCTGGCGAAGATCGGGTGGCGCAGCTTGCCGCCGGCTGTCCGCACGCAGACATGGTTAGCCGCCTTGATTAGCGTGCCGCTTTTTATCGCGTTCTGTTTCAAGGACGAGTTGCGAAATCTGAGTTTGCTGACAATGCCGTTTGCGTTTCTGGTGTGTGCGACGATTTCGGTGGTGCTCGCGCAGACTGAAAAGCAAGGCGCGCACCAACCGGTCATGCCGCGGGAGCGGGAGCCGCTTCTTGCGCAGGGCGAGCGTGCGAGTGCCGGGTTGACTACCCGGAACTCCACGTGAGCGAAGGAATATTCCTACGCTTGCTCTCTTTCATGCCAGTCATCGATGTCAGTTCGCGCCCGATGCTCAAGCGCACTGAGTGCCATCAGCGGGTCGATCTTGGCCCTTGGAACGACTATTTCGATCGCCGGTGGGCCGTCCTTGTTGATATTTCCGTCAGTTCGTTCAATCTCAGCGTGACATACCCACTGAACGCCAAGCTCATCCGCCACGGCATCGGCGGTCACTCGAAAACCACGATATTCAAAAGCCATCATCCCTCCAGACGCTCAAGGACATGCAGGTCCCTCGACCACCTCTACAGTGAGGGCTGCAAGAAAAGACTAACATGTGAGCATAGTGTTCTGCAGTGCAGCATCGATTTCGATTGCAGATGGATGACCCCCGCGCCAAGTGAGCGCTTGGCTGAAAAAGGGGGACACAGCACCACAGAATGTCCGGCGAGTTTGTCCAGAAGACATGCAAGGAGAGTGGCTGCTTAACTATGGTCGAGCGCGGTCCCCTCGGTTCGACCTTCGCCGCTCGTCGGCTCCACCGCAACAGGTCTGGCTCATGCCTTCGTGCTCGCGGGTTGATCCCTGAACGCCGCCTCTCCGGCGTCCGATACCTCGACCCACTTCTTGTCGGGCGCTGCGTCCGGGACGTAGTTGTCGTGCCAGTTCCACCACTTGTAGGTCGGGGTCTGAGGATAGCCCTCGGGGGAGTCTTCCCAGACCTCCTGCCGGCCCAGCGGCGTGATGTCGAGGTAGTTCCAGGTGCTCCCCATCTGCTCGTCGCCGCGGCTGTTGATGAAGTAGGTGCGGAACACGCGGTCGCCGTCGCGGTAGAACACGTTCGTGCCGTGCCACTCGCCCACACCGAAGTCGGCGTCGAAGCTGTCCGTGAGGGTGAACCACGGCATCTCCCAGCCCATGCGCGCCTTCAGTCGTGCGATGTCCGCCTGAGGCGCGCGCGAGACGAAGACGAGGGTGGTGTCACGGGCGTTCAGGTGGGCGACGTGGGCGACCTGATCGGCCACCATGGAGCAGCCCCGGCAGGCTTGGTCCGGCCAGCCGAACACTCCCGGCTCGAAGAAGGCGCGGTAGACGATCAGCTGACGCCGGCCCTCGAACAGATCGAGAAAGCTGACCTTGCCCGCGGGCCCCTCGAACGCATACGTCGTCTCCACGGCCATCCACGGCATTCGCCGGCGCTCGGCGGCCAGCGCGTCACGGGCGCGGGTGTGGGCCTTTTCCTTCACGAGCAGCTGCTCGCGGGCCGCCTCCCACGCCTGCAAGGACACGACCGGTGGTGTGTGCATGGCAGGCTGTCCGTCTTTCCGTCCGTTCTCGGCTGATGTAGTCATGGCTTTTACAACCTCCTGAAGTGGGCGAGTTCCCGCGCCTCATGGCTGAAACGCGATTTCATTTGCTGCGCATCGCTCGTCGTTGACCGTGACATAGCTTGGCACCGGAAACTGAACGTTGGGAGTAACAAGTTTGGCGGTATTCGGATGGCCCGAACCGGGACTATGGACATGCGGCAGCCGCCGCGACATAAAGCAAGATGGCTATCACTACCACCGCGGTAAATCCAAGGTGAATCGCCAGCACTGTGGCCAGAACCGCGGCGACTACCGAAGTACAGGCATTGATGCCCCACGCCCAGGGCACGAGCGCTTCGGCGCTGGCGGCAACGCGCGCGAGCCCTAGTGGAAAGGGTATGCCCATCGCAAACGCGAGCGGGGCGACGAGCAGCACGGTGATGGCGATCCTGGCTGGATCGGGGAGGAACATCAGCAGCGGGAACAGCGTGGGGAGGATGGCAACGTAAAGCAGCGAGATGAGGGAGATGGCCAGGATAGCCCTTGCCACCGGGGGGCGGCCATTGCTGATCCAGCTCGAGCTCGACTCGGGGTTGAGTAGAAGCACTCTGTCCCTCTGCAGGCGCTGCGAGTATCGGCTTCCCAGTCCGGCAAACAAAAGGAACGCGCACAGCACCACCGCCACCGCATAGAGGGGGTGACTCAGGAACAGGATGAACTTTTGGATAAACGCGATTTCGACGAACATGAACGCGAAACCAATCGCGACGAAATAGAGTGCAAATCGCCGCCCGGATAGGGCCGCTGATGCTGTGGTGTCGCCCGCAGGAGTTGCCGTTGACACTGATGAACTGTGTGCGAAGGGTGAGCGGCGCCTTATCATCCAGAGCGGCAAGAGGATCAATATCAAAGCTGCCAATGTGGCCTGAAGCAGTGTCGCGATCAGCACCGGGTAGCCCCATTCCAGCAAGGGCAGGCCGCCTTGCTCCTTCAAGGCGAGGAGCTCGGGCAGCGAACGCCATTTGAAGAAGTGAAAGAAGTACGGTTTGTCGTCCGTGGTGGGCCGGACATCGAACTTGTAGCGTGCCCAGAACTCGTCGCGATCGGTGCTCAGCAAGGCCTGTGCGGCTTCGAAGAAGTAGGGCTTGTCAAGCACGTTGTAGCGGTTCGCCTCCGCGGCTTGCATGCCGGGGTAGTATCCGACGTCGAACGAGCGGACACGGCAGAAGTCCCGCAGGGCGACGATTTCCGCGCCATTGAATTCCCCGTTCTTGACCAGCAGGGTCGTCGTGTTCCAGCCGCGGATCAGCACGAGGCGGCGGGAGGGTTGCGCCACGCCGGCGCCCTCCATGGCCACCATCCCCGTCGCGAACAATCTCAGGATGTCGCGTGGCGGCAGCGTGACCCAGCGCGTGATCGCCAACATGCCGCCCGGGTTGAGATGGCGAAGATAGTCCTGGAACGCTTGCACCGTGTACAAATAGTTCTCGGAAAGCGCATAGAGGCCGGCCGATGAGGCGCTGAACGAATCCAGCAGCGCTACCTGGATGAGGTCGTAGCGCTCGCCTCGTCCAGCGATGAAGCCACGCGCTTCTCCGGTAAAGACTCGAACGTTGGGTGCGCTGAAAGGTTTGCCCGAGAAGTCGGCAAAGCGACCTTGCACCGCATCGATTATCTGTGGATTGAGTTCCACCGCGTCGATTGCGCTCGCCTGGTGGTATAGCGCCTGCAACACATCCGCTCCGGCGCCGCTGCCAAGTACGAGGACTCTGGGGCGCTCGAGCAAATGGTAGGGAAGCGCGGAAGTCAAGTAGTCCAGGTAACTGAGCGGCTCGCGCCGTCCGTCATATCGATTGAGCGCGGAGAGTCCGTCTCCATCGGTAAAGACTCCCAATTGGGGTGGCGGCTCCATGGTCGCATTGAGGCTGAGTCCCGGTGCGTGGCGGAAAGGAATCAAAGGGCTTTCCACTACCGTGACGAGACCAAGCGGGCTCGAGCTTTCAGCGACTACGTGTGCGTCCTTGATGCGCAGGGCCTGGCTTAGTTCCTTGTACTCGGAGGGCCGTAGAGCAATCCAGTCGCGCGGCAGGCAGACAGGCAAAATGGCCGCGGCTGCGAGCAACAGCACCGGCAACCAGCGTCGATGCCAGCGACACTCGATGCATGCCAGCGCGGCTGCCGCCAGACCCACACCGCCCAGAAGCCGGAGCGCATCCAGTGGAGCAAGGGCAAATAGCGCAATGATGATGGCGAGGCTGCCTGATCCGGCGCCCACGATATCAAAACTGTAAATGCGGGAGATCTGATCATTGAACCGCGTGAAGGTGAGGCAGATACTTGTCGCGGCGCAAAAGAAAGGGACGAACAAGAGCAGATAAATCAGGAGCAGGCGCAGGGGCTGCCGCGGATCCCACAGAATCTCCAGGGGATTGAACGCGACGCGCTGGGCGAAGGCGAAAGAGGCGACCGCGGAAATGCCGAACAGAACGGCGCCGCCAGCGAACACGGCCGCGAACCTGGGCACCAGCAAGCGGTGCGTCAACGCCACCATCGCACCGGCCGCCCCGTATCCCAGCAGGGCAACACTGATCATCATATAGGCGAAGTGGTGCCAAAGGATGATGGAAAACAGGCGCATCAACAGGATCTCGTAACCGAGGACCGCGGCCGAGAGCAGGGAGAGGGCGAATAAAGGCGCAGCGGGCATGATCGCGTGAATGGGAACCGATGCGGCATGACGGACGCGCTCGACCCATGGAAAGGCAGGTGTGCGGGATCATCGTCCTTTCACACCTCATTCCTGAATCAGTGCGCCACTAATGGCACGAATCTGACTGGCAAGATCTGTTGGGTGGAAACCGTACCGTCGTCCGATTTTTCAATCAGCAGCAGGTATTGGGTCAGAAACTGCGCGCCCACCGGAATAACCATCCTGCCGCCTGGCTTCAATTGCCGCATCAGGGGGGGAGGGACATGGCTCGCAGCCGCGGTGACGACAATAGCGTCGTAGGGCGCGTGGGCTTCCCAACCGTAATACCCGTCGCCCACCCTGGTTTCCACCTGCTTGTACGCGAGCCGTTGCAGACGCTCCTGCGCCTGCCTTCCCAAGGGTTCCACAATCTCGATCGTATACACCGCTCGTGCCAGCGTAGCCAGGATCGCCGCCTGGTAACCGGAACCGGTGCCGACCTCGAGCACGACATCAGTGGGCTTGACCCTCATCAGGTCGGTCATCAGGGCAACGATGTAAGGCTGCGAGATGGTCTGGCCATAGCCGATGGGAAGCGGCCTGTTCTCGTATGCGTAGGGCTCCTCCTCGGGTGGGACAAACTTGTGGCGAGGCACCTGTTCCATGGCCGCCATGACGCGCGCATCGAGGGCATGCCTGCCGGTTTCGGTACTGGTGTCCGCAGTGAGTGCTGCGATAACCTTGACCATTCCCGCCCGGCGGGACGCAAAATCGTCGGCGGCGTGAACACCGGAATACAGCCACGCCATTGCGATGGCTGGAATCAGGATGCGCGACCAGAGCGTGACGGGTTTCACGGTGCCGCCCCTGTTGCCTGATGCACAAGGAATCTCAGGGCCGTTCGGCCGCTACCTGCTTCATCGTGCGGCATATTTCCTCGACATGACGATGATCAGTGCCGCAGCAGCCACCGACCACCGCCATGTTGGGCAAGAGCGTGTGCAGTGCGCCATATTGCATGCCTAGTTCGCTCGGATTGCCATCGTCCAGATCGACGGCTTCATCCAATTCGGCATGACTGCGCCGCGACGCATTGGCGCGCAATCCACGAATTCGCTTCAACCAGGCGCCCTCGCTGCGCAACACCTCTTCGAAATGCGACGGATGAGCACAATTGATCATGTAGTACACCGCATAACTTCCGGTGTCGGCGTCGGTGCGCTCGATGGCTTCACGCAACGTTTCGCCCGATGGCAGCCGGCCATCCGTTTCCAGCGTGAAGGAAATGGCGATCGGCATCTCGCATGCTTTCGCTGCGTTGACGATGCCAATGCCTTCCTCCGAATAGTTGATGGTGAAGGCCGCAACCATATCGGCATCCGTCCGGGAAAACGTCTCGACCTGTTGCAAATGATAGTCGCGTGCCGCATCGGCGCTCATACGGGCATCGACGCGGTATCCGTCGCCGCGTGGACCGAGGTTGCCGCTGATCACGATAGGTGTGACCGGGCTTTCGTATTCGGCACGGACACGCACGAGCAGGGCGATCGCCTTGCGATTTGCCTCAGCGAGCGTGGTGTCTGAATAGCCCAGTTTTTCTGCCCAATCCCGATTGGCTCGCCAGGTCGGCGATTCCAGCACGAGACCGACGCCATGGCGGCGGGCCATTTCGGCATAGCGCTTGAAATAGTCCTCGAGCAGCGCGGTGCCTTCATCGTTCTTGAGCAGATCGAAGGCAGCGAAGTACGGCAGGTCGAGGCCGTTGTGAAAAATCAGCGTGGTTTCGAGGCCGCCGTCCGTCATGAACAAGCGGTCATCGAGTTGCGGCAGGTGTTGACGGTATTGGCTCATGATGGTGGTCCTTCAGGGGTGCGACTCTTTCCCGGCGGATTGGCACTTCATAGCGCGCGAATACAGTGGCGAAACAGGATCCCTGAGTCGTTCGACGAGCGCTGGCCTCACCGCGCTTCATACAGTTTAATCAAGCAATTCCCTTTCTCGTGAAAGGCAAAACCTATCTTAGGAACTATTCCGTAGGTCTATCATAAAAGAGAACATCGGAATATGCCGCACTCGGATAGGAGCCCAACCATGGCACCACGTTCCATCGCATCGCTGTCGATCAGTTTCGGGCTGGTCTCCATACCGGTGAAGCTCTTTTCGGCAACGGAGAGCAAGTCCGGCGTGAGCTTCAATCTGATGCACAAGGGCTGCGGCACGCGGCTCAAGCAGCAGTACATCTGTCCGACACATCAGAGCGTCGTCGAGCGCACTGACATGGTCAAGGGTTACGAGTTCGAAAAGGACAAGTATGTGCTTTTTGAACCCGCTGAACTCGAGGCGCTCGAGGCAGGCGCGCAGCACACCATAGACATCGTGTCGTTCATGCCCGCCGATGCCATCGATCCGCTTTTCTTCGACAAGGCCTACTTCCTCGCTCCGGACAAGCGGGGCGGGAAGCCATACCAGCTGCTCGCTCAGGCCATGATGGACACAGGCACCTGCGCGCTGGCCCGATGGGTGTGGAAGGGCCAACAGCACATGGCGCAGCTAAGGGCGACCGAAGAGGGGGTGGTCCTGCAGCAGTTGCTGTACGCCGACGAAGTTCGTTCAATGGCGGGGTTGGAAATAGAAAGGCCGGAAGTCAAACCCTCGGAACTCGCGCTGGCTGAGCAACTGATCGCGCAGTACCGGGTCGAGGGCTACGACGCCGCCTCCTATGCGGATGAAGAAAAGGTACGCATTCTCGCCGCGATAGACCGGAAGATCGAGGGCGAGCAGATCACGGCAGCGCCGGAAATGCAGCAGAGTGGAGGCGAGGTGATTGATCTCGTTGAAGCGTTGCGCGCGAGCCTTCAGCGACGCAAGGGTAAAGCGGCACAGCCCGCCGCCGAGTCGCCGGCGCCGAAATTGCGCAAGGCAGCCAAGCGTGCGCCGGTCGTGGAAGTCGAAGAGGCGCCGGCAGCGCTACGCCGCAGGGCTGTACGCAAGTGAAGAGCGAGCGCGATCACGGCTTTAGCCTCAAGGACGTGCAGCGGATGCTCGGCGTGTCGACTTACGTGGTGCGGCGTCTGGTCGCCGCGGGTTTCGTGCGGCCTCGGCTGGGACGCAATGCACGTGATCCGCGCTTCTCGTTTGGCGACATCGCGATGTTGCGCACGGCGCACTCGTTGCGCGAAGCCGGCGTGCCACCTGGAAAAATCGTTCGCGCGCTGCAACGTATGCGCGATCAATGGGTCGCGGATGCGCCGTTAACCGCCATGCGCGTCACAGCCGTCGGTCGCGAGGTCGCTGTGCGAAGGCACGACCAGGCGTGGCTCGCCGAGTCGGGACAGTTGTTGTTCGAATTCGAACCCAAGCCGGCTTATGCATCCCCGGTGACCAGCATCAATCGCATGCTGACAGGCGCCGGCGGGACAATCGCACAAACCGAACCCGATGACGCGACCACGTTTTTTCGGCGCGGCGTCGACCTCGAGAGGAAGGGCGACCCTTACGCGGCAGAACGGGCGTACCGGGCGGCCATCGCGGCCGCCTCGGACCACATTGACGCCGCGCTCAATCTGGGTTGTCTGCTCTGCGACGGGGCCCGATACGTCGAGGCTGCGCAAATCTATCGGCTGACTATCGAGCGAGCGCCCGATCAGCCTGTCCTGCACTACAACCTGGGCGTAGCACTGGAGGATGGCGGCGACGTTCGTGGAGCACTCGCCGCGTACGACGCATGCCTCTCCCTGTCGCCAGATTTCGCGGACGCTCATTTCAACGCGGCACGGTTGCACGAGCAGCTTGGTGACGTCACACGAGCCATCCGCCACTTCAACACCTACCGGGCGCTGCGACGCAATCGGTGAGGGACTCCAGTCCATACCCGGCTGGTGCCGAGCCGCCCTCGCGGCATCGATCTTGTCGTCGTACGCGATGATTCAACGCTTTCCAGCTCAGGGTATGTCACATCATCCCGCCCATGCCGCCTGGACTTCCGGTACCGCCTCCGCCGGTGTTGGTGCCTGGCGATGTCACAATCGGATGTGCGGCTCCCATCGTCGCCATGAGCGAGACTGCGGCGACGTCCGGCTCGCCATTGGCGTTGATCGCGCCGCTGGCGAGGAGCGCTTCGAGATCACTGTCCACCCCCGGCTGACCGACAGTGAATGATGTGCTCAGAAAAGCGGGCGTGGAAAGCGTTACACCGTAGGTTTGCTGAAGATTCTGTACGACAGCGGCCTGCGCCGTCAGAACGTTGGCCTGAGTCGTAAGCGCCTGCTGAAACTGCGTGTTCGACGCGAAGCCGGCGATCAGCCCGCTTTCATTCGTGCCGAGTTGCGCGGCCAGGTATGACAGCAATAGATCCGTCTCCGGCGTGACATTAAACGTGCCGCCCGCCAACGCCGTGGAATGCAGTATCGTCCCGCCCGAGTTCGCAGCGATCATGCAGGGTGTCACTGCGCTGAACGTCGCACGGTAGTTTCCGTTCGCATCTGCTGCAACCGATATCGAGCCCTGCGCGCAGTTGATGCTGATCGCCGCGTTCGCCAGCGCCTTGCCAGTTGCCGCCGTACCCGCGATCGAGACCATGGACATATTGCTTGCGCTGCCGCCGCCCCCGCAGCCGGCGAATAGGGCAACGAGCGCCATGAGCAGCGTTGCGCCGACGGATCGAATGACGGGCTGTTTCCGAATGCTCATCGAAGTCTGCCGTGGGTTCGGGTATGTCGGTTAAACGATTCTGTGCGGCGATCTATTCCCTCTCTGGCGCCCACGCTCTCCTTGGTTTTAAGCCCCCTAGGAAAGGTAATAGTTGCTTTTTTGAGAACAGAATCATTACAATGACCTTTCTTTGTTCGCGCAGCAATGGAGGATCTGATGGTTCTATATCACAGGGGTGCAGCGATTCAGCCTTCAGCGATGAGGCAGGGCAACACGTTCGTAGCCCGTGCCTGCCTCTTGAAGGAGGACGGTGAATCCACCTCTCTGGGCAATCTCGGGCAATTCGCGAGCCAGACTTGCGCATATGAATTTGCCGTTCGATGTGCAACTGCTTTTGTGGACGGCGAACCCATGCCCCGCGGTCCGTTTCAGGCTGTCACCCCGCGAATAGAGGTAGAAAAGTAGCGATTGACGCAGACGTGGCAGCGGTCTTCTGTCGGTCCACAAGACAGGTGAAACCCATGCATATCAAATCGTTGCTGACTGGTATCACCCTCACGCTGATTGCCATCACGGCAACCGCGCATCACGGCTGGAGTTCATACGACTCGAGCAAGGTCCTGAAGATCGAAGCGCCACTCTCCGAGGTTCGCTACCGCAATCCCCATGCTGAAGTCACCATTCAGTATCAGGGAAGTCCATGGGAAATCGTCCTGGCACCGATCAGCCGCATGGAGGCACGCGGTCTGCCCGAACAGGCGCTCACAGTCGGCAAGGTCGTGACGATCGAGGGCTATCCGCGACAGGACGGCGTCCACGAGATTCGCGCCGAACGCATCACGGTCGACGGCAAGACAACCGAGTTGCGCTAGGTATAGTGGCGCCGCGAGGCTGCTTTCTCAGGTGAACAGACCTCGATGGATATCGCCAGCCTCGCCAGCTCTCTCGAAGCGTCATCAATGGCCGCGTGGCTGCGCGGTTCCATGTGGGCTTATCCGTTTGTCAATCTTGTCCATCTGTTCGGATTGACGCTCTTGATCGGGCCGATCGCGCTGCTCGATTTGCGGCTGCTGGGACTCGGACGCCGGTTTTCCCTGGTGGACGTGTCTGCCACGTTGACACCTTGGGCCGTTGCGGGTTTGCTCATGCTGTTCGTCAGCGGCTGCCTGCTGTTCAGCGCCGATGCAGTGCCCCTCCATAAGAACCTTTTACTGCAGATCAAGCTCGCTTGTATCGTGCTGGCGCTCGTGAACGCGCTCGCCTTTCGCCGTCTGTGGACGCACAGGCTGCCTGAGTGGGACGTTCATCCTCCGCTGTCGGGGCGTATCCAGGCGGCATTGTCGCTTGCGTTGTGGCCGGCCGCCGGCACTTTGGGGCGTCTATTGGCATACCGCTGACAATGCTGGTCCACCCCAGAAGTGCCAGAATGCAAAAAGTGCCGTGACACACCTCATGAGTGCCGGCCGTATCTCGTTCTCCTCGCCATGGCCCGCATTCTTGATACCCGATCGGAGTTTCTGATGGTGCGCTGGTTCTTCGGCGGTATCGCCTTGGGCGGCGTGACTTGGGCGTGTTTCAAGTTTGGGCTCGACTTGACCACAACTGGACTGATTTATCTGGTTGTCATCGTCCTGCTGTCGCTCATTGGAGCCTTCGGTTTATCCGTAGTTTTCTCTTTCGCCGCCATTGCTTGCCTGACTTTCTTCTTTGCCAGGCCGCTGTTCAGTTTCCGGGTAGATGCCCCAGACGATATCTCGGCGCTGGTTGCTATTCTGATCACGTCACTGGTCATCACCGTACTGGTCAGACAGGTCCGCCGACTCGGGGATGCACAGCGCGAACAGGCTCGGCTCCTCGATCTCACTCGCGACACCATTTTCGTTCGCGACGTGAACGATGTGATTACATACTGGAATCACGGCGCCGAGGAACTCTATGGGTGGAACAGGACCGAGGCGATTGGCAAGGTCACGCATCAACTGTTGAAAACCCGTTTCCTCATGCCGTTTGACGAGATCAAGGAAGCATTGCTGCGCACCGGGCGCT
>NZ_CADIKM010000028.1 GCF_902859895.1 Pararobbsia alpina
AAAACTTTGCGTACGGCTGTCGCCCTGAACGAACCGCTTCATCTCGCTCGCCTCCGATACCAGATGAGAAATCATAGCGGTTCAAAATGACGTTTTGACACAATCTGGGCCATCCACGGCCGTTGGCGCAAGCTTTCATGCGGACATTCGAACGTCGGCTTCGCCCAGCTGACGGGCCTTCGAGCGCCGATCAGATAGCAGAGACGCGCATGCCTTTAGAAAGCCCAGGACGAGGCTTGGGCGACGTTGGTGAATAAAGATGTCGAGTTCGGCGCCATGCTCGTCGACCGCGCGCCACAGCAGGTGCGGTTCGCCACGGTCAAGTTGCCTACCTAAAAGTGGAAAACTGACGGATTTCCGGCAGTTATGCCAAAAGGGGAACTCCTAATGCGTGGAAGTGCGGTTGCTCCAGGGCAGTGACGACCGGTAATATCGCTCGCAGCAAATAAAAGAAACGGGACAGGGGAAAATCATGGCGCTGATCAAGTGCGACGAGTGCGAGGCGGATGTAAGCGACAAGGCAGTCGCATGTCCGAAGTGTGGTAATCCTATTCACGCGGCAGCTTCAGTTGGTTTAGCCTCGCCGGCCAGTTCATCGCCTGGTGCGCCGCTCCCGCCCCCGAAGCCAAAACCATCAGCGAGTCGCAAGCTTGGCGGCGCATTGGCGGCCTTTCTCGTTGCGGTGATCGCATTCATGGTCTACGAGAGCCAGTCGACGATCAAGGCGACTACAGATACATCGGCAAGTGGTGACACCACTGTCTCGCAAGCCGTAACCACGAGCGTCGCAGATACTGCCGTCGCCGCGCCTACGGCCTCCGCTTTGAAGCCTGCACCAGCCACGGCGCCGCCAGTGATCGAAATCTCGGCGACGGAACTGTACGAGGAATATAAGGCGAATGAGGTGCTCGCCGATACGAAATACAAAGGCCGGTGGCTCTACGTCAGTGGCGTCGTAAATGAAATCGGGAAAGACTTCACTGACGATCCCTACGTCAATCTTTTCGGCGAAAACGAATATGCGGTAGTGCGCGCGAATTTCGCGAAATCAGCCGTCGAAAAACTCGCTACCCTCCACAAAGGCGACCAGATCTCCCTTATGTGCCAGGGAAAAGGTAGATTGATCGGCGACGCGATTCTTGACTGCACTAGTGACGACGTTCCACCAGCTCCGCGGCACGCGCAAGCCGCAGCGACACCGGCCCCATCCGAATCTATTTCGTCGACCCCAGCAGACGAGCCAGTGAACTCGCCTGCAATGCCGGCGAAGACTGAGACGAGTAGCTACCCGACGAGCTTCGATTGCAAGAAAGCGCATTCCACATCCGAAATGCTGATTTGCGGTGACGCCGATTTGGCGGCGCTTGATCGTGAACTTGCGCAGCTTTACGCACAAGCGAAGACATCGGCGCCGGACAAGAAGTCGTTCGCAGAAGTCACGACGCAGAACTGGATCTGGCGTGAACACAATTGCCGTGACAAGGCTTGTCTCGTTAGCTGGTACGCAGATCAACAGCAGCGATTCGAGAATATCCTGAGTCGAAGCGCGCAATCTAGTGCGGGCGATGCGGCGCAAGCGGGGGAAGGTGCGAGTGCGTCGTTGTGAGGAGCGGCGCATTACAAGGGCGCGGCGATCAGCGTGAGCGGCTTGGGCCACCGCCGGCCGGGCGGTAAGGGTACGAATCGGATTCGCTCAATGAGCGCAATTCTGCGCCAGTGCAGAATTGTCATTCAGCCAGGGTGTCCGTGCTTTAGACGCCCATTTCGGGGGGGCTGCGCTCAATGCGTACCCCTCTTTGAAGGCATCACCGCTTCCTTAATGTAGAGGGGACGGTCCCGGTGCAAGGGTGAGATTTCAAATTGCACCCTGCGTAGGAGAGGCACTGATTTAAATACCCCTTTTCTGATGACCGTTCCACGCTCAAAGTATCGGCTACAAGCCTATCAACCAAGGTGCTCCTCGAATGAGCTAGACAGCAACTTTTCGATCACGGCATCGTCGAGGTCTCTGACTTCGATGCCCTGTGCTCGGCATATGACGTCCAGCGCTTGGGCGACAGATCTGATCACGTCGGCGGTTCGGGGTTTCGGTGTGTTCATAATAATGGTGACAAGCGGCACCAGGCATTACGCCAAGCGGGGCAACGGTTTCGATGAACGGCCAAGCATGTTAGGCAATGCGGCACCCAACTCGCCAATGGACTTTATCAATGACCGCAATAGTCCAGAGTAATGCGCGAGTTCGATGCTCGTGAGTCAGAGACCGGTGTGCTTCCCCTGAGCTACTTCACCACCTCTATCCACTCTAGCGGCGATTTCACTAAATGGCACATGATTGCACCCAATAAATGCGCGCCTGCCAGGGGCGCATTAGCCCGCCCACCGTCCAGAAGGCGGCAACGTTGCCGGGTCATCAAAAAACGCCAGTCGCGCGGCACAGAGTGGAAGTCACGGGTCGTCAAGGTCATTCCCCCCTCAAAGGGGAAAACTGCCGGATTTTCGGCAGTTAAGACAAAGGGGGGGCCATGAGCGTCGCGCGCACTTCAGTCTCGCCCGCGTCCAGGTTGCTCTCAATCCCTTCGGCCGCACGCGTCAGGGCCGCTTCCTCGGTATCGGCAACCAGATCCAGATACCCATAGCAGAGGTCGACCGTGCCTCGGTCGGTCGGCGCGAGCACCAAAACCGTGTTCAGATCTGACGCGCCTTCGTCGATCAGCGCCTCGTATGCCACTGGTCGGCCCGGATCGTCGTTCATGCCGGCGACGCAAAAATCAGCAATCTGCCCAGTGATGCCGACCCTGCTCAGTGCGGCGTGGGCGTCTTCAAATTTGCGCTTACACTACCCCCAACAAGGGAGTCAACCCAATGGAAGGCAAATATTTCCCCGCTTTGCATATCGGGTCATCAACGCCGCCTTGACATAGCATCTGTTCTTTACGGCTTGTGGACCGATGACATGGCAATGGAACCGCTGTTTGTATTGAACCGGATGATCGTTGTCCTGCTGCCTAAGACGCCGATGATCGAGTGGGTCAACCGCATTTTTAGCGATGTTGCCGGTCCGGTGACGTTTGAGCAGGCGCGGGAGGATCCTAGTGCGTTTTTGATTCCGGTTCGCTGGACGAGTTCGACACGCCGGGCGTGCGATGGATGCGACGGAACTGGTCGGTGTTGTTTGACCGCATGCTCAAGGACTGGTGCCAAGACGAGAGCCTCTGGCCACGCACCCGCACACGCAAGATGTTTGACCAATTGTGCGAGATTCGCGAGCACTCAGTCGTGCTCGACTGCGTTGACGATCCTCTGGAGTACGGCGACGAAGACTAGCGCAACTCGGAGGCCACGACCCACGGCAAGAGCTCATCGACCCGGTTGATCGGGTGGTCCGCAATGCGCGCGAGCACGAAGCGCAAATAGGCCTCGGGGTCGACATCGTTGAACTTGGCCGAACCGATCAGGCTATAGATGGCCGCCGCGCGTTCACCGCCCGAGTCGGCACCCGCGAACAGGTAGTTCCGGCGTCCGATGGCCACACCGCGCAGCGCCCGTTCCACCGGCAAGTTATCGATCTCCAACTGCCCATCATCGCAATAGCGCGTGAGCGCCTCCCACCGCTTGAGGGCGTACAGGATCGCGCGGCTCGTGTCAGATTTGCGCGAGAGCTTCTCGAGCATGGCGCTGAGCCACGTATAAAGCTCATCGAGCAATGGCCGAGCATGCTCGCCTCGATACGCTCTGCGTTCGTCGGGTGGTTTGCCCCGGATCTGTTCTTCGATCTTGTAGAGTGCCCGGATGCGTTCAAGTGTGTCGGTGTTGAACTCGTTGGGCCGGGCCACGTGCAACTCGTAGAACTGCCGTCTCGCATGTGCCCAACATGCGGCCTCGACCACACGCCCCGTGTCGTAGATGGCCTGGTAGCCACCATACGCGTCGGCCTGCAATGTGCCAGTGAACGATTCGAGGTGCTGCTGCGGGTGGATGCCTTTGCGATCCGGTGTGTAGGTGAACCAGACCGCCGCCGGCGTCATATCGCCCGAGGCGCGATCGTCGCGCACATACACCCACAGACGACCCGTCTTGGTCGTGCCATTGCCGGGGGCAAGCACCGGCACGGGCGTATCGTCGGCGTGCAGTTTGGTAGAGGCCATCACATGGCGTCGCAGAGCATCGACTAGAGGTTGCAGGAGCGCAGCGCTGTGACCCACCCATTTCGCCAGCATTGAACGATCGAGCTCGACACCTTCTCGTGCGTAGATGACCGATTGGCGATACAGCGGCAGATGATCGGCAAACTTTGCGACCAGCACGTGCGCAAGCAAGCCCGGGCCAGCGATCCCGCGTTGGATCGGCCGGCTTGGCGCTGCCGCCTGAGCGATGTGATCGCAACACGTGCAGGCAAACGTGGGACGCACGTGACGGATGACACGGAAGCTCGCTGGCACGTATTCGAGTTGCTCGGAGATATCCTCGCCGAGCTGTTTCATCGCCGCGCCACATTCGGCAATCTCGACGGGCGCCGCCCCTTCGTCGGCCTCCAGGTCTTCGAGACGCAGTTCAAGCTGCTCAATCTGGTGATCCAGCTTCTCGGACTTGCGACCGAACTGCATGCGGCGCAGCTTCGCGATCAACAGCCTCAGGTGCTCGATTTCCGCGACGCGCGTGGCCAGCGCGGCCTTCTGCGAGTCGACCGTCTGTTGCAGACGGTCGAGCTTCACGTCGCGCTCGCGCAGCAGGGCCTTGAGGGCCTCGATGTCGTCGGGAAATGGGCTTGCCTGGGTCATGCCAACAGTTTACGTGTCGGCGCCGAGGTTTACAACGCTGAAGTGGGCCTGGCCGTTCGAGTGGGCTGGCGCCAATCGATTCCCTCAAGCAGCATGGAGAGCTGCGCCGGGCTCAGACAGACTGTGCCGCTATCGGCCTGCGGCCAGATGAAGCGTCCATTCTCGAGTCGCTTGATGAGCAGGCACAGACCATCACCGCTCCACCACAGCACTTTTAACAGATCGCCCCGGCGGCCGCGGAAGACAAAGACGTGTCCGCTGAAGGGATCGCGCTCGAGAACGGTCTGCACCTTCGCGGCCAGACTGTTGAAGCCCGCGCGCATATCCGTAATACCTGCGGCAAGCCATACGCGTGTGCCCGCAGGCAAGCCGATCATGCCGCAGCTCGCAAGGCGGCCAGGACCGTTCGCAGTACCGTCACGTCCAGTGAGCCTTCGAAGCGAACGCGTACGGGACCGTGTTCAACCACCACAATCGATGGCTGTCTCACCTCTGACGCGAGCTGAACCGCAACGAATCCTTCCGTTCTTGTCGCGAGTGCCGACGCTCGTCGCTGATCGCGACGCCAGCGAGAAATCATGTTGGCGTCCAAGCCGTGCTCCAAGGCAACCTCGGCAATTGAGCGCCGCGGATCATTGGCTTGCGCCACGATCTCCTCTCGGAATTCACGCGAGTAGTTTCTTGACCCCATCCGCCGGCCCGGTGCTTTTGCTTCCATCGATCTAGTACCCATTACATTTGTGGTGGGTACTAGGCTGACGTCTTTTTCAACGTCTGGATAGACGGTAATCGATCACCGCTTACGGGGTAGTGCACTTGCTGATATGTGCGCTTGATCTTGTTCTGTTCGAGATGGTTCAGACACTTTTCGATCACATCGCCATGCACGCCGAGTTCGCCCATGAGGGTCGCGCCCGTGCGGCGCAGATCGTGCGGTGTCCAGCGTCCGCCTGGCAAGGTGAGTGCGTCGATATGCTCGCTGCGATGCATGAACGGCGTACCGTTTGCCGCGCCCTGGCGGTCATAGATCTGTTTCGTAATGGACTTGGAGGATACCGGTCCATCCTTGCGGGCGGCCGGGAAAAGCCATACTTCGTCGTCGCTCAGCCCGAGCAGCGCTTCCAGATGCAGCTTTGCGAACTCGCTCAGATATATCGTATGTTCCTTCGCGTTCTTGAGTGGTCCGCCGGAATAACCCAGGTACCCGTGGCCAGATCGATATCGGCGCGGCGTGCCCGCGTCAGTTCGCCAATCCGTGCCAGCGTGGCTAGCATCACCCAGACAGCATGCAGCGTTGCTTTCAGCAGGTTCGCATCCGCGAGTTTCGTCGGCAGTGCACGGATATCGGCCTCGGACAGCACGCGTTCGCGTTCCTGCTCCTGACCGCCAACATGTTTTTTCTCGATGCCGCCCGTCGGATCGGTGGCAACGATCTCGCGCACCAGCGCGAAGCCGAACATCTGACGCAGTTCGGCGAGCAGTCGGTTCGCGAGGCGCGTGGCGCCGCGTGCCTTCACCGCGTCGAGCACGGACATGATGTCGGCGCGGCGGATGGTGTCGGCGTGACGGTCAGCGTCAACGGCGTGGTGCGTACTGGCCAGTTGTCGCCGCGAAGCGTCGCGGTCGGGGGTAAGGGTGCAAGAGCCACCTCGATGTGGCCCAGCGTGCCCGCACTCATGGTGTTCAACATTGCGCCGTGCGCTGAATTCGATGCGGGCTAATGCGCCCGCGTAGGATCCTCGCCCGAACGCGAGCGGGCCGAAGATTCTCGCGCAACGCTGAGCTATCAAGCGGTCGAGAGCCTTGGTAGGATGATGCCGAGCGGGGATTGCTTCTTCCAGGAGGGCCAATGCCGGTTGCGCTGTATATCGACGACAATTATCACTATCAGGATACGGACTACCGTTCCGGGCCGCTAAATTTCGACGATTTGGAAGCGGCACTTGCCGAAGCACGGCGAATTGTCGATGACTTCCTTGCCGAAGCACGCCAGCCGGACAGGGGAGCCGGAGAACTGTTCACGCAATTCAAAATGTTCGGCCCGGATCCATGGATCGTCCTTCCGGGCGATGATAGTCCCACGGTTCCCTTTTCTGCCTGGGATTATGCTCGCGAACGTTGCAGAGAGCTCTGTACGGGACCGTCACAGTGAGCAGGTCCTCGCTGCATTAACTCGCTTGGAAAAGCCCACGTACGAGGCCGACCAGCCTTTCGATGAATAGGCAAGTGTCACGAGACTAACGTCTTCCGGCCGTCTCGACACTTTTGCTCATGATAGAGGTTCAGCAGCCCGGATCGATAGCAAGACCAAAGGCCTCAGAGCCACTTCAGCGGAAGGTGGGTCAAACAGCCGCATGCGCGCATGGTGATACGCACCGCGTAGACTCCCACCAGGGCGCGCACGTATCCGCATGTGACGCGGCGCGCTAGCCGGCCGAGAAACCCGCCACCTAAAGCCTATGCACCTGTTATTCTGTTCACGTGGAAAGGAGATCATCATGGCAACGCAAGATAGACCGGAAAACGCTGAAAGGGTAAATGGTGTAGATCATCGCCTTTTTGATGGGTATGACGGCGCCGCCAGTGCCCCTCCTGCTGACTACATTGCACAGCTTCTCGCGAGTGCGCCCGAGGCAGTACGTGCTAGGGCTGCTGAGTTCGCTGCGGAAAAGGCGGCAGAATAAGCGCCAACCACCGTCACGGTGAGCACGTCCTCGCTGCGTTAGCTTTGCGACAAGGGGCGCTGCGCGTCGGGGATGCGCTGCTTGCAATCATTTCGACCTGCATCCGGAGCCCGGTCTCACGGACTTACTCCACTTTAAGCACCGCCCGCGCCTTTTCGATGACCTGCTGCAGCCGCTCGCGCTCGTGACGCGTCGAGCCGACGAGTTCCTGTTCGAGCTCGGCATCTACCTTTTCGAGCCGCCGCAGCGCGATCTCCAGGATACGGCACTCCATCGCATCGGTTTGCGCAAACCAACAGCGGCGGGACATGTAGAAGGACGAGTGCGACCCAGCAATACTCGATGTCGCAGATCAACCGAGCCAGATTCTCAGGTTGGACAAGTATCACACCACCACGCGAGCTATCGATATTAGCAATGAGAGCGAGCGACAGCGAAACCGTTTGAGGCAGCGGGGTCACGAAGATCCCTCCACGCAGTTTGCCCTGCGCGCGGAATCCCTGGACGACACGGTCCGCCAATGCGATCAGTATCGTCAAGACCCACGCACCGATAGGCATTCGGTTTATCCGTGTGGCCTCGGAGTAGTCCTGCGACTTGAGCACATCGTTCATTCCGGCGACAACGAGCGCACCGAGGGGTATCGGTCGTTCTTTAACCACCTGCACAACCATTGACCACAGTTGTGACTGAAGAAGGGCCGTGTCTTGCCCAATTTGGGCAAGCTGTTGGAGACCCCGCGTCATAAAGTCCGCGAAGCGCAACCATGCATATCGAACGAAAGCTGCCTTGATCGGCAGTGCAATCGTACTGCCGGCTAGATTGGCCCGCGGCACTTTCGTTGGTCATACCGCCCGATAGCCATAGAGAAGATCGTCCGACTTACGTCTATGCTCGCATCTTCTCTTTTCGAAGACGAGCCGTGCCTATGATGTCACCTGCGATTTCGTGAGCTGGCTCGCCTCAAAGTCATTGATCAGATCGCGCGCGATACCTTGAGCCTGAACAAAGACGCCAATTTCCTTTCGCAACTTGGAGTCTGCAGGATCGGCGGAAAGCCAATTCTGACTCGATATCACCACGGTGTCGTCATCCCAGGCCAAAACCTTCGCATGCAATTTGGGCTCTTGAATGAGCTGTATCTCTCGTCCCTTCGACTCGATGAGAGCATCCTTCATCGACGCATCCATAGCGCCGACGCCGTTACACCTTTACGTCGATATTTTTTTCTTCAACGGCAGTGATCGCGGGCACGATTACAGCTGTGCGAGTCGCTAAGCGCTGTTCGCGCGTTACCCAAACGCGTTTCGGGTCGCTGGAGGCGGTGCTGACGTCGATGCGCTATGGCCGTACCTTGATGCGCTCGGAGGAGACGACTTCCTTTTCACGGTTGCGGTCGTTCACATTCTCCTGAACGGCGTGCTGAACCGCCCCGGGAATCGTGGAGGCTGGTTGGTTTAAGTTAATGCCGATTCAGCGGCGGCTGTTTCAAGTTGCCGATAGTAGTTTGCCTCAGCTTCAGCGGGCGGGATATAGCCGAGGGGCGCCATCAGTCGATGATGATTGAACCAGGCCACCCATTCCAGCGTTGCCAGTTCAACGGATTCCCGCGTTTTCCAGGTGCGGCGATGAATCAGTTCAGCCTTATACAAGCCGTTGACCGTTTCAGCCAGGGCGTTGTCATAGCTGTCGCCCCGGCTGCCGACCGACGGTTCGATGCCCGCTTCGGCCAGCCGTTCGCCATAGCGAATGCTGACGTATTGGGAGCCTCTGTCCGAGTGGTGTATCAACGTTCCGTCGCCGCCCGGGCGCCGCGCGTAAAGCGCCTGTTCAAGGGCGTCCAGAACGAAATCCGTGGTCATCGAGGAGCTGACGCGCCAGCCGACGATGCGGCGCGCGAACACGTCGATCACGAAGGCCACATACAGCCAGCCCTGCCACGTCGAAAGTGGAGTAAGAGACAGGGCGTAGTCGAGCTATTTCCCTGCCTCTCCTCCCCGAACCGGACTTGCACCTCTCAGCGCATCCGGCTCTCCATTCAAGCGTTGCCCATGGCAAAGGCGACATCGGCATAGCGCGATTCGATGGTGCTGCGTGTCTCATCGCGCATGATGTACGGATTCTCCGACGGCGTACGCCACCTGAATTGGCCCTTCCGGCTGGTGACAAAGCGCCGAAGCGCTACCGTTCCATACCAACCCCGACTGTTCTGGCCTTGCAACACCCATGTTGTAGCCTGTCCCGGCTCCGGCGCCCGGATATGGTCGCGCATCAGCGACCGGAACCCACGCCGATACCTGCGCGCGAGCCAGTATCCGAACTTCCAGAAGACCGTCCGGTCTAGTTTTCTAAACAGGGTGGCCGTGAAGTCAGTGTATTGATAGAAGGCGGCCCAGCCGGCAATTTGCCGATTCAGGCTTTCCATCAGGTCCATCCGGTTCATGCCGTAGTTGCCCGACAGTTGCTTGACTAACCGCTCGGCGAAGCCCCGATACTTCTCCCACGGAATCGTCGTCACAGGTCGCATGCGACCGCGTGGTCCACGCTTGCGGATGATGCGGTGACCAAGAAATACGAAGCCGTCGTTCACATGCGTAATATGGGTCTTCTCCATATTCAGCGTGAGCTTCAGTTCGCCTTCGAGGAACCCACGGCACGCTTCACGTACTGCCTCAGCATGTTCGCGCGTCCCCTTGACCACGATCACAAAGTCATCTGCATACCGGCAATAGGCGATAGCTGGTTTCCATTGCCGGTTCTCTCGCACAGTAATCGGGCGCTGCTTGAGAATGGCAAAGTTCCACGCCCACCGATCCTTCCGCACTTTCTTGTTCAGGTAGTTCTTTTCCATCCACACATCGAATTCGTGCAGCACGATGTTGGATAACAGGGGCGAGATGACACCGCCCTGAGGAACGCCTTCGCTTGCAGCGCGAAACAGACCGCGATCAACACATCCCGCCTTGATGAACTTCCAGAGCAGGGCAAGGAAGCGCTGATCGGCGATTCGCTTGCGGATTCCCTTCAGAAGCAGGCGATGATGAACGGTGTCGAAGTAGCTGGCGAGGTCGCCCTCAATAACCCAGCGTCCAGCGACACTTTGCTCACCACTGTCCTGCAACTGAAGCTTCACCGTACGAATCGCGTGATGTACGCTGCGGGCAGGTCTGAAGCCATATGAAGCCGGGTGGAAATCGCTCTCCCATATCGGCTCCATGGCCATCAGCATGGCCCGCTGCACGATCCGATCCCGTAGGCTTGGAATACCGAGTGGCCTGAGCTTGCCGTTCGCTTTCGGTATATACACGCGTCGCGCAGGCAGCGGACTATACGAGCCCGCCAGCAACTCCTCGCGTATCGTCGACAGCTCATGCGGGAGATTCGCTTCCATCATGCGCCGGTCAACGCCGTCCACGCCTGGCGTGCGGGCTCCGCTGGATGCCAGCGTAATGCGAGCCGCCTCGCTCAGCCAATCCCTGTCGGCAATCAGTCTCAGGAGTCGATCGAACTTGCGCTCTCTGTTCTCCGTCGACCATGTCGCCAGTTTGCTTTGCATTTCACTGATTATCAAAGGTCTTCACCTCACTATGGTCAGTTAATCAACCCAGCAAACCACTTCAACTGCCTCCCTTCGCCATGTGACCGGCTTTCCCGGCCTCGGACTACTACGGAGGCTCCGCCAACCTGCACATCATCGGGGGCACACTCCCTTAACATCTGTGCAAGCCTTCCCCAGTTCACATGCTGGACTCAACGCATGGGCGAGGTTGCCTGTCGCAGTCTTTATCCTTGCTTGCCGCAAGTCGTCGCGAACACCACGGTCTAGCTGCGCGCTCCCCGTGGTTCCATGCTGACCAGCATACATATCCAGTCAGCACTCGTGCCGCCGGGCCATACGTGTGACCGGCAGCAGTCCGCGTCCTGCCCATAAAGCGGTGTGGGCAGGGGTGACATTTCAACCCTCAGATGCGTTTCAACAGGTTCGTGTCCCTCAACCGTCCCATGCTCAGCCTAGAAGTTCATCTTGGCGTAACCGCTTCGCCTCAAACTCCATTTCCCACGGACTTCGTCACCTTGCCAGTGTCGGCAAGTCACCGCCGCTTCGGCTCACTTCCTCTCGCAGCAGAGGAAGGGCATGCCCCGGTACTGCAAACTCCTCCGGAGTCCTGCATTCCAAACAGCTCAAGCAGCTTCACCCCCATACGGGCGGGCTACGCTGGCTGGGCGTACCGTAGGTGAAATCCGAAACCCAGAGCTGGTTCGGCCGTGCCGCCTGAAACTGGCGATTGACCCGATCCAGCGGGCGCGGAGCTAAGGCGTCAGGAACGGTCGTGCGAACACGCTTGCCTCGCATCACACCGCGCAAACCCAGTTGCTTCATCAACCGTTCAACCGTGCAGCGAGCCACCGCGATACGCTCCCGGTTCATCTGTTTCCAGACTTTATCCGCACCGTAGACCTGCATGTTGGCCTGCCAGACACGCTTGATCTCCGGGCGCAGACGCTCATCGCGTATTGCGCGAACACAGCGCCGCGACGGATCACGAAGCTGCGCGGCATGGCGCCGGTAGCCCGACGGGGCAATCCGCAAGACCTTGCAGATCGGCTCGACCCCGAAGGTGTCGCGATGCTGATCGATGAAGGCCTTCAGGACTTCAGGCGGCGGTCGAGCTCCGCCTGGGCGAAAAACGCGCTCGCCAGCTTCAGAATCTCGTTGGCACGGCGCAGTTCCCTGTTCTCGCGTTCCAGTGCCTTAAGGCGTTCGCGATCGGACGTAGTCACGCCCTCACGCTCGCCGCTATCGACTTCATTCCGTTTGATCCACCCCAGCAGTGTCTGGCTCGTGCAGCCGATCTTGGGGGCGATGGATTCGATCGCCGCCCACTGGGACGGATACTCGCCGCGATGCTCTTGCACCATGCGCACTGCACGTTCCCGGACTTCAGCAGAAAATTTGTTCGACTTGTTCATGGCTCCATCTTCTCAAGAGTTGGAGCCTCCATCAAATCCGGGGCGGTTCACCCTGACCAAAGCCGACGAGCATAGCCCGCATCGTTGGAGTCTTGCGCAACGCCAATCTCTGCGCTCGGTCCCGACCGGCCACGATTCTGAAACGGTCTGTCACGTTCGTCCGAAACACCGCTTGGCAGAGACATAGGGTGTGCTTCCGCCGCGTCCGAAGCGCTTGGGCGATTAGGCTGAATCGAGGGCGGGCTATTCATCGGTTGCCTCCGATGTGCGGCGGCCGTCGATACAATTTATTGACCGAGTTTGGTCACGTTCAGCAATGGTGACAATTCGCAGGCGGTTGGACAACCCGCTACAGAATAAGCGGGCGAACTCAATCCGACCCTCTGCCGATTGGACGTTGACTCAATCAATTTATGAGTATAAAATTTTATACGCATCAGGGATCCATGAACCAGGAAAAAGAAATTCGTTGGGTAGGTTCTACCTACGACGATGTGTTGGCATTCCCGGACGAGCCGCGCAGGCAAGCTGGCTTTCAGCTGGGTAAGGTACAGGCAGGCGTGGAGCCTGACGACTGGAAGCCATTCGACGATGTTGGTGCCGGCACCAAAGAGATTCGAATTCGAGAGAGTAGTGGCGTTTATCGAGTAATGTATGTCGCCAAGTTCGAGGAGGCGGTATATGTCCTGCACTGCTTTCAGAAGAAAACTCAGGCGACCAGCAATCATGACAAGGAAATTGCCGAGGCGCGCTACCGTGCTGTAGCAAATGCGAGGAAAGTCAAGAAATGAAGATCGACACTGAAATCCGTCATGTGACGAAGCCGGGGGCAAATCTGTTCTTGGAACTCGGGTTTTCTGCAGAGGAAGCAAAGCGCTTGCAGGCGGCCTCGCGTAAGCAGATCAATGACACGCGGCTGTTGAAGGAGCAGTTGATGTCCGAATTGGCCGAATGGATCGAGCAGCACCATTTGAAGCAAGCCCAGGCGGCAGAAATTCTGATGGTGTCACGTCCGCGCGTGTCTGATGTGGTGAATAAAAAAACGGCCAAATTCACCATCGATACCCTCGTGGAGATGCTGAGCCGAGTCGGAAAACCTGTCAGATTGGCTATCGGTTGATGTACGGACGTACGCACAAACCTACACGCAAACCTCCACTGCCCGCTCTGGAGGGGCAAGTCAGTTCAAAGTCAAGCAAGATCAATTCAGGGACGTGTGGGCCAGCAAGTCTCACCACCTCTCGCAGACAAGGGGGGCGTTTCTGACGGTAAAGGGACGGTCAACGAGCTTCGTTGATGATCGAGTGTGAGTGAAAAGGATAATATTCTTTCCTTTTTTGTCGTTTAGGGCTGGAATATTGCCTTTATGGCCTAGGCGACTTCCCTCTCACTACCCACGACGATCCCCAGGGCCGGGAACTGCAAGATGCTGCGCTATCGCGGCGTTCACGTAGTCTCAAGGGAGCTTCTGGGTCCATGTCGGACACTTTTTGGTCGACACACCGGCCTTCTGCAGCCGCGCGCTCGGATTCGATCGGTTCACCAGACACCGGTCTGTCGCTTTCACCGCCGCGCCAACCCTTGAGAATGCTCGTCAGGAAGCCGAACGGATTTTGGTCGGGTAAAATTCTCCCGTGAGGCAACACGGACCTCGGCGCCATTGGCGTCGGTGCGACCGTCCGGACTTGGACGACGCGATTGCAAACACATCAGCAACACGACTATCCAGCACAAGTTATCGCACGGGGCAAACGCCCCCCTGTGAATACGGCTGTAACCCGAATTCTGCGCGGCCCCTTCCGGGTCAGCCGTTCAGAGATTTTGATCGAAGCCTCCCCCCGGGGGAGGGAAACACAAGCAGATTTTCAACCATGCCTTTCGCCTTAACCATTCTCGTCGGAGCTCAGCTTGTCGGTGAAGTGCTTCGCCGGCTATTCCACCTGCCGCTGCCAGGCCCCGTCATCGGGATGTTCATCCTTGCGGTGGCACTCGTAACCCGCGCACAGGGCTGGATCGCCCCCACGGAAAGCGGCCCGTCTCCCCTCGACAAGACCGCCACGACACTGATCTCCAATATGGGCTTGCTGTTCGTGCCTGCAGGCGTCGGAATAATTGCGGAGCTCGGCGTGCTGCGGCGTGAATGGTTGCCGATACTGACAGGGTTGCTGGTGTCGACCACACTCGGCCTCATCGTAACAGGCGTCGTCATGCACAGAATCATGCGTCGGGCCGAACTCGACGCCCCGCCAACCGAAGATGCAGCCGACAGTCGGGAGGTGCGGTGATGTTTCGTACCCTATGGACCCCGTTGGCTCTGACGCCACTGCTCTGGCTGACCCTCACGCTCGCGGCCTTCGCATTCGGACAGGCCGTTCAGCGCGTGTGCCGCCGTTCGCCATTGGCTAATCCCGTACTGATTGCCATCGCGGTAATGGTCGTCATCCTGAAGTGCACGGACACGCCCTACAACGAATATTTTGCTGGCGCACAGTTCATCAATTTCCTGCTCGGTCCTGCGACGGTAGCGCTCGCCGTGCCGCTCGCGCTCAATCTCAACCACATCCGTCGCAGTCTTCGCGGCCTCGGGCTGGCCTTGGTGGCCGGCTCGCTAACGTCGGCGATCAGCGGCGTCGCAATCGTCTGGGCGATGGGTGGCGGCCGGGACGTCGCGCTGTCGATGGCACCCAAATCGGCCACGACACCGATCGCGATGGCGCTTGCCCAGGAAGTGGGCGGTGTGCCCGCGCTCACTGCGGCTCTGGCAATCGCGGGGGGCATCGTTGCCGCAGTGATCGGTCAAACGGTCCTGCGTTGG
Organism: Pararobbsia alpina; assembly: GCF_902859895.1. Lineage (GTDB taxonomy): Bacteria > Pseudomonadota > Gammaproteobacteria > Burkholderiales > Burkholderiaceae > Pararobbsia > Pararobbsia alpina. The sequence goes on from NZ_CADIKM010000028.1 coordinate 15,252, forward strand.
TTCCGCGTGGACGACTGGCGCTCGCATGGCCTCGCGGCCGGCGTGGCGGGCAGCGGGGTCGCGGCTTCCCAGATCGCGCCGCTCAGCGGTATCGCCGCCGCCTTCGCGGCGATCGGCATCGGGATGAACGGCCTCATTACCGCGTTCATCGTTCCACTGCTCGCTATGCTTTGGCCTTAGCCTTAAAGTAAAGGCGCGTACCGCCCGAAACCCATCGCACTTTGGCGGATGAAGGGGATCAGCATGCGTAGGATTGTCGGCCTGACTGGACTGATAGCACTCGCCCTTGTCACTCAGAGCGTCACGGCAGCCGAAAAGAGATGTGGCTGGATAGAAAACACCATGCCGTCGAGTTTGACGCTGACGGACCGCGACGGATCATGGGACCTGGTAACCATTGACTGGCAAACCGAGGGTTTCGACAAAAACATGCCTTCAACGAATCGTGGCGACACGTGCGCTTGTCTTACGGTTGTGACCGACAAGAAGTCCATGCGCATCGTGAAGGTGCTGGGCGGAAAGTTACTGCCCACATCGACCTGCCAGCGCGACAAGAGCCTGAAGTAGTTCGTCCTGCCGCGCAATTGGAGCAATGACTACCAGTCGGTACGCACTAGTACGTCGCACCGATCTTCTTAAGCGCCTGCACCGCCGTCAGATTCCCTTGAGCTCGAACGGTCGCGAGCGCAGTGTTACCTCGCGCGTCCGTATGATTTGGGTCCGCGCCATGCGCGACCAGGTCGTCGAACAAGCTATAGCGGCCAAAAAGCGCGGCGAAGGCAAGTGCGGTTTCGCCCGCGTTATTGGTTGCGTTGATGTCGCAGTGCGTCTGCAAGAGCGTCCTTGCGATGTCGAGTTGACCTTTGTAGAGGACACCCATCAATGCCGTATTGCCATTATGGTCTGCCGCGCATGCATTCGCGCCGGCGGCAAGCAGCTTGTCAAGCGTATCGGGATGATCGTCATAACCGGCAAGAATCAGCGCCGTGTAGCCGCTCGAATTGACGCTATCTATCGGGTAGCCAGCCTTGAGCAACGCATCGAGAATGTCCCAACGTCCTTCTCGTGCAGCGTTGAACCATTCCTTGTCGTATTGATGCGCTTCGACGCGCTGGTTCGCTTCCAGATGCGGGGCAGTCATGGGCTCCGATGCGCATCCTGCCAGCAACACAGCACATGCAGCCACGCTGGCGATAGAACGCCATGCAAAGCCAAAGTTTCTACGCAGCTTCATACAAGGGACTTCCGTGAGACGAGGCACGCCGTGTTAGCGGCGTGCCTCTTGTTACGCGGTGACGACTAGAGGCGAATCAAGCTTGCCTCAAATCACTGGTCGGACAGCTTCGCCGACATTGCCTTCACCTTCGAGCCGTCCGCATTCAGCGCACGGATCAGACGCGCGCCCAGATCCGGATCGGCCTTGTTGAAGTAAGACAGCATGGTGTACTTGTTGTCTTCGTTCGTGACATGGCTCAGGTCGCCGGAAAGCGCGGTGACGACATCGCCCTTGCCTTGCGCATCAAGACTTTCGAAGTACTGACCGGCTTGCTTGAAGTTTTCCTTCTTGTGAATCGCCATCTGCTGCGTCGTTCCGGACAACGGCGTTTGCACGTACTTGTCCTTCGGGTCCTGGCTGAGTTCGCTGACACCCGACGGCTCATAGTTGACGTCGCCGGTACGACCGCTCGCGTTCATCTTGCCGTCTTGATTGACGTTGAAAACGTTAACCAGCGGCCGGTTGATCGGCAGCGAATTGTAGTTTGCACCCAGTCGATACATTTGCGTATCGGCGTATGCAAACAGACGGCCCTGAAGCATCCTGTCTTCCGACGGCTCGATACCAGGAACCAGTCGCGACGGTGCAAACGCGGACTCTTCGGTGGACTCGAAGTAGTTGTTCGGTACGCGGTTCAAGGTCATTGTGCCGACCTTGCGCTCAGGTACGCCGAGCCATTCCTTGGTGTCGTCCAGCGCATCGTAGGAGAACTTGTTCAGATCCGACGGCTTGAGAACCTGGACATAGAGATCCCACTTCGGGAAATCGCCCTTACGGATTGCGCCGTAGAGATCGTTGGTCATCAGGTTCCAATCCGAGCCAATGGATGCGGCGATTTCACCAGGACGCAAATCCTTCCGGCCTTGTTCGGTGACCCAGTGGAACTTGACGTAGTGCACCTCGCCCTTCGAATTCACGAACTTAAAGGCATGGACTCCATATCCGTCCATGTGCCTGTAAGAATCGGGCATGCCGTCGTCGCTATAGAGGTGCGTGAGCATATTGGTCGCTTCGGGCGAATGCGCGAAGAAATCAAACGCCAGATTGGCGTCTTGCACGCCTGTGACTGCGCCGGGCTTGTTAGCGTGGACGAAGTCAGGGAACTTGATCGCGTCGCGAATGAAGAAGATCGGCCAGTTGATGCCAACGATGTCCCAATTGCCTTGCTGGGTATAGAACTTGACGGCAAAGCCGCGGGGATCGCGTGCTTGTTCAGGAGATCCGCGGTAGCCCATGACCGTTGAAAACCGCACGAATACCGGCGTCTTGCTGCCTGGCGAAAAGACTTGTGCCGTCGTCAGGTCGGATAGATCGGTACTCGGAACGAACTCGCCAAACGCACCTGTTCCGCGCGCATGAACGACACGTTCAGGAATGCGCTCGCGATCGAAACGCTGCAGCTTCTCAATCAGATGCGAATCCTGCAAGAGCACGGGACCTTCAGGACCGGCTGTTTCCGAATTCTGATTGTCTCCAACAGGAGATCCATTGTCGCGCGTCATGTCGGCTGCAAAGACAGGCGGCAACATCGTGGCGCTCAAGACGATGGACAGAAGTGTTCTTTTTAAAGCTTTAGTTGCATGTGGCATATTGGCTCCGGGGATCGGTTACTCTTCAAAAACATTGCGAACCGGGTGGCAATGCTATGCAAACGACTTTGAGCGGTCCAATCGCCATTCCTAATGAACGCGATAGTCGTGCCTTAGGAGTGCGCATATGCGATAAAACTTTCGATGATGAAAGGCGCTTCAGCCGACATGCACGAGCCAAACTTCATTGAATAACGCCGGGCTGCAAACGGAAACCCTTCGAACTGTAAGCGAGACTGTTCGCATTTACTTGACGTTTTTTCTATCAAGCAACGAAAGCGAGGATGATCAGAATCACGCGTTTCCTATCTGCAGGAGAACGTCTCGCAACACAACAGCTTGCCTATGTTTTTTGTCCTTGGGGCCGTAGACGAGCGTCAGCGGTAAGTGGTTTGACGCTACTGCGCAGCATGGGGAGAACTTCCGACGCAAACCATGAATGCCGCTGAAACCAAGCCTGATTGCGCGGGGAAGGGTGAGGCAGAGGGACAATGGCCGGCGCGTATTCCGCCCATGCCTTGACTGTATCGGTAAGAGAGGACTTGCGGCGAGCACCGAGAAAATGGTGTTGCGCGTATTGGCCAATCAACAACGTCAACTCGATTTTCGGCAGTTCTGCTAACAGCTTGTCCAGCCATATCTGGGCACACTCGCGGCGCGGTGGCTTGTCACCACCGGCACCTCGGCCGGGATAGCAGAATCCCATTGGAATGATTGCTATCTGCGACTCGTCATAAAACGTCTTGTTGTCGACACCGAGCCAGCCTCGCAGCCGTTCGCCGCTCGCGTCGTCCCAGGGAATCCCGCTCGCGTGCACGCGCGTGCCCGGGGCCTGGCCGACTATGAGTATGCGCGCGTCTCGTCCTGCGCGAACGATAGGGCGCGGACCGAGCGGCAGGTGCTGCTCGCAGACGCGACAGGCGCGTACATCGGCCAGGAGTGTATCCAGCGAAGACGGTTCGCGCTTGGTCACTTGTGGTCGCCTTGCTTCCTGTTGGGAAGCGTCATGCAAACCATTGTATCGGTTCGAAGAGAACGGTGCAGCAGAGGTCCCTGGCATCGATGCGCGGATGACGTCGCGATCGCCATGGCTGCCTGCCAGGACTACGGTGTGAATCGGGGGTAGGCGGACAGTGTCCTCAAGCTAGTCAGGACAGCGCTTGCCTGATGGACAAAGAATACTATCGAAGGGATAGAGGCGCGCGATCGCTAGTCGATTTGTACAAGCGTCGCGCGCGGGCAGCCACGGGGATCAACCGTTGCTTTGTTGCAGCCATTGCTGCGGTTCGTTGGACTTGCCGAACTGGGCTTGGTACACGGCGCGATTGCGCGCAATTTGCGCCGCGCTCGGCGGGTAGTCGACATTGTTGGTCGGGATCGTGCCATTACGCTCGGCTTGCACGAGTTGGGCGCGTACTTGGGCGCGGGTCAGTCCGGTCGAGGGCGAGGTGTCGGCCATGGCGGTCGATGCGAGGGCAGAGATCAAGACAGCGAAGCTGGCGATAGCGAGGGTTTTCATGATGTGCTCCAGGGCGTTTCAATAGGCGTTCGTCAGAATGTCTGGCGGTTACGGCAGTCATTTCAGACTGTGGCGCCATAGTGAGCGTCGGGCCGGTACGGAAAGCTGACATGCACATGACATTTTGTTCATGTAAGCGCGTGTCTGTCTGTTTCATCTTTTCACGATGTGAACCCGCTACGACCGCTTCGCATTCCGAACAAACGCACGAATCGCGGGCGCGCGTTCATGCCGGCGAAAGACAAGCGCGACTTCAGAAACGATCGGCTTCCCGCTGATCGGCCGGAATTCGACACCGGGCAGGTCGACACAGTCGGCAAGGGCACTCGGCACGACCGCGACGGCGCCTCCCAAGGACACACATGCGAGGACTGCTGCAAGCGTTCCTGGCCTTTGCCCGAGCTTCGGTGAAAAACGTCCACGGCGGCCGACTTCCAATGTGCCGGATTCCTGCTCGGGCAGCACGAAAGTTGCGTCGTGCAATTGATGCGGTGATACCGACGCCGATGCGATCAGTGCCGAATCGATCGGCAGCGCGAGAATGAATGTGTCGCGGTGGACGGTGACCGCCTGCACATGTTCCGGAAAGTGCATGGGCGGCCGAACATAGGCGACGTCGATCTTGCCGTTGCCCAGCAGTTCGGCAACCTGATCCATGACGATCTCGCGTGCGTTGACTTCGATGCGGGGATGTTCACGTCGATACTGGCGGACAGTTTCCTGCAACACGCCTGTATAGGCCGCGGACGCCACATAGCCGACCTCGATGCGCCCAAGTTCGCCCCGTTCTGCCGCTCGCGCGATTTCCTCCCCCTGCGCAAGATGATCAAGCGCGGCAAGCGCGGCTACGAGATAGGCTTCGCCGGCGGCGGTGAGCGCGACCGAACGCTTGGTGCGCAGAAAAAGGCGAAACCCGAGCAGACGCTCCGCTTCCTGGATCTGTCGCGTCAGAGAGGGCGGCGCGATGCCAAGTTCTTCTGCTGCCTTTGAGAAATGCAGATGCCTCGCCACGCTGACAAAGCACCGGATATGCCGTAGTTCGAGCTGCATGGTGTTGACGAATTTGCTAATTATTAAGTCATTCTATGTCAATGACTGTGAATAGCGATCCCGCTACTATCGAGCATCTCTTTTTTCTCTACCCATCATGTCGCAGGCTTCCGGTTCGGCGTTGCATCGCGATCCGCGTGACGTCGATGCCTCTTCATCCCACAAGGATGCATCGAGCGAGGTCCAGTCCGATTCGCCCGTACTGGGTCGTGCGGCTGCGCGTTTCCTGTTGGGTACGGCATCGGCCACGTGCGCGCTGATCACACTGGACACCAACGTTGTCGCGGTTTCGCTGCCGTCGATCGCACGAACGTTTCATGTCGGCTTCGCCGATGTGGAGTGGGTCGTCAGCGCCTACATGGTGGCCTTTGCATCGTGCCTTCTGCCGGCGGGCGGCCTGGCCGATCGCTTCGGCCGAAAGAAGATGCTGCTCGCCGGCCTTGCCGTGTTTTTCCTTGCCTCGCTCGGGTGCGGGCTGGCGCCCTCCGCGTCGATCCTGAATATCGCGCGTGCGATCAAGGGCGTCGGCGCGGCCATGTTGCTGACGTCGGCGCTGGCGGTCATTGCCAACACGTTTCGCGATGGCGCGCAGCGCGCGAGGGCATGGGCGATATGGGGCATGTGCATGGGTCTGTCGACGACCATCGCGCCGCTTATCGGCGGGGCGATCACACAATGGTTCGGATGGCGGTGGATTTTCCTGCTCAATTTGCCTATCTGCGCGGTCCTCGCGTGGTGCGTGTGGCGGTCGATTCGCGAGTCGCGCGACCCCGAGGCCGGGCCGATCGACGTGATCGGCAGCGCATTGTTCGGCCTGGCGCTTGCGCTCGGCATCTGGGCGTTGATTGCCACGCAGTCGGACGGCTGGCACAGCTGGATGACCCGGGGCCGGTTTGCGGCCTGCGTCGCACTGTTGCTTGCCTTTATCCAGGTTGAACGGACCCGTCATCACGCGATGATCGAGCTGTCGTTGTTTCGGCAACCGCGCTTTGTGGCCGCGGTATTGGCGATGTTCGGCTATGCCGCGTGTGCGCAAGTGATGATGACGTTCCTGCCGCTCTTTTTGCAAAATGCGTTCGGGCTGTCTGCCATCGCCGCGGGCATGGGCATGCTGCCGTTTGCGCTTGCGATGATCGTTGGGCCCTCTATCGGCGCGATGCTGTCGACGCGGTTCTCGAGTGCCGCACTGCTCTCGATCGGCTTGTCCGTCATCGGCTTGGGCAATCTCCTCACGGCGTTCGTCGCGGGTGACGCTCACTACTGGCTCGTCGCCATTGGGATGGCCGTGACGGGTTGTGGAGCAGGTGTGCTGAATGGCGACACACAAAAGGCGATCATGGCCGGCGTGCCCGCCAATCGAACGGGGATGGCGTCCGGCATCAGTACCACGACCCGGTTCACCGCGATCGTGACTTCGGTCGGTGTACTTGGTGCAGTGCTGGCCGCGCGGACTCAGAGCGCGCTCGGGGTGAATCTGGCGGGCAAACCCGCCGCGGCGAGTCATGTGGATGGTAATTTCATGTCGCGCGTGCTGGCCGGTGATCTTGCCCATGCGACCGCTCAGTTGACACCCGCGACGAAAGATCTGCTGGCTGGCGCCGCGAGATCGAGCTTCGCAAGCGGCTTCTCATCGGCGCTTTGTGTCGCGGGTGTTCTCGCGATGGCGATCGCAACGGCGGTCTGGCTGCTTTCGAGCCGTGCGGTACAACACAGCGCGCCGGTCCCTTTTCGGACGACGCCTTAGTCTTGTTCCCCACCATCGCCTTGGTCGGGATGTGCTGCAAAGATACGGTACTTGTCGAAATGTGTAGTAAGTTTGCTTTGTTAACCTGCATCGATACGCGCATTGGGCAGTCGCCTCACCGGGTCCGGCTCAACGCGAGGCTTAGCGTCGTCCGGTGAGGGCCGCACGCATCGGCTCCCGATCGGCGGCTTCGAGATCGACGAGATAGTCCGGTTTACCGGCGATCATCGTGGCGACGGGTACGCCGTCGCGGAAGAGCACGCGGTTGCCTGTGAGCGCCGGGACTTTTTCACCCGGCAGCAGGGTGCCTGAAAGATTGAGTGGATCGACACCCGAGATGCAGACGAGCGCGCCGTCCACCGGGCGCCGGCGTACTTCGCGCAGCAAGGGGATCGCCTCGGGCAGTGCGAACTGCTCACCCGCGAGGCCGGCGACGAAGCGCCCGCCACGGATATCCCCGCGGGCTTCGAGACGATGGAACACCGGAAGCAGTTCACGCCATGACGGGAGCCACGCGGCTTCGCGTTCAAGCAGGCGCCAGAATACGACGCCGTAGCGGCGCAGCAGGACCAGGGCGATATGCTCGAGTGCTTCCGGATCGGTGCGCGGCTTTCTGCCGGCCACGATCGGTGTGCGCCGGCTGTGTGTCGCGACGATGTCGCCACTTGCCGCAGGCATTGGACTCGTACTCGCATCGCCGCTGACGCCGACACTCGCATTGCCGTTGCCACGACGCACGAGCGACCAGCGCCCGGCCTCGTCCATTCCCGATGGCGACGATGCACTGCGCCGCCTGCGCTTGGCAAGCTTCGCGCGTTTGGCGGCCGGTAACAGCAGCGCGCGCAGTCCCGCGAAGCTGTCGGCATTGACGAGGCCCGTCGAGACGAGTTCGCCCACGGCCTCTTCGAGTTCGATCGGCAGCAGGCGGGTTTCGCTGAGCAGTTCGTCGAAGAACATCGCGCCGTTGCGCAGCAGCGCCGCATGCACACGCTCGGCGCGTGCGGACATCTCCGGCGGCCCGTCGAAATCGGGCAGGGCATTCCAGAGGCCCAGGTCGCGGCGTGGCAGCAGCACGATGGGCGTGGTTCGCACAGGGCCGCCCGCCGCGCGGACCGGCGCCGCGATTCGGCTCCAGACGATCTTGCCCGCGCGGCACAGTTCGTCGAGCCATGGTTCGAAATAGTCGCTGACCCGCGCGGGCAGCAGATCGGTTTCCCATGCGCTCGCCGCTGCCTCGAATCCCTCCAGCTGGGCGACGATCTCAGGTAAGGCGTCACGTCCTCGCCGCCGTGCGTCGGGAGCGAGGTGTTGCCAGTCGAACAGGAAACGCATGAAGTCCTGCCGCTCAACGGGCTCGATTTCACGCCGCAGGCGCTTGATCGTGTAACGATGGATGCGGGCCAGCAGATGTCGTTCGCACCATTGCTCGGAATCGGCGTCCGGCGTGAAGCGGCCGCGCATCACGTAGCCTTCGGTCTCGAGCTTGGTCAGGGCGGTGGCCACGGCGCCGAGCGGCAGGCCGAGCGCACCGGCGATCGTCGCGAGCGGCTGCGGGCCGAAGCCGGTCAGACGGGCGCGTACGATCTCGACGATTGCGTCGTCCCGGTTCCACGGCTCGCGGTCGTTTTCGGGGGCTTCCAGCACTGGTGCCAAATCGGCTGGCCCGTACGCGGCCTGCAGGCAAGCGAGCCGTTCGAGCGGAACCCACAAGGTCCTGAGCGTTCCATCGTTTGAAGAGGGAGAAAGTGAATGAGCACCGGCATCGGTACCCGCACCCGCATTCGGACCTGCACCTGCACCCGGAGCCGGCGTCTGTGTACCCGTTCCGGTTTCAATTCCCCCCGTTCCCACGCCTGAGATGGCACTGGCGGATGATCGAATCGTCATCCGCGTGGCCCGACCGCGCCGGGCGAGCGAAGCTAGCCAATCCTGCCAGCCTTCCTGTGCACTCGCTTCGTCCAGCGTCACGCAGGCGAGGCTCATCAGCGCTTCGTACATCTCGTCGGCATCTCGCACGCGCGGCCAGGCCTCCTCGCTGACACTCGCGATCGCGTCGAGATCGAGCGCGCTGAGATCGTCGGCCGAAGCAGGATCGGTCCATCTGCGATTGATCACAGCCTGCGTGCGGCGCTCCTCGAGCGGCGCGTCGTCGAGGTACGCGTACGGACGTGCGTTCAGGATTTCCATCGCGAGCGGCGAAGGGGCGGGCAGGTCGCGGGCCACCAGTTTCAATTGTCCTCGTTCGATGCGACGGAGCACGGCGAGCCAGCCGTCGCTATCCATCGCTTCATGGAGGCAGTCGTCGACTGTCTGGTCGACGATCGGATGGCTGGGCCACTCGCGCTCGCCGACGACGTTTTCCAGGCAGGCGGCCTGGTCGGGAAAGACCGCCGCGAGCAGATCGTCGCTTTTCATACGCTGGATCTGGGGGGCGACCTTGCGTCCACCGGCGTAGCGCGGCAACGCAAGGGAGGTCGTCGCATTCCAGCGCCAGCGCACATTGAACAGCGGCGCATCGAGCAGCGCCTGGACCAGCAAATGTTCGGCATTGCTCGAACGCAGATAACGCCAAACCTCATCGAGCACGAAACTATGGCTCGTCGACAGCGAGAGGACGATCGCGTCCTCGGTTGCCGCGGCCTGCAATTCGAAATTGAACGTGCGACAGAACCGCTTGCGCAGCGCGAGGCCCCATGCGCGATTGATCCGGCTGCCGAACGGCGAATGGATCACGAGCTGCATGCCGCCCGACTCGTCGAAGAAACGCTCCATCGCGAGCGTGTCCTGAGTCGGCAGCGCTCCCAGCGCGGCGCGTGCCCGCGCCAAATATTCGACGATCTGGCGCGCCGCACCGTCGTCGATGCCGACTTCGTCAACAAGCCAGTCAATTGCAGCATTCAGGACGTGTCCGTCCAAAGGCTTCCCGACGAGCCGCTCCTCGATGTTCGCGCGTAAGCGCGCCACGCCTGCGGAGAGCTCATCGCTGCGGCCCGGCGCCTCACCGAGCCAGAACGGAATATTGGGCGCGGCACCGTGCGCATCCTCGACGCGCACCCGGCCGGTCTCGATCCGGAGGAGGCGATAGGAGGTATTGCCAAGCTGAAATACATCGCCCGCGAGGCTCTCCACCGCGAAGTCCTCGTTGACCGTGCCGATCGGATGGCCCTGCGGCTCGAGCAACACCGTGTAGTCCGCATTGTCGGGAATCGTGCCGCCCGATGTCACAGCGGTCAGCTTGCTGCCACGCCGGCCGCGCAATGTCTTCTCGACCGTGTCACGGTGAAGATATGCGCCTCGTACGCCGTTGCGGCTCGTATAGCCATCGGCCAACATCCTGAGGATCGCGTCGTAGCGCGCGCGTTCGAGCCCGGCATACGGCTCGGCATGGCGTACGAGGTCGAACAGCGCGTCCTCGTGCCATTCGCGGCATGCGACTTCGGCGACGATCTGCTGGGCGAGCACATCGAGCGGCGCACGCGGAATGCGCAGCAAGTCAAGCTCGTCGCGCCTCACGCAGTCGAGCAGGGCCGCGCATTCGATCAGATCGTCCCGCGAAGTTGGAAACAGACGTCCCTTGGGCATGCCGCCGACATGGTGGCCCGAGCGGCCTACCCGTTGCAGGAAAGCCGCGATGCTACGCGGTGAGCCGACCTGGCAGACCAGGTCGACATCGCCGATGTCGATGCCGAGTTCGAGCGAAGCGGTGGCGATCAGCACGCGCAATTCCCCGCGCTTCAGGCGTTGTTCCGCATCGAGCCGGTATTCCTTGGCGAGACTGCCATGGTGCGCGGCGACCGCCTCATTGCCGAGCCGGTCGGCCAGATGCCGGGCAGCCCGCTCGGCCATGCGCCGGGTATTGACGAAGATGAGGGTAGTGCGATGCATACCCGCGAGCTCGGCCATCCGGTCGTAGACGCGCTCCCATACGTCGTTGGCCATGACCGCTTCGAGCGGCACGGGTGGCAGTTCGATCGCGAGATCCCGCGCACGGATATGGCCGACATCGACGATCGCACAATCGCTGGTGTTTGGGCCGCCGACCAGGAAGCGTGCCACTGCCTCGAGGGGCTTCTGGGTCGCTGACAGACCGATACGTGTCGGGCGTCGCGGGCACAGCGCATCGAGACGTTCGAGACTGAGCGCGAGGTGGCTGCCTCGCTTGCTGCCGGCTACCGCGTGGATTTCATCGACGATCACCGTGCGCACGTTTGTCAGCATGGTGCGGCCGCTGTCCGAGCACAGCAGCACGTACAGGGATTCGGGTGTCGTAACGAGGATGTGCGGCGCGTGCTTGCGCATCGCCTGTCGTTCCTGCTGGGTCGTGTCGCCTGTGCGGACCGCCACGCGGATTCCCGGGTCGGGCAGACCCATGCGCGCAAGTTCCCGCGCGATGCCCTCGAGCGGGACCTGGAGATTGACCCGGATGTCGTTCGAGAGAGCCTTGAGCGGAGACACATAGACGACCGTGGTCGTATCGGGCAGGGCACCCCCATGCGCGATGCCTTCGCGGACCAGCGTGTCGATCGCGGCCAGAAAAGCGGTGAGCGTCTTGCCCGAACCGGTCGGCGCGGCGACCAGCGTCGAGCGGCCACTGCGAATCAGCGGCCACGCGCGCTGTTGAGCCTCGGTCGCATGGTCGAAGGCGCCGTGGAACCAGGAGGCGACGGCCGGGTGAAAATCGTCCCGGACATCGACATCGATATCGGAGCAGGCGGTAGTCATGCAAAAGGATATGGCGACAAGGGCGTGGACGACAAGCCGGTTCGAGATCGATGATTCTTAAAGGTAAAACCTACCGTCGTCGCCTGCCAAATCCCTTGTCGAAGTATTGTCATTCCCGATATTGCCGCCTGCCTCTGTTCCCATAGCGGACTTGGAACCTTGGCAAATCATGATGACTCAGCAGCGGCAGGTGACTTTTCAATTGATCCCGTTCACGGCGGCCAGTTTTCTCGGCTTCCTCGCGATCGGGATTCCGCTGCCGGTCCTGTCTTTCTATGTGCAGGATAGGCTCGGCTTCAGCCCCTTCATGGTCGGCATCATTATCGGGTTGCAGTCGCTCGCGACCTTGCTGACCCGGCGATATGCGGGGCGCCTTTGCGATACCGCCGGACCGAAGAGGACCACGATGTTCGGCTTCGCCTGCGCCTCGGCGGCCGGTGCACTCTATCTCGCGTCGGTCGCCTGCGCGGACCATCGCGAATTCGCGCTCGCGGTGCTGGCGGCGGGCCGGCTCGTGCTCGGGCTCGGCGAGAGTCTTTTCATTACGGCGCTCGCATCCTGGAGCATCGCGCGTGTCGGTACCCAGCACGCTGGCCGTGCGATGGCATGGTCCGGCATCTCGATGTACAGCGCGGTCGCGCTCGGCGCGCCGGTGGGTCTCGCGATCGAGCATCTGGGCGGCTTTGTCTGGGTGGCCGCGTGCGCGGTGCTCACGCCCTGCATCGGCGCGCTACTCGCGGCACGCTGGGCCGATGCGGCGGTCGCGACGGCTGCCGCGAGCGCTTCGTTCGTGCGAGTGCTCCAAAAAATCTGGGCTCCCGGCCTGAGCCTCGCGCTCGCGTCCTCGGGTGTCGGCACCATCAGTGCCTTCCTGAGCCTGCGCTATCGCATCGACCACTGGGCCGGTGCCGGGCTAGCCCTGACGGGCTTCGGATTTGCCTATATCGTCATGCGTCTGTTGTTCGGCGGATTGCCCGACCGGCTGGGCGGCTTTCGCACGGGCGCGATTTCCTTGTTTGTCGAGGCCGCCGGATTGTTTCTGATCGCACAGGCATCGACGCCGGCCTTTGCCCTGGCCGGTGCGACGCTGACCGGTGTCGGGTATTCGCTGGTATTTCCCTCGCTCGGCGTCGAAGCGCTCCGGCGCGTGCCGGGAGAGAATCGTGGCATCGCGCTCAGCGCATACTTGGCGTGCTTCGATCTTGGCGTCGCGATGGCCGGTCCGAGTGCGGGCGTCGTCGCGCACAGGTATGGAATGTCCGCTGCTTTCATCGCAGCGTCGATCGCCGCCTTGCTCGGGCTGAGTCTCGTATGCTCCGATCGTCTGCTGCTCAGGCCGCGCACGATGGAGACGATTTGTTGATGAGAGCCATGACGCGCGACACGAGGCTCGTGCGCGGTCCAGCGACGAGCTTGCTGGGATGAGAGTGAGAGTGCAGGATCGCACGCTTGCTGCCGAGCGCGCTGGAAATGATTTGGCCATCCTCATGAAAAGGGATCTTAGCCGTGTTTCTTAGGCGATCCTAATTCTGCCCAGGGTGGCGCACCGTGCGCTATCAAACGTTTGCACACATGACAAGTCGATGAGGAAGCTCTCTTTATTCGATTCGGCAGGAGGTCCACATCCTGTGCGAGAATAGCGCCGTTGCGTTCGAATTGGGTTCCGGGCACCACTCCGGAACTTCGAAGGCAGGACTACGGGGTGGAAAATCTGTGAAGCTTCTTGACGCGCTGATTGAACAACGGATCGAGGCCGCCATTGCGCGAGGCGATTTCGACGGATCGCTAGAAGCGGCGGTCCAGTCCGTGTTCGGCGGCCCCCAGCCGCTGTCGAGTTCCCAGGAACATTGCAGTGTGATCACCGAGCGCATTGCCCTGCGCGTGCAGCAACGCAGGGGCGCGATGGCGCACGGCGACGTGTGAGTCCGGATGCACCGCGGGATCCGCCGGATTCCGAATTGTCCCAATATATGGTCGATCCTGAGGTTGATCCGCGCGATGCCGCATTGATGCGCGTTGCGCTCGATGCGGCCGATCAGGCGCGGGCCGCCGGCGAAGTGCCGGTCGGCGCCGTTGTTGTGCTCGACGGCAAGGTCATCGCGAGCGGATTCAATCATCCGATCGGCGCTCATGACCCCTCCGCTCATGCCGAAATGGTGGCCTTGCGCGCCGCCGCGCAGGCACTCGGCAACTACCGCATGCCCGGCTGCGAACTCTTTGTCACGCTTGAACCTTGCCTGATGTGCGCGGGGGTGATCATGCATTCGCGGATCTCGCGGGTGGTCTATGGCGCGCGCGATCCAAAGACGGGGGCATGCGGCAGCGTCGTCGACGCGTTCGCCGAAGCGCGGCTGAACCACCATGCGAGCGTGGCCGGCGGCGTGCTCGAGACCGAGTGTGCGTCGCTGCTCAAGCGATTCTTCGCCGAGCGCCGCGAGGCCGCCCGGAATGAGCGCGCGGCACGGACGGCGAGTGCCTCCCAGGCGATGACCGCGCCGCTCAAAACCTGACACCCCCTCAAACCCGAAACCGCGTCCGCCAACGGACGCGCCGACCGGAGACTCTTGCATGCGCCCGGAAGCCGCCCTCGATATCGAATTGCTCGCACCGTCGGGCTACCCGCAGGACAGGGGCGCGGTCGAACGCGGCATCGCCCGGCTGCGCGATGCGGGCTGCACGGTACGCGGTATCGAAGCGGCGCAACGGCGTTTCCAGCGCTTCGCCGGCACGGACGAGGAGCGCGTCGCCGATTTGAACCGGCTTGCCGATCCCGCGCATCCTTTACCCGATATCGCGCTCTGCGTGCGCGGCGGCTACGGTGCGAGCCGGATTCTCGACCGACTCGATTATGCGGGCCTGCGGCGGCGCCTTGCCGGGACATCGACCATGCTGGTCGGACACAGCGACTTCACGGCAATCCAGCTCGCCTTGCTTGCAAGGGCGGGCCTCGTGAGCTTCGGCGGCCCGATGCTTGCGGGAAATTTCGGCGCGACAGACGCGACATTCAGCAAGTTCACGCTGGAGAACTTCTGGAGAGCGGTACGCGATGAGACGCTGAGCATTGCTTCATCGACGCCGCAGGAACACGCCCTCGATATCAGCGGCACATTGTGGGGGGGCAATCTCGCAATGGTGGCCGCGCTCGCCGGTACCCCCTATATGCCTTCGGTCGACGGCGGCATCCTGTTCGTGGAGGATATCGCCGAGCGGCCATTCCGGGTCGAGCGCATGCTGTATCAGCTTCATCAGGCCGGCATTCTTCAGCGTCAGCAGGCGCTTGTCTTCGGCGATTTCTCGCAAGGCGAGCCGGTCGACTATGACAACGGCTTCAGCATGGCCGATGTGGCCGCACAGATCCGCGTGGCGACCGGCATCCCCATATTGACCGGCCTGCAATTCGGCCATTGCGGCGACACGCTGACCTTGCCGGTCGGTGCACCCGCCCATCTGCGCAGCGGCGCGGACGGCTTTGTACTGACAGTCGGCGGCTATCCGCACGCGGGCGGAGGGGCACGCTGACGGGCGTGCACTGATTCAGCTGAATCAACCGGATCAGCTGATTCAGCCGGATCAGCAGCCCATGGACCGCTCGTGGGCATCCCATGGGCTGCTCACGAGCCGCATGCCTTCCCACCATACCTGTGCAGTGACGGCCACTATCTCTGTCGTCATATGGGCGCACTCGGGCGATTTCGCTACACTTCTTCGCATGCCTCGGCTCGGCCGTGGCTTACCCGAGACTTCCATACGATGCCTTTCGACAAGCTCTATCCGCGTGACCTGATCGGCTACGGCCGTCATCCCGTCCAGGCGAA
Source organism: Pararobbsia alpina (assembly GCF_902859895.1). Classification (GTDB taxonomy): domain Bacteria; phylum Pseudomonadota; class Gammaproteobacteria; order Burkholderiales; family Burkholderiaceae; genus Pararobbsia; species Pararobbsia alpina. The sequence continues at coordinate 30,967 of NZ_CADIKM010000028.1, forward strand.
CTGGCCGGGCAAGGCCCGCATTGCCGTGCAGTTCGTCCTGAACTACGAAGAGGGCGGCGAGAACTGCGTGCTGCACGGCGATCCGGCCTCCGAGCAGTTCCTGTCGGAGATTGTCGGCGCCGCGGCCTATCCGGCACGCCACATGAGCATGGAGTCGATCTACGAATACGGCTCGCGCGCGGGCGTCTGGCGCATCCTGCGCGAGTTCGAGAAGCGCGGTCTGCCCCTGACGGTGTTTGGCGTAGCGACGGCGCTCGAACGTCATCCCGAGGTCGCCCACGCCTTTGTCGAGGCCGGCCATGAGATCGCATGCCACGGCTGGAAATGGATTCACTACCAGGATCTCAATCCCGCCGTCGAAGCGGAACACATGCGACTCGGCATGGCAACCATCGAGCGGGTGACGGGGGTCCGGCCGCTCGGCTGGTACACCGGCCGTGACAGTCCGAACACCGCGCGTCTCGTCGCCGAATATGGCGGCTTCACGTACCAGTCCGACTACTATGGAGACGACCTCCCGTTCTGGAGCGAGGTCGAAATCACCGGAGGGGAACGCCGTCCTCAGCTGGTCGTACCGTACACACTCGATACGAACGACATGCGATTCGCGACGCCGCAGGGCTTCAATACGGCGGACCATTTCTTCACCTATCTGCGCGACGCATTCGACGTGCTCTATGAAGAGGGCGCGACCGCGCCGAAGATGCTGTCGATTGGCATGCACTGCCGGCTGCTTGGCCGCCCGGGACGCATTCGCGCATTGCAGCGCTTTCTCGACTATCTCGAAAAGCATGATCACGTGTGGATCACCCGGCGTATCGATATCGCGAATCACTGGGTTCAGGAGCATCCGTACCGAGCGGGCGAGGCTGCCAGCGTAGCGGGCGCCGCGCGCCCAGGGAGCGCGGCGCAGGGGGCCGGTACGGCAGGTTCTCCGGGTACGGCGGCGGGTGCGTCGCTTGGCAGGAGCGCCGGATGAAACCCGTTCAATATGATTTACAGGCACTCGGTGCGTTCTCGCGCGACGCGTTCGTCTCGACTTTGGGCGGCATTTTCGAGCATTCACCCTGGGTCGCCGAGGGCGCATGGGAGCGCCGCCCATTCGCGGATATCGACGCGCTCCATCGCGCGATGTGTGAAGCCGTCGAGGCGGCCGATCCCTCATTGCAACTCGCATTGATCGACGCCCACCCGGAACTTGCAGGCAAGGCCGCGATACGCGGCGAGCTCACGACCGAATCGACGCGCGAACAAAGCGGCGCAGGCCTCGATCAATGCTCGCCCAAGGAGTTCGCCGAACTCCAGGCGCTCAATCGCGAGTATCGCGATGCCTTTGGTTTTCCGTTCATTCTCGCCGTGCGCGGCTATGACCGCGCCGGGATCATCGAACAAATGCGCCGCCGCGTGCGGCATGATCGCGCAAGCGAACTTCGCGAGAGCCTCGCGCAGATCTACCGGATCGCGCGCTTCCGGCTCGACGACCTGATTACTCACTGAGGATCCCAGATGGCTTTGCCCACGCTTGACCCCAACGCCCCCGAGTTCGTGCACCGCTATGTGAATCTCGCCGATCCGCGCCTCGGCGCGCAGGCGCTCGCGACAAGCGACGAGTTCTTTGCGCCCATGGCGCGCATGCTGAACCCGGAACCGGCTGTGTTCATCGTGGGCAAGTACGACGACCACGGCAAATGGATGGACGGCTGGGAATCGCGGCGCAAACGCGCGGCGGGCCACGACTGGTGCGTGATCAAGCTCGCGCGCGCGGGCGTGATCAAAGGCATCGATATCGACACAAGCCATTTCACCGGCAACTATCCGCCCGCGGCCTCGATCGAAGCCTGTCGTCTCGAACAGGGTTCGCCGGACGCGCAGACCGAATGGACCGAAATCGTCGCATCGAGGTCCTTGCAGGGCAATAGTCATCACTATGTCGACGTCGCGGCGAGCGAGGCTTATACGCACCTGCGCATCAATATCTATCCCGATGGCGGGATCGCGCGGCTGCGCGTTTATGGGCAGCCGCTGGTCGACTGGGCCGGCGCCGATCGCACCGCGCTGATCGACCTTGCTGCGATGGAGCATGGCGCCTATGTCGTCGGTACGAACAACCAGCACTTCGGCCTTGCCTCGACCCTGTTGATGCCGGGCCGCGGCGTCAATATGGGCGATGGTTGGGAGACGCGCCGCCGCCGCGAACCGGGCAATGACTGGTGCATCGTTGCACTCGCGCATCCGGGCACGCTGCGCAAGGTCGAAGTCGATACCGCGCACTTCAAGGGCAATTTCCCGGACCGCTGTTCGCTGCAGGCCGCCTTCATGACGGGCGGCACCGATAGTTCACTGATCACGCAATCGATGTTCTGGCAGACCTTGCTGCCTGAACAGCCCCTGCAGATGGACCATGTCCATACGTACGAAAAGGAACTCGCGGCGCTCGGTCCCGTGAGCCATGTGCGCTTCAACATCTTCCCGGACGGCGGGGTATCCCGCCTGCGCTTGTTCGGCACGATCTCATGACGACTATTCCATCGAGCACACCAGGCACGACGATGCGGACCCTGAAGGTCGAGCCCCTCACACGCGAAGCCTTTGCGGCATTCGGTGAAGTGATCGAGCTGGACGGCGCCCGGCACTATCCGATCAATCTCGGCACGACGGAGCGATACCACGATCTGGCCAACGTGGATACCGCCGACGCGGGCGGTCGCACGCTGATCAGCGTATTCAGGGGGCAGCCGCGGACCTTGCCATTCGAGATCACGATGATGGAGCGGCATCCGCTCGGCAGCCAGGCTTTTATTCCGGTGCATGAGCGGCCCTACCTGGTTGTCGTCGCCCCCGCGGGCGATCTCGATCCCGAACGGTTGCGTGCGTTCGTGACACGTGGCTGGCAGGGCGTCAATCTCGCCAAGGGAGTCTGGCACCATCCCTTGATTGCTTGCGGAGAAGTCAGTGACTTCGTCGTGGTCGATCGCGGGGGCAGCGGTACGAATCTGGACGAACAGACATTGCCGGTTTCCTACTGGCTTGCGGCCGATGCGCTGACAGACACGTCAAGCTGATTGATGCAAGCTCGATCTAGCCTTTAAGGGAGATCGAGATGGATCGCATCCAGGCAGCAGCAGGAGGTCGCGTGCCGTTACCGCGTATGCCAGTACCGCGTATGCCGGCACCATCGGGTGCAAGCGGGCATGTCGACCACGGAATGGTCGGTACGATCATTGCCGCGGAGCACGCTTTGACGCAGAGGTTTCCGGATCTTCAGCCGCAGATGGATAACCCATCGTTCGAGCGGCTTTGTTACGACGTGTTCGCGACCGATTCCAGCGAGCGTTTTACGCCCGCGGAGATGCTCCATCTTTTCATCGAGGGACCCGGCTCGATGGACCCCGAACGCGATATCCAGAGCGAGGCATTCGGCCGGGTCCTCGGCTATCTCGATCAGGTCCTTGCATTGGCGTACGAGTTCAGTCCGACCTTCCGAAGGCTGTTCAACTACGCAGCCGATATGCATTTGCACGAGTCACGCTGGTATCTTGCCGCCGACGAAGCGTTCGGGGCGACGGCCACGGCGCAACAGCGCGAAGGGGCTGGCCATCGCTCGGTGATCGCATTGAACAGCGACCCATTCGAGGCAGGCGGGGATCACGACGTCTATGCCTGTGCTGAAGGCATCCATCCCTTTTCGGGAATGCGTTCATACATGCATGAAATCATTCATGCGCTGACCGGGCTTACCGACAATGAAGCCCTCCATCCGCGCGGGCCGGTCGTCGAATACGAGAACCTCGTCATGAAGGAGCTTGGGGATGGCTCCCCGGCACGGATTGCGTACGCGGCCCCCGTACCGCCGCAGCCCGGTACGGAGGAGGTCAATTTCTCGTCGATCGATTTTGGCGATGCGTTCAGCGCTGCGCCCCCGTCATGAACCATTGCCCGAGCTTTGCGCGCTCTTCGTCGGTAATGTGTGTGACATTGCCGAGCGGCATCGACTTGAGTTGCACGGCCTGCTGATAGATTCGCGGGGCGTTCAATGCGATCGCGTCGGCACTGTCGAGCAGGACGCCGGCTGGCGCGCTGCCCATCATGGTCGGATGAGCTGCATGGCATTGCGCGCAACGTTGCGTGATGATCGGCTCGATATCGACCAGTTTCGGTGCGCTGCTACCGGCCGGGACGGCCGCCACCGCGACGGTCTTCGGCAGGGTCCAGGCAAATGCGCCGAGAAGCAGAACGATGCCGATCAGCGGCAGATACCAGAGCACCCGGCCACGATGCCGCATCACGAAGAATTGCCGGATCAGCGCGCCCGCGAGCATGATCAGTGCGAGCACCGCCCAGTTGTAAGGGTGCGTATAGGTGATCGCATAGTGGTTGGACAGCATCGCGAACACGACCGGCAGCGTCACATAGGTGTTGTGGACCGAGCGCTGCTTACCGCGTTTGCCGTAGATCGGGTTGGGCGATTCGCCGCGCAGCATCGCGTCGACCATCTTGCGCTGGCCCGGGATGATCACCATGACCACATTGGCTGACATCATGGTCGCGAGCATCGCGCCGATGATCAGGTAAGCGGCACGACCCGCAAATACATGGCACGCGACATAGCTCGCGAACAGCACATAGAGTCCGACACAGACGCCGAGCAGCGTATCGCGATTGCCCAGCAGCCGGCAAAGCGAGTCATAGACGATCCAGCCGACCACCAGAAAGCCGAGCACCGAAGAGACCGCGACCACCGGCCCCATGTCGAGCACATTGCGGTCGATCAGATAAGTGTTCGGACTCGACAGGTAGACGATCGTGAGCAGCGCGAATCCGCTGATCCATGTCGTGTAGGCAGGCCACTTCGACCAGTGCAGTTTCTCCGGCATGTTCGGCGGCGCGACCGTGTACTTCTGCATATGATAGAAGCCGCCGCCGTGGACATGCCAGAACTCGCCGAAGACGCCCTTGGGCATCTGTGACGGGTCGCGCGCGGGGCGCAGGCCGTTGTCGAGCGCGACGAAATAGAACGACTCGCCGATCCAGGCGATCGCGACGATGACGTGGAACCAGCGGGCAAGCAGGCCCAGCCAGTCTGTGACAAATCCTTCCATGATTCAGTTTTCCCCGGTTTCAACTGCCGCGATAAGTGCTGTAGCTCCACGGCGACACGAGTAGTGGCACGTGGTAGTGCGCTTCGGCATCGGCAATGCCGAAGCGCAGGACGACCTCGTCGACGAAGGCGGGGTCCGGCAATGCGATGCCGCTTGCCGCGAAATAGGCCCCCGCCTGGAACACCAGTTCGTAGCGACCGGTCTTGAACGCCTCACCCTCGAGCAGAGGGGCATTGCAGCGTCCGTCGCTGTTCGTCGTCGTGCTGACGAGCCGCGTGCGCTCGTTCCCGTTCAGGCGAAAGAGTTCGACGAGAATGCCTCCACCTGGCTTGCCTTGAGCGGTGTCGAGTACGTGGGTGGTCAGTTTTCCCATTGCCTGTCCTTGAGCCTGTTGCGGAGTCGATTCATCCTGCGCCGACGATGCGACGTGCGGCCATTGTATGAACGAACCCTATTGGGTGCGCATGAGATCGCGAAAATAATACGGGCGACATACTGGTGGATCGTGACATGGCCAGACCGGAATGGCGACTATGTCGTCCGGCCGATTGCGGCAATCCCCAGGCTTCGGTACGGTAGCGGCTGGATCAACGAAGAGGCTGCCATGGCGACCCCAACGACCGCGGGCACGAACGACCGCAAACCCCGCACCCTGCTGGTCAGGAACGCGGCCCTGCTCGCGACGATGGACGCCGCGCGCCGCGAGATCCGCGGCGGGGGGCTCTATATCGAGGACAACCGGATCGTCGCGGTCGGACCGAGCGCCGAGCTTCCTTCAGAAGCCGACGAGATCATCGATCTCAGCGGCCACGTGTTGATTCCGGGGCTCGTCAATACGCACCACCATATGTACCAGAGCCTGACACGGGTACTCCCGGCCGCGCAGGATGCCGAGCTGTTCGGCTGGCTGACGAACCTCTATGGCGTATGGTCGAGGCTCACGCCGGAAATGGTCGAAGTATCGACACAGACCGCGATGGCCGAGTTGCTGATGTCGGGTTGCACGACCTCGAGCGATCACCTGTATATCTATCCGAATGGCTGCCGCCTCGACCATAGCATCGAGGCTGCCGCACGCATCGGCATGCGCTTTCATGCGACGCGCGGCAGCATGAGCATCGGCCAGAGCGGCGGCGGCTTGCCGCCCGATTCCGTGGTGGAACGCGAGGACGCGATTCTCGCGGATACGCGCCGCGTGATCGAGGCGTACCACGACGATGGCCGCTACGCGATGCTGCGGGTCGCTGTCGGCCCCTGTTCGCCGTTCACGGTGAGCCAGGCCTTGATGCGCGAATCGGCGGCGCTCGCGCGCAGCTATGGAGTGAGGCTCCATACGCACCTGGCCGAAAACGTCAACGACGTAGCTTACAGCCGGGAGAAATTCGGCATGTCGCCCGCCGAGTATGCGGAAGACACGGGCTGGATCGGCGACGACGTCTGGCATGCGCATTGTGTTCATCTCGACGACGCGGGCATCGGGCTGTTCGCGCGTACCGGTACGGGAGTCGCGCACTGTCCGTGCTCGAACATGCGGCTTGCTTCGGGCATCGCGCCGGTGCGGCGCATGCGCGATGCAGGGGTGCCGGTCGGGCTTGGGGTCGACGGGTCGGCGTCCAACGACGGTGCGCAGATGGTCGGTGAAATGCGTCAGGCGATGCTGCTCCAGCGCGTCGGGTTCGGCCCCGATGCGATGAATGCGCGCGAGGCGCTCGAGATCGCGACGCTGGGCGGGGCGCGCGTGCTGGGTCGTGACGACATCGGCGCGCTCGCGCCCGGCATGGCCGCGGATTTTGCCGCTTTCGACCTGCGCGGGCTCGCCTTCGCCGGCGCTTTGCATGACCCGCTCGCGGCGCTCGTGTTCTGTGCGAGTGCGCCGGCCGCATGGACCGTGGTCGACGGCAAGGTCGTGGTGCGGGAAGGGCGCCTCGAGACCGTCGAACTCGAGCCGCTCGTCGAGCGGCACAACCGTCTCGCACACGCGTTGGTGGCGGGCTAGGCGTGTGTTGCGTTCAGAGTGTCGGGGCGGTCTCGCTGAGGCCGCGCATCGTATCGCTGACGAGCCCGCGCAGCCAGCGGACTTCGTCTGAATAGTGGCACCGCTCGTGCCAGAGTTGGTAGTACTGCATGGGCGGAAAGTCGAGCGGTGCCGGCAGGACACTCAACGGCAGCATTTTCGCGTAGTGCTCGGCGAAAACTCGCGTGGTCGTGAAAAGCAGATCCGAGCGGGCAAGCACATAGGGCGCGACGTTGAAGTAGGGCAGTGTGACGACGACATTGCGCTTGAGCCGTTCGCGTGCAAGATGCACATCGATCGCACCCCGTTGGCCGACCGAATAGGGCGTGGGGGCCAGGTGAGGCGCACTCAGGTATTGCTCGAGCGTCAGCGCGCCGCGCCGCGCGAGCGGATGCGTGTTGCTCATCAGGCAGACGATCTCGTCGACGAACAGGTTCGACAGATGAAGCTGTTCCGGCGGTTCGGGCCAGTTGCCGATGACAATGTCGAGCTTGCCCTCCTCGAGCGCGAGCTCGTAGTCGAACGAAGGCCCAAGCGAGTGAAACTCGAGTGTCGCGGCAGGGGCGGCTTCGCGAAAGCGTTCGACGACACTCGGTACGAACAGCGCATTCAGGTAATCGGGGCAGCCGATCCGGAACGCGCGGATCGAGGTTGTCGGATCGAAGTCGTGCTGCTGGAAGCGGATGCGCTCGATTTCACGCAGCGCGTTCTGCACCGGCTCGAGCAGGCGCAGCCCGTATTCGGTCGGCACCATGCCGGACTTTCCGCGCACGAGCAGGGGGTCGCCCGTGATATCGCGCAGCCGACGCAAGGCAGCGCTGATGGCCGGTTGAGACTGGTTCAACTTGACGGCGGCGCGCGTGACGCTGCGCTCCATCAACAGGGTGTTCATGACGCGCAGCAAATACGTGTCGATTGCTTCGCGCTGCTGGCTCATCGGGTTCTCCGCATGCTTCGGGTTTATACGCGCTGGCTGATGTGTGTGGGGTGTAACTATATTGCTTCTAATATGCCGAAAAATTGCCGTCAAGCGCGGACAGGGCTTTGTGGAGCTATCGGCCTTCGCTGTCTCATCGGCACCGAAGCTCGACGGGCCGGGATTTTAACGGGCTCGACGCGCTGCGGCAAATTCGGTATTGTCGCTCGCAAAGGACGAAGGCTAACGCGCCCACATCGAACGAGAAGCGAATGAAACAACCTGTCGAACAACGCGCGGCTGAGTTGGCTCGCCTGGAGCTGATCGGGATCACCAAGCAGTACCCGGCTGTGCTCGCGAACGACAATGTGTCGCTGGTCGTCAAGCCCGGCGAGATTCATGCCGTGCTCGGCGAGAACGGCGCAGGCAAGAGCACGTTGATGAAGATCATCTACGGCGCGGTGCATCCCGACGCCGGCGAGATCATCTGGGATGGCGAGACGGTCTCGATCCCGACCCCTTCCGCCGCGCGCCGGCTCGGCATCGGTATGGTGTTTCAGCACTTCTCGCTGTTCGAGACGCTGACCGTGACCGAGAACATCGCGCTCGCGCTCGATCAGCCTTTCGACCTCAAGGCGCTGGCGACCCGCGTGCGCGAGGTTTCCGCCGAGTATGGCCTCGATGTCGATCCACAGCGTCATGTGCACAGCCTCACGGTCGGCGAACGCCAGCGAGTCGAGATCGTGCGATGCCTGCTTCAGGATCCGCGCTTGCTGATCATGGACGAACCGACCTCGGTGCTGACCCCGCAGGCCGTTCGCAAGCTCTTCGGCACCTTGCGGCGTCTTGCGTCCGAAGGGCGCAGCATTCTCTACATCAGCCACAAGCTCGACGAAATCCAGGAGCTCTGCACCAATGCGACCGTGATGCGCGCCGGCCGAGTGACCGGCCGCGTCGATCCGCGCGGCGAAACACCGGCCAGGCTCGCGACACTGATGGTTGGCCATGCATTGCCCGACTACCAGCGCAAGACGCATGCGCGTGGTGAAACGCTGCTCGCCGTCGACAAGCTCACGTTGCCGAGTATCGATCCATTCGGGACATCGCTGCGCGATGTGTCCTTCGAGGTGAAGGCGGGGGAAATCCTCGGCATTGCGGGCGTCTCGGGCAATGGGCAGGCCGAGTTGTTGTCGGTGCTCTCGGGCGAGACGCGCTCGGCGCAGGCCCAGTCGGTACGCCTGCTAGGTAAGCCAATCGGCCGCATGAGTGCGAATGCGCGTCGCTCGCTTGGTTTTGCGTTTGTGCCCGAAGAACGCCTGGGCCGCGGCGCGGTACCCTCGCTCCCGCTGTCGGACAACGCCTTGTTGACCGCCCACCGGCAGGGCATGGTGCGTGGAGGCTGGCTTAACCACAAGGCGATGCGCGCGTTTGCGAAGCGCTGCATCGACGCCTTCGATGTGCGGTGCGGCGGCACCGAGGCCGTTGCGCAAAGCCTGTCGGGCGGCAATCTGCAGAAGTTCATCGTCGGACGCGAACTGCTCCTGGCGCCGCGCGTGCTGGTTGTCGCCCAGCCGACCTGGGGCGTCGATGTCGGCGCGGCAGCCTTCATTCGCCAACAGTTGCTCGACCTGGCCGCACGCGGTGCCGCCATTCTCGTGGTCTCCGAAGAGCTCGATGAGCTGCTCGAGATCAGTGATCGGATCGCCGTGATCGCGCGTGGCAAGCTCTCGCCGATCCGCGAAACGCGAGACACGAACGCCGAGCAGATCGGGCTGTGGATGGCCGGTCTGTTCGACACGGCCGCGCAGCCGGCCGCTGAGGCCCAACACATCGCCGCCAACGCCTGAGATCCCATGAATTTTCCCTACCAACTCGAAGCGCGTGTCGCTCCTTCGCGGGCCATGCAGTTCGCCGTGCCGCTGGTCGCACTCGCGCTCACGCTCGTGATCGGCTGGCTGATCTTCGGCCTCGTCGGGCGCGATCCCGGCGTCGCGATGAAAGCGTTTTTCATCGACCCGATCTCGACGCGCAGCGGCCTCGCCGAACTCCTGCTCAAGGCCTCGCCGCTCTGCCTGATCGGCTTGGGTCTCGCCATCGGCTACCGCGCGAACGTCTGGAACATCGGTGCCGAAGGACAGATGCTCGTCGGCGGTATTTGCGCCGCCGGCGTTGCGATTCATATCGACAATGACAGCGGCTGGTGGCTGCTGCCGCTGATGATGCTCGCCGGTGTCATCGGAGGCATGCTCTGGGCCGCGGTGCCCGCCTTTCTGAAGACGCGCTTCAATACGAACGAGACGCTCGTGAGCCTGATGCTCACGTATGTGGCCACGCAGTTGCTGATCTATCTGGTCAGCGGTCCGTGGCGCGATCCGAACGGCATGAACTTCCCCCTGTCACAGTCGTTCACCGACGACGCGCTGTTCCCGCGACTCTATGCGGGCTTTCACTGGATGTTCTGGAAGGGCACGCGAATCAATGCGTCCGTATTGGTCACGCTGATCGCGATTCCCATTACATGGGCGTACATGAAAAAGAGCTTTGCCGGCTTCAAGATGAATGTCGGCGGCTTGGCACCGCTCGCCGCGCGTTACGCGGGGTTTTCGGATGCGCGAACCATCTGGTCGGCGCTGCTGATCAGCGGGGCGACCGCCGGTCTCGCGGGTGTCTCCGAGATCGCCGGGCCGGTCGGTCAGCTTCAGTCGACGTGGTCGCCCGGCTACGGTTTCACCGCGATCATCTGCGTGTTTGTCGGGCGGCTCCATCCGGTCGGCATCACGCTTGCGAGTCTGCTGATGGCCTTGCTCTACCTGGGTGGCGAGTCGGTCCAGATCTCCCTGCAACTGCCACAGGCGATCAGTGGCGTGTTCCAGGGCCTGCTGCTCTTTTCGCTGCTGGGCTGCGATCTGTTCGTCAACTACCGCGTGCGCCGCCGTGTGGCGACCGGACTCGCGCACTGATCAATGCGCTTCGAATACTGAGACGAAGGAAATCCCCTCATGAATCTGGGTCCGATCACAGCGCTGACGGCGAGCGCCGTCGTTGCCGCGATTCCGCTGATGCTCGCCGGTCTCGGCGAGCTGATTACCGAGAAGTCCGGCGTGCTCAATCTGGGCGTCGAAGGCATGATGCTGATGGGTGCGGTCACCGGCTACGCGATCACGACGATCACCGGCAATCCCTGGATCGGCCTCGTGGCCGGTGCGGGGGCCGGGCTGCTGATGTCCGCGCTGTTCGGCGTGCTGACCCTGACGCTGCTCGCGAACCAGGTGGCCACCGGCCTGTCGCTGACGATCTTCGGCATCGGCCTGTCAGCATATGTCGGCAAGCCCTATACATCGGCCTCGATCCCGATCTCGATCGGTGCGATGCCGATACCCGGCCTGAGCAGGATTCCGGTTCTCGGGCCGGCGGTCTTTTCGCTGACGCCGGTCGACTACCTGACTTTCCTGCTGTTCATCGTGGTCGGCTGGTTTCTCTACCGGACTCGTGCGGGCCTCGTGCTGCGCGCGGTCGGCGAGTCGCCGGCCGTCGCGCACTCGGTCGGTCACCCCGTGGTGGCGGTGCGTTATGGCGCGACGCTGTTCGGCGGCCTGATGTCGGGCCTGGCCGGCGCTTACTACTCGATCATCAACCTGCACACGTGGCAGGAGAACATCACGGCCGGCCGTGGCTGGATCGCGCTCGCGCTGGTCGTGTTCGCGACCTGGCGGCCGGGCCGCCTGATCATCGGCGCGCTGCTGTTCGGCGTCGTGATGGCCCTGCAGTTCTACGCACAGGGGATCGGCATCGCCATCCCGACACAATGGCTTGCGATGCTGCCTTACCTCGCGACGGTCGTGGTGCTGGTCATCATCTCGCGCAATCCGACCACGATCAAACTCAATTCGCCGGCCTCACTCGGCAAGCCCTTTTTTGCGAGCAATTGAGCTCGTGAGGCGAAGATGACTCGGCGATGACGCAACGGGGGCTGAGGGTAGGTCCCCGAAATGCTAAAATCGCAGACTTTCCCAGTTATCTCTTCCAAAGGGCGCGCGCAGTGCTGTCTACCGCCAATATCACGATGCAATTCGGGGCCAAACCCCTGTTCGAAAACATTTCGGTCAAATTCGGCGAGGGCAACCGCTACGGGCTGATCGGCGCGAACGGGTGCGGCAAGTCGACGTTCATGAAAATCCTCGGCGGCGACCTCGAAGCCAGCGGGGGCAACGTCATGCTCGACCCGAACGTGCGCCTGGGCAAGCTGAAGCAGGACCAGTTCGGCTACGAAGACATGCGCGTGCTCGACGTCGTGATGATGGGCCACACCGAGATGTGGAAGGCGATGTCCGATCGCGACGCGATCTATGCCGACCCGGACGCGACCGACGACGACTATATGCGCGCGGCCGACCTCGAGGCGAAGTTCGCCGAATACGACGGCTACACGGCCGAAGCGCGCGCCGGGGAACTGCTGCTGGGCGTGGGCATTCCGATCGACCAGCACGCGGGCACGATGAGCGACGTCGCACCAGGCTGGAAGCTGCGCGTGCTGCTCGCCCAGGCGCTGTTCTCGAATCCGGACGTGCTCCTGCTCGACGAACCGACCAATAACCTCGACATCAATACGATCCGCTGGCTCGAAGATGTGCTGAACCAGCGCAATTCGACGATGATCATCATTTCGCACGATCGACACTTCCTGAACCAGGTCTGCACGCATATGGCGGACATGGACTACGGTACGCTGAAGGTCTACCCGGGTAACTACGACGACTATATGCTCGCGTCGGCCCAGGCACGCGAGCGGCAGATCAGCGCGAACACGAAGGCGAAGGAGCGCGTCGCCGAGTTGCAGGACTTCGTGCGCCGCTTTTCGGCGAACAAGTCGAAAGCGCGCCAGGCCACCAGCCGCGCGAAGCAGATCGAGAAAATCAAGGTCGAGGACGTCAAGCCTTCATCGCGCCAGAATCCGTTTATCCGCTTCGAGATGGAAAAGAAGCTGCACAATCTCGCCGTGTCCGGCGAGCAGATGCGCAAGACTTACGAGCGCACGATTTTCTCGAATCTCGACCTGACCGTGCAGGCTGGCGAGAAGATCGCGATCATCGGTGAGAACGGTGCGGGCAAGACGACGTTGCTGCGCTCGCTGCTGGGTGCCGTGCCGATCGACGGCGGTTCGATCAAGTGGGCCGAGAATGCGAACGTCGGTTACATGCCGCAGGACACCTACGAAGAGTTTCCCAACGATGTGACGCTGACCGACTGGATCCAGCGTTTCACGCAGGAAGGCGACGACGACCAGATGGTGCGCGGCACCCTCGGGCGCCTGCTGTTCGGCGGTGACGATGTGCGCAAGTCGGTCAAGGTGCTGTCAGGCGGTGAAAAGGGCCGCATGATCTTCGGCAAGCTGATGCTCGGCCGGCACAATGTGCTGATGATGGACGAGCCGACCAATCACATGGACATGGAGTCGATCGAGTCGCTGCAGATCGCGCTCGAACGGTTCGACGGCACGCTGGTGTTCGTGTCGCACGACCGCGAGTTCGTCAACGGACTGGCTTCGCGGATCATCGAAGTGCGCAACAACGGCAAGGTCAACGACTACCACGGCAGCTACGAGGACTACCTGCAGAGCCAGGGTATCGACTCCTAGACTTTGCGAAGGAACCGCATCGCGGTTCCTTCCCTGACAATCCGGTCCCAGATGGCGCGCTTTTCCTCGTCGCTGAGGAAGACCCAGTTCGATACTTCGACCGCGGTGCGCCCGCATCCTTTGCAGACTTCGTCGAACAGCGTCGAGCAGACACCGATGCAGGGGCTGTCCGGGAGGTCGTGCAGGTTAGACATGGGGCGCTTCGTCAAGGGGCTGGCCGGAATCCGGCAAGACCCAATTATACGAAATGGGAGACCAGGCCGCCGTGCACGCGATGCAGTCACGCGCTCCCAATCTTCCAATCCTCACCGCGAAATGCTGTAGCCGATGCGCACCGCGTTTGTACGGCTGTTGTAGTCGATCAGCGTCTCCCCATACCCGCTGAATACGTCGAGGAAGAGATACCCGCCGAAGCCCGCGCCGAAGATTTTCCCCATCGGATAGGTCAACTGCGCATCGACGCTGCCGTATCCGTTCGAAGTGCCCTTGCGGAAAGTCGCCGCAAGTTCGAGCGCATCCGGGTCGCCATACTGGACGAGCAAATCCGCATAGCCACGGTATTTGGCGATATCGGGGTTGTCGCTTTTTTCGAGGTAGTAGTAAATCTTGGGTGAAAACACCAGCCGATTGCCCAGCACATTGTTCCAGGTCAGCGTTGGCCGCACGAATACTGTATTGATGCTGCGCGAATCGGTACCGTCCTTGCCATTGGACTCATGCTCGAGGCCGGCCTGGATACCGAGCTGCGAAAACCAGCTTGCGCGCACGCCGGTATCAGGAAGGTAGTAGAAGAGCGAAGGTTTGAAATTCGTATCTTTGAAAGGCTTGGACTCTTCACTGAGATCCCATATCGACAACTGCGTGTAACCAAAGTACAGATTGTCGAGCAGCGAACGCGAACGCGGGTCCTTCGGCTGGAAAAGCCGGTATTTGAAACTCAACTGGAATTTCGCGGTGGTGTCGCCACTCGGACCAACGGCCATATACACCGGTTCATAGAACGAGAGCCGGGTTGCTTCGACGGGCAGCGGCGCCGGCGCCGAAGCCAGGCCCGCACTCGCATCGGCCGGTGACGAGGGTGCCGGCTGCGCCGCAACGATGGCGCCGCCCGCCGTCCCGGTGCCGACCGCGACATTCGAACCAGGTGTCGTACCCTCAGCAGCCACGCCGGCGGTCTCGTTCGTGCCTTGCGCGGCGGTCATGCCACTGGTGCCACCGCCCGAAGCGCCATTCGTGGCGGTTGGGGTTCCAGCGCTTCCTGTTCCTTCTGTTGCGGCGTTTGTTGCGGCATTTGACGCAACGTTCGGTGTAGTAATCGGCACAAGCGGTGCGGCGGCGGTCGTCGCATTCCCAGCGGCTTGCGCCCCCCAGTTCAGAACGACGAGACTCTCCGCGGCGTCGAAGCCGACCGGCACGACGCGCAGTGTGCCGCGCAAATCCTTCGGCCAGGCGATGCTGTAGACCACTTTGCGGTACTGTCCGCTTTTCAACGTGACCGAGGCCGGCTGGGCCGATGCGCGCTGCAGTGTGAGCCGGCGCGGCGGAAGGCCGTCGGTCGTGACAAGTTGGACATCGAGGCTCGCGGGAATCTCGTAGCGTTGTGAACCGGGGGCGTCCTGTGCGAGTAATAAGGTCAGCGTGAGCGGTTGTTCGCCAGCCAGTTCGCGGGGCGGCTGAAGGAGCGTCACGGTTGCGTACGAGGGCGAACCGAAGCACAGACCCAACCAGGCCGCGAGCGACAGCGGCAGCCAGACAGGCATGGCAGGGTAGTGTCGGCGCCGCGGGGCGTGATTGAAGTGCGGCATGAGGTGAACCAAGGAGATCTCCTGTGAATCTATGGCCGCACTTTAATCGATCAACTGTTTCGATTTAGATAATGTCGCTGAAATTGGATAAGAAAATGGATAAGAAAATGGCCCCAAACAAATAGGATTATTCCTCGGTAAAGCTGTGCCCGTCGTTTACCCCGAGACAGTTTGCCAAAGCAAGGCCGCATTCAAGGCGAGAATGACGCCGGTGCATGTCCAGGCCGCGAGCAGCGGAATACCGCCGACGCGCCATTTGCCCATGAGCTTGCGGTCCGAGGCAAACCGCACGAGCGGCACGACCGCGAGCGGCAATTGCAGGCTCAGCACGACCTGGCTCGCGACGAGCAATTCATTCGAACCATGATCGCCGAACAGCGCGACCGCACCGAGCGCTGGCCCGATCGCGACGATTCGGGTGATCAGCGTGCGCTGCCATGCCTTGACGCGCAGATTCAGGAAGCCTTCCATCACGACCTGTCCCGCGAGCGTGCCGGTCACCGTCGAATTGAGCCCACAGGCGAGCAGGGCCGCGGCAAACAGCAAGCCGGCCCAGTGATTGCCGAGCAGGGGCTCGATCAGGCGCTGCGCGTCGGCGAGGTCGGTCACCTGGCTATGCCCGGATGCATGGAACACTGCGGCCGCGAGGATCAACAATGCCGCATTGATGACGAACGCGAAGCTCAACGAGCCGAAGGTATCGGCATTGACGCCGCGCAGCGCGGCACGGACTTCGGACGAACGGCGAGCGCCGCCGTGTTCCTTGACGAGTGCAGAATGCAGATACAGATTGTGCGGCATGACGGTCGCGCCGATGATGCCGGTCGCGAGCCACAACATGCCCGCGCTCGTGACAAGGTGCGTCGACGGGACAAACCCCGTGAGCGCGGCGTGCCAGTCGGGCTTCGCCAGCGCGAGCTGGGCGACGAAGCATAAAGCGACGAACAGGATCAGCGCGGTGACAACAGTTTCGAGCGAGCGCGCGCCTCGGCGCTTGAGCAACAGCATCGCGAAGCTGCCGATTGCGGCGATTACGACTCCGACGCTCAGCGATACGCCAAGGAGCAACTGGAGCGCGACGGCACTGCCAACCAGCTCCGCGACATCGCAGGCGATGATCGCGACCTCGCTGGCGACCCAGAGCCACATCGCCGTGCGCCGCGAATAGTGCTCACGCGACAGCTGGGCGAGATCCCGACCCGTCACGACGCCGATGCGCGACGACAACCATTGAAGCAGCATGGCCATCAGACTGGAGGCGGCCACCACGGCGAGCAACGCATAACCGAACTGCGCACCCCCCGCGAGCGCGGTCGCCCAGTTGCCCGGATCCATATAGCCGACCGCGATCAGCGCACCCGCGCCGACGAAGCTGAACCACTTCGGCGAAGGACGCACGAGCGCCGGCGACTGCGGTGTGGCAGGCGCCGGCGTGGGTGTCGGGGGTATGGCAAGTGTCGGGGCGTCCATCTCATTCTCCAGCCGGTGGCGAAGCCGGCGTTTCAATCTCTCTTCGATCAGATAGTAGTAATTCTCATTTGATGAGGCCATTGGATATTTCTGATCGGGTCGATAGTGTGCCGCACCGCGGCTGGATAGGATGGACGAACAGCTTGGGAGATTCAGACGCTTTGAGCAGAGCCCTTTATGACATCCAGAGGACTCAGCCCTGAAAAAACATCGTTCAAACGCTTTAATCCCGCAAAGTTTTCAACAATAATGACGCCGCAGTTCGCGGGCCGACCGGAGGCGAATGGGTTTCTGACGCGCCGCCGACTCGTGTATCTTGGTGGTGAGAGCCACGGCTTGACGGAGAATAATATGATGAAGCGGAAAGCACAGACGTACCTCGCCCGCACCGCGGCGCTCCTGTTGGCATTCACGACGGCCGGCACGGCTATCGCGAAGGACACGCAACTCAATATCTATAACTGGTCCGACTACATTGCGAAGGATACAGTCTCGAATTTCGTGAAGCAGACCGGCATCCAGGTCAAGTACGACAACTACGACAGCGACGACACGCTACAGGCCAAGCTGCTCGCCGGCCATTCGGGCTACGACATCGTCGTGCCAACCACCAACTATGCGGGCAAGCAGATTGCCGCGGGCATCTACGAGCCGCTCGACAAATCGAAGCTGCCGAACCTCAAGTATCTCGACCCGAACCTCATGGCATTGGTAGCGGGCGCCGATCCAGGTAACAAGTACGCGGTGCCTTGGGCATACGGGACAACAGGCCTTGGCTACAACGTGACCAAGGCCGAGGCGGCACTCGGCAAGGGCACGCCGCTCGACAGCTGGGACGTGATGTTCAAGCCAGAGAACCTTTCGAAGCTCAAGTCGTGTGGCGTCTCGGTGCTCGACGCGCCCGACCAGATGTTCGCGGCCGCGTTGCACTACATCGGCAAGGATCCGAACAGCACCAACCCGGCCGACTACCGCGCCGCGCTGGACATGATGAAGAAGATCCGCCCGTACATCACGCAGTTCAACTCGTCGGGCTATATCAACGATCTCGCGGGCGGCGACATCTGCTTCGCCTTCGGTTTCTCGGGCGACTTGATCATCGCGAAAAAGCGTGCTCTCGATGCGAAGAAGCCGTTCGTGCTCAATTACCTGATTCCGAAGGGCGGTGCGCCGATCTGGTTCGACGTGATGGTGATTCCGAAGGATGCCGCGCACAAGGACGCCGCGCTGCAATGGATCAACTACATCGAGACCCCGGAAGTGCATGCGGCGATCACCAATGAGGTGTTCTATCCGAGCGCGAACATGGAAGCACGCAAGTTCGTCGCAAAGGATGTCGCGAACGACCCGGGTGTCTATCCGCCGCCCGAAGTGCTGAAGACGCTGTTCCTGCTCAAGCCGTTGCCACTTGAAATCAGCCGTCTTGAGACCCGCCTGTGGACGGAGTTCAAGACGGGCCGTTGAGGACGGATGACTCGCGGACGGATGACTCGCCGGGCGCGCAAGCGCGGCGGCCGGGTGAGAAGGTGGTAGTCCGGTGAGTGTTCCCCTGCAACGCTCACCCCCTCGGCATGGCGCTCAGGCGAGCGCCATGCTCCGGATCAGTTTGGCCACGAAGGCTTCGCACTGGACAATCTGGTCGAGCAGCACGAATTCGTTGGGCTTGTGCGCCTGTTCGATATCGCCGGGGCCGCAGATCACGCTCGGGATGCCCGCGCGCTGGAACAGACCCGCTTCCGTGCCGTAGGCAACCTTGTGGACCGCCTGGTCCGCCGTCAGGGCACGCACGAGCCGTGTGACCGCATCCTGTTCGGAGGCTTCAAGCGAGGGTGAGGCCGAGCGCCGCGTGAATTCAATCGACGCATGGGGGGCGACCTTGCGCATCTCGGGCACGAGCGTCTCGCGCGCATAGGTCTCGATGCGTTCGATGAGCTTGTGGGTATCGACACCCGGCAGCGTCCGGTATTCGAAGACGAATTCGCAGAGTTCCGGCACCGTGTTGACCGCGATGCCGCCCTGGATCTGGCCCGTCGAGGCGGTCGAGAACGGAACATCGAAATCTTCGTCGAACGGGCCCTCGCGCTTGAGACCATCGGCGATGTCACGTATATGGCAGATCAGCCGCGCGGCATATTCGATGGCGTTGACGCCCTTCGGTGTCAGCGACGAGTGCGTCGCGTGTCCGCGCACGCAGCAGCGGTATGAATTGATGCTCTTGTGTGCAACGATCGGCCGCATGCTGGTGGGTTCACCGACGATACAGCCGTCGGGCCTCACGCCGCGTTCCTGAAGTTCGGCGATCATCGACGGCGCACCAATGCAGCCGATTTCCTCGTCGTACGAAAACGCGAAATGCACCGGCTTGTCGAGTCGGGTTGCGAGCAGATCGGGCAGGGCAGTCAGCACGACGCCGATATAGCCTTTCATATCGCAACTGCCGCGTCCGAACAGCTTCCCGTCGCGCACGACGGGGACGAACGGGTCGGTGTCCCATTGTTGTCCATCGACCGGCACGACGTCGGTATGGCCCGACAGGACCAGGCCGCCTTGTGTCGCACCGCTGGCGGCGGGAATCGTCGCGAACAGGTTGGCCTTGTTGTGGCCTGCGTCGTAGGTCAGGGTCGAGGTGATGCCGCGATGCGTCAAATGGTCGCGAATGGTTTCGATCAGGCCGAGATTCGACTCGCGGCTGACGGTATTGAATGCGATCAGGCGCTCGATCCAGTCGAGCGAGCGCGGCCGCGCCAAGTCCGGCCGCTTCCCATCGGGGCTGGCGTCGCCGGTGTCGCGGACGGCGCGCGCGGTTTCAGCGATATCTGACATGACAACTCTCCTGCGAGGGTAGTCCACCGATCATAGCGCAAAGTGGTGAAGCGGCCTCGGTGGCGCGCCGGAGTCGACGAGGCTCGGCCGCTTCCAGCCTACGGGCTCCGCGCCGCCTTCCTCCGCCTTCCTTTTGCCCCTGCCGGCCCAACTCGACTGCTTCCTACCTGCCCGATGCGGCGGCAGCCTGCCTGGCCGGACCACCGAGCGCACGCAAGGTCTCCTTGATCGTCGCGATACGCACCGTGAAGTCGGGGCTGCGTGCCTCGATGCGCAACCTGTCCTGGCCCGCGAGCTTGATATGCCGGTTCTTCTGCACCATCTCGATGATCCGCATCGCATCGATCGGCGGATTCGGGATGAACTGCAAGGCGATCACGTCTTCCGACGCGTCGATCTTCGCGACGCCGAGCGGCTTGGCCACGAGCCGCAGCCGGTGCGTTTCGATCAGCGCCTGTGCCTGCGGCGGCAGCTTGCCGAAACGGTCGATCAATTCCTCATGGACGTTGTCGATCGAATCGCTCGTCTCGCAGTTCGCGAGCCGCTTGTACAGCGACAGGCGCTCCTGCACGTCGCCGCAGTAGTCCGAAGGCAGGATCGCGGGCATATGCAGGTTGATCTCGGTCGTCGCCGCGAGCGGCGCGAGCAGGTCCGGTTCCTTGCCGTTCTTGAGCGCCTTGACCGCATCGTTGAGCATGTCGGTATAGAGCTGGAATCCGATCTCGTGGATTTCGCCCGACTGCTTGTCGCCGAGCACTTCGCCCGCGCCGCGGATCTCGAGATCGTGCATCGCGAGATAGAAGCCCGCGCCGAGTTCTTCCATTTGCTGGATCGCTTCGAGACGGCGCGTCGCCTGCTTGGTCAGCGCCGACGGGTCGTGGACCATCATGTACGCATAGGCCTGATGGTGCGAGCGGCCGACACGTCCGCGCAACTGATGCAGTTGCGCGAGGCCGAACTTGTCGGCGCGGTGAAGCAGGATCGTGTTGGCACTCGGCACGTCGATGCCGGTTTCGATGATCGTCGTGCAGAGCAGGACGTTCGCGCGTTGCGAGACGAAGTCGCGCATGACGCGCTCGAGTTCGCGTTCGTGCATCTGGCCATGTGCGACGACGATACGCGCTTCAGGCACGAGTTGTTCGAGGTGCGCCTTGCGGTTCTCGATCGTTTCGACTTCATTGTGCAGATAGTAGACCTGCCCGCCGCGCTTGAGCTCGCGCAACATCGCTTCGCGGACCACGCTGTCTTCCTCGCGGCGCACGAAAGTCTTGATCGCGAGACGCTTCTGCGGCGCGGTTGCAATCACCGAGAAATCGCGCAGCCCTTCGAGCGCCATGCCGAGCGTGCGGGGGATCGGGGTCGCGGTCAGCGTGAGGACATCGACCTCGGCGCGCAGGGCCTTGAGCGCCTCTTTCTGGCGCACCCCGAAACGGTGTTCCTCGTCGATGATCACGAGGCCGAGCCGCTTGAACTTCACATCGGGCGAGAGCAGCTTGTGCGTGCCGATCACGATATCGACCGTGCCCTCGTTGAGGGCGGCGACCGAGGTCGAGACTTCCTTGGTCGACTTGAAACGCGAGAGCTCGGCGATCCGGACCGGCCAGTCGGCGAACCGGTCCGAGAAGGTGTTGAAGTGCTGTTCGGCGAGCAGTGTGGTCGGCGAAAGAATCGCGACCTGCTTGCCGCCGAGCACGGCGATGAATGCCGCACGCAATGCGACCTCGGTCTTGCCGAAACCGACGTCGCCGCATACCAGGCGGTCCATCGGCTTGCCGCTCGTCATGTCGGCGATGACGGCCGAGATCGCCGCATCCTGGTCCGGCGTCTCTTCGAAGCCGAAGCTTTCCGCGAATTTCTCATAGTCGCGCGGTTCGAGCGGGAACGCATGACCCTGGCGCAGTGCGCGGCGGGCATAGAGATTCAGCAACTCGGCCGCGGTATCGCGGATCTGCTGCGCGGCCTTGCGGCGCGCCTTCTCCCACTGGCCCGAACCGAGCGCATGGAGCGGCGCCGTATCCGGATCGGCACCGCTGTAGCGCGAGATCACATGAAGCTGCGAGACGGGCACGTACAGCTTGCTGTCGGTCGCATATTGCAGATGGAGAAACTCGGTCTCGCCTTCGCCGAGATCCATCGTGACCAGCCCCAGATAGCGGCCGATGCCGTGCTGGGAATGGACGATCGGGTCGCCGACCTTGAGTTCCGACAGATCCCGGACCATCGAATCGACATTGCTCGCCTGTTCCTGGCGGCGCCGGCCGCTGCGGCGCGCAAGCTTGCCGTAGAGCTCGTTCTCGGTAACAAGCGCGACGCCCTCTGCGCGCAATACGAAGCCGCTTGCGAGCGGCGCCACCGCGATGCCGAAAGTCGTGCCCGGGGTGGCGGTGAAGGCGTCGAAGCTGTCGACGAATTGCGCGCGCAGGCCGTTGTCCCCCATCAACTGAGCGATCGTTTCGCGCCGTCCAGCCGACTCGGCGACCAGCAGAACACGTTGCACGCCAGCGCTGACAAAGCTGCGTAGCGACATGACCGGGTCGTCGGCGTGACGGTCGACCGCGAGGTTCGGCAAGGCGCTCGCCCAGTCGCCGCTGCCCACATCGGACGGTGCCGGCAGGGCAAGGCGCGCGAACGGCTTGGCCAGGATGAACAGGTCTTCGTCGGTCAGGAACAGCTTCGATGGCTCGAGGATCGGCCGTTCGCGATCATGCGAAAGAAACGCATGGCGCTGGCGGGTGTCGCTCGTGAAACGGCGGATCGCGGCTTCTAGGTCGCCGACCAGCACGAGCTGCGCATGGGTCGGCAGGTAGTGGAACAGCGTCGCCGTTTCTTCGAAAAAGAGCGGGAGGTAGTACTCGATGCCGGCCGACGGCATGCCGCTGCCGATGTCCTTGTAGATCGGCGAACGGCTCGGATCACCCTCGAAAGTTTCGCGCCAGCGGCCTCGAAACGCCGTGCGCGCGGCTTCGTCGAATGGAAACTCGCGGCCCGGCAAGAGGCGGACTTCGCGGACCGGATAGAGGCTGCGTTGCGTATCGGGATCGAACGCGCGGATCGAGTCGACCTGATTGTCGAACATGTCGATCCGGTACGGCAAGGGCGAGCCCATCGGGAAGAGGTCGATAAGGCCGCCGCGCACGCAGTATTCACCCGGGCGCATGACCTGCCCGACGTGCTCGTAGCTCGCCAGCGTCAATTGAGCCTTGAGCTTCGCCTCGTCGAGCCGTTCGCCCTGGGCGAATTCGAACGTATAGGCGGCCATGAACGAAGCGGGCGGCATCCGGTAAAGCGCGGTCGTCGCGGGCACGATCAGGATGTCGCAGCGGCCTGCGTCGAGGTCATGAAGCGTGGCGAGACGCTCCGAGATCAGGTCCTGGTGCGGGGAGAACGAGTCGTAGGGAAGCGTTTCCCAGTCGGGCAACAGCCGCACCCGGGCTTCAGGGGCGAAGTAGCCGATTTCCGCGAACAGGCGCTGGGCGTCGACCGCGCTTGCGCACAGTACGGCCAGCAGGGGCAGATTGCCGTGATGTTGCCTGAAGTAGCGCGCGATCAGCAGGGCGTCGGACGAGCCATGGGTTCCGTCGAATGCGAAGCGGTGACCAGCCTTGCCCAGCGGGACAGGTGCGGGCACCGGGGGCGAGGGCGGCACTGGCGTCACCGCGGATGAGACTGCCGCGGCAGCGGCTGCGCTTGACGCCTCAGGCGGCACGGTGGAGACCATCGACGACGCGGCGGACGACGCAGCAGAAGACGCTTTGGATGACTTTGCAGACGGAACGGCAGGCTGGTCAGGCATAGACGGTTATTTTCAGGCTCTTCAAATGACAGCACCCCGGTGCGCAAGCGGACCGGGGATAGAGATGCGTGGCTCGCAGAGTACCGCGAACCCGGCCCCAATGCAGCAAATCGAACACGCCGGGAGAGAATGCTGCATACAGGCAAGGCGATATTATAGAATTCGCTCCTTCCTTCGACTTGCCGTTTTTCGTGTGAACCCTCGCCAGACTGACCGCCTGTATGCCCTGATCCCTTCCGCGGGGGTAGGCGCGCGCGCGGGCGCCAACATGCCCAAGCAGTATCGCGAGATCGGCGGTCGCAGCCTGCTGCACTACACGCTCGCTGCCTTCGATGCGTGCGAGGAGCTCGAGCAGACCCTGCTCGTGCTATCCGCCGATGACCGCTATTTTGATGGGCTCAATTTCGACAAGCTGCGTTTTGCCGCGCGCCGCTGCGGCGGGCCGACGCGCCATGCGAGTGTGCTCAACGGCCTGATCGCACTCGGCGAATTCGGCGCCAGTGATCACGACTGGGCGCTCGTTCACGATGCCGCGCGCCCCGGGATCACGCCGGCACTGATCCGGCAGCTGATCGACGCGGTACGCGACGACGATGTCGGCGGGATAATCGCGATGCCCCTCGCGGACACGCTCAAACGTGCGTCGCCCGATCCCGAGCTCGCGCGTATCGGCCATACGGAGCCGCGCGACGGGCTTTGGCTCGCCCAAACACCTCAGATGTTCCGCATCGGCCTGCTGCGCGATGCGCTGCTCAGGGCGCAGCAGGAGGGCTTTGCGGTGACCGATGAGGCGAGCGCGGTCGAACGCCTCGGTTATCAGCCGCGGCTCGTGCCCGGCAATCTGCGCAATTTCAAGGTTACCTACCCCGAAGATTTTGCAATGGCCGAATCCATTCTTCTAAAAAAAGGACACTCGATATGACGGCGCTGCGAATCGGACAAGGGTATGACGTACATGCTCTCGTGACCGGAAGGCCATTGATCATCGGCGGTGTGACCATTCCGTTCGACCGGGGCCTGCTCGGTCATTCGGATGCGGATGTACTGCTGCATGCCGTGACGGATGCCTTGCTCGGCGCGGCCGCGTTGGGCGATATCGGCCGGCATTTTCCGGACACCGACGAGCGGTTCCACGGCGCCGACAGTCGTGTGCTGTTGCGCGAGGCCGTGCGGCGTGTGCGCGAAGCCGGCTTCTCGATCGTCAATGTCGACACGACCGTGATTGCGCAGAAGCCCAAGCTTTCGCCCCATATTGGCGCGATGTGCGGGGTGCTGTCGGAGGATCTCGGGGTGCCGGTCGAGGCCGTCAACGTCAAGGCCAAGACCAACGAGAAGCTCGGTTATCTGGGGCGCGAAGAAGGGATCGAAGCCCAGGCCATTGCCTTGCTCGAGAAGCTTTGAACAAGTGCGCGGCAATCCTCCTCCTTCAAGCCTCGCGCTTGCTATCCCGGCTGTCCCGCTTCGATTCGCGGGCGGTGTCCCGGACGCCGTCGCGCGCCACGTCTCGCACGAGGTCACCGTCTCGGCCGGGGCCCCGATATTCGGGGAAGTTCAGCGAGACCTCGAGGCCGGGCCCCGGCTGACGGTTACGCAGCCGCAAGGCGCCGCGATGGCGTGACACGAGCCGCAGAACGATCGCCATGCCGAGCCCCGTCCCGTCGGCCTGCGTTCGTGCCGCGTCGACGCGGTAGAACGGACGCGTGACGAGCGCGATCTGATCCTCGGGAATACCGGGTCCCCGATCCGACACAAAGATGTCGACTTGCCCATGCTGTGCATACGTCGCCACGCGGATCTGCGGAATCTCCTCCTCCGAGCGCTTGCCGTATTTGCGCGCGTTCTCGAGCAGGTTGGCGATCACGCGCCGCATGTCAGTCGAGTCGCCCTCGATCAATGCGCGGTCGGCGAGCTCGAGCGTGAGATCGACCCCATCCTCACTCGCCATCCGTCCCGCGATTTCACGCACCAGCGCCGAGAGGTCGACGACTTCGGCCGTGCGTTGGGCGGGACGTGCATAGTCGAGAAAGCGGCCGATGATCCGGTCCATCTGCTCGATATCGTCGACCATCGCATCCTTTGTCAAAATATCAGCGGGACTCATCTCGGTTTCGAGGCGAAGACGTGCAAGCGGGGTGCGCAGGTCGTGTGAGATACCCGCCAGCATGACCGCGCGATCGGCCTCGAGCTGTTCAAGGTCGCGCACCATCTGGTTGAAACTTCGATTGGTCTCGGCCGCGACGCCCATGCCGCGTTCGGGCAGCGGATCCGGCACTTGTCCCGAACCGAGCTTGCGCGCGGCCAGCGCGAGCCGCGCAAACGGCCGGTTCACGAGGCTTGTGATGAAAGCCGCGCCGAACAACGAGAGTGCGAGCGCGAAAATGCCCCAGCCGAGCCACTGGAGCCCCGTGACGTTATCGAGTTGATCGCGGTCGAGCGCGACCCAGTAGTCGTCGTCGTCGATCTTGAAGCTGATCCAGACGCCTGGAATATCGTTGACCGACTGCGCGATGACGGTCTCGTTGCCGAGCCGGCCGCGCACGTCGATTTCGATCAGGCGGTTCAGCGATTCATCGGGCTGCAGCTGATATTTGTCGGACGGTTCGCGCGGATAGACGCGCACCCCTTCATTGCTTTCGAGATCCTGCAGCAAGGCGCGCCGCAGATCGGGATCGGAATAGAGAAGGGCGGTGCGGGTCAGCTTGACGATCGCGACGAGCTGCAGGGCCACGCGTTGCGCGCGGGGCTCGCGCTCGATCACGCGGAAGCTCTGGAACCATGCCGCCAGGCTGACCGCGATCAGCAGCGCGATCAGCAGGAAGGTGCGCCAGAACAGGCCGCCAAAGGCAAGCGTGAGAAGGCGCCGGTCAACTCGCATTACGGCGACCTGTCAGGAGGCGACGCGCAGAGATCAGGCCGCCCCGTCTGGAATGAAGACGTAACCAAGGCCCCATACTGTCTGGATGAAGCGAGGGCTGCCCGGATCGGGCTCGATGAGCTTGCGCAGTCGAGAGATCTGGACGTCGAGGCTGCGGTCGAACACTTCGTATTCGCGGCCACGCGCAAGCTCCATGAGTTTTTCGCGCGAGAGCGGCTGACGCGGATGGCGCGCGAAGACTTTGAGTACCGAGAACTCCCCCGTGGTGAGGGGCATCTCCTGACCGTTCTTCGTGAGCGTGCGAGTCGCAAGGTTCAGTGCGAACTCGCCGAACTCGAAGACCTCGGTGGTTTCCGACGGGGCACCCGGCAACTCCGACGGCATCTGGCGGCGCAGCACGGCATGGATGCGCGCGACGAGTTCGCGAGGGTTGAACGGCTTGGGGAGATAGTCGTCCGCACCCATTTCAAGTCCGACGATGCGATCGACATCCTCGCCCTTGGCCGTTAGCATGATGATGGGTGTGCGGTCATTGCTGCCGCGCAGGCGCCGACAGATCGACAGGCCGTCCTCGCCGGGCAGCATCAGATCGAGCACCAGCAGATCGAATCGCTCGCGCACCCAAAGCTTGTTCATCGCAGGCGCATTTTCGGCGACGTACACGTTGAAGCCCTGCTCACCGAGATAGCGGCGAAGCAAATCACGCAGGCGGGGGTCATCGTCTACTACGAGAATTTTTGACGGGTTTTTGGTTTCCATGTCGTGATCTTATCTTGATTCGTTTTTCGCGCGCCTTTTGCGCTCGGATGGACTTACAAACCGTTACAAAATTTACGGGGTCCGTGGCGCGACGAGTATTGGCGTTGCGTACACTCTGGCTCGATATCGAAATAGGTATGAACAATCTCAAAAGACGTGCTGGCTGCAATATTCGCGCCGGGCGGCACGCTTCGGATCTGGCGAAGGTGGACCATCAGCGTCGGGCGCAGGCAATGACGAAGGTATTCAAAGGTAAGCAATGACGGGGGCGGTGAGGCGTTCGTTAACGATTGGGCTATTGGGGCTCCTATTGGCTGGCGCTTCGTGCGCGCGCGCTCAGGCTGAGTCCGATGGCCGCCTTGGGCACCGCAAGATGCGCCGCCTGCCCAGGATCGTGATTCCTCCGCCGATGCCCATGATGCAAGATCCTGTTCCACCCGAAATCTCCGAACGACGTCACGATGGCCATATGAACTCCGAAGAGCGACGCTTGCTTCGGCAGCACATTGAAGACGCGGTTCGTGAGCTTTACAAACGGTAACGATCGGATGCGCAAATCACCGAATCTGAAACTTCTCAAGATTGCTTGAGAGTGTGCTTGGTGCGTGCACATTTTCAGTTGCAAGGTGATCGAAGGATCTTCTATTGAGTCCAGCCACGGATTTCATCACTGTCAATACGGGTTAGCCGCACGCTGTTGTAGCAATCCGAGTATCGCGTCGCAGTGGGGTGTCGCCAAACCGAGCTTGCGACCCAGCTCGGGGAATACGCCGAGGATCGGGCCGATCTCCATTTCGCGGTGCGCTTCGAAGTCTTGCAGCATCGATGTCTTGAACGCGCCAAGCTTGCGCGTGATGACTTCGCGTTCCGACGGCGTCATTCCTGTGTCGAGTCCGAGCTTGCGTCCGATGGCCGAAGCTTCCTCCATCATGCTGACCGCGAGCCGGTTGGTCAGCGGATCATCGAGGATCTGCGTGAGCGTGGAGCCGGTGAGGGCGCTGATCGGGTTCATGTTCATATTGCCCCAGAGCTTGATCCAGATCTCGCGATGAATGGAATCCGACAAGGCGACCTCGAAGCCACCTGTTCGCAAATCGGCGGTGAGATGTGCCGCCATGTCGTTCAGCGCGGCATGCGGGCTGCCGACGATCAACTGGTTCGCCCTGACGCGCTGAATCACGCCGGGTGCGACCTGGGCCGATGCCAGATGAACCACGCAGCCTATCGCGCGCTGAGGATCCAGCGCGGCGGAAACCTTGCCATCCGGATCGACTGCATCAAGTGTGCGCGGCTGGGGGGCGCCCTCGAGTCCGTGAAGAAACCACCATGGCAGTCCGTTCATCGCGCTGACGATCACCGTCTGCGGTCCGACCAGTGGCGCCAGTTTCGCCGCCATCGCGGGCAGCGCTTGCGCCTTGAGCGCGACGATCACGAGGTCTTGCACCCCGAAGGAGGTCGGGTCATCCGAAGCAGCAAGCCTATGACCCTGTTCAGGACCGCCGTCGGCGGGACGCACGCGCAGGCCGTGCTGACGGAGGGCCGCCAGCGTGGCGCCGCGTGCGAGCAGGCTGACTTGATGGCCTGCGTTGGACAAAGCAGCTGCAAGGAGGCCGCCGATGGCGCCGGGTCCGACGATGGTGGTGGTGGTCATGGAGTCGTGAGTGGAATTGTCGTGAGCCGTGAATTGTGAATCGTGAGGGGGCGGGCTTCAAAATCATATGCAAGCACACGCACGCACGCCAAATCCACGAGACATTGAACAGCCAATCGGCTAAACTAGCGGACTTCGCAAAGCATGGCGGTTATTCATGCCGAGCGGCGGTTTGCGGCAGGGAGACCTGATGCATTGACCGGCTCGATCCAGCAGGCTTGGCGGTTTCGGCACAACGCATTGTGCGCGGTGACGATTCCTGGCCAACGACCCATGATCGATGCCCGGCGCGAGGATGGCGAAATTGGTAGACGCACCAGGTTTAGGTCCTGACGCCAGCAATGGTGTGGGGGTTCGAGTCCCCCTCCTCGCACCACGAATTCATTCGCGTCCAGTTGCCAGCATTCCGTGAAGCCTGATCAATACTCACAAGAAAAAGGCGCACCGCTCGGCTCTAGCGTCTACTACGCTTTGTTGCGTGCGCCGGCCTCGCGTCGTCGCGGGTTGACGGCGCTTTTTGCGTTGCGGCGTGAGCTCGAGGAAACAGTCGAGAATTCGTCGGATCCCGCCCTCGGACACGCGAAGCTCGCATGGTGGCAACGCGAGCTCAAGACGATCGAGACAGGTCAGCCGACTCATCCAGTCGCGGTCGAACTCCATCGCGAGTTGCCCGGTGCGGTCGCGGCCATCGAGTCGCTGTTCGAAGTCGCCGAAGGCTTCACGATGGATCTCGATCAGGCGCGCTATCTCGACTATCCAGGCCTGCAGCGCTATGTTGGTAAGGTCGGCGGGGCATTCGCGGCCGTCGTCGCGCAGCAGGCGCCCGGTGGCGCGGACGATCGCGAGTGGGCGCGGGAACTCGGTAACGCGCTGATGTACGCGGAGATTGTTCGCGATGTCGGCGACGACGCTCGGCGCGGCCGCATCTATCTTCCGATCAGCGAGATGCAACGCTTCAATGTGACGGCCGCCGATATCATCAACCGTCGCTATTCCGACGGCTTCACGGCACTCATGGAATTTCAGGCCGGCCGCGCGCGCGACGGTCTGCGGCAAACGCTATCGAATGCACCGCGCGCGACTTTGAAGCGTCAGCCTGTACTGCGCGCCCAGGCAGCAATCGCGCTCGCCCTGCTCGATGAGATCGAAGGCGAGCGGTACCAGGTCCTGCACCAGCGAATTGCGCTGACACCTGTACGCAAGCTATGGGTCGCCTACCGGACTACGAGGTTCGGAATCTAAAAGAGGGCATCGCGGCATGGCAACGGGGCCACGGGCGTTGTCGTTGTGGTGTCCGCCGCCAACATGAACCCACATCCGTGTTCGGCATTCACGGTTTGAAGGGCTCAAGGCCGCGAATCGCGCGAGCGAGCCGCATCGAACAGGCGCGCGAGCTGCTCGGCGCCGTCCGCCAGCAAGGTCCCGGCTTCGGCGATCGCGGTTTGCAGCGTCATCGGTCCTGGTGTCGGCGAAAAGCATCCCGAGAAATACTGATTCAATTGCGGCAGGGCACTCACGTCGATGCCGCCCGACAGCAGGCTTGCGGGTACACCCAGCCGTCGCGCGTGTTCGCAGGCGACAAAGGGCGTCTTGCCATGCAGGGTCTGGGCGTCGCTGCGGCCCTCGCCGGTGATCATCCAGTCCGCGCCTTGCAGCGCTTCGTCGAGCGCCGCCTCGGCCGCCACCACCTCGGCGCCGGGCCGGAACGTGGCGCCCAGCGCATGCAGTGCAAAGCCCAGCCCCCCCGCGGCGCCTGCGCCCGGCATGTCGCGCACGCGCTTGCCGAGCGCGTTTTCGAGCAAGTCAGCGAAATGGCTGAGCGCATGGTCGAGTTTCTCGACCTGTTTCGGGCTCGCGCCCTTCTGCGGGCCGAATACCGCACTCGCACCGTGTTTTCCACAAAGCGGATTGTCGACGTCGGTCATCGCCATCAGAGAACAACCCTTGAGCCGAGTGTCGAGGCCACTCGCATCGATCTGTGCAAGCCGTTCGAATGCGTTGGGCGAGGGTGGCAGCGATTTGCCGTCGGCATCGAGCAGGCGGATGCCCAGCGCGTTCAACAAGCCTGCCCCGCCATCGTTCGTGCTGCTGCCTCCGAGCGCGATGAGAATCCGTCGTGCGTCCTGGTCGAGGTGCGTGCGGATCGCGTCGCCGAGTCCCAGGGTGCTGCGCGCCTCGATCGGAATCGCCATGCCCGCCGCGTCGGTGATGCCGACGATCTCCGCAGTTTCGATGATCGCGGTCTGGTCGGGCAGCAGTCCGCTTTGGGCTTCGCACGGTCCGCCCGCGGCATTGCGTACATGCAGCTTCATGCGTTTGCCGCCGTTGGCGAGCAATGCATCGAGCGTACCCTCGCCGCCGTCGGCGAGCGGCCGTACCCGGACATCGGCCTTCGGCCAGACACGGCGCAACCCGGCGGCGATCGCATCGCCGACCTGCTGTGCGCTCAGCGAGCCTTTGAACGAATCCGGAGCGACGACGATGACGGGAGCGATGTTTTTGGTCGGCATGTTGGCAGGGCGGTCGTGGTGAGCGGCGTCGGGGCGCGGCAAATTGAGTGGTCGGGGGAGACGAAGCTGGGCGCTAGTATCGCGCGTCGCGGCCACGATCGCCACGAGTGAGCGTGTCGAAGCCGGTACGGGGTCACGCACCCGAGTGCAGCCGATTGCGTCACAAGCGCCGTCCATATCAACGAAAACCCGGCCTTTTCGCCTTTTTTCGCGTGGCACGAAAAGAGTTTGCTAGAATACCCGGCTTCTTTCGCCCACTGCGCATTGCGCTGAGCCGACGGCCTCCGATCTCGCCGCATGGGCTCGGACAAGAACTTTCAGACTGGATGCATCCATGGCTAACGTTGTAGAAAATCTCGGCAAACTCGAACGGCGCGTCACCATTTCCCTGCCCAAGGAAGCCGTGCAAAAGGAAATCGACTCGCGCATCAAGCAACTGGCAAAGAACGTCAAGATGCCGGGTTTCCGTCCGGGCAAGGTGCCGCTGAAGATGGTGGCACAGCAATATGCGGGTCAGGTCGAAGCCGAAGTCCTGAGCGACAAGGTGGGCCGCGAGTTCTTCGACATCAGCCGCGCTGAGAACCTCAAGGTAGCGGGCTCGCCGCGCTTCGCGTCGAAAGAGGGCGAGCAGGCGCTCGCCGATTCCTATGCATTCGACGCGACCTTCGAAATCTACCCCGAAGTCAAGCTCGGCGACATCGCCACGGCTGAGATCAGCCGCACGACGACGCAGATCGCGGACGCCGAAATCGATCGCACGCTCGACATCCTGCGCAAACAGCGTGTCCATTACCACGTGCGCGGCGAAGCCAGCGAACATGGTGACGGCGGCGCAGATCTCTCGGCCAAGGACGGCGACCGCGTGACGGTGGACTTCGTCGGCAAGCTCGACGGCACGCCGTTCGCGGGCGGCACCGCAGAAGACTTCGTGTTCGTACTCGGCGAAGGCCGCATGCTGCCCGAATTCGAGAAGGCGGCACTGGGCCTGAAGGCCAGCGAAACGCGCGAATTCGACCTGCAGTTTCCCGAGGACTATCACGGCAAGGAAGTGGCCGGCAAGACCGCGCAATTCACGATCACGCTGAAGAAGATCGAATGGTCGCATCTGCCGGAAATCGACGCTGAATTTTCGAAGACGCTCGGCATTGCCGACGGCGACCTCACGAAGATGCGCGGTGAAATCAAGGACAACCTCGAGCGCGAAGCCAAGCGCCGCACGCAAGCGCTGCTCAAGAACCAGGTGATGGACGCGCTGCTCAAGATCAGCGAACTCGAAGTGCCGAAGGCACTCGTCGAGCAGGATCAGGAACGTCTCGTCGAAATGGCGCGTCGTGACCTCGAGCAGCGGGGCGTACCCAACGCCCGCCAGGCACCGATTCCGGTCGAGATGTTCCACGATCAAGCCGAACGCCGCGTGAAGCTGGGTCTCGTTCTGGCTGAAGTCGTTCAGCAAAACCAATTGCAGGCGAAGCCCGAGCAGATTCGTGCCGAAGTCGACGAATTTGCGAAGAGCTATGAAGATCCCAAGGAAGTGGTGCGCTGGTACTATTCCGACAAGCAGCGCCTTGCGGAAATGGAAGCATTCGTCGTCGAGAACAACGTCGTCGAATTCGTGACCACCAAGGCTAAGGTGACGGACAAGCTGGTGCCTTTCGAGGAACTGGCGAGCACCGCGGCAGCGGCTCAAGGCTGAGTCCGGCGCGACGAAACTCTGGAACGCCTCACGTGATATAAATGCGCCGGAAGTTTCCGGCGCATTGTTTTTAAGTGGATACCGCGCAAGCTGCCGGGACGGGTGCGCGCGATAGGGTAGAGAGGGTATTGGCTGGCGGATGAGTCCGGTGAAGGGGCCCACCTGCGGGACTTATCCGCGAAGCTTATCCGCGAGGTGCCGGTGCAGGTCTTGATAATCGCCGGCGACGGCTCATATAAGATCTGAGCCACCGCGGATAGACGGCAATCCTGGTGCCCCGGGGACTTATGCACACGGCTCGTTTGTCGTGTAACGTAGCAACGTAAATAGACTATCAAGGACTGCCTGCATGACGTTCCGCGCCGATCTCGTTTCCGGTTTTCCGCACTCGATGGACCGCCACTCCGATGATTCGCTCGACCCGAAGGCGCTTGGCCTCGTGCCGATGGTCGTCGAGACGAGCGGTCGCGGTGAACGCGCGTATGACATCTACTCGCGCCTGCTCAAGGAGCGTATCGTCTTCCTGGTCGGTGAAGTCAACGACCAGACAGCCAATCTCGTGGTGGCCCAGTTGCTGTTCCTTGAAAGCGAAAATCCGGACAAGGACGTCAGCCTGTATATCAACAGCCCGGGCGGTTCAGTCTCGGCCGGCCTCGCGATCTACGACACGATGCAGTTCATCAAGCCCAATGTGTCAACGCTTTGCATGGGCCTCGCCGCCAGCATGGGCGCATTCCTGCTGGCAGCCGGCGAAAAAGGCAAACGCTATGCGCTGCCGAATTCCCGCGTGATGATTCACCAGCCGCTCGGCGGCGCACGCGGCCAGGCGTCGGACATTGAAATCCAGGCACGCGAAATTCTTTATTTGCGCGAACGGCTCAATCAGTTGCTCGCGAGCCACACGGGTCAGCCCGTAGAACGCATCGCGCGCGATACGGACCGCGACAACTTCATGTCGGGCGACGACGCTGCGGCGTATGGCCTGATCGACCAGGTCATGCATAAGCGGGTCTGATGGGTTTGAGGGTGGCGAGCCCACCCCAGAAGGACGAAATCGGGAGTGAGCCGCACGGAAGCACAAGCAGGTATAGCCGAAGGCGGTGGTTGCCGTTCATTGAGCCCCTTTTTTGGCGGGGCTGCAGCAGGTAATAATTGCCTCGCAGATCCCGCCGGCCCCAATGCGTGCGTTCTTTTAATACGGCGTATGATGTAGACGAGCGTCCTGAGGCGTAAATATTTATGGCGGACAAGAAATCTTCCGGTAGCGAAAAGCTGCTGTACTGCTCCTTCTGCGGCAAGAGTCAGCATGAAGTCAAGAAACTGATTGCCGGCCCGTCGGTGTTCATTTGCGATGAATGCATCGACCTGTGCAACGAGATCATTCGCGACGAAGCGGTCAGCGCCGGCGCCGAAGCGGCGATCGCCAAGTCCGATCTGCCGAGCCCGCAAGAAATTCGCGACATCCTCGATCAATACGTGATCGGGCAGGAACGCGCGAAGAAGATTCTCGCGGTCGCGGTGTACAACCATTACAAACGGCTCAAGCATCTCGACCGGAAAGACGAAGTCGAGCTCGCGAAGAGCAACATCCTTTTGATCGGTCCGACAGGTTCGGGCAAGACGCTGCTGGCTCAGACGCTGGCACGCCTGCTCAATGTGCCGTTCGTGATCGCGGATGCCACGACGTTGACCGAAGCCGGCTATGTGGGCGAGGACGTCGAAAACATCATTCAAAAACTCCTTCAGAATTGCAACTACGAAGTCGATAAAGCACAAAAGGGCATCGTTTATATCGATGAAATCGACAAGATCAGCCGCAAGTCGGACAACCCGTCGATCACCCGCGACGTTTCGGGTGAAGGGGTCCAGCAGGCGCTGCTGAAACTGGTCGAAGGCACGATGGCGTCGGTCCCGCCGCAAGGGGGGCGCAAGCATCCGAATCAGGATTTCATCCAGGTCGACACGACCAACATCCTGTTCATTTGCGGTGGCGCGTTTGACGGGCTCGAAAAGGTGATTATCGACCGCACCGAAAAGACCGGTATCGGTTTCGGCGCGACGGTGAAGAGCCGGCAGGAACGCGATGCGGGCGAAGTGCTGCGCGATGTCGAACCGGAAGACCTGATCAAGTTCGGGCTGATTCCCGAACTGATCGGACGGCTGCCGGTGGTCGCAACGCTCGGCAAGCTCGATGAGGAAGCGTTGATGCAGATTCTGGTCGAGCCGAAAAACGCAGTGGTCAAGCAGTATCAGAAGTTGTTTGCGATGGAGCGCGTTGAGCTGGAAATCCGGCCAGTGGCGCTACAGGCCATCGCGCGCAAGGCGATCCGCCGAAAGACGGGGGCACGCGGCCTGCGTTCGATCCTGGAGCAGGCGTTGCTGGATGTGATGTATGACTTGCCCACGATGAAGGGGGTCAGCAAGGTCACGATCGACGAGAACGCAATTGACGGCGACGGCAAGCCACTGCTGATTTACGAGGAAGCCCCGAAGGTCTCGGGGTCGAATTGACGAATCGGCTAGGCCAACCGGAAAAGCCGTTCATGGCAACGTGAACGGCTTTTTTCCTTAGGCCGACACATTTTTGTCGATAGATTTTTATCAATTGGGTGCTTGAAGTCCATAGAGACGGCCTCACTTGCTCACGAACAGATTCCACTTCATGGGGAAATGAAATGTCAGGAACCCAACTTTTGCCGACGGAACGCATTACGCTCCCCCTGCTCCCGCTGCGGGATGTCGTGGTGTTTCCGCATATGGTGATTCCTCTCTTCGTCGGTCGCCCGAAGTCCATCAAGGCGCTCGAAACTGCGATGGAAGGCGGCAAGCACATCATGCTGGTCGCCCAGAAAACCGCGGCCAAGGATGAACCGACCGACAAGGATATGTACGAAGTCGGTTGCGTCGCCAACATTCTCCAGATGCTCAAGCTTCCCGACGGGACCGTGAAGGTGCTCGTCGAGGGCCTTCAGCGTGCGCGCACCCTGTCGATCGAAGACCAGGAATCG
>NZ_CADIKM010000029.1 GCF_902859895.1 Pararobbsia alpina
AGAGAGTAAACGCGATCCGCCGCCAGTTTACAAGCGCCGCTCTATGTCATTGAAAGTAAACACGCTTTTTCGCGACCGAGACTCGCCAGTCAAGATGTGTATAACGAGATGTACTTAACCGTAACGACCCTGCCAACGCTGTTTGTGACCACCGACACATTGTTAACCGAATCATAGTGAATTGCCGTGCCGCCTCGACTTGGCGTCGCGACGCCATTGTCAATTGCATTCTGAATTACAGATGGCGTAAGTCCTCGATCTTGCATCCGGTCGAGCGCGTGCCCTGAAAAATCGGTTCCGTCAACATTCGCCGCCTCGTTGCGGACAGGCTGATACGATGGATTTTTCGGTTGATTGAACTGGTTACTCTTGCTGCCCATTGGTACGGAGGCATCGAACTGGCCGCCCCCGGTAGCCTTGACGCTATCGCCTTGTGCGTTAACAATGGTCGCATGGCCGGGTAGGTACGTTGGCGTCCCCTGTGTCGCGATCGGCACCACAGCGCACACCGGCGGCGCGCATACCGCAACCGGAATCGCTGACCCACCAATCGCAGGCGGTTTCGAGTTTCCCCACGGTCCGTTCAGCTCGTCTGGGTTGACTTGCGGTCCCTGTGGACCATTCGCGTTCACCAACGCTGCGAATTGATTGGCCATGTTCACCGCGCCGCGTGCCCCGCTCGCAAACTGCTCGCCGATCCATCCTAGTGCCGAATTGGCCGTGCTTCCTTGGCCGCTGCCATTGCCAGCGCTCCTGTTATACAGGTCTGCATTCGCCGCCGTGAACGCACCCGAATTGCCGCCCACGAGTGCGCCGCCCCATCCAGCAAGGACATTCGCCGCAATATTGCCCGCCATCAGGCCTGAATTGGAGTCACTGTCACCTTTGGTCGAATCAGCGAGCTGGTTCAGATCGCCTGCGAGCGTTGCCGCCGCACCTGCACCTGCCGCACCTGCAAGCGCACTATCGCCGCCAAGACCGGCAATCAACGCGCCTCCCCCAGTATGTAGCGCCACGCGGCTCGTACCACCTTCGTCCCAATCCTTCGCTTCGTGCCTGTACCTCGCAGCCAGTTCGGAATTACCTTCCGTTTCGGCCTGTTCGGCTGCTGCATTGGCCGTATCTCGCTTGCTATCCGCATACTCGCCGATGCGCTTCACGATCGACTCCCCGGCCGCGCTCGCTGCCGCCATTATGTCGGCCTGATTGTCCAGGAGGGTATTCGCGTTCGGCGTCTTCGCCACCATACCGTTCGCGTTCGACGCGTCACGGTTCAGGCTCGCCACGTCCTGCGTCAGGTGCGCGGAATCCATCACGCTAAGGGTGCCTGCGCTGATGCCGCTTTTCGTCATAGCGCTGTCGCTACCGCTGTCGTGCTGACTGAGCGAGGGCGTGATGCCGCCCGCGTTATGTACCGAACCAGTGCCAGTCGTTGCATAGTTGTTGCCGCCATCACCGACCGACGCCCCCGCGCTCAAGCCACCACTTTTCGCGTTGTAACTCGAACTGTTTGCCATATCGGAGAAGGACAGCGTTCCCGTCGAAAGCGTGTTCCTCGCCGCATCCGCCTCGCTCGCGATGGTCGCCCCCTTTCAGGTCCGTATTGCCCTGGACGGTGATGTCGAACCCACCTGAACCGGCGTGAATCCCAGCCTGTACATTCACGCCCGCATAGCGGCCGTTCGCGTTGCCGCTCGTGCGGCTGAAGCTCGCACTGCCGCCACCCTGGCTGATGCTGAAGCTTCCGCCCGAGCTTTCCTGATCGGCACGGCTGGTCGCCGTATCCTGCACGCTCGCGATGGTCAGGTTGCCGCCGATGTCGGCCGTGACCTGCCTGCCGCTCACGTGCGCGCCGATGAGGTTCGTGTCGCCACCCGAGACAATCTGTACGCTGTTCGCGCCCTTGACGTGCGTGTTGTTCTGCATCGCGGCGTCGCTGCTGTCGTCGCCGTGCGCTTTCGACCCCGACGCCGATACACCCAGGCCCTGTGTGCCATACGACACCCCGACGCTCGCGCTACTCGACGCATTCGTGCTGCGCGTCGAATCGGTATCCGTCGTGTTATGAAGACTGACCTGATTCCTCGCCGACAGCACGATATCGTTCGCGTTCACGTTCGAACCGGCAATCGTGACATCGCCGCTGCCAACACTGGTGTCGCCACCGTTGCCAGTGTTGCCCATGCTGTTGCTCGATGCGCCGCCACCGGTGGCCACGAACGCGGCCGTGCCACCCGCCGTGACCGACGAACCCTTGCTCGTGGTCGAATCTTGGGCGAACGTGCTCGTGTTGTGGCTGCTGCCGTAGCTCAGCTCAAGCTTCGCTTCAGGAGGGTGTCCGTTCGCCAGGGCGCCAGCCGCGGCGCCGCCCGTACCGACCACATCGACCGCGCCGCTGGCTGCTGCCATCCCATGGAGCGCCGCCGCGCGGCTGTCCTGACTGCGGCTTGCCGCGTGCGCCTGACCCACCGTGTTCGACAGCCCGTCAAGGACAGGGGCTTTCAGCGCGAGCGTGAAGCCGCGTTGCTTCACCTCATGCGTCTCGTCGTGGTGCATCGTGTCGGTCGCCGCATCGATCGTCACGTTCGCGCCCGTGCCGCTCACGTCTTTCGCCGCGATCAGGTCGCTGCCCGTGACATGCAGGTCACGCCCTGCCGACAGATGCACGCTGCCGTCCGTGCTGCCCACCAGACTGCCGTTCTGCGTAAGCGCACTATCGTGCGTCGTGCCCTGCTGGTCGACCCTGCCGTAGGAGATACCGACACCGCCCGCACTACCGAGGCCGGTTTTCAGCTCCTGATGGAAGTGGCTACTCGCGCGCGTGTCTTGCGAGGGGGCGAGGCGCAGGGTGTGCGCCGCCGCCAGTCTCACATCCTGCGTGGCCGCGACGGTCGAGCCGCTGATGGTCAGGTCGTGAGCGGCCGCGCCCGTGACCGACTCACCCGAGACGGTCGAGCCGATCGCGCTCACCTGATGCGAACGGGTGGTGTCCGTCGTCTTGGCTCTCGACAGGAACCCCGCATGATGGTGTTCCGACCAGCCTTGCGCATCGTGCGTCTGCGCTACGCGGCCAAGCGTCACATCTCCACTCGAGACGAGTTCGACTGCGCCGGAGTCTGTCGCGACGGTCGAGCCGAGGATCGTGAGCTTGCCCGTTGCGCTCTGGCCGGCCGCCAGTGTGACGTTGCCCCCCGCCTCGACACGCGCCCCCTGGACCGTTTCGTCATCGCTTGAACGGGTGTGATGCGACAGCTCACCGCCCATCGAACGTGCGTCGTGCGTGTGCCTGTCCTTGGCGGCCGTCACCGTCAGGTCCTGGCCCGCGACCAGCGTCGCATGACCACCCGCCGACACGGTGGCACCCGTGAGCGTGGTATCGCGGCCCGATCGCGTCGTCAGATCGCCGCCCGCGAGAAGGGCGCTCCCCAGGTTCTGCGTAAGCCGATCGTGCCCGCCGTTCAGCCCGTCGCGTGTCTGCACGTCCTGCGTGCTCGTGAGCGTTGTCGTCTCGATGTTCAGATCCCGGCCAGCGCCGATCGTCGCGTGGCCGCCGGCCTGGATCGTCGCAGCGGACAGGCTCACGTCGCGGCCCGCCAGAACGGTGGCGCGGTTCGTCGCCGAGATCGTGCCGATCGCGTGGACGCCGGTTCCCGTGACCCGGCCGGTCAGGGTGTTCGAGCCGAACGACTTCGATACGCCCTCGGTGCGCGTCTCATGGATGACATCGCGACCGGCCTGCACGCGCACCTCGTCGCCCCCGGTGCGGCCACTCGTGTTGCGCACGTCCTCGCCGGCCGCCACGATCGTCGAGCCCGCGCTGTCCAGGATGCCGCTATTCGTGATGGTGTGACCGACCACGGTCGTCGCGAGATCGCTGAGGACGTGCCCGCTGTTGTCCACCTCGCCACTCGCGTTCAGGTTCACGCGGCCACCGGCGACGAGTGCGCCGCTGCGCGTCAGCTCGACCGAGTTGGACTGCGCGAGATACACCTGCGGCACGAGCACCGTCTGATGCGAGCCATCGGGCAGCGTCACGTCCTGTGCCACGAGCCACACCATGTCGGTCGTCAGTTGCCGCATCTGAGCGGGCGTGAGCGCGAGGCCCGGTTCGAGGTCGAACGTTTTCGCGTACGCGACACCGCGGTTCATCAGCGCGGTGTATTGGGCAAAGGGGTCGGTGTAGCCCGCGAGGAAGGGGCGGCCCGTCAGGTGCGTCACCTGGTCCCGGATCAGCCGTTGCTCATAGAGGCCGTCGCCCAGACGTTTGACCGTCTTCTGCGGGTCGAGGCCCAGTTGCCCGAGCAGGTAGTCGCTCGACAGGAAGCGGCCGGCCTGTGTGAAGCGTGGGTCGGTCGCGATCAGATACGTGGCGTCGGGCGCGGGGTGATAGGTGTAAAGGCCATTGACCGGTAGCGTGAGGTTCGGCAAACCGCCCGTCGCCGTGCCGATTGTCTGCGGACGGGTCAACGGGCCACTGATCGCGCCCGACTGGGCGCCGTCGGCGCGGCCGTCCGCTATGCCCGGAACGTCCGTTATGCCCGTTACGTCCGTTACGTCCGCTACGCCCGTCACACCCGAGCCGGCGACGGTCTGTCCCTGGCGGTCCACCGAACGCACGGTGATGTGTTGCGCGTGCGTCTGCACGTCCTGGTTCGACGCGGCGATCGCGGGCAGCGCATCGACGGTCGTGCTCGACTGCGTGATGCCCGTGTCAACGCGCTGCGTGTCGGTGCTGCCACCCCGTTTCTGGTGCCAGTAGAAGCTCGACTGCGCGTGCTGTGTGAGCGTCTGCTGGAGCACCGTGCCCGAATCGCTGACGCTGCCGCCGCTTGCCCGCCGCACCAGATCGCCCCCGGCGGCCATCACCGAGGACTGGTTGTCAATGCGGCCCCCGTCGGCCTGGAGGCGGATCGCGCCCTGGGCCTGGATCCGTGCCGCGCGGCCCGCACTCACGAGCGCGTCGGAGGTGGCCGTCGTGTGCACCGTGCGCGAAATCTCGCTGTAGTCGTGCGAGTCGGGTCCGAGGTCAAAGCGCGTCTTGACCTGGTCCGGCCGGATGTGCCGGTTCGGGTCGAAGTCCGGCCAGAAGGTGAACGTGTAGGTGTCGCCGTGCTCGGTGAGGCGCTCGTACCACTGGGTCGGGTTCGTCGCGATGGGCCGGGTCTGCGCCACGGGCCGCCTGGTGCAGGCACCCCGCACGTGGCAGACCTCTTTCGTTTGCGAGCGGTCTTTGTAGTGCTCCGTGAGCGGCTGCGTGAGTGAGAAGGTCTGCGCCGTCGTATCGAGATTCGTGACCTGCGATTTCGGTACCGTGACACGGATCGGTGTCGCGAGCCTGCCGACGATTTCGGCCTTCAGCGGGGCGCGGTCCTTCGTCCAGTTCCACTGCGAGAACGTGTCGCTGCGATGACTGTTCAGCAGATCGCCAATCGGGATGCCCGCGGTCCAGATCGTCAGCGTCTTGCTGCTCACCTGCGGCGTGCCCGCCTGCGTGAGCACACCGGTGCGGATGTTCTCGACCGTGTGCGCGGCGATGTCGATGTCGCCCTCCGCCTCGATGCTGGCCGCGCGGTTCGTGAGTGTGCCCGTCTGGTTCGCAAGCAGCCCGGGTGCAGGGTCGGAGGCAGGGTCGGAAGCAGTCCCTGCGGGCTCGCGCGTACCGTCTTTGGCGATCTCGAGATCGCCCGCGCTATAGATCAGTGCGCCATCGGTGTTCGAGACCGAGTTCGATGCATGGATCTTGACGCTCTGTGCACCGGCCATCACGGCCGCCACGCCCGTGTTCTGCACATCCGTCGCGTTTACCTGCAGCGCGTTGCCGATCACCGTGCCCGTGTTCGCGAGCGTCGCGCTCGTTGTCGTGACCGTCTCACCCTCGAGGCGCCCGGCGTTGGTCAGGGTGCCCGCCGCGTTGAGCGTGGTCGAGAACGAGTGGATGTCTGCGCCCGCTGCATTGATGACGTTCGCGCCGCTGGCGCGCAGTGCTCCGGTCGCGGCGAGCGTGCCGGTGTTCGTCAGTGTGCCGGTGGCGGAAACGCTCATGTCGCCATCCGCATGCAGGCGGTTCGCGGCATCGTTCGTGTAGTCGCCCGCGACGTTCAGTGCCAGGTTCCGCCCGGCGGTCATCTCGCCGGCGCCCGTCATCGCGCCGCTGGCGGTGATGTCGCGGTTCGCGCGGATCGTGCCACCCGGGTTCGACAGCGACGCCACCTGAAGCGACACGTCCTGGCCGCCCGCAATCGCCCCGCCTTCGTTCGTGACGATGGCACCCGAGGAGTTCAGCATTAGGGCGGTACCGCCGAAGATCGTGCCGCCTGCGTTGTTCACGCGGCGCGCGATGTTTAGCTTCGTGGCGCCTGCGCCAATGAGCTGCGCGCCCTCCGTATTGACGAGATCCTGCGCGTTCACCGTCACGTCGCCATTGCCGCCAAGTGTGCCGCCGGTGTTGACGATACCGGTGGCCGAGGACACGGTCGTGGCGCGATTGCCCGCGTTTGTCAGCTTGCCTGAGGTGTTGTCGAGGCGGCCCGCCGACACATCGAGCTTGCCGTGCGCGCCATTCGCGTAGAGCGTGCCCTGGGTATTGGTCAGGGTCTCGCCCGCCGTGACGGATAGCGTGCCCACCGTCTGGGCGGAGCCCAATGTGTTGTCCAATGCGCCCTGTGTGAATACCGTCAGGCCATCGTGACCATAGAGCGTGCCGCTTCGGTTGACGATGCCCGAGGCCGCGTTGATCCGCGCGGCGCCTTGCGCGGTCAGTTTGCCGTTCGTGTTGTCGAGACTGGCGGCTTGCAGGGTGAGCGCGCCGTGGGTGGCGACCTGACCGCCCACGCTCGATGCGGCGCGCGCAGCCGTCACGTTCAGCGTGCCGGTGCCCGCATGCTGGATCGAGCCGCTGTGATTGAAGAGTGTCTGCGCCGACACGGTGAGGTTCGCCGCGTGACTCGCCACCGTGCCACCGGTATTGTCCAGCACACCATCGGCGGACAAGGTCTGGTCAGCCTGCCCGTACTGGCGAATCGCCCCGTTGCGGTTGATCAAGTCGCCGCTCGCGTGGGCCGACAGTGCGCCGCCCGCGGTCGTCGTCGCGTTTGCGAGATTGAGCTCGCCGCTGAGGTGGCCACCCCGTGCCGTGAGCGCAAGATGGCCATTCGCTGAGGTCTGGCTGCCCGCGAGATTGAGCGCTGCGCCGGAGAGTGTGGCGTGGCCAGCCGCCGCGTTGTGGCCCGTCGCTGAGAGGGTGCCGCGCGCGATCACCGTCAGGTCGCCGCCCTGGGTGATCGGTGCGATCGAGCCATCGCTGTGGATGCCGGCGCCGAGCGTGCCCATCGATGCGACATTGTTCGCGTTCACGGTCGTGTTCTGCTGCGCCGCGAGCGTGCCGCGGTTGGTCAGGTCACCGGCCGTGCTGACCGAGACCGCTTGCTGCGCGTAAGTCGTGCCGCTGTTGTCGATGCCGTCGTGCGCGGACAGCATCAGGTTGCCGCTCGCCTGGGTCTTGCCGGTGAGCACCAGCTTGCCCTCCGTGGTGAGCGTCAGGTCGCCGGCCTGCGCAGCCGCGATGCCGGCGAGCGACACGCCTACGCCTTTTTCGGTGCCGACGAGCCAAATGCGGTTCGCGTACATGCCCCCCAATTGGGCCACGTCGATCGACACACCGGGTGCTGCGCCACCGGGTGCCGCGCCAGTGCCCGCGAGGTCCGCGAGGCCCGTGAGGTCCGCGAGGTCCGCAAGCGGCGTCGTCGCCAGCGCCTCATGATCGACGTGGTTCGCACCGGTGACCACGTTCAGCTGGTTCGCATAGAGGGCTGCATTGGCCCGCACCGCGCGCGCAATGAGATCGACCTGCTCAACATTCGCTGCGTTGAGCCCCGCGCCCTGCACAGTAATCTGGCCGTCGTGCACATCGAACCCCGTCACGGCGCCGTTCGCGCCGATAAGGGGCGAACCCGTGGTCAGGATGCCGCGCGTGGT
Source organism: Pararobbsia alpina (assembly GCF_902859895.1). Taxonomy (GTDB): domain Bacteria; phylum Pseudomonadota; class Gammaproteobacteria; order Burkholderiales; family Burkholderiaceae; genus Pararobbsia; species Pararobbsia alpina. The sequence continues at coordinate 7,975 of NZ_CADIKM010000029.1, forward strand.
GTTGATGAAGCCACCGCCGTCGACCACGATGCCCGAGCCGTTGGCCACCACGACTTCGGCCTTGCTGCCGGCGACCTCGAGGTAGCCGCGCAACTGTGTCGGCGAGGAGCTGTTGACCTGATTGAGGATGATCCGCGCGGACTGGCCCGGCGCGAGATTCGGGTTGCCGTTGATATAGCCCGCCTGCTGCGTGTTGACGATCGTCGGCGAGTTGTTCAGCACGACGCCGGATTTCGGCACGTCGAACTGCGAATAGGTATTCTGCGAAACACCCGCCCCGGAAGGGGCGCTGATGTTGACCTGTGGGATGCCGTTGGCGGTCGGGATGACCGTCGGCGCATGGGCACCGGCTGCCACGACCTGCGCTTCGCTGATCATGGGCATCAGCGCTGGCATCGCGCCGAGCAGCAGCATCGCGGTATGAGGCCGTGCGAACCCTGACATGACCGCCGCACCGCGCGCGGCGGCGTCCGCTGCAGAACGCGAGGCAGAGTCCGATGCAGAACCCCTTGCAAAACCCGAGGCAGAACTCACTGCAGCCGCCTCGCTCTGGCCGGCGTTGCCGGCGCCGCGCACCGTTACTTCCACGGCCACCCGCATGCCCCGCCACTGGTTGAACACCAGGCGATAACGACGATCATTCATTTTTTTTGCACAACGTAGCGATGCCGCAGACGATATCGAAAACCGATCTCGAATACTGTCAGAAGGCACTAGTTCGCGACGCTCAACACAAACTCAAAACTATTCGGAATCGTCTGAATGCGCAGGCATGAAGACGATGGGTGCGGCATATCAGCGCACTCTATCGATGCGTGGTGAGTGCCTTCGAGAATTGTTTGGAATCGTCTGATTGCGCAGGCGTGAAGACGATGGGTGTGACATATCAACGGACACCCTCGATTCGCAAGGAGCGCCATCGGGCTGCAATGGACGGTTTGGATCGATGATTCTGATAGACGGTAGGTTAACGAAGGGGGGGGCGACCTTGGACCACCCCAGCACGTTCGCCAGACTATCGTTTCGACAATTGGAGTCCACGCCGAACACGTCGTTCTGGTCGCGCGCGAGCATTCGAACAACGAACGCTCGCGCGCCGTCCATTGGCGGCGCGTCCCCAGTGAAGGCGCCGGGTTCATGGCGTCATACATGTAACCCGAATTGCTTGTGGCAATAGATCGTTGGTGCCGATGTTTCAGACGGGGCCTGAACCCCGCACCTCGGCGGCCTCGAAGCCGACCTCTACCAGATCGGTTCCTCGTTCGGACGCAGATCGAACACGAGGACCTCGGCGTCCTTACCGCCCGAGAACGTCAGGGACCGTTCGCCGCGCACCCGCACGCCATCGCCCTCCTCGAGCACGGTACCGTTCACCGTGATGCCGCCGCGCGCAACTTGAGCATAGGCATAGCGGTCGTGCTCGAGTTCGAGCGTCGCGCTTTCCGCTCCATCGAAGAGGCCCGCGTACACGCGCGCATCCTGATACACGCCGAGTGAACCGTCCGCACCGTCGGGCGAGATGATCTTCGCGAACCGGCCACGCTTGTCGGCTTCGGTGAAATGCTGTTGCTGGTAGCGTGGTTCGACCCCCTTCTTCTCCGGCATCAGCCAGATCTGCAGAAAGTGCACGCCCTCGGTTTGCGAGGCGTTGTACTCGCTGTGCGCGATGCCCGTGCCCGCGCTCATCATCTGCACATCGCCGGGACGGATCACCGAGCCCGTGCCCATCGAGTCCTTGTGTTCCAGCGCACCTTCGAGCACATACGAGAAGATTTCCATATCGCGGTGCGGATGCTGGCCGAAACCGCCCGCTGCCGCGACGCGGTCGTCGTTGATCACCAGCAGGTCGGAAAACCCTTGCTGCTTGGGATCACGGTAGTGGCCGAATGAGAACGTGTGACGCGAACTCAGCCAACCATGCTCAGCGACCCCGCGGTCGCCCGCCTTGCGAACTTCAAGCATTTGAACCTCCGAGAACGGTGTTGAATAACTTTGCAGACTGCTTGATGGCATCAGTACGCGAAACAGGCCCGCCCCCTTTTAGGTCCAGCCTGTCTTACGAAATGACCAAGCAATGAAAGCAGTGTAGTGTCAACGATTCGTTTAATAAATCCTCTAGAATCGGAAATACTGTCAATACAGTGACGACAATCATGCAATTCGAGGACATGCGGATCTTTGCCGCGGCGGTCGATGCAGCGAGCTTCACGGGCGCGGCGGCACGCCTGGGGCTGTCCAAGCAGTTCGTCAGCAAGCGCGTGATGGCGCTCGAGGAGCATCTCGGTGCAAGACTGCTCGTGCGCACGACACGCCGCCTGTCGGTGACACCGGTCGGGCGTGCCTACTACGATCGCGTCGTGCAGATTCTGGGCGACGTCGAAGAAGCGGAGCGTGCCGTGACGAGCGAGAACGCGCAGCCGCGCGGCACCTTGCGACTCACCGCGCCGATGTCCTTCGGCACGATGCATCTGGGGCCGATGATTCCCGAGTTCCTGCAACGTTGCGAGGAAGTGTCGCTGGAAATCGATCTCAATGACCGCCTCGTCGATCTTGTCGGAGAGGGTTACGACATGGGCATCCGCATCGGCGTGTTGTCTGACTCGTCGCTGATCGCGAGACGCATCGCGCCGTTCGAGATGCTCACCTGCTGCAGCCCCGCCTACCTCGCGCGACGAGGGCAGCCCAAGACCCCCGATGAGCTCGTGCATCACGACTGCCTGGTGTACGGGCACAGCAAGAGCGTCGACTGGCTGTTCAAGATCCACGAACGTCCGCGGCCTGTGGCGGTCACCGGCAGGATTCGCGTCAACAATGGCGAACTCGCACGCGACGCGGCGTTGGCCGGACTTGGCATCACTGCGCTGCCGACCTTCATCGTCGGCGACGCGATCCGATCGGGCCGCTTGGTCAAGGTGCTCGAGGACTATGAACCGGCGGCGGGCGGCGTATTCGCGGTCTACCCTCAACACCGGCAATCGTCGGCCGCCGTGCGCGCATTCGTCGACTTCCTGGTCGAGCGCTTCGCGCCGGATGGGGAACCATGACATTGGAAACCGAAGAGATCAGCGACCTGGTCACGCGCAGGGGTGCTCTGCCCCGGGTAAGCGAGCCCCGATGCAATATTGCGTACTAAGGCACAATGGCGCGCGGGCGTGTGTTCCCGCCGATGTTCTTCCCCCCCAATACTCCAACAGGCTTTCGCTCATGAAATACCTTCACACGATGGTGCGTGTCACCGATATCGAACAATCTCTGCGTTTCTACCGCGACGCGCTGGGTCTGCAAGAGATCCGCCGGACCGAGAACGAGAAGGGCCGCTTTACGCTCGTGTTTCTCGCGGCGCCCGGCGACGAAGATGCGCAGGTCGAACTCACGTTCAACTGGGACCCGCAACCTTACGACGGCGGACGCAACTTCGGACATCTCGCGTATTGCGTCGAGAATATCTACGAGGCCTGCGAAAAGCTGATGGCACACGGTGTGACGATCAACCGGCCGCCCCGCGACGGCAATATGGCCTTCGTGCGCTCACCCGACAATATCTCGATCGAATTGCTGCAAGCCGGCGATCCGCTGCCGCCCGCAGAACCGTGGACGTCGATGCAGAACCAGGGCGTCTGGTAAGCCCTTTGTGACCGCATGCCTGACATGCGGCCGGACCCGATGCCTGATCGGGTCCGGATTTGCCGCCGAGCAAACTTGAACTGCCGCGCGGGGCTGCGTAATGTGTTTTAGTGCGCCCCTGTCTCGCGCGTATCGGCATAGGTGTCGCCGACCATGAGGTGCACGATCTCGTCGCCGCTCGTCTCTCGCACGGCGCGCTCGCCGGCCTTCTCGCCACGCCGCAGCACGGCGATGCGGTCGGCTACCGCAAAGATGTCGTGCAGATTGTGCGAGATCAGCAGCACGGCCACACCCTGTGCCTTGAGCGTCCCGATCAGCTCCGTTACCTTGCGCTGCTCGGGTACGCCAAGCGCCGCAGTCGGCTCGTCCATGATCAGCACACGCGCGTTCCAGTAAATCGCGCGCCCGATCGCAATCGCCTGCCGCTGTCCACCGGAAAGCATCTTCACCGGCCCCCTCAGCTTGTGCTCGGGAATCACGATGTCGAGTCGGTCAAGCACTTCGCGAGCGACCTCCGCCATCTTCAGGCGATCGATGACTTGCATGCCGAACTGCCGCCGCGTTGGCTCGCGTCCGAGGAAGATATTGCTGCCGACATCAAGATTGTCGGCGAGCGCAAGGTCCTGATAGATCGTTTCGATCCCGTGCGCACGCGCCTCCTGCGGGTCGCGCATCTGCAGGGGCGCACCGTTGAACAGCAGTTCGCCCTCGCTCGGGTGATAGACGCCCGAGATGATCTTGATCAGGGTCGACTTGCCCGCACCGTTGTCCCCCGCGAGCGCAAGCACTTCCCCGGGATAGAGTTGCAATGACACGCGCTTGAGCGCCTCGACACCGCCGAAGCGGATCGAGATATCGCGGGTTTCGAGAATCGGCGTAGTCACCGTGCATCTCCAAGACGATCCTTGTACTGGTCGATCAGCACCGACAGGATGATCACGATGCCCACCACGATGAACTGCCAGAAGGCGTTGACGTCGATGAACACCAGGCCGAACTGGATCACCGCGATGATCAGCGCACCGATCAGCGTGCCGATCACATTGCCCGTGCCGCCGAACAGGCTCGCGCCGCCGATCACGACCGCGGCGATCGAATCGAGCAGCATCGGTTCGCCCGCATTGGCGACACCTGCCGCGAATCGCGCGGTGTAGACGATCCCGCCGATCGCCGCAAACGCCGCCGCGATCAGGTAGACGATCATCAGATGACGGCGCACATTGATCCCCGCGCGTATCGCCGACTGCGGATTGCCACCGATCGCATACGTGTATTGGCCGAACCGCGTCTTCGACAGGATGAAGTGCATGACGATCAGCAACACGACGGTCAGCACGACCGGTGTCCAGCCTGTGCCGAGCCAGGCGAGCCCCGGATTGTTGACCGACACCGTCATGCCGCTGCCGGCCGCCAGAAAGCCCGCCCCACGCGCCACGCCATACATGCCGAGCGTGCCGATGAAGGCCGGTACCCCGAGCCGCGCGATCAGCAGGCCGTTGACGAAGCCTGGTATCAGGCAGACCAGGATCGTCAGGGGTATCGAGAACAACAGGATCCACGGCGAGGCCTCGCTCGCGAGCGTGGACTGCGCGACGCACACGGCCGCGAGGCCCATCACGAAGCCCACCGACAGGTCGATGCCCGCCGTGATGATCACGAAGGTCTGCCCGAGCGCGAGCAGCAGCGGAGCCGCGGCGGCCAGCCCGATCGACTGGAGGTTGTAGGCATTCAACAGGAACGAGCGGTGATCGGAGACCTGCGCGCAGGTTTCAAAAAACACCAGCAGCACGCAGAGAAACAGCCAGGGCCAGAACCTGCTGAGCAGCTCAAGCCGGTCGAGTCGTGAATGAGCCATGGACGATCAGTTCGAATAGATATGGGCGTGCATCTCGGGCTGGTCGATATTGGTCTTGTCGAGAATCACGAACTCCGTGCCCTTGTAGACCGGGATCTTCTTGCCACGAATGGCATCGACGGCGTACTTCACGCCGAAGTAGCCGATATCGTCAGGCCGCTGCGCAATCGCGATATCGACGAGGCCACTCTTGAGATCGCGGTCGATGCCGGGTATCGCGTCGAACACGACGACCTTGATCACACCCTGCTTGCCCGCCGACTTCACGCCTTGCGCCGCGCCGGCACCGGAGAATGTATTGGCCGCGAACACGCCCGCGAGATCAGGGTTGCGCGCGAGCACGGCGGCGATATGGGATGCGGCCTTGTTCGCGTCGTCCTCGTTGTAGAGCGTCTGCAGGACCTTGATGTTCGGATGCTTCTTCATCTCGTCGACAAAGCCTTCCGCACGCGCGTCGGTGCTCGAGATGCCGGGCTTGTTGTTTTCGCAATAGACCGTGCCCTTGTCGCCGATCGCCTTCGCAAGTGCGCGCGCCGCGACGCGGCCGCCCTCAAGGTTGTCCGAGGCGATATACGACAGCGGGAAGTCCGCATCGCCCTTGCCGGTCTGGTAATGACCGTCGCCGATAAAGGTATCGACCGTGATGATCTTGATGCCCGCGTCGAAGGCTTCCTTGAGCGGCCCGATCAGTTGCTGCTTGTCGACGGGCGAGACGAGCAGCACGTCCGGATGCTTGGCGATCAGCGCCTTGAGAATCGGAACCTGTTCGGAGGTGTTCCATGCCTTGGGAACCTGGAACAGCAACTCGACGTTTTCTTCCTTGGCCGCCTTCTCGGCGCCGCGATGCATGGTGAAGTAGAAGGGATCGGTCACGCCGGGCAACAACGCGACGACCGGGTGCGCGGCGTCCGCATGGGCCTGGCCGCCGAACGCACAGGCGAGAACGGCCGAGGCGATCGCGAGACTGCGGGAAACGAATGACTTCATAGTGTCTTCCTCCAGTTGGGACCGGCGCTGCCCGCCCGGCCTGTCGTTACCGGCAAACGCCGGTTGCCCTGCCACACCGGCATCCCGGGCCACGCACCACGTGGCGCGCGGATGATGCCGGCCGAATCCTGATATGTGGATATGTAAGCGCGAATGCGCCTATTTGAGACTGCACGCCGCCGTGAAGATCTGCCCGGGCTTCGCAGATACCGAGCGCTGATAGACAAGAACAAGCCAGAAGAAAGCGAAGGACAAGCGGCCGCCGTCCAGCATACTGATGCACGCGGCCGTCCACCACCGTGGTTTCCCGCACCCGCATGCCAGCACGCGTGCTATCGAACCGGCTATCCGCCCAAGTGCCGGGTGACACTCGCCTCGCCATGCGTATCGCGCAAATCCCGGCACGAGCCGCCGATCAGCAGGGTCGGCGGCAGAAAGTCCGCTTGATGTTCGAAGACCGTCCCCTTCGGCTGGGCGACACTGCCAAGCAACGACGCGACGGCCCGGCGCCCGATTTCGTCGATCGGTTGCGCGGCGACCGTGAGCCGGGGCCGCAACACACCCGCGAGCGGAAACTCGTCCATGCCCGCAAGCGAGACGTCGTACGGGCATTGGAAACCCAGGTCCTCGATCGCCTGCAGGGTCCCGATCATCGTCACGTTGTTGACTGCAACGAACGCCGTAGGCCGCCTCGCCCGCAGCAATAGTTCGCGCGCTATCGAATAGGCCGTCTCGGCGCGGAAGTCGGCGTGCCGGCAAAGATCGGGAACCACCGCGAGCCCTGCTTCGTTCATGGCCTCGCCGAAGCCCGCAAGCCGCTGATCGGCAGATGAAATGCCCTCCGGTCCACCAATGAATGCGATCTCGCGATGGCCGAGGCGCAACAAATATTGCGTGACCATGCGTCCGGCGAGACAGCTGTCGAGACCGACGAAACCCCGATCGAGACCTTCGACGTAACGGTCGATCGTGACCAGCGGGATATCCGCGAAACCGCCAAGTGCACGCCGGTAAGCTTCATCATGTCCACTCGGCGACACGATGATGCCGGCGACGCGCTGCGCACGCAGGATGTCGAGCAGTTCGAGCTCACGCATCGGGTTCTCATCGGAATTGCAGACGATCAGGTTATAGCCCGCACGCAGTGCCTCGCTCTGGATGATCTTCGCGAGCGCCGCAAAAAACGGGTTGGTGATTTCCGATACGACCAGTCCGATCAGGTTGGTCCGTCCGAGCCTCAGGCTGCGTGCAATGCTGTTCGGTGAATAACCGGTGGCCTCGACGGCCTCCATGACGCGACGATACGTCTCGGCGGAAACGCGAGCCGAATTGTTAAGGGCGACGGAGACCGTTGAGATCGACACGCCGGCCCGATTTGCGACATCGCGAACGGAGACCATGGCTATTCTTCCGCGGCGGGAACGCCACCGGTATAGCGCATCGAAACGTTTCGTACAAGCACGGGTCTTCCGCAGGGGTCGAGACCTTCGCATCGGTGCACGGACCCGCTTCGACACTATCCCGGAAGCGAGCGCATACCCGCCGCCTGGGAAAGCCACACCCCTCGATTCGCTCCATATGCAACCGCGTTTGACACGGAATCGTCATGTCCGGCAAGTCTCTTGCCGCGTGTCGATTCGCTCTCGATGCATTGATCAATTTGGTTTACTAATCTTTCGAGATCTTTACGAAGCCCGCATAAACCCCACCTTGCACCACCAGATTTCTTGTCTATAGTGAATCGAAACGTTTCGGACAGCCGGTGAATCAAGCATCGGATCGAGATCAAACGACTCGTAAAACAAGGAGGCGCGTCCCGGTACGAGGACACCAGTCTCCTGCGCTCTGGAGGAGCAGTCATGAGGAGACGCCTTCTGTCGGCCTTTTTGCTTTCGGCCGGCCTTGCCTTGTCCGCCTCGGTCTTCGCACAATCGAATGCACCGGGAAATCTGCGGCTCATGGCGTTCGGCAGCGATGCCCAATTGACCGCGATCAAGCATGCGGTGGCACGCTTCAACCAGAAGTATCCGAACGTGAAGGTCGAGGTGTCGATCGACCCGATCTCGAACGGCTGGGGCGACTATGTGACGAAGGTGCTGAGTCAGTACAACGCGCACAGCGCCTACGACGTGTACGGTACGGCGATCGAGACCTTCCGCACCTTCGAGACACGCAAGCTGTTCATCCCGCTGAACGACTACATCGCGAAAAACCCCGGCTTCTCCGACTTCGCACCGAGCCTGTTCCAGCAAGCCTCGTATCAGGGAAACACGTATTTCATCCCGATCGGCTGGAACAACATCATGATCAATTACAACCGCGCACTCTTCAAGAGCGCGGGTGTCGAGCTCCCCAAGCAGGGCTGGACCTGGAACGACTTCCGTGAGACCGCGAAGAAGCTGACCATCAAGGACTCGGCGGGCAACGTCAAGCAATACGGCTATGAAGTGCCGAACCAGTTCTTCTTCGTGCAGCCGTGGTTCTTCTCGAACGGTACCTCGATTTTGAATGCGGATTGGACCGCGTCGAACATGCTCGACCCGAAGGTCGCCGAGTCGCTGCAATTCCTCCACGACCTGATCCAGGTCGACAAGGTCTCGCCGATTCCGGGCAAGGACATGCTGGACAACCAGTTCTTCGCGGGCCAGATCGCGATGATTTCGCGTGGTCACTGGATCGTCGAGAACGCGATCAAGGCGAAGCTCGACATGGATGTCGCGATTCCACCGGCCAAGGTCAGCGACACGACGGTGATCGGCTTCGGCGGCTATGGCGTATCGTCGACTTCGAAGAACAAGGAGCTGTCCGAGGCGCTGATCACCGAACTCACGAGTGCTGAAACGCAGAAGGAAGAAGGCGAACTCGGCGGCGGCGTGCCGGGCCGCAAGTCGGCCGCTGAAGCACCGGGCTTTCTCAAGTTTCCGCCGAGCGCCTTCCTCTACTACCAGACGCTGCCGAACACGAAGCCGGTGCCCTCGCCCGCGAATTTCCAGGAAATCGAGAAGATCTTCATTCGCTACTACGACGCGATGATGGCCGACGAGATGCCGATCGCGGAAGGGGTGAAACGCTGTCATGAAGAGATCCAGGCTTCGTTCAAGCGGCTCGCCGCCAAGAAGGAATAGCGCAATCGAATGAGCACGTTCAACCATGGCCGCCCGCCGGTGCTTGCCGGCGAAGCTTCGCTCGCCGCTCCCTCAGGCCGCCGCTCGGACCTGAGCCGCGCGCAGGCGCGTGTCGGCTATCTGTTCATGATGCCGTCGTTCGTGCTCTACCTCGCGTTCGTGCTCGCGCCCGTGCTGGTCACGGTCTACCTGAGCTTCACCGCCTACGATCCCCTCGCCGGTGCGACGTGGGTCGGTCTCGACAACTATCACCGCTTCCTGACCGATGACCGTTCGCTGCAGATCTTCTGGAACACGCTGCGTTTCGCGATCTTCGCGGTCACGTTCAACGTCGGCATCGGCCTGCTGCTCGCCCTCGCACTTAATCGTGCGATGCCAGCCTTTCTGCTCTACCTGTTCAGGCTCGCCTACTTCCTACCGGTGATCATCGCGGCCGCGTTCGTCTCGATCGTCTGGGGCTATTTCTACGGCGACGACCTCGGCATCATCAACTACTACCTGATCAGCCTCGGCTTCACGCCGGTCCACTGGCTGACCTCGAGCCGCACCGCGATGATGTCGATCATCATCATGGATGTCTGGAAGAACACCGGCTTCTTCATGATCATCTTCATCGCGGCGTTGCAAGGTGTGCCGCGCACCATCCTCGATGCCGCAATCATGGACGGCGCGAGCTACTGGCGGCGTTTCTTCCGGATCGTGCTGCCCTATATTTCGCCGGTGGTGTTCTTCAATATCGTCTATGCGTCGATCGGCGCGCTGCAGGTCTACGAGTCGATCGTGATTCTCACGCAGGGTGGCCCCGGCGACTCGACGCGCTCGATGTCGATCCTGATCGTGGAGGAGGCGTTCGGCAGTTTCGAGATCGGCTATGCCGCATCGATCGCCGTGATCATGACGCTCGTGATCCTCGCGATCACCGCCATGCAACTCGTCGCTTCGCGGCGGCTCGTTCATCAATAGCCGGGCGCCTGCCCGCAGTCTTTCCTGTCGACGGAACCTCGATCATGCGTACACGAGCCAGCGTCAAATGGATCGACCGCTCAATCATCGCGGTCATGGCCGTGCTCGCCGTCGCCATGCTGCTGCCGTTCGCCTGGCTCTTCAGCATGTCGTTCCGGCCGGTCGCCGAGACCTACCGGATGCCGCCGAGCTTCCTGCCGCCGAACCTGAATCTCGCGAACTATCGCGCGGTGCTCGCCTCGTCGATCCCCTTCCTCGAGATCTACTGGAACTCGATCGAAATCGCCGTACTCGTGACGGTGGGCCAGCTCGTGACCTGTTCGCTCGCGGCATTCGCGTTCGCGAGGCTGCAGTTCCCCGGGCGCGACAGCCTGTTCTTCGTGATGCTGATCGGTCTGATGTTCCCGGCCCAGGTCACGATCATCCCGATCTATCTCGGTTATGCGCAGACCGGTCTGCTCAATCATCCGATCGGTCTCGCCCTCATGTACCTGACCTCGAGCTTCGGTGTGTTCCTGGTCCGCCAGTTCATGCTCTCGCAGCCGAAGGCGCTCGAGGAAGCGGCACTGATGGACGGCGCGAACTACGTGAAAATCTTCCTGCGCATCTCGCTGCCGCAGTTGAGGCCCGCCTTGTCTGCGCTCGGCATCATCACCTTCACGCAAACATGGAACTACTACTTCCAGGCGCGCGTGCTGCTCGAACCGCAGGATGCGATGACCCTGCCCGTGGCAATGGATCTGCTGCGGGGCTATATCGGCTCAGGAAACCTCTCGCTCGTGATGGCCGCGATGAGCATGGCCATCCTGCCGGTGGTGCTGATATTCCTCGTCGCCCAGCGGCTCGTGATCGAGGGCATCGCAATGAGCGGAATCAAGAACTGATACCTACGTCGGAGGGACAGCCAGTATGTTGGATCACCAAGACGAAGCCACACAGAAGACCGTTGCGGAGGCCGCACGGCAGACCAGCGGAAGTGCAACGCACACCGGCACCTATGCCGGAACTGCGCCCGAGGCAGCGAGCGATTCCAGTCCTAGCACGGACAGCGCCAGCCACCCGGACGATGATTTCGTCTACCGGGGCACACGGAGCAAGTATGTTGCGTTCCCCCTGGGAGGCATCGGCACCGGCAGCGTGTCGCTGACCGGCAGTGGCCGGCTCGTCGACTGGAGCATCCGCAACAAGCCGGACATCCATCAATTCAACGGCTACAGCCATTTCGCAATCAAGGCCGAACATAGGGGCGTGCTGCTCGATGCGCGCGTGCTCAACGGCCCCTATGAAGGCAACCCGACCGGATCGCCGGCTACGCGCAAGTTCGACGGCTTCGGTTTCGGAGCAAACCGCGATACGCTCGCGGGTGTCCCGCATTTCGAGGAGGCGACCTTCATCGGCCGCTTCCCGGTGGCCGAGGTCGAATTCACCGACACGCGCTTTCCGGGCCAGGTTCGGCTCACGGCGATGAGCCCCTTCATCCCGCACGAAGACCGCGACTCGTCGATGCCCGTCGCGATGTTCACGATCGAGGTCACCAACACGAGCGATCACTCGATCGACTACACGATCGGCGGCACGCTCGGCAATCTCGGCTGCGACAGCGGCGTGCATCGCTTCGTCGAAGACCGCGGCCTGCATGCGCTGCACCTGACGTCGGCCGATGCCGACCGGCCGCCCGAACAACGCGGCGATCTTGCGATCGTGACGGATGCCGACGATGTCGAGCATGTCGACTATCACTTCCGCGGGCAATGGTTCGACAGCCTGAGCCTCTACTGGCGTGAGTTCGCGCGCGCGGGGCGGCTCAAGGAGCGCAGCTACGACGCGCCGCGCGCGAGCCGCAATATGTTCAGCCAGCCCGAGCACGGCACGCTCGCGGCGCGTGTGACGGTCGCGCCGGGCGAGCGCCGCCGCGTTCGTTTCGCGATCAGTTGGAACTACCCGGTCGGCAGCATCTACTGGTTCAATCGTCGCGGACCCGGCAGCCCGTTCTACGAAGGCAGCGCGCCGACGTGGAAGAACTACTACGCGACGCAATGGGCCGACGCACTCGCGAGCGGAGCCGATGCGATGCGGCGTTGGCCCGATCTCGAAGCGCGCACGGTCGCGTTCAGGGATTCGCTGTTCGGCTCGTCGCTGCCGCGCGAGATCGTCAGCGCCGTCTCGGGCACGCTCGGCATCCTGCGCAGCGCGACGGTGATCCGTCTCGAGGGCGGACAGCTCTGGGGCTGGGAAGGCCAGCACGAACACGACGGCTCCTGCGAGGGTAGTTGCACCCACGTCTGGAATTACCAGCAGGCGCTGCCCTACCTGTTCCCGGCGCTCGAGCGCACATTGCGCGAGACCGAGTTCGCCTACAACCAGCTACCCAATGGCGGCCTCACCTTCCGCCAGCGGCTGCCGCTCGGCTCAGGCTTCGATGTGATCGGGCCCTGCGCGGACGGTCACTTCGGCGCGATTATCAAGGCTTTTCGCGAGTGGAAGAACTCGGGGGACGATGCGTGGCTGCGGCAACAGTGGCCCGCGATCCGGCGCGCGATCGACTATGCGTGGTCGCCCGGCAATCCGGATCGCTGGGACCCTGAGCGGACAGGCGTGCTTTGGGGCCGCCAGCATCACACGCTCGACATGGAACTGTTCGGCCCGAACTCGTGGCTGACCAGCATGTATCTCGCGGCACTCAAGGCCGGCGCCGAGATGGCCGAGGCGATGGACGAACCCGCGTTTGCCGGCGAACTCGTACATATCGCGCACAAGGGCCGCGAGTTCGTCGACTGCGAGCTGTTCAATGGACGCTGGTTCACACAGAAGCTCGACCTCGGCAATCGCGCGCTGCTCGAACCCTTCGACGAAAACCGCGCGGCAGGTGTGCTGGCCGAGAGTTTCATGCAAGCCTACTGGTCCGACGAGTATCGAGAGATCAAATATCAGGTCGGCGACGGATGCCTCACCGACCAGTTGCTCGGCCAATGGCATGCGGACCTCGCGGGTCTTGGCGATCTCGTCGATCCCCGGCATGTCGGCACGGCCTTGCAGTCGGTCTATCGGGAGAATTTCCGCCCGACGCTGCGTGATCACTTCAACCCATGCCGCGTATATGCCTACGAGAACGACGCAGGCCTGCTGCTGGCCACCTGGCCCGAAGGCACCCACCAGCCCGCCGTGCCTGCGCCATACGCCGAGGAAGTCTGGACCGGACTCGAGTACATGATGGCCTCGCACCTGATCATGCGCGGCCTCGTCGACGAGGGCCTCACGATCGTGCGCGCGGCGCGGGCCCGGCATGACGGTTCGAATCGCAATCCATGGAACGATATCGAGTGCGGCAGCTATTACGCACGTTCATTGTCGAGTTATGCGCTCGTCAACGCCTGGCTCGGTCTGAGCTTCGATGCACGGCGCGGCGAGATCGGCTTCAGACCCGCGCGCCATGCGAGCGGCGTGTTCCCCTGGTCGGCCGGCAAGGGCTGGGGCGACGTCACGGTCGACGGTGCGGAGGTAAGCCTCTACGTCAAGGGGGGTGAATTGCAGCTCGCCTCCCTGTCGCTGCCTTCGCTCGACGGCGAGGTCACGGTCGACGGTGTGACCGCGCGGCGCGAAGGCTCGCGCGTGCATCTCGCGTCGCCGCGGCTCATGCGTGCGGGAGAACGGCTTGTCGTGCGGCGCATCGAGCGGCACGGCAAAGCCTCCGCGGCCGGCGATGCTGACGTCGCAACCGTTGATGCCTCGTGCGCACGTGGCGATGCCGCCGACGCTCCCGCCGATGCCGCAAGCGCGACGCCCACCTTCACGGAGGCGCAGCATGGCCCGGCTTGAACTGAAATCCGTTCGCAAGAGTTTCGGCAGCACCGCGGTCATCCACGGCATTGACCTGGTCGTCGAAGACGGCTCGTTCACCGTCTTCGTCGGGCCCTCGGGCTGCGGCAAATCGACCCTGCTGCGCATGATCGCGGGTCTCGAGGAAGTCAGTTCGGGCGAAGTCCATCTCGACGGCATCCGCTGCGATCATTTGTTGCCTTCGGCACGCGGCATGGCCATGGTGTTCCAGTCGTATGCGCTCTATCCGCATATGAACATCCACGAGAACCTGCGCTTCGGCCTGGTCTGCCAGAAGACGCCCAAGGCCGAGATCGAACCGCGCATCCAGCGCGCGGCGGAGATCCTGCAGATCTCGCATCTGCTCGATCGCAAGCCCTCGCAACTCTCAGGCGGGCAAAGCCAGCGCGTCGCAATTGGCCGTGCAATCGTCAAGCAGCCGAAGGCCTTCCTGTTCGACGAGCCCTTGTCCAATCTCGATGCCGAGTTGCGCGTGAAGATGCGCGGCGAGATCGTCGCGCTGCATCAGCGGCTCAAGGCGACTATGGTCTACGTCACGCACGACCAGGTCGAGGCGATGACGATGGCCGACACGATCGTGGTCTTGCGCAACGGCCGCATCGAACAGGTCGGCTCGCCGGCCGAACTGTACGCGCGGCCGGTCAACCAGTTTGTCGCGGGTTTCCTGGGCTCGCCGCAGATGAACATGCTTGCCGGCCTCGGGCTCCAGTCAAGCGAAGACCGCTTTTCCGTGTCGGCCGACGGCGGCCGCCTGCGGCTTCAGCTCGCGCGGCGCGCGGAGGCGACCACGGGTGACCTGCGCTGCACGCTGGGAATCCGGCCCGAGCATCTCGCGCTGTCGGAACGCGGCGCACTGCGCGTGACGGTCACGGGCCGCGAGTTTCTCGGTTCGGAAACCATCGTGAGCGGCACGCTTCAATCGGGCGAATCGATCCGCGCTTCGCTGCGCGGTGCGGTCGAGGTCGCCCTGGGCGAGTCGGTCGCGTTCGAGATGGACCTCGACCACCTCCATGTGTTCGACCAGGATGGCGCCGCGCTCGATGAAGTGGACAATGCACTGCCGGTGGACAGCCGCCAGGACGAAGTACGACAAGCGTCGCCTCACCACCGGTAGTGCCGCTTCAGTGCCCGAGCAGGTTCTTGCGGACATGCAGCAAGTGCGCGATCGTCGCTTCGCGTGCGCGTTCGATATCGCGATCGACCAGCGCGTCGACCAATGCTCGATGCTCGATCTGATAAGCCGCGCGCCGCTCGGGTGTGACGCTCTTGCGCTTGAGTGCGCCCCATTCGCTCGAAGCGCGCACCCGCGTGATCGCATCGAACACGACGAGCACGATATTGTTGTGCGTCGCCTCGGCAATGCGCTGGTGCAGTGCGCCGTCCCAGTACTCGAACTGTTCGAACGTCGCGGCGGCCTCGGCCTGCTCGACGCAATGCTGGATCTCGGCAAAGTCGGTCGACGTCGCATTGCGCACCACGAGTTCGATCAGCGAGGGTTCGAGCGCCAGGCGGGCCTCCATGACCTCGGCCGGACTCACATTGTGCTGAGGCGACGGCCGCTCGCTCGCAAGCAATGCCTCGATTTCATCGGACACATAAGTGCCGCTGCCGACACTCTGCCTGACCAGGCCCTTCTCCTTGAGCTGGCCGATCACGCGGCGCACGGTGGAACGTGCGATCCGGAACGTCTCGCTGAGTTGGCGTTCAGTCGGCAGGCGTTGCCCGGCGAGATAACGCCCGGTCTTCAGACCTTCGATCAGCGAGCTCTTCAGCGCGAGTGCTCCGTCTACGCCGTCTGCTTCATGAGTCGTCGACATCCTCTTGTTCCCCGATTGAAGTCGCCACCATTCTATCGAATGGGCGAATTGGTCTCAATTGGTTTCATCACCGAGCCCAGCTTGGGGAGCGCTGATGGCTTGCCAGTCCTCGGGACTTTCCATGATCAACCACCATAGTAGGTTGACGCTCGGAATAACAACGAATAAATTGGACTCTGTTGGAACAAATATTCAACCAATTGGGACCAATTCGATGAGATTTGCGAGTATCAAGGTGGACGGCTCGCCGCGCGTCGTGGCCATTTCCGATGACGGAACGCGTTACACGGATGCGATCGATGCGGGCGCCGCTTTCGGCGCCGACATGAACGCTTGGATCGAACGCAATTCGGACACCACGGATCGTCCCCCCGCCGCGAAGCCGAACGGCAACGTGAACTGGCAGCCGCTCGACGGCGTGAAGTTGCTCGCGCCGCTGTTGCCGCGCCGCAATGTGTTCTGTGTCGGCAAGAACTATCACGAGCATGCGAAGGAATTCGGCGACTCGGGCTTCGACACCTCCGCGAAGGACGGCGAAGCCGCACCACCGTTCCCCGTGGTCTTCACCAAGGCGCCGAGCACGGTCATCGCCGACGGCGAGCCGGTCCAGGCCCACCGCAACGTGACCTCGCAACTCGACTATGAAGCCGAACTCGCGGTGGTCATCGGCAAGGGCGGCAAGGACATCGCGAAGGAACACGCCTGGGAGCACATCTACGGCTACACGATCGTCAACGACGTGACCGCGCGCGATCTCCAGCAGCGCCACCGCCAGTGGTTCCTCGGCAAGTCGATCGACACGTTCTGCCCGATGGGCCCGTGGATCGTGACCGCCGACGAGATCGACGCGACCCGCCTCAAGATACAGTGCCGAGTCAACGGGGAACTGCGGCAGGATGCGAACACCGCAGACCTGATCTTCGATATCCCGACACTGATCGAGACGCTGTCGGCGGTCATCGCGCTGCAGCCTGGCGACGTTATCGCGACCGGCACGCCCGCGGGTGTGGGCATCGGTTTCAAGCCGCCGAAGTTTCTGCAGCCCGGCGACGAGATGAGCGTGTCGATCGAAGGCATCGGTACGCTGACCAACCGGATTCAGTAGCAGCGGCAAGAGCGACGGCCTGGCACGGATGTCTCGCCGGTCGCCGTCTCGAACCGGAAGGCGCGACAACAAGGCAGCGATGAGTAATACGGCAACAGCGTGATGACGCAGCACGGTAGCGCCGGCTTTTCGCCGCACTTACCCTCAATGTCAGGAGACAGTTTCTGTGCTGATCAATGGAATGGAAGTCGAGAAAACCGGTAGCGGTCCCGCCCTGGTCCTGGTCCACGGACTCGGCGGAACGGGCAATTTCTGGTTTCCGCAACTCGCCGCGCTGAGCGCAACGTTCACCGTTTACCGCCCCGACATGCGCGGTTCGGGGCGCTCGCCGCTCAATGGCGGCAGCAGCGGTGCCAACGGCAGCGGCACGCTGACAGTCGATCAGATCGTCGCGGACCTGATCGGGCTGCTCGACCATGAGAA
The DNA here is from genome assembly GCF_902859895.1 of Pararobbsia alpina. Lineage (GTDB taxonomy): Bacteria > Pseudomonadota > Gammaproteobacteria > Burkholderiales > Burkholderiaceae > Pararobbsia > Pararobbsia alpina. The sequence continues at coordinate 25,711 of NZ_CADIKM010000029.1, forward strand.
GATCGATCGCGCCGCGTTCGCCGGGCATTCTTTCGGTTCGCTCGTAGTCCAGCATCTCGCGGCGAAGCACCCCGATCGCGTCACCCAGGTCGCGCTGGTCGGGCCGGTCCGCGCTCCGGCCGACGCCAACCGCCAGGGCCCGCGCGATCGCGCGGCAAAGGTACGCGCCGAGGGCATGATCGCTGTCGCCGACGCCATCGTGGGGGCCGCGCTCTCGCCGGCCACGCGTGCGAACAAACCCATCGCGGTGTCGTTCGTGCGCGAACTGCTGCTGCGCCAGGACCCGGCCGGCTACGCGGCGACCTGTGAAGCTCTCGCGAATGCGGTCGAAGTCGACTATGCGGCGATCACGGCGCCGACCCTGCTGCTCACGGGGAAGGACGACGGTGTCGGATCGCCCGCGACCGCGCAGGCGCTCAGGGACCTGATCGCCGACGCGCGGCTCACGGTGCTCGACGATTGCGGACACTGGACGGCCATCGAACAACCCGAGCGTGTCGGCGAGGCGCTCACCGATTTTCTGAAGTAGACGCAAACGTAGCGCTCGATTAGAGGCAGACGTATAGGTAAACGACAAGCCATCCATCCATCCATGCGGCGGCAGCCGCTTCCGCACGGCGGGATTCAACCCCGACCCATCGCGACATCCGCATGAAGACGGAGCGCGATGACCCACGACTGGTGGAGACACTATGCAACAGACTCTGTTCACGAACGTGTCGGTGCTTGACTGCACCGGCGCCGCGGCCTATGCGGGCGAAGTGCTGATCGAAGGAAACCGGATCAAGGAGGTTTTCAGATCCGAGGGTAAGTCCGGCGGCGCCCCCCGCTCGGGCGAGGTGCGTGTGGTCGACGGCGGCGGCGCGACGCTGATGCCGGGCCTGATCGAAGCCCACGCACACTTCAGCTGGAACAACCAGGACAGCCTCGACTCGATCGGCCGCATGCCGGTCGAGGAGCATGTGCTCGAATGCATGATCGCCGCGCGCACCTATCTTGAATGCGGCTATACCTCGGCGGTCGGTGCCGCGGCTGCGAAGCCGCGGCTCGACGTCGTGATCCGCAATGCGATCAACGCGGGCAAGATCCCCGGTCCGCGCCTGCTCGCCAACGGTCCCGAGATCACGACGACCGGCGGCCTCGGTGACGTCAACCCTTCCCACCTGCCCGCCTACAGTTTTGTCGAGATCGTCGACGGGGCGGAGGAAATGCGCAAGAAGGTGCGTGCGCTGCTCAAGGAAGGTGTCGACCTGATCAAGCTTAATCTGTCGGGCGAGGAAATCACGATCACCGCGCGTGCCGAAGACACGCTGATGAGCGATGCCGAAGCCGGCGCCGCGATGGAAGAGGCACGCCGCCGCGGCGTGCGTGCCTGCGCGCATGCACGCAGTGCCGAATCGATCAAGATGTGCATCCGCCACGGCATCGACATCATCTATCACGCCTCGTTCGCCGACGAGGAAGCGCTCGACCTGCTCGAGAAGCACAAGGATCACGTATTCGTCGCGCCCGCGCTGCACTGGCTCTACACGACCTCGTATGAAGCGTCGGCCTGGGGGCTGACACCCGAGATCGCGAAGCAGATGGGCTATCACCACGAGCTCGAAACTGCGATCAAGGGCATCAAGGAAATGAAGCGCCGCGGCGTGCGTATCCTGCCGGGCGGCGATTTCGGTTTCGCGTGGATGCCGCATGGCACTTATGCCCGCGATCTCGAGAACTTCGTCAAGCTGCTCGGCTTCTCGACGATGGATACGATCCTATCGGCGACCAAGCTCGGCGGCGAGATCATGGCCATGCCGGACCAGCTCGGCCAGATCAAGCCTGGCTATCTCGCCGATGTGATCCTCGTCGATGGCGATCCGCTTGCGGACATCACGATCTTCCAGGATCGCAGCCGCCTGCTCGCGATCATGAAGGACGGTGCGTTCTTCAAGGAACCGTCGCCCCGGAGCGAACGCCCGGCCCCGCTCACCGAGCCGAACGTGCCCTCCCCGCAAAAGACGCCCGTGACCGCCTGAGCGGCGCAACGGCCTGCAAGACCCGGCACCGGCCTCCGCCGTCCCGCTGCAATGCGGCCCGGCCGGCTGGTGCTGGTGCTGGTGCTGGTGCTGGTGCTGGTGCTGGTGCTGGTGCCGGTGCCGGTGCTTCTGGTGCTGGTGCCGGCAGGCGGAGTCGGTTAAGCGCACACCCCTACATTCCACAACGACACAACCGGGCTTTCAGCGCACTCCTGATCCAGCGCTTTGCGAGCCCGTACACGAGGAGACCCCCAATGAAAGCACCCCTTGCCCGCATCCTGCTTGCCGCAGTATTCGCGGGCGCCACGGCGGCGGCCACTGCCGCACCGAGCATCGGCCTGTCCAACGGCTACTTCGGCACCGAATGGCGCAACCAGATGATTGCGGGCGCGAAGGAGCAGTTCGACACCTACAAGACGCAGGGCCTCGCGAGCGATCTGGTCGTCCAGCAATCGGGCGCGAACACGGGCCAGCAGATCCAGGACATGCGCAACATGATTCGCCAGAAGGTGGGGGCGATCATGGTCGACGCGAACTCGGCGACCGCGCTCAACGGTGTGATCTCCGAAGCGCAGCGCGCCAAGGTGCCGGTGATCTCGTTCGACCAGGCCGTGACGAACAAGTACGCGATCAACGTGACCGTCGATCACTACAAGTGGGGACAGCGCTATGCACAATGGGTCGCCGACCAGTTGCACGGCGAGGGGAATGTCGTCGTGCTCGACGGCATTCCGGGTCATCCGGCAGCCGAGGCGCGCAAAAAGGCCGCGCTCGAGACCTTTGCGAAGTACCCGGGCATCAAGGTCGTTTGGTCGGGTTATGGCGAATGGGATGAAGCGAAGGCGCAAGCCGTGATGGCGACCGTGATCGCGGCGCAACCGAAGATCGATGCGGTCTTCACCGAGGACGCCATGGCGCTCGGCGTATTGCGCGCGTTCCAGAACGCGAACCGGCGCGTCGCGATCATGACGGGCGAAGCGCAGAAGGGCTTTCTCGAGGCATGGAAGAAGGAACGTGACGCCGGCAATCCGATGAAGGTGTTCGTGCAGGCCAACCCGCCCGATATCAGCCGCACGGCGCTCGGCATCGCGGTGCGCGTCGCGAACGGCCGCGCGCTCAAGACGCTGCCCGAGAACACCTACTACTACCCGATCACGAAGACCGTGACTGAGCAGACGCTCGACTCGACGCTCGATTCGATGAAGGACAAGCCTGACAGCTACTTCCTCGCCGAGTGGCTGTCCGAACCCGATCTCGACGCGATGTTCGCCGCGAAATGAAGGCGCCATGACACTGCTCAGCGTACGCAACGTCACCAAGCGCTACGGTGGCGTGACCGCCCTCGCTTCGGTCGATCTCGAGATCGAGGCCGGACACGTGCTCGGCCTGCTCGGCGCAAACGGCTCGGGCAAATCGACCCTGTCGGGCGTGATCTCCGGCGAGACGCGACCTGACGAGGGAAGCGTACTCGTCGACGGCCAGCCACTGCCGCGCGGCACCCCACGCGCCGCGCGACAGGCCGGTATCGTGATCGCCCATCAGCATCCGGGCCTCGCGCCCGACCTGCCGGTCTGGGAGAACGTATTCCTGGGCGCCGAACGTTGCATGAGCGGTGGCTTCATCGATCGTCGTGCGGCCCGGCGGGAAGCGGCCGATGCGCTCGAGACGCTGCGTGCCGGCTGGGATATCGACGTGCCGGCGGGCACGCTCGGCGCCGCCGACCAGCAATTGATCGAAATCGCCAAAGCACTCGTGCTGCGGCCGCGTCTGCTGATTCTCGACGAACCGACAGCTGCGCTCGCGGCCGCCGAAGTCGATGCCCTGATCGGCATGGTCAAGGCGCTCGCTGCGCAAGGAACGGCGATCGTCTTCATCTCGCACCGGATGGCCGAGATCGAAGCGCTCTGCGACAGTGTCGTGGTGCTTTGCAACGGCAAGCGCATCGGTCAGCTCGAGGTCGGGGGTTCGCTCGACGAAGCGCGTGTGCTCCAGATGATGGGCGGCATCGCGGGCGGGGCGGCGGATACGGACGCTACGCCGCCTGAGGCGACCGTGCATCTTGTGGCGACAAGCGCAACCGCTCCCGGGGCGCGTGCGGCGACAAGCGCCACCACTCCCGGGGCCCGTGCGGCGACAGCCCCGTCCGATTTCGCGGCAACCGGATCGACAAGGCAAGCGGCGGATGTAGGCGCGTCGTCGACGCCAGCCGAGTCTCGCCCGCTCGTGATGACGGTGCGCGGTCTCAAAGCGGGGCGCCGGCTTGCCGGTGCCGACCTCACCTTGCGGCGCGGTGAGGTGCTCGGTGTCGCCGGTCTCCAGGGGCACGGGCAGGATGAATTGCTCGACGCGCTCGCCGGCTTCCTGCCACACGAGGCCGGCGAGGTCGTGCTCGATGGCGAAACGATCATGCCGCGCTCGCCGCGACAGATGATCTCCTGCGGCGTCTGCCTCGTGCCGAACGACCGGCATCGCCAGGGACTCTGGCTCGATCACTCAGTCGAATTCAATCTCGCACAGGTCCGCGTCAACTTCGATCGGCACGCCTGGCAGCTGCGGCGCACGGAACTGCGCACGATGGTCGCGGACGTCATCGACCGTCTCAGGATCAAGACCTCGAACCCGCGACAACCCGTGCGTGCGCTCTCCGGCGGCAACCAGCAGAAGGTCGTGATCGGACGCTGGCTCGATCGCGACGTCAAGGTGTTGCTGCTCAGCGATCCGACCAAGGGCGTCGACGTGATCGCGCGCAAGCAGATCTACCAGGCGATCCATGCGCTCGCCGAAAGCGGCGTCGCCATCCTGCTCTATGCATCGGATACTGACGAGCTGCTCGCCGTCTGCGATCGCCTGCTCGTGATGTACGAAGGACGCGTAGTCAGCGAACTTGAAGGACCCTCTATGAATGAAGCGCAAGTCACGCGTGCGTCGTTCGGCAGGAGCGCCGCATGAAAGTGTGTTTGAACAAGTGTTCTCCTGCATGCGCGACAGCGTACGTCGACGTGCCCTTCAGCAGGAGCCCCCTATGACCGCACGCGTGAACGAAACTGCGCTTGCGCAGCCTGCCAGGCGGGGCGCCGCCTCGCTACGGGCACGGCTCGGCCGCTCGCGCGCCTCGACCGCACTGCCCGCCGTCGTGATGCTGATCGTGACGCTGGCCGTCAATGCGGCCTTGCAGCCAGGCTTTTTCGCGGCCGACTCGCTGAGCAGCAATCTGCAGAGCGCCGCGCCGGTCGTGCTCGTCTGCATCGCCCAGGCCGTCATCGTGCTGTCCGGAGAACTCGACCTGTCAGTCGGCGCCGGCATCTCGCTCGTGAACTGTCTGCTCGCGGGACTGCCCGGCCTCGGCTGGGGGCCTTGGGAAACCTACGCCACCGCACTCGCCGTGGCGCTCGGATGCGGGGCGGTCAATGGCATCCTGGTCGGTCACTTTCGGCAAAGTTCGCTGATCGCGACATTCGCGACCGGCGCGATCTGGTTCGGTCTCGCGCTCGCGCTGATGCCGCAGCCCGGCGGGGCCGTGCCCGAAGCGCTCAGCAACGCATTCGCCGCGAACGTCGGCTGGATACCTGTCGCCGCCTTGCCGATGGTGTTTGCACTCGTGCTCTGGGCAGTCATCCAGCGCCATCGTTTCGGACGCCGGCTGATCGCCACCGGCAGCGACCAGGATGCGGTGTTCAAGGCCGGCCTCAGCGTCAGCCGCATCAAGATCCTCGGCTATCTGCTCGGCTGGCTGTTCGTCTTCATCTCGGCGGCATGCATCTCCGCGCAGACGGCCTCGGGTGATGCGCGTCTCGGCTTGTCCTACACCCTGACGTCGGTCGCCGCCGTCGTGATCGGCGGCATTTCCCTCGCGGGCGGACGCGGCTCGATGCTTGGCGCGGTGTGCGGTGCGTTCGTGCTGGTGCTGATCGGCAACGTCGTCTATTTCGCGGGGGTGCCGAGCAACTATCAGGAAGTCTTCAAGGGTGCGGTCGTCATGATCGCACTCGCCTTCACCTTTGTCGGCAGTCGAAAGAACGTATGAACCTGCTCTCATCCCGGCGTCTGCTATTGCTGGTGCTCGTCGCACTCGTGCTGGTTGCCGGCCAGCTTGCGGTGCCCGGCTTCACGAGCCCGGCGCAGATGGGCAATCAGTTGAAGATTGCGACCTTCCTCGGTCTGTTCGGCATTTCGCAGACCCTCGTGATGATCGCGGGTGGCCAGGGCCTCGACCTGTCGGTCGGTGCGGCGGCGACCCTCGGTGGCATCATCGGCGCCGCGCTGATCGGCAGCGTGCCGGGCGGACTGGCCGCGGCGTTCGTCGGCGCGATCGCCTGCGGTGTCGTGATCGGCCTGGTCAACGGCGTCGGCATCGCGACCTTTCGCGTGCCGCCGCTCGTCATGACGCTCGCGATGGCGAGCCTGGTCGACGGCGCGCTGATCGTCTGGTCGTCGGTCGTCCAGGCGAACACGGCGGCAAGCCCAGGGCTCGTCATGCTATCGGGACGGAATGTATTTGGCGTGCCGAGTGTCGTGCTGCTCTGGATCGTCGCGGCCGCGCTCACTTTCGGCTTTCTCGAACACTCGGCATGGGGGCGGCGGCTCATGGCAACCGGCGCCAACCCGACCGCCGCCTGGCTGACCGGGGTACGCGTGCACCGGGTGCGGATCGCCGCGTATGTGGCAAGCGCGGTGATCGCCGCACTCACGGGCGTGCTGCTGGTTGGCTACGTCGGCCAGGCCTTTCTCGGACTCGGCAACACCTATGTGCTGACGAGCGTGGTGGTCGCGGTGATCGGCGGGGTATCGCTCGCGGGCGGCAGAGGGGACTATCTGAACGTCGCGTTCGCGACGATCTTCATCACTGTGCTGACCAGCCTGCTGACCGCACTCCAGATCGGCGAAGCGGGGCGGCAGGGCATCTTCGGCATCACCCTGCTCGCCTTTCTCGCGGTCAACCGGCTGACGCTGCGAACGGTTCGCTGAGCAGGCAAGACTACTGACGGCTCTGCTGAGCGCGAATGCAGCGAGCCGTTCATGCAGCAGGCAACGACGCACTGGGTTCGGCAAGCAGTTGACGCTCCGAACTGTTCACCGGGCGGCTTACCTGTCCGCTTCCGCTTCGCGTAGCCGCCGCTGCCGTGCGTCTTCCTCGAGCCGTGTGTCTTCGAGTTCCTGCATGACGCTTTCGAGGTCGACCGGGTGGACGTCGAGTTCGACACGGCCGGTCAGCGGCGTGTCGATCTGGAGTTCGCCGGCTTCGAACAGTTTCCAGATTTCCTTGCCGTAGGCAGCCGACAACAGTTCCGGCGCGAATCGGCCGAAGTAGACGGCGAGATTGTCGACGTCACGGCCGAGCATCGCCTCGGCTTCGTTGTTGCCCGCCGCATCGACAGCCTGTGGCAAATCGATGATCACCGGCCCATCATCGGCGAGCAGGATGTTGTATTCGGACAAATCGCCATGGACGATGCCCGCGCAGAGCATGCGAACCACCTGATTGAGCAGGAATGCATGCAGTTCGAGCGCGCGCGCTTCAGTCAGGTCGACGTCGTTGAGCCGCGGCGCGACATTGCCGGCCGCATCGGTCACCAGCTCCATGAGCAGCACGCCGTCGGTGCAGATGTAGGGCTGGGGCACGCGCACGCCGGCATTGGCGAGCCGGAACAGCGCGTCGACCTCGGCGTTCTGCCACATTTCTTCCTGCATCTGTCGACCATAGCGCGTGCCTTTCTCCATCGCACGTGCCTGTCTCGAGTTCTTGACCTTGCGGCCCTCGAGATACGACGTCGCCTGCCGGAAGCTGCGTTGCTTCGCGTCCTTGTAGACTTTCGCACAACGCGTCGCATCGCCGCTGCGTACGACGTAGACCGTCGCCTCCTTGCCGCTCATCAACTGGCCGATGACTTCGTCGATCAGCCCTTCCTCGAGCAGCGGGGCAAGCCGTTTGGGTACTTTCATGCAGACGCCGGATACGCGCCCGGCTGCCTCAACGGCAAGCCAGACGCTGTGTAAATGGACAAGCCCGCGCCCATCCAGGCGCAGCCTTGCAATTTTCGTATTGGCGAATGCTAACTTAAAACGGGTCGAGCCCCCTCGAACACCTCGGGTAGCGCGCTGCCGGATCGCTGCACGCAAGAGTCAATCTCATTCAACGGATCTGTTCGGACCAGCAATGCAGACCGTCTTCAGCAAGACCGGCCATCAACTGGCGGTGGCCGAATGCCCGCGTGGCCGGTTGAAATCCCTTCGCCAGCAGGCCACCGTTGAGGAGTCGCTGCGCGACGATCCCACACAGCGCGCCGGTACTCAGGTAAGGGGACGTCACGTGCAGCAGGATCTGCTTGCCGACATGCGTGCCGCGTGCCCAGACCGAGATCATGGTCTGGTTGATCCGCGGGACCTCGCGCTCCGGGGTCGAAGCAATCGACATCCCCCATGCGTTGGTGACGGCTTCGAGTTCCTTCAGCGTGTGCGTCTTGGCCAGATCCGCATACTCTTTCATGCGTTCCATCACAAAATCGACGAGCGGCCCCTTGGGAAAGGCGACCAGGACTGAACAGTTGAGTACGCGCGTGTCGTGCTCGAACCAGATCGGCTCGAAGCCGCCGCCCCACGGCAAGCCCGCATGGATCGCATGGCTGCCGGGTACGGCCACGTCGACCTGGGTCATCGGCGGCCAGACAGTCATCGCGCCGGACTGCTTGAGCGGATTCGGCAGGCACAGCATGCGCAGGAACGACAGCGTCGAAGCAACCGTCGGCGCGCTTCTCGGCGCGTAGAGAATATCGACCGAGTCAATGGCCGGATCTTCGAGCGCGATTTCCGCGGCGATCATGCCCGCAGTCCACATGAATGCACAACCGGGCGAGAGCAGCAGGCCCTTGTCCGCGAAGGCCTGCCCATATTCGTCGCGCAGCTTGATCGCCCAGTCCTGTTCACCCGTCGTGTCGATGTAGTGGCAACCGTTGGCGAGCGCCGCCTTGACAACCGGCTCGCCGAGCTGGCCGAACGGACCGACAACGTTGATGACGAGCTTTGCACCTTCGCACAGACGCGTGAGCGAGGCTTCGTCATGGCTCACGGCCTCGATGCGAACCTGATGTCTGCCAGGCACGGTCGCGAGTTGCGCCTCGATCTTTGCGCGGTCACGGCCGGCCGCCACGAAGGGAAGACCACGCCGGGTCAGGTATTCGGCGATCAGTTTGCCAGTGTAGCCGGTGATGCCGTACACGACGATGGGTTGCTTGGCGTTCAATATTGTCTCCAGGATTGCGCCGCGGCGCATGCCGCGGGTGAGTCTCGGGGTTCAGTGGGTTTGCAGTGGAATCTCGCGACGGATTGCGGCGCGAACCGGTCCGTCTCGTCAGTTCACCGGCATGCCTTGCCGCTCGACGAACACGGCTTCGGATGCGGTGTTGAAGTGCTCCAGCAGGATCCGGTCTTGTGGCTTTTCAGACGCCGTCTTCGGGATGGCCTCGACGACTTGCACAAAGCTCGGCACGCAGTTCGCCTCGAGCGTCTGGCGGCAGATGCGAAACAGCGCCTGTGCGTCAAAATCGTTGCCGGATTTCGGCACCACGGCGACCACCACGTCCTTCTCGCCTGGCGCGCCGCTCGCCGCCGCGATACCCCATGCATAGACGTCGTCGACCAGGCCGCTGTCGGCGATCGTTTTTTCGACGAACCCCGGATTGACGAAGTCGCCGTCGTGACGCAGACCCCCACCCTTGCGGTACTCGAAGAAGAGCCAGCCTTCGGCGTTTTCGTGCACGATGTCGCCCATCCAGAGCCAGCCGTCCTTGCCCTTCGCCTCCGACGCCGCCGGGTTGTCTAAATAGCGGACCTCGAAGGGCGTACCGTCCGCGGGCCGGAACAGCAATTCGCCCGACTCGCCTCGACGCACGTCGCAGCCCGCCTCGTCCACGATGCGATAACGGAGGTTCGGCGCGGCGCGGCCAATACTGCCCACCGGGCCGACTCCGATCGGCGTGAACGTGAGGCCGCCCTCGGCCGCGCCGTAGAATTCCAGCACCTGGACGCCGAAACGCTGCTCGAACGACGTCCAGATCGCGGCAGGCATGCCGGCGGACACCACGAAGCGAACCGGGTTGGCCGCATCGTCCGCACGCGGAGGCTCCGCGTAGATGGCCGTCGCCATACCGCCAAGCAATGTGAAGCTCGTGCAGCCATGGCGTCGCGTGATGTCCCACAGTCGGCGTTTGGTGAAGCGGCGCGAAAGCACACAGGGAATGCGCACGCACAGCGCCGGGCCGAGCGTGATGCCCTGCGCATTGGCGTGGGTCAGCGACAGCCCCGTGTACAGACGGTCGTCCGGCCGGTAGCCAAACACGGACGGCAACAGGGCCGACGCGCCGCAGAAACGGCCGTGGGTCATCACGATGCCTTTCGGGTCGCCCGTGGTGCCCGAGGTGAAGGTGATCTGCATCGCGCTCGCGGGATCGACCGTGCGCGACACCAGGTCCGGGACGCCAGCCGGCAGCGAGGCGGCGAAATCGAGTACGTTCGACCAGTTCGATGCGAACGCGGCGCCTTCATCGGTCCGCAATCCGATCACCCATTGCAGGTTTTCCACCTGCGCGCGAATCTCCCCGACATGCGCCAATACATAGTCGGCGGCAATCACACCCTGGCAGCGGCCACGCTCCAGCATGAAAGCGAGCTTGTCGCCGCGCGTGCGCGGATCGATCGGCACGAACACCACGCCGGCGATCGATGCGCCGACCATGCAGTCGACAAATTCAGCGTGATTGGCCATCAGGAACGCAACGTGGTCACCGGGTTGCATGCCGCGCTCGATCAGGCATTGGGCGACACGCTGGCCGTTCTCCCACAGCTGTCGGTAGGTTCGCACCACATCGGGCGCCGCGCCGTTCTCGAACGTCACGACCGGGAAATCCGGGTGCGTGCAAGCGCGGTTCGCGATCACGTGCCCGAAGATATGTTCGTCAAGATTCATAGACATCACTCGCGTTGCAGAATGGTGACCACCGTCACGGCGGCGTCGACACCGATGGCGCCGCCGCCGTTGTGAGCGAGTGCGATGCGCGCCCCTTCGACCTGGCGAGCGCCGGAACGCCCCTGCAACTGTTCGGTCAACTCGACGATCTGGGCGCAGCCGGTGGCCCCGACTGGATGGCCCTTGCGCAGCAAGCCACCCGAGACATTCACCGGAATGCGGCCGCCGAGACGGGTATCACCCGCGGCAAGCAGGCTCGCGCCCGCCCCTTCGGCACAGAGGCCGAGGTATTCGTAGGCAATGAGTTCGGAGGGCGCGGACGCGTCGTGCAGTTCCACGCACGACAGATCGCGTGGATCGATACCGGCCGCCTCATAGGCCGCGCGGGCCGCCAGGGCGCCCACGCTGTCGTGCTGCCCATCGTCCCTGTCTTGATCCCTGTCCCAGCCAGTCGCGAGTACGCTGGCAACCATGCGTACGGGCCTGACGAGACTCATCTCGCGTGCCTTGCGGGCACTGACCAGGACAACGGCGGCGGCGCCGTCGCCGATCGGCGAGCACATCGGCAAGGTCAGCGGCGCCACGATCGAACGCGCATTCAGCGCGTCCTCGACAGAGACGCGCTCGCGGAACTGCGCACGCGGGTTGAGACTGCCGTGAAAGGCGTTCTTCTCCACCACGCGTGCAAAATCTCCCGCAGTGGTGCCGTAGGCCTTCATATGGGCACGCGCCATCATCGCGTAGATATCCATGAAGACCGAGCGTGCCGCCGACGGCCCATCGGACTCATAGGACTCCCCGGCCGCGCGGGCAAGCTGCTTGACCACATTGAGCGCGCCTTCGGGATCCTCGACATCGACCGCGCTTAGAAAAGCACCGAGACTCCTGGCCTTGTCCTCGTGGAACAGCTTCTCGTAGCCGCATACCAGCACGACGTCATAAAGGCCGGCCATAACGAAAGCGGCCGCCTGCTGGAGCGCCGTCGAAGACGAGGCACAGGCGTTCTCGATATTGACGACGGGGATACGACCGATGCCCATGCCGCGCAGCGCAACCTCGCCCCGTATCATTTCCTGTCCGGTCACCACACCCGCGGCGGCGTTGCCCATCCATGCCGCCTGCAGCATGCGGGCGTCGAGGCCCGCATCGGCCAGTGCCGCGCGAATGGCCTCGGCGGCGAGCGCCTTGAGCGTCTTGTCCCCGTGCTTGCCGAAGCGGGTCATGCCGACCCCGGCCACATAAGCGTTCGTCTTCACTTCGATCTCTCCCGGATCCGAACTGAATCGATCAACAACGTGCCACCCTTGATTGCGAGCATTTCGTTGCATCCGTCCTCGATCATCGAAGCGCGCGCATCACGCATGAGCTTCTCGAGCGGGTACTCGCAGGCGACGCCATTGCCGCCGAATATCTGGATGGCATCGCTCGCGACCTCGAGCGCGGTCTGCGTCGAGGTGATCTTGGTCGCGATGGAGCCTTGCAGGGCGGCAGCCGGAGCCGTCGCATTGAACAGGTGCACGCGATGATTGAGTGCGCGTGCTGCCTCGACCTTGCGCATCATGTGAAACAGGCGATAGCGCACATTCTGGTGCTCGATAATCGGGACGCCGCCCTGCTTGCGTTGATGGGCATAGTCAAGTGCGAGCTCATAGGCGCGCCGCGCGGCACCGATCCAGACCGAACCCATCATCGCATTGGCCTCGCAGAGCACGGCACAGAGGGCCTGGTCGTATGGCCGACCCGTTCCGGCGAGCAGGTGGTCGGCCGGCACGCGCACCTTGTCGAAGAATATTTCGCCTTGCGGCAGCGCGCGCTGACCCATCTTTTCGAGTGGCTTGCCGCGGGAGACACCCTTTGCATCCAGCGGCACCAGCACCACACAGTGCTTGTGCTCGCCGCTGCCGTCGTCGAAAGCTGCATATAACAAGCAAAGCTGGGCAACGGTGCCGTTCGATACCCAGGCTGACTTTTGTCCTTCCACGACAAAGGCGTCGCCATCGGGACGCACCACGCAGTTGGGACGGCCATAGTCGCTGCCGGGTTGAGCGCACATCCGTCCGAAATCGAGCGTGTCGCTGCCGTGGTCCAGTTCGGTGATGCCCCAGCAGCCGATCCTGGACCCTTCGGGATAGCGTTCCAGCAACGCGGTCTTGCCAGTCGCATAGATGATCAGCCAAGGCAGCATGGAGGCGCCCAGCGAAATCGCGAGACCGCCGTCGCCAGCACCCAGTTCCTCGAAGATCATCGGTATCAGTCTGCCGCGTTCGCCGTCTGGCATCTGCAACAAGGCCTCGAGCGGCAGGCCGAGCTTCGCGAATTCCGGGAAGATCTGCCAATAGGGAGAGTCCGGCGCAATCGCCGCAGCCGCCTTCATTCTGTCCAGCTTGACTCCCAGGGGCTCCATGACGGTCTGGGCAAACTTGCGCACATTGGTCTGGATGGTCTGTTCAATTTCGCTCAACGGCGCTTCGAAGCCGGTCAGTGGCACTGCCACCTGTTGTAAGCCCGCCATTCAGTATTCCTCGCGGATAGAGTCACCGCGGATGCGGTCTTGATGTTCGTCGTCCATTATCGAAAGACACCCCGCTGCGGCCTATCCCCCGCGAGGGGCATGGGACGGGGGTAGTGGAAACCCGAAGAGACACTTTGGCCAGTTTTTTTGGTAGGAGCATTGAGGGATACTGACAACCCTGTTGGCATCGATCGACGCGTTGCGGCCCAATTCAAGGCTGATATGGATGGACCGCTTCATAGCCCCTCACTGCATAGCCCGACCCAAGACCCGCTTCGCACTCCGATCCATGGCCCGGTTCGCGGCCCGATGCCAGCCCGCCCCCCCGCAGGCCGGAACATGACCCCACTCCAGGATGCCCTGCCTTTTCTCAAGCCCAAGGTGACCCCGCCCCGGCGCAAGCTCGACGTGATCGGTCGCGAGCGGCTGATGGTCGACCAGATGGAAACGCGTCTGTTGACTGTGATGCGCGCGCCGGCCGGCTATGGCAAGACCACGCTCGCGCTCGCATGGGTGGACGCCTTGCGCGAACGCGGCGCCCGGGTCGCGTGGCTATCGCTCGACCCCGAAGACGACGATCCGCTGCGCTTCATGCACTATGTGCTCCACGCGCTGGCTCACGCACTACCGCCGGTCGCCGGCACGACCGCGGGGCTCGTGATCCCGGACCGGATGAGCCCGATCGGCACGACAGCACACGAATTGCTGGGAATCGTGTTGAACGGCGTGCTCGAGTACGGCGACGAACTGTATCTGTTCATCGACGACTTTCATCATCTCGCGAGTCCGGAAACCCACGCGCTGTTGATCTCCTTGCTCCGGCACAGCCCCTCCAACTTCCATCTCGTATTCATCTCGCGCACGGGCCTCGCGCTGCCGCTGACGCGGCTGCAGACGCAGGGTCAGCTGCTCGAGGTCGATGCATCGGAGTTGCGTTTCACCACGGAGGAAACGGGCCGATTGCTGAGTGCGCATCAATTACCGTTGTACTACGCCGTGCCTCTCCAGACCCTCACCGACGGCTGGGCTGCCGCGCTGCGCCTGGCCATTCTCGCGTCGGAGTCGGCCCATTTGCCGCAAGCACCTCCCCCCTCACACACGTCGCTCGCGTATCACGCACCGCCCGCTGCGCACAGCGTGCTTTCGGAGCCCTACCCTGCCCTGTTCGAACGCATCACCGGGCTCGCACACGAAATGCTCGAGCAACTGCCGGCGGCCGAAGTGATTTTCCTGGAACAGGTCGCGGTGGCTGAGCGCCTTTGCGCGCCGCTTTGCGAGGCCCTGACGAGGACGGTCGGCAACCAGGCGATGCTCGAAACGCTCGAAGGCCGGCTGCTATTGACGCGCCTGACCGAGGAGGGTGACTGGTTCTCATGCCATCCGCTGTTGCGCGATGTACTGATGGCACGCCTGCGCGCGGGCAACGATGCCGCCATCACCGAGCAACACCGGCGGGCGAGCCACTGGTATGCGGCGCAGTCATACTGGTCGGATGCCGTACGCCACGCGCTGCGCGCGGGCGATTCGGCGCAAGCAATCCGCTGGATCGACCACTGTGCGATGGGACTCGTCAAGCGGGGAGACCTGCTCACGCTGCTGGATTGGGAGACCCAGTTGCGCTCCGCGCTGATCGACTCACCACGCTCGCTGCGCCTTGCCATCACATGGGCGCACGTGCTGGGCGACGCATGCCCCGCGAACGTCCTTCTGCTCGATGCGATCGAAGCACAGGTGCAGGTGCGGGACCACGAAAAGATGCGGCAGCGAGGGCTGCCTGTCACCCCCTCTTCCGTAACGGACGCCGAGACTCCACGAAGCCACGAGCCCCCTATCGCGGTCGAGGGGACGCGCATCGCGTGGGAATGCAAGGTCGCGCGTGCCATCGCGCTCGCCCAGGACGATCGTGTCACCGCGGCCTGGCAGCTCGCGTCCGAGTGCCTGCCGGCGCCGGACAATGACGCCTGGATGATCAATTCGGTATACAACGTGCTGATGTTCACCCATTGGCGCGCACGCCGCTGGCCGGACTTCTACGCGACGCCGAATCTTCCCTATCGGCCCGATGAACACGAGGGCAACATCTTCAGCTCGATCTACCGGCTGACCTTGCGGGGTGGCGGCGAACTCGAGCAGCTGCAAACCGGTGCGGCCCGGCGCCACTTGATCGAGGCGATGCAGCTTGGCGAAACGCATACCGGCATCCTGTCGCTGCCGACCACACTACCGGCCTGCCTTCTTGCCAACCTCGAGTACGAGCGCGGCGAACTGGACCTCGCCGCCCAATTGCTGGAGGGCCGGCTGCCGATCATCCGGATGTCGGGCTTCGGCGACGCGATTCGTACCGCGTATAGAGTCTGCGCACGCATCGAATTCCGGCAAGGTCGGGCTGAGAATGCTTACGCGTTGCTCGAGCAAGGTGAATCGCTTGCGCGGGTGCTTGGACTCGCGCGGCTCGAAATCGCCCTGCTCTATGAGCACGAGCGCCTGTTGCTGCAGAGCAATCGGCTCTGGGAAGCCCAGGCCTGCGTGCAGCGCATCGCGCTGGCCGCGGACGCCGTCGCTGCGGCGGTGGCAACACCCCCTGACGCGCCCCTCACCGACGCAATCGGCACCCTGTCCAGGCTTTCACGCGCGCATCTCGATCTGGCCGAAGGCCGTGTGTCCGAGGCCGCGTCATGTTTCGAAGAGCAGGTTCGGCATGCCGTGGAACGTGGCGACTACCAGCTCGCATTGCAATGCGGGGGATCGCTGGCTCTCGCAAAGGCCGCGCAAGCGGATATCCCCGCGGCGCACACAGCCCTGGCCGCCTGTATCGAACTCGCCGCGCCGGCGGATTTCCGTTCAAGCGTGCTCGACCAGGGTCCCGCCATGCATGGATTGCTCAAGTCGCTGTTCGGCGCCGCGGTGGCGAGTTCGCTTTCGCCAGCCGCAAAGGCTTTTCTCGGCACCCTGGTTGCGACCTCGGCGGACGGCGCGAAATCGGACACGCCAGCATCAGACGTCGTGCTGAGCGCGCGCGAGCGGGACATCCTCATGCTGCTCGCCGAAGAGAAATCCAATAAGGAAATATCGCGAATGCTGAATATCGCGCCTGAAACGGTCAAATCCCACATCAAGCATATTTTTGGCAAGCTCGATGTGAACAGGCGCGCCCACGCGGTCAGGCGTGCGCAATCGCTGCTACTGCTGCCCGCCTAGCCGAGGAGGCTGCCAGCATGGCTCGCGGACGTCGCACAGGCCTGCAAGGCGTGACGCGCGAGAGGTCGCGAACGGCCACACGATGAGACATCGCGTGGCCATTCGGTTCAAGTGACTACGTTCGTTTTTAGAATTGCGTCACGATACCCGCGAAGACACCCGTCTGCGTACCGCCATAGTTTGGATTGGTGCGGAAGTTCGAAGCGCCGCTGGCCGGATCGTCGTTGACGTTCGCACCGTACGGATCGGTATAGCCATCGCCGAGGCCGACGTTGGACGTCGAGCTGTTGCGGACTGCGCCGACTTCCGAATAGAGAAAGGTGCGCTTGGACAGCGCATACGTGCCGCCGAGCGTGAACAGCGTCGCGTTGCCGTTACCGTTGTTCGCGTTCGCGTGATAGACCGCGGCCGTGAAGGACGCCGCAGTCGTTGCCTGCCAGAGCGCGCCGAGCCACTCATGATCGAGTGCCGTCGGCAGTGTGACGCCGCCCGGCAGGGCCGTCGGCGTGTCGGATCCGAAATAGCCCTGGTTCGATGCCTGCGGCGCGGCGAGGTGCTGGTAGCCGACATAGACCTTGACCGGACCGACCGAGTAGTTCATGCCCGCCATCAGCGAGCGCGAATTCACGTAGACATTGTCGAACTCGCCATTGCTGTCGCGGATTTCGTCGTAGATCGCCATCAATTCCATCGGGCCCGTCTCATAGGTGATCTCGATACCGTCCGAACGGCCTTGCGCGCCACCGAGCTGGCCCGGACCGCTGCCCGGGTTGCCGCTGTTCCAGGTCGTGCTGTTGGTCAGATCGTATTGGCCCTTCAATGTGAGACCGCCCCATTTCGGCGACGTGTATTCGAAGCCGTTCGAGGCAAGCGACCAGTTGCGGCCCCGTACCAGCGTGACAATGCTGTACTCCTGCATGAGTTGCGGATCGAGGTCGAAGCTGTCCTGCTGGATTTCGTATTCACCCATGCGGCCGACTTTGAACGTACCCCATACCGGATTCGTCAGGCCGACGGTCGCTTGCCGGTCGAACAGGTTGCCGGACAGCGCGCCCGACAGCGTGCTGAAGCCCGACTCGAGCGTGAAGATGGCCTGCGTTCCACCGCCGAGATCTTCCGTGCCCTTGATGCCAAAGCGAGAGGGCGCCCAGTTCCCCGTCGCTGCGCCAAACAGCGAGCCTTTGGCCAGGCCCGACTCGAACTGGAGACCGTTGTCGATCTGCCCGTAGAGCGTCACGCTGCCGTCGGCAAACGCAAGCGCGGACGATGCCATCAGCGGCACGAGCAAGAGATACTTCTTCATGAGTCAACTTCCCCTGTAATTCCGATTTCGTTAATTAATAAAAAAACAACACACAAAAAATCATCGATCGCCACACTGAAGTGCAGTGATGTTTCTACGCAACTGGCTTTAAAAAACAAATTGCCACAATTTGATTTCGAGGTAATAGGCGCAGCGAGTTGGTATAGGTATTTCGTGCATGTTTGATCAGTGCGGATTGCAACAAAGTCGAGACCCGGCTCGTGAGCGAGAACCACTACAGTTACTGGAGAGCCGCGGCCAGCGGTGCGCTGGAGCGATGCGTGTTCGAGGCGAGCCCCGTCGACACATGTTGCGGCCTGTTCGGTTGTGCTCTCGCGGCCTGACGTTCGTGCGCGCCATTTACCGCGCCGAAATAAAAATGTAAGGATTATCGAAGCTAATAGATTCGCCTCACCAATCCCCAGAGCTTTGCGAAAACTACCATTATCAAAAATCCGCGAGAACATCATATTTCGTTTTTCGTGTTCTCAAATTTGAAGCATAGGGAATATTGAAATGCTGTAGACACAGGGCGGGCGATGAGCCCATCTCACGGGCATCCTTGTCCGCCTCACCCTGAACATTCGCTCGCCTCGATCCCGCCACGCACGCATACTGTGCCCACAGCCACGCTCGTCGTGCTGCCGTCCAAGCGTGCGTCAACGTCGAATGGCGTCTCCCCGCGCGATGCCGGCAGGACCGATGGACCGGTTGTGTCCTTGCCCATGCCAGAGTCTTGGCTACCCCGACTTCTTTTTTGGAGCGACGCAATGGAACCCGTTTCGCATGGCATCATTTTCTGGCTGATCATCGGCGGCGTTGCTGGAGCACTCGCCGGCCGCATCGTTCATGGCGGTGGATTCGGCATCCTCATGGATATCGTCGTCGGCATTGTCGGTGCATTCATTGGCGGCTGGCTTGGCGGTGTGCTTGGAATACACCTGGGAAGCGGCATCATCGGTTCGTTGCTGACCGCCTTGATCGGCGCGGTCGTCCTGCTTGCGATCCTGCGGCTGTTCAGTCGAGGGCGAGCGAGTTAGGGAATCGGATCCGACATCCGGCCATCCCGGGAAAAGCACATTCGCTGTTGAGCGATGCTTCGGGAGCGAAAAGTCGCTGCAAGGCGGCTTTTCGCTTTTGAGGTGAGCCGGTCACGTGCCCGAGGCACCTCAACAGTCCGACAGAACGTTCCACCATTGCATCAAACAGCCGACCCGCCCTTTCACCTGGCGCGCGGATGCTATTGCTCGCCCCCTCTCAAACACCCACTAAGGGTAAATCCCCCTATTCGTTGCATTTCTGTCCCGCTCATAATAAAAATGAATGTTGTTGACGACATACATTTATAACTCAGACGAAGCCAGAGCCGATGCCCTCCTCTTGTCTTACCGCTGCCGCGCTCTCGCGCGCTTATGCCGCTGGCGCGGCCGATCCCGTCGCGATAGCAGAAGCCGCACTGTCTAAAGCGCTCGCCGCACCCACGGTCTTTCTCACGACCACGCCCGAGCGCGCGCGTAGCGAAGCCGCCGCTTCGGCACGGCGCTGGCGCGAAGGCCGGCCGCTGAGTGCGCTCGATGGTGTGCCGGTCGCGTGGAAAGATCTCTTCGATGTCGCCGGCACCGTCACCACTGCCGGCTCCGCGGTGTTCGCCGCACACCCACCCGCTCGCGACGACGCGCTTCTGGTTGCCGCTGGCACGCGCGCGGGGATGGTCTGCATCGGCAAGACAGGGTTGAGCGAGTTCGCCTATTCGGGTCTCGGCCTCAATCCCCATTTCGGCACGGCCACGAATCCTGCTCTCGAAGGGGGTAGACGCGCGCCGGGTGGTTCATCGTCGGGCGCGGCGATCGCCGTGGCAACGGGCATCGTGCCGATCGCGGTCGGCACCGATACCGGCGGTTCGATCCGCGTGCCGTCCGCGTTCAACGGCCTGACCGGTTACCGCGCGAGCGGGGCGCGCTACTCGCGCGAGGGCATGGTCGCCTTGTCGGCGACGCTCGACACTTGCGGGCCGCTCGCCGCGAATGTCTCGGACTGCATTGCATTCGACGCTGCCATACGCGCCATCCAGCCGCCATCGGCGACCGATGCCAGCGCGTTCGCCGGCACGCGTTTTATCGTCGATCCGAATCTGTTCGAGCGCTATGCGGTCACGCCGGCTGTCGGCGAAAACTTCGAACGCTTCGTCGCGCGTCTCGAAGAAGCGGGCGCGGTGGTCGAGCGAAAACCGCTCGCCGTACTCGCCGCCGTGAGCGATCTGGTTCGCAACCAAGGCTGGCTCGGTGGACTCGAGGCGTTTGCGGTGCATCGTGCCTTGCTCGACTCGCCGGACGCCACGCGGATCGATCCGCGCGTGCGTGCTCGCCTTGAAGCGAATCGCTCCGTGCCGGCCGAGCGGATCGGCTTGCTCATCGCGCGACGCGCAGAGCTGATCTCGGCCTTCGCCAGGGAAACCGCCGGCGCGACTCTTGTCATGCCGACAGTCGCTCATGTTGCGCCACTGCTCGGGCCGCTCGACGCCGATCCCGAGTTGTTCGCGCGGGTGAACCTGCAGACGCTTGCCATGACCATGCTTGGCAGTTTCCTCGATACCCCTGCGGTCGCGATGCCGTCCGGTATCGATGCCGACGGCCTGTCGACCAGCGTGCAAATCATGCGACCCCAAGGCGACGACGACGCGCTGTTGCGCATCGCCGCGGCGCTCGAAACAAAGGGGCTTTGACGACACCCGCACGCGCCATTCGCAAACCATTTCGCTGCATATTCAACCGAAGGAGAAACAAAGATGGCCAAGGAAATCCTGGTGGCATTCGGCATTGACGTGGACGCCGTGGCCGGCTGGCTCGGCTCGTACAGTGGTGAAGATTCACCGGACGATATCTCGCGTGGCTTGTTCGCCGGCGAGATCGGATCCATGCGCCTGCTCAAGCTCTTCGAGCGCGAAAAGATCAAGACGACCTGGTTTATCCCCGGTCATTCGATCGAGACTTTTCCCGAGCAGATGAAAGCCGTGGCCGATGCGGGTCACGAGATCGGCATTCACGGCTACAGCCACGAAAACCCGATTGCGATGACGCCCGAGCAGGAAGAAGCGGTGCTCGACCGAAGCATCGAACTGGTGACGCAACTGTCCGGGAAACGTCCGACCGGCTATGTGGCGCCGTGGTGGGAATTCAGTCCGGTATCGAATGAACTGCTGGTCAAGAAGGGCATCAAGTACGACCACAGCCTGATGCACAACGACTTTTCCCCGTACTACGTGCGCGTGGGCGACACCTGGACCAAGATCGACTACAGCAAGCATCCGAGCACCTGGATGAAGCCGCTCGTGCGCGGCAAGGAAACCGATCTGGTGGAGATTCCGGCCAACTGGTATCTCGACGATCTGCCGCCGATGATGTTCATCAAGAAGTCGCCGAATAGCCATGGCTTCGTCAACCCGCGTGACATCGAGGAAATGTGGCGTGACCAGTTCGACTGGATGTATCGCGAGCACGACGAATATGCCGTGTTCCCGATCACGATCCATCCCGATGTCTCAGGCCGTCCGCAAGTGCTGTTGATGCTCGAACGGCTGATCAAGTATTTCCGCTCGCATGAAGGCGTGCGGTTCTGCACCTGCAATGAAATCGCCGACGACTTCCTCGCCCGCCACCCGCGCGGGAAATAATCGCTGTCCGCCACCCAAGGAGAGACCAATAATGAAAGAGAATCCGCTCGCTGCGTCCGGCTTCAAGCTGGAAAAGATCCTGCCGGTCGATGTGAAACGCGCCACCATCGTGGCGTTCTTCGCGTGGGTGTTCGCCGTTTATGACTTCATTCTGTTCGGTACGCTGTTGCCGGAGATTGGCAAGCACTACGGATGGGATGCCCCCATGCAATCTGAGATAGCGACGCTGGTCGCTATCGGAACCGCGGTGATCGCGTTCGGGATCGGACCGGTACTCGATCGCGCCGGACGCAAGGCGGGTCTCCTGTGGACGGTGGCAGGCGCGGCAGTGTGTTCGGGGCTGACCGTGGTCGGTGGCGCGCTCGGCCAGTGGCCGCTCGTGCTCATCCGCTCGTTGTCGGGACTCGGCTACGCCGAGGAAACGGTCAATGCGACCTACCTCAACGAGCTGTATTCCGCCGCCAACGATCCACGCCTGAATCGCAACAAGGGATTCATCTATAGCCTCGTGCAGGGTGGCTGGCCGATCGGCGCACTGATCGCGTCGGGCCTGACCGCGCTGCTGCTGCCGCGCATCGGCTGGCAGGGCTGCTTTATCTTCGCGACGTTCCCGGCCATCGTGATCTTCTTCATGACGCGGCGTCTGAAGGAAAGCCCGCAATTCATGCTGCACAAGCACATCAAGACTTTGCGCGAAGCGGGTAAAGAAAGTGCGGCACGCACGCTTGCGAGCGAGCATCGGATCGACTATGAGCAGCACAGCCGTGCAGGTCTGCGTGAAGCATTTCGCGGCACGTCACTGCGCGCGACGCTCGTGCTCGGCGGCGGCATTCTGCTGAACTGGTCCGCGATCCAGGTGTTCAGCGTACTCGGCACCACGGTGCTGACGCGTGTGCATAACGTGTCCTTCGAGAACTCGCTGCTGATTCTCGTGTTGTCGAACGTGATTGGTTATTGCGGGTATCTGAGCCACGGCTTGATTGGCGACAAGATCGGCCGGCGCAACACGCTGGCAATCGGCTGGATGCTCGGTGGCCTCGCCTTCGCCGGCATGATCATGGGCCCGAGCAGCACGTCTGTCGTCGTAGCGCTGTATAGCCTCGGCCTGTTCTTCCTGATCGGACCGTATTCGGCCGCGCTGTTCTTCATCGGTGAAAGCTATCCGACCTCCATTCGCGGCACCGGCAGTTCGATCGTCCACGCAATGGGTCCGGTCGGCGCGATTCTCGCCGGTGTGGGCGTGACCGCGATGCTCAACCACGGCGGCGACTGGATGCACGCGGCCATCTGGTTCGGCGCGGTGCCGTGTTTCCTGTCCGGCTTGCTGATCATGTTTGCGAAGCACGTCAATCCCGAGGAAGTCAAATGAACCTGCAGTCCGGAGCATCGAAGGCAAAGCCGCAACGCGTCGCCATTGTGACCGGCGCGGCCAGCGGTATCGGCCAGGCGCTCGCGGTAGCCTATGCACAGATCGGCGTGGCGGTGGTCGGCGGTTATTTTCCCGGCGATCCGCACGATCCCGCCGAGACCGAACGCGCGGTGCGTGAAGCGGGTGGCGAATGCGTGATGCACGCTGTCAACGTGACCTCGGCCGACGAGGTCGAAGCATTCGCCCAGGTGGCGGTGGACCGCTTCGGCCGGCTCGACTACGCGGTCGCGAACGCGGGTTTGCTGCGCCAGGCGGCGCTCACTGAGATGCGTGATGAGCAATGGCTGGAGATGCTCGACGTCGACCTGTCCGGTGTGATGCGGACCTTCCGCGCGGCGGCTCGCCACATTGAGGACCACGGCGCGATGGTGGCGATCTCATCCATCGCCGGCGGTGTCTACGGCTGGGAACAGCACGCGCACTATTCGGCGGCGAAGGCGGGCGTGCCCGGCCTGTGCCGCGCCGTTGCGATGGAACTCGCGCCGCGCGGCGTGCGCTGCAACGCGGTGATCCCGGGGTTGATCGAAACCCCGCAATCGCTCGATGCCGTCAACTCGCTCGGCCCCGAAGGCCTGCGTGAAGCGGCCCGCGCGATCCCGTTGCAACGCGTCGGCCGGCCAAGCGAGATCGCCACGCTGATCCGCTTCCTCACGAGCGATGACGCGTCCTACATCACCGGTCAATCGATCATTGCCGACGGCGGCCTGACCGTGCGCTGGCCGGGCTAAGGAGAGTTTTCGAATGACCACGTTGTTTTCACTCGACGGCCGCCGTGCCGTCGTCACCGGCGCTGCGAGCGGGATTGGCGCGGCGATCGCGAACCTCTATGCGGCGGCCGGCGCACGCCTCCTGCTTGCCGACCGCGACGCGGCGCGCCTCGCGCTCCAGGCCGATGCGTGTCGCGCGGCCGGCGCGACGGTCGAAATCGTGCAGGCGGATGTCGGCGAAGAAGCCGATGCGAACCGCATTGTTGATCGCTGTATCGAGGCATTCGGCGGTATCGATATCCTCGTGAACAACGCCGGCATGCTGACGCAGGCGCGTTGCACGGATCTCACCACGGCGATGTGGGACGACATGATGCGCGTCGACTTGCGCAGCGTATTCTTGTGTACGCGGCGCGCATTGCCTTCGATGATCGCGCAACGGTGGGGCCGCGTGATCAACGTTGCGTCGCAGCTCGGCATCAAAGGGGGGGCGGAGTTATGCCACTACTCGGCGGCGAAGGCTGGCGTGATCGGCTTCACGAAGTCGCTCGCGCTGGAAGTCGCGCCGGACAATGTGCTCGTCAACGCGATTGCACCGGGCCCGATCGAGACGCCGCTCGTCGATGGCATCAGCGCCGCGTGGAAGCAGGCGAAGTCGGCGGAGTTGCCCTTGCGGCGCTTCGGCCTCACGAACGAAGTCGCGCCCACGGCCTTGCTGCTTGCGTCCGATCCGGGCGGCAACCTGTTTGTCGGCCAGACGCTCGGGCCGAATTCCGGCGACGTGATGCCTTGACGTTTTATTGAACTACCCGGGAGGCAAAGCATGTGCGGCATGTGCGGATTGCTCGGCGGCGGCAATCACTGGTCGAACACCACGGCACCGGTGGCGGGCGCGAACCCGCGTCGACAGCGCCTGATTCAGGCGGCACTCGCCAACCGCGTGCTTGTGCCGTTCCGGCTGAAACTCGACGACTTCCACGGGCAGTCGTTCGTGTTGTCGTCGCCCACCGGCGCAAGCGAAATCGTCAGCGATTTTGCGCAGGTGTGGCGCGTAGCTGAACGCATGCTCGGGCATCCGCTCGATCCGCTCACGCTTTTCATCGACGACACGGCAGCACCATGAGCCTGAGCTACGACATCCTGCCGCTGACGCTCGTGACCGGCTTTCTCGGCAGCGGCAAATCGACCTTGCTCGCCGATGTCCTGCAAGGCGACGCCGCACGCGACACCGCCGTCCTCGTCAACGAATTCGGCGACGTCGGACTGGATCATTTGTTGATTGGCGAGGTGGATGCACGTACCGTATTGCTCGACAACGGCTGCGTGTGCTGCTCGATCCGGGGCGAACTGAAGGACGCGCTCGCGACGCTTTTTTCGCAGCGCGCCCGTGGCGAAGTCCCGCCGTTCACGCGCGTCGTGCTGGAAACAACCGGACTCGCGACGCCCGCGCCTATCGTCGCCACCCTGCTCGCCGACCCCGTGATCCGCAGTCACTACGCGCTGAATGCCACCATCACCGTGGTCGACGCAGTGAATGCCGCCGAGCAACACGCACGGTTTCCCGAATGGCTCGCGCAGGTGACAGCCGCCGACCGGTTGCTCATCAGCAAGCCCGATCTCGTCGATGAAACGCACTTGATGGAGTTGGCCGCTTCGCTCGCGGCGCTCAATCCCGCCGCCGAGATCCTGATTCGCGGCGATATATCGAATGCGACGGGCATCGACCGGCACAGCGGTCGTGCCTTGCTCGACATGCTGTTTGCATCGGCGAGCTCGATCGATCTGATCGGGCGTCTCGGGCGCGCTCAGCGTCTGGCGAGCACGGCCCCTAAGACAAACGGTCCGCTCGCGCATCGCGGCGAACGGACATCGACGGGTGCCGGGTCCATCCAGTCGTTCTGCTTGCAGATCGATGCGCCGATCGACTGGCAGGTCTTCACGATCTGGTTCACGATGCTGCTCAATCGTCACGGTGATAAGATTTTGCGTGTCAAAGGGCTGCTGTCGATTGCGGGTTCGGATCGCCCCGCCGTGCTGCATGCCGTACAACATCTCGTGCATCCGGTGCTGCATCTGGATGCATGGCCTCAGGCCGGTTCCGGTTCAGAAGGTTGCTCGCGGCTGGTGTTCATCACTGAAGGCCTCGGGCGCGATGCAATAGAAGCGTCGTATGCGCGGTTCCAACATCATCTTGAAGAAGCCGTTCATTGAAACCGAAGTCAACGTCGCCCAAACCCACCTCGGCCGCCGTGCATCCGGCGAAGGTCGAGCTGCGCGTACTCGGCACCACGGTCACGCTGCAGGAACATATTCGCAAGCAGGCGGAGCAGGATCTCGGTATCAGGCTGCGCTTTATCGTCGATGATGGTTCCGGGGTGCAGCGCACGGGCGTCATGCATCCGGAAAGCTACGAAGTCTACGATCAGTGGTTTCACAGTATCGACTACCTGTGGCCCGCGCGCGCGTTGCAGCCCATCGAGACCGCGCGGATTCGTCGCTGGGATGAAATCAACTCGCTGCCGCGCACCGGCCAGCTCGGCGACAACGCGTGCACGAATGCAGGCTGCGTGCCGGTCGATCGTCTGTACGTGCAGCCCGACAACTCGCTTGCACGCACGCCGACCGGGCGCATCAGCATGTTGCCGCTCACGCACAACGCCGACAGCTTCGTCTATCTTCAAGACGCGTTGCCGCCCGCGCTGGAAGCCACGCCGGAGAGCTGGGCATGGCTGCTCGCGCCCGAGCTTAGCGGCCGGGTCGCGTTGCAGGCGGATGCGGCGATTGGCGCGATTGACGCAGCCCTTGCCGTAGAGGCCGCCGGCTTGATGAAGTTCGCTGACATCGGCAACCTGACGATCGAAGAGATCGACGGTTTGATCGCGACGCTGATCGACTTCAAGCGACGCGGTCATTTCGCCGGTTTCTGGTCGAGCTTCGCCGAAGCCGCGCAGTTGATGATCGCGAACAAGGTCGCGATCCAGAGCATCTGGTCGCCAGCGACGGTGGAGCTGGAGCGTGCCGGCCTGCGCTTCCGGCTGGCGAGTCCGCGTGAAGGCTATCGTGCATGGTTCGGCGGCATGGCGCTCTCGCGCGTCGTGCGCGGCCGCGTGCTCGACGCCGCTTACGAATACCTGAACTGGTGGCTCGACGGCTGGGCCGGCGCGACCATGGCGCGGCAGGGTTTCTATATCTCCAACCCCGAACGTTCGCGCGATCATCTGAACGATGCCGAGTGGGCTTACTGGTACGATGGCAAGCCCGCCGCGGCCGAACTACCCGGGCCGACCAGCAAGCATCTGGTCGCCGCGGGCCAGCAGCGCGACGGTGGCAACTACGTCGCGCGCATGGGCCGTATCGCCGTGTGGGATTCCGTGATGGACGAGCACAACTACCTGGTGCGCCGCTGGAACGATTTCATGCGTGCCTGACGCAGCAACCCTGATCCGACGATGACAAGAAGCGCACGCGCCGCGCTCAAGCAGCCGACCCGCACCGACAAACCAGCCGAACCCGTGATCGACACCGTGATCGACACCGATACGCGGCTGCGCTATCGCCTGATCCACGACCAGTTGAAAAGCGCGATCGTGCTAGGCCGTATCGTGCCCGGCCTGGTGCTGCTGGAAGGGCCGGTCGCGCGTATTTTCGGCACGAGTCGCGTGCCGGTGCGCAAGGCGTTCGAGATGTTGCACGCCGATGGTCTGCTGCATACCTTTGAAGGGCGTGGCTACCTCGTCGCGAGCCCGGATGGCAGCGTGCCCGAGCCGGTTCGCGCACCGCTTTCGGAAGCTGAGCTCGGCTTCGAACAGGCCCAGGCGCCGCTGGAACTACCGTCGAATAGCGAGCGGATTTATCACGCACTCGAAGCGGCCGTATCGATCGCGATTGCGTTCGGTCACTATCGTATCGATGAAAGTCTGGCCGCCGAAAGCTTCGGTGTGAGTCGCAGTGCCGTGCGCGAAGCGTTGAGCCGGCTGCGCGATTTCGGTCTCGTGGAGAAGTCTGCGTATTCGCACTGGCTCGCCGGGCCGTTGACCGCTCGGGCGGTGGCGCAGGACTATGAGCTTCGGGTTTTGCTCGAGCCGGCGGCACTGCGCGCGAGCTACCCGAAGCTCTCGCGCGAGATGATCGAGAATGCATTCGCCGAGATTGAAGGGGCCATTCGCGCCCCCGATTCCATCGATGCGGATGGCATTCAGCGTCTCGAAACCACCTTGCATGTGGACCTTCTGCAGCACGCGCCCAACAAGAAGCTGCTCGGCACGATCGACCATGCGCTGATGCCGCTCACCGTCAATCACGCGTTTTTCCACGCGTTCAATCTGCATCCCGAGCCTGCGACGCTCGTCGAGCATCGGGCGGTGTTGCGGTCACTACTGGATGGAAATATCGATGCGGCGGCCGACGCGCTGCTGGTGCATTTGCACGCGGCGCACAAGCGCACCTTGCAGAGGCTCAAGGTGCTGGCCGTGCTGCCCGAGCCGGACCTGCCGGTCTACATGCAGCGCATCATCTAGCCAGGCACGCGGATACGCGGTTCCTGAATCGGCTCCCCCTCAAGAGTACGGAGCTCGCTGCGAACGCGTTCGATCGCCATCGGACGACTTAGCTTTATTGAGACGAAAAGTGCACGGCTACTGCGCGGCTCGAGCGATGCCGGCATGACTTTCCTTACGTGCCTACACGTCAGGCAGGGTTGCCGGTATGGCGCTACACTCATGCGCTTTGCTAAGGAGAGCAACTCATGTCATCCGAAATCCGTGTAGTCGCAGTCGTTCAAGGCAAGCCCGGCACCGCCGACGCGATCGAGCAGGTGCTATTGCGTTGTGTCGCGCCGAGTCGCGCCGAGACGGGGTGCCTGCTTTATACACCGCACCGCGACCTCGATCGCGCCGATCGCTTCGTCTTCTATGAGCGCTGGGCGAGTCGAGCGGCACTCACCGAGCACGCGGGCACCGAGCACTTCAATCAACTGGTTCGCGAACTGACACCGCTGCTCGCGCACCCGCTCGAGGTGACGGTGCTCGAGGCGCTACTGGACGATTGAGCGGGTTGGTACGATGACCGCGTGAGGGTTCGACCCGACTCGCTCGACAGCCAAGGTGGTCACCCTCCCCGCGTCATCGTCCAATCTTTGCGACATCAGGCTTCAAGAAGCCTGCAACCAGTTGACCAGATCCTGCAAGGCCGCTTGATTGATCTCGTGCTGCATGCCCGGGTAGACATGGAACTCGAGCGTGAGTCGCAGCTGTTCCAGGCGCTTGTCTGCCTCTTGAGCGTAGCTGATCGGGATCCGGTGATCTGCTTGACCATGAGAGATGAAAATACGAAGGTGCGAGAGTTGCGGCGACGGCTTGATCAGCGGGACAAATGAGTCGAAGATCGCACCGCTCATGATGCCGATGCCTTTTATCTTGGCGGGCTCGGTTAGCGCGACCTGGTAGCTCAGTATTGCACCTTGACTGAATCCGACCAGGTATACCTGGTGCGGGTCGAAGCCGTATTTCCTTACGACCTCGTCAATGAACCGGCCGATACGGGCGCGCGAGGCCGCGAGTTGTTGAGGGTCGCCGTCGAGACGGCCATTGACCGACGTGCCCTGAAACCATTGGTAACTGCCTTCAGCGAGCGTGTAAGGCGCGCGAGCCGAGACAACCGCGTATTTCTGAGGGAACGCGGCTTGCAGGGAATATAGGTCTTGTTCATTGCTTCCCATGCCATGAAGCAGAATGATGACGGGCGGGGGACTTGTCGGCTTGCTCGGCAAGTGAACGAGATACTTCAAGGACAAGTCACTGTGTAGCTGGCTATCGGGGGACGGATTACCGGTTTGAGCACGGACACCTATTGCAAGCACCGCCAGAAAGAGGACGGCAAAGATCTTCGAGAAATATTTCATTCGGTAAGGACGGGCGCGTCAGAGGAGAGTCAACGCGAGGTGTTGATCGGTCAGCGTCAGATCATAGAGGAACTTCGAAACACCTGTAGTCGACGGCAACCTTCTTGAGCAATCTGGATTACAGTCGGACTATATTTACACCGTGCCGAACGTGCGGCGCGCATCCGGGCATTTCAGAGAAACCCGTTTAAGGATCGCCGCGGACGGTGGAGGACATCTTGACACCCTCCCCGACCTGAAGGACCTGAAGGCGGAGGATTCTCGGAGACACTGATGATCTGGCTCGCCGATGCGGTGCTCGTGATGCACGCGCTGATCGCGCTTTTTATCGTGGGCGGACTCGCGGCGATCTGGGTTGGCTCGGGCCTTGGTTGGGAATGGGTCCACCATCGGCTGTTCCGGATCGCTCATCTGATCGCGATCGGCCTGGTGTCGACATTGTCACTGATGGATATTGCCTGCCCCGTCACTGTGCTCGAAGACTGGCTGCGCAATGGCTCGGCCGGGACACAAGGCTTCATCCAGCGCTGGGTGAGTCGCCTGCTCTACTACGAATTGCCGGCCTGGGCGTTTACGCTCTCCTACGTGGTGTTCGCCCTGATGGTGCTGCTGACCTGGCGCGGGGTGCCGCCCCGACAACGCACGTAACGCAGAGGCGGTCTGCCGTGCGATCTACGGCGCTATGCCGCGCTGCGCAGCCTTGCCGCATCAGTCGGGCGGACGCCGTTCACGTTGGCGTCCCCTGCATGCGCCGCGCGAAGCGTGCCCGCTCAGCTCGGTCCATCAGATTCAGGAATTGATCCATGCCCATGTGAATCAGTACTTCATGGTCACCGGCCTCGAAATAGACGTCCGGCTGCCGGGCGAGGTTCTCGTCAAGATAGGTTTGCATGCCATAGGCCGTACAGACCGGCGGAAGCGCTCCCACCTCACAATCCTTGAACAGATCGCGCAGATCGATCTCCTTGGCAAGCAACAGGCGGCGTCCGGTCTTTTCCCAAAGCTCGGACAAGCGCACGGCGTAGGTCGATGGAAGCACAGCCGCCACATAGCCGTGCTCGTCTTCAAAAAGCACGGTCTTGGCGAGACGGTCGCCGGGAATATGCGCTGCCGCCGCGGTTTCAATACTGGAATGGCTGTGCGGATGATGCACGATTTCGTACTGGGAGCCCTTGCTGCGCAGGCAGTCCTGGAGAGTGGCAGACATCGACATGGCGCACCTCTTCTGGAAGGAAGCAAACGGGATAAACCGGAGACTATTGTCCCCGGAGCGTATACAGTATTTGGAAGAATCGAAGCTCAGGCTCAGTTGGAAAAGCTGAGCGTGACGCTTTCATCCTAGACCTATTCCTTACAGCGGGGAACATCCAAGAGCCAGCAGAACTGCGTGTTTCCATCAAAGGGAGCGAGCCCATCATGGCCAAAGTTCTATGTGTGTTGTATGACGACCCTATTGACGGGGTGCCCGAACAATACGCACGCGACGAAATCCCCAGGATCACGAAATACCATGACGGGCAGACAGCACCGACCCCGAGTGCCATCGATTTCAAGCCAGGCGAGCTACTAGGCAGCGTGTCCGGCGAGCTTGGCTTGCGGGCCTTTCTGGAAGCGCAAGGCCATGTGCTTGTCGTTACATCGGATAAGGACGGGCCCGACTCGGAATTCGAGCGCGAGCTTATCGATGCCGAGGTCGTTATCTCACAGCCGTTCTGGCCGGCTTACCTCACCGCGGCGCGCATTGCCAAAGCCCCCCAATTGAAGCTTGCGCTTACCGCCGGCATCGGCTCGGATCACGTCGATCTGCAAGCGGCTATCGAACGGGGCATTACCGTGGCCGAGGTGACCTTTAGCAACAGTATCAGCGTTGCCGAGCATGTGGTGATGATGATTCTGTCGCTAGTACGCAATTATTTGCCGTCCCATGAATGGGTACTCAAGGGTGGGTGGAATATCGCCGATTGCGCCGCACGCGCATACGACCTTGAAGGTATGCACGTCGGTACCGTTGCGGCCGGCCGAATCGGCTCGGGTGTGCTGCGCAGGCTCAAGCCCTTCGAGGTCAACTTGCACTACACCGACCGCCATCGTCTGCCGGAGCACGTCGAAAAGGAGCTCGGCGTAACCTGGCATCCCGATGTCGAATCGATGGTGAAGGTGTGCGACGTCGTGACCATCAACTGCCCGCTGCACCCGGAAACCGAGCATTTGTTCGATGAACGCATGATCGCGAAGATGAAACGCGGTGCGTACATCGTCAATACGGCACGCGGCAAGATCTGCGATCGCGATGCAATCGCCCGTGCACTCGAAAGCGGCCAGTTGGCAGGCTACGCGGGCGACGTCTGGTTCCCTCAGCCGGCACCGCGTGATCATCCATGGCGAACCATGCCGCATCACGGGATGACCCCGCATACCTCCGGTACGACGCTGTCGGCCCAGGCCCGCTACGCGGCTGGGGCGCGCGAGATTCTCGAATGCTGGTTCAGCAAGCGTCCGATTCGTGAGGAATACCTTATCGTGGACGGCGGACGGCTGGCAGGCGCAGGCGCGCACGCATACAGCGCAGGGAATGCCACATCCGGGTCCGAGGAAACAAGTCGATTGAAGACTAGCTGAAGCCTTGCTGCATGCTGGCTGTCGTGACGGGGGAGCATGCCGATTTGCATCGGGATTGCGTGTACATCAACCCTTCACTGGTAGAGCGTGGTCGGCAGCCACAGCCCGATTCCTGGAAACACCGGCCGTGCCTGCCGCGGTCGTCGCAGTCGCGCGCCGCAGAAACTTTCGGCGCAGAGATTGGCCTTTCTTTTCCACTGTCATCGCGGTCCCCCGGGGGTTACCAGCACGCCCTTGGCGCTGGTGGGTGCCATCCGATTGCAGGGCACACAAACCGTTTGCCAAACCGTTTCTGCATTTTAGGTAGACAGTTTTGCAATAAACCTGAAAGGTTAGCCGCTAGCGTTTTGAGGTTGCCTGCGCACGCTCTTGATATCATCCACGCAACGTTTGTTTAGCGTGGGGCAAGCGATTTTCGCCTTCGCAATGGCATTTTTTTAAGGAAGAAGAGACCGTGCATCAGTACCACGTCACCAGCGCTGAGACACTGGAAGCCATCTACGGAGAGGCAAGCGAAGCATCGATCGTCAAGGAGTTGGATCACATCGATGCCAACTACCGGGCATTGATCGAAGCATCGCCGTTTCTTGCGCTTGCGACAGTGGGCCCGACTGGACTGGATTGCTCGCCGCGCGGTGACCCGAGGGGGTTCGTTCACGTAGTC
Organism: Pararobbsia alpina; assembly: GCF_902859895.1. Classification (GTDB taxonomy): domain Bacteria; phylum Pseudomonadota; class Gammaproteobacteria; order Burkholderiales; family Burkholderiaceae; genus Pararobbsia; species Pararobbsia alpina. The sequence continues at coordinate 58,692 of NZ_CADIKM010000029.1, forward strand.
GACGAAAAAACCTTGATCCTTCCGGATAGACGTGGCAACAATCGCATCGACAGCCTGCGTAACCTGATGGCGAATCCGCAGCTTGCCATGTTGTTCCTCATTCCCGGTATGGGTGAGACGCTCCGCGTCAATGGGCGCGCCAGGATCAGCATCGACCCGGTGTTGCTGCAGCGCTATGCGGTCGATGGCAAGGAGCCCAGAACAGTCTTGGAAGTGACGGTTGACACGGTGTTTTTCCAATGCGCACGTGCGGTTGTGCGTGCCGATCTGTGGAATCCAGCCAAGTATGTCGATCGCTCAACGCTACCGTCCTTAGGCAAAATCCTGGCCGACGCGAGCGCATCGCGAATTGATGGTGAAACGTATGATCGCGAACTCCCTAATCGCGTCCAAAGTACCTTGTATTGAATCCGCTTTGACGCAGTTCTCGGTCCATGGCCTTCCAAGTGGTCGCCAACGCAATGGCCCCGGTATGTATGCCTTGCCACGCCCCGCCGTCATGAGTCGCCACAGATGCGCGTCCACCGCCTCACCGCCAAGGCGCCATCGCCCGGAAGACACCGTCACGTCTGACCAGCGCGTGGAAAAGCGCCGCCGCCAGATGAAGCACGATCAGCGCAAAGAAGAAGATCGCGAGCGTCCTGTGTGCGTCCCAGAGCAGCGTGTGCAAACTGTTGCTATGCGGCAGGATGCGCGGCAAATGTATCCCGAACACGACGACGGGATAGTCCGCGGCAGACAGCATGCCCCACCCGATCAGCGGAAGCGCAATCATCAGGATGTAGGACGCGAGATGCGACAGGTAGGCGGCGAGTTTCATCGGTTCCGGCATCGACGCAGGCAGCGGCGGCGCGCCGCGCACCAACCTCACCACCAGGCGAATCAGCGCCAACACGAGAATCACGATACCCAGGGGCTTGTGAATGGACACCAGCGAAAGATAATCCTGGTGAATCGTGGACACCATCCCGACACCGATGAACAGCATCGCCAGAATGCAAACCGCCATGACCCAGTGAAGAGCGCGCTGCAGCGGTGTAAAGCGATCGTGGATCGGGGTCATGGCGTGGTTCCTCCCGCCGGATGGCGCGGATAGTCCTTGTCCTCAGCGGTCCGCCGGTTGAACGATACGGAATAGGCGGCTGAGCGCGCGGCGGGAAACGGATCGTCCGAGACGTGTATGCCGGGTGGCAGGACGGTGGGATCGAAGTTGAGATCGCGACACGGCCCGTCAGCCTCGGGTTCGATGGTGTTAACCACCAGCGTACCCGCCTCCACCTTGCGTCGATCTTCCGGCCAGGCTTTGCTGGGGTCGGCGGTCGGGTCACCGGGATTGGCAACCGTGACGACCATCGTCCATCGTTGCGGGGCACTCTGCACCCGCTGCATAATATCCGCGGCGAGGAAGTCGGCGCCACGCTCCTTCAGCTGGTCGTGGGGCACGGCCTCGGGCTGCGCGGCTGGCACAAAGGACCAGCGCACGGCCTGGTCCTGTCCCGCGGCATTGGTGAAGATGAAGCTATTGAGGCTGTTGTACCGCTCCTGCGTGTATGAACCCGTCCACGGCGCGCTGCCGGCCCACGCGACAAAAGCGCCGAACTCCGGGTGCGCGGCGGCAAAATTCTTCATTGCGTCCGGGTCGTTCTTATTGGCCGAGGCCTGAAGCAGTCCGTAGAACGCCTGCGGCGTGGCTACCGCGAAGAAGGGTGGGTCGATCATCGCCGAGCGCCACTCGCTTCCATCTGCCGCAACGATGCGCAGACTGAGGCCCCGTACACGAACCGTGGCATCCGGCGCGTTGGGGTCCGCCGTAGCGAGGTTGAAACGCCCCGTGACCGGATACGAGCCAGGCGCGAACATCGGCGCCTTGGACAGGGCCACAGCCGCGCCATTCGATTCGAAGTTGCCGGTAAAGCAGATGCCCTTCGCGTGATTGCGCCGGAAGCCGAGAGCCGCGCCGCCTGGCGGCGCCAGACCGTTGACGATCTTTGCCGGCGTCAGGCGATCCGGCGAGAGCCATCCGGCCGTAAAGGCGAAGGCCGCGACCAGTGCGACCACGACGGCTGCAATCAGGACCAGCGAACGAATTGTGGACGCATTGGAAGTCGGTTTGTCGGCCATCGATCTCTCCCAATCAATGATTCCGCTGAATAGAAATCTAGCAGGGTGGCGACAATAGTGCCATTGATCAGTGGACCGTACTCAGTTGCCGCCAGGCGTCGCAACGCGCGAACCCGCTGTGAGCGGAACAAAGCCGCCGAACGCTACCACCGCGACGTTGCGTGACAGCGCAATGCCGCCGTAGCGGGAGGAGTACAGGTTAAATCCGGAGGACCTTTTGGCCCTGACCTGGTCTCGCTGGTGCAATATCGCGCCCCGGAAATGGGCCGGATATGGAACGGCTTCGGGCTCACTCAACTCAATATGCGGGAATAATCGCGAACGCTATCGCACAAGTTTTTGTTTGACGTTGCCTCTTGTAGCATTGCCATTGTGCACCTTTGAGAGGACGAACATGGCATACACCCGTCGTTACTTCCGAAGAGCTTAGGGCTGTGTTTGTCTTCGTTGTACCTATCGTATTAATTAGTGTCCGATTGCCTATTCCGCTCAAAGCGATGAGGACAATTTCCTGCTCCCGACATAACGAACCACGTTACTGAATCACCGAACCCGCGTCGCATCTGAAGCGACTCCAGATAGTTTTCCGATAAGAGACAGGTATGTCGTCAAGCATCTACAAAAGCGCAGTCGTGGCAGTGCTGGTTGCCGGAACCAGCTCCGCTGCCATTTGCCAGGTCACGCGCCAGACAATCGATTCGCCATTCGGAAAGCTTCAGGTGGAAAACGGCTTTCCAACCCTGCCGACGGTCAGGAAGCTCTACGACAACCTCGACTTCGAGCGTGGCGTGGAGGCTTATATGTGGTCGTTGCCGCTCACGGCAATGGCACAGTGGCAACGCGTCAGCCGCGACACCTTCGGCGCGGGCAATCTCGGCTACGTGGACTACCTTGATTTCAAGGACAAGCTGGGAATTCTCACTGCGAACGCTCGACCCCCTACACCCCACCTCGTTATACACAAGCGTCGTTACCACCGTCCTCGCGCAACAAACGCATTGTTTCTGCGGCGACATGAACTTTCGTGAGTCCCTTCCAGATGGTTTCCGCGCCGGG
>NZ_CADIKM010000030.1 GCF_902859895.1 Pararobbsia alpina
CGTTTGCTTGCCGATCTGCGAAAAAATCTTGGCGCGTGTGTACTTCGTGATGTCGTGCGTGACGGTGAATGTGCCGAACGCGCCCGAGCCCTTGGCGTGCATGCGGCGCTCGGGAATCACTTCGCGATCGAAGTGGGCGAGCTTTTCCAGGAACCAGACGTCCTGCAACAGCATCGGACCGCGCGGACCCGCAGTTTGAACGTTCTGATTGTCGACGATCGGTGCGCCGAACGCGGTTGTCAATTTCGTCATGCCTATCCTCAATGGGTGGGGAGTGTCTTTGCCGTGCATCGACTTTCAGATGCGCCGTCAGTGCATTGAAGATATCAACGAATTGGATGTCGCGTGTTTGTGCTTTTTCACTGCCACAATAGGGATTCACTATCAGAAAGCACAGCAGGATAGCGCGGCTGCGGCAATGATACCGCGGTGGAGTACAGTTGCTTCTACGTCAGGCCGGTTTGTCAGCGAGAGATCTGCTTCGCGGCCATTACCACCCGTAGAAACGATCCCACACCGCAACATCGCCCGAAGCCAGCACGACGTGATACTCGGGGAATTGAGCGCTGGTAGCGCAGGCGTGATTGGGCAGGATCCTGAGTCGCGTTCCGATCGGCAGGCGAGTTTCGATATCGCTCGAAGCAGTGTTCTCTGATGGATCGAGCTTCACGGCGCAGAGGATGCCGTGCTCCTGATTCGCGCCTGTCATCCGATAGCCCGGCAGCGGTGTTCCGTCCAGCAGGCAGGGTAGGCCGTATCCAAAATCCATCGTCTGCGCGGATGTACCGCGGTCCCGGCTCATGGCCATCCAGCCCGCGTCGACAATGGCCCAGCCTTTTTCAGGCTGATGTCCGATGACTGTCGTCAGCACGCTGAGCGCGATATCGTCCAGCGTGCATACACCTACGTTGTACATCACGAGATCGAAGAACACATAGACACCCGCGCGTACTTCCGTGACGCCGTCGAGCTTGCGTGCGGACAGTGCGGTCGGCGTCGAGCCGACGCTTACCACGTCGCAGGGAATGCCTGCCCCACGCAGCCGTTCAGCCGCGCGAACACAGCCGGCCCGCTCCTGCTCGGCGCATGCGGCGAGGCTGTCCGGCGTATGGAGTTCATAGCTGGCACCTGCATGTGTCATGACCCCGCCGACCCGCACGCCGTTCTCGTGCAGAACGCGGCCGACTTCGAGCAGCGCGTCCTGTTCAGGCGCTAGGCCTGACCGGTGACCGTCGGTATCCACTTCGATGTACACCTCGAACGTCTCGCCGTGCTCCTGGCCGAACCGCGCCAGAGCTGCCGCCGTCGTCGTGTTGTCGACCAGCAGTTTCAGATCGCATCCCTTCTTGCGGAGCGCCAGGGCTCTCGGCAGTTTCGAGGGGGCGATGCCAACGGCATAGAGGATATCCCTCACGCCGGCATCGAAGAACGCTTCGGCCTCTTTCAGCGTGGAAACCGTGACGCCTTGTGCGCCGGCGGCAATCTGTGCCCTCACCACGTCGATGGACTTGGATGTCTTGACGTGCGGCCTGAACCTGACGCCCAGTGCATTCATGCGTTCCTGCATGAGCGCGATGTTGCGCTCCATGCGAGGGAGGTCGATCAGGGCTGCGGGGGTATCGAGCGTATCGAGTGTCATAGCTTGCGGTGCGACGTGGGTGTTGAAGAACGTGAAACGGCACGCGGACGACGTCGCTATCGCGCGGCATGCGATTTCCAAGGGATAGTACTCGCCGAGCTGGACGGATTGATCGTCCGCGACGAAAAACCGGCTGTGGATATAGCGGTGGTTCGCACGATTTCAGAGGGCAGTGCGCAAAGTCCAGGACGAATTGGACATGTATAATCGCCGACTCTCCGATTGGCGGTTGAAGGCCGGTCGGGGGCAGCAAGCGGGGCGGTTCGCGATGTGAATGTCTTGGTGCTTCGTGGCAAAAATTTCTTGCAGAAGCCGGCCATATCATGGATAGTGTACCCCGCCGCGCAGCCAGCGTTTTTTTGTAAGCGCTGAGAGCGTTGCCTGGCGCGGGTTTCCAGGGTTTTGAGGGCGCACCGGCAGAAGGTTCGAGCTCAAGACGCGTCGCTTTTCAGGGCCGGCGGTAGTGGGGCGCAAGCGAAGTGTTCGATCGCTCGCAAAGCCGCCACGAATAAGGCGCTGAAGAAAAAAAGCTTCCCAGGCAGATACGAGTCAGATATACTCCTCGCTTCTGTTGCTGCGGTGAAAGACGCAGCAAGACAGCAGAAAAAAGTAGTGAAAACGCGGTAAAACTTGATTTGATCAAGATTATGTCCCCTTCGTCTAGAGGCCTAGGACATCACCCTTTCACGGTGAGTACAGGGGTTCGAATCCCCTAGGGGACGCCAGATTCCGGGCGTCATCGTAGTAGTGGCGATGTGTGCCAGTTTCGCGAACGCTTTGGTGTGACGCGAAATGAAGTGAGCGTAGTTTGGAGTGGTAGTTCAGTTGGTTAGAATACCGGCCTGTCACGCCGGGGGTCGCGGGTTCGAGTCCCGTCCACTCCGCCAATCAAGAAAAGCCGCTCAGCGCACTGGGCGGCTTTTTTATTCAGTGTAGTCAGGTCCCCTTCGTCTAGAGGCCTAGGACATCACCCTTTCACGGTGAGTACAGGGGTTCGAATCCCCTAGGGGACGCCAGATTTCGGGCGTCATCGTAGTAGTAGCGATGTGTGCCAGTTTCGCGAACGCTTTGGTGTGACGCGAAATGAAGTGAGCGTAGTTTGGAGTGGTAGTTCAGTTGGTTAGAATACCGGCCTGTCACGCCGGGGGTCGCGGGTTCGAGTCCCGTCCACTCCGCCAGTCAAGGAAAGCCGCTCAGTGCACTGAGCGGCTTTTTTCTTGACAAGCCGTAAGCCCTTCGACACACTCGATCCCATGCAAGCACTCGCCTTCATCGCCATCGCGATTAAAAACCCAATGAACGTCCATACGGCGTCATTGGGGAGGTGCGTGCGTTAGACATCTGTGTCAGTGACGCAAGTACAAAGCCCCACCGGAATCGGCGGGGCTTTTTTATTGGCACCTCCGTCCACCGGTTCAACGACGGAGAAGATGATGGATCAAGCCAGCCAGCAGTCTGCCTGTTCCGGATTATCGAGCGACCAGACAAGTGAGTCTGCTCGAAGTCCGAGGATCACGATTCACTTTTCAGTGGCGCCGATGGAGACGGTCGAGTGGCGCGTGCGCGTCGCTTCGGAATTGCAGGTGAACGGTGCGCGCATCTGGCTCACGCGCGCCTCGTCGGAATACGACTACTGGCTGCAGCCGGGCGATTCGCTTCGCCTGAAGCGCGGCGAGCGTATCTGGCTGAGCGTCGACGGCGACATGAGCGCGGATGTTTCGCTGACCAGCCGCTATGCCTGGTTTCGCCCGAGCATGAGCCGCTGGTTCGGACTGCTCGCCTCACTGCGATGAGGATGCGCAAGCCCGGCGAATTGACGCTAGTGACGAGTGACCAACTCGCCGGGACTTCACAAACTCAGGTGCGCGGTCCGAACAGGCCGCCGAGTGCACCCATGATGCTGCCGGCGTTGAGCGTGCCGTCCTGCGGCACTTCGCCGTTCGGTGTTGCCTTGTCGACTAGATGAGGCAGGACCTGGCTCAGCACGGTCGAGATCTGATCGGGCGAAACACCCGCTTTCTGTGCGATCGAACCCATCGCACCGTCACCCAGTGCACTCTGAACCTGATCGGGCGAGATCGGCTGATTGGCACCCGTGCCGACCCACGAAGAGATGACGCCACCGAGGCCGTGTTGCTGGAATTGCTGGATCAAGCCGGAGATGCCGCCCGGTTGCTCGTTCACATATTCGAGCGCCGCGGCGAGTACGGATGTCTGCGTACCGCCGCCTTCTTTGCCTGCGCCCGAGGAACCCAACATCGATGTAACGGAATCGAGTAAGCCCATGATGCCTCCACAACGAGAGTGAGGCGGATCGGAACCCGATCCGCGATGTCTATTTTGTCTTGGATAAGGATGAGGCGGCCGCTGCCGCGCTGGCCGCGCTTGCTGCTGCCTTCTCTTTCTTGGAGGCTTTTGTCGACTTCTTGCCTTGCGCCGATGACGCCATATCGCCCGTATCCGCCGCGCTAGCCGTCGTGGTCGCGGGGGTGCTCTTCACGTTGGTACCGGGGGCTTTGGCGGGGGCCGCTGCCTTTGCGGTGCTGCCCGTTGGCGGGGCGGCCGAACCATTGATCGTGAGCCCTTGCGCTTCGAGATTGACGACCGTCTTGTCACCGACCCCTTTCACGCGCTTCGCGAAATCGTCGGCATTCTTGAACGGACCGTTCTTCGTACGTTCGTCGATGATCGCCTTGGACTTGACCGGACCGATGCCCTTGAGCGCATCGAGTTCGGCCTGCGAAGCCGAATTGAGTTCGAGCGCGGATACGCTTGCCGCGATCAACAACCATCCCAGGACCACCATAAGCAGCTTCTTAATCATTTGTTGGCTCCGTGTTCAGGTTGTTCGCGGACACTGAGAATCGAATGGCTGCCCGATAAGAATAGGATAAATTGGGCGATAGTCGAGCGCGCACGGCAGCGCACACTACTGTGAACGTGTCATTGTCATATGTGTTTGCGTGGCTCGTGATCGGCGAAGCGGATACGAGGTACCCTCAGGAGTACGTCAAGTTCCGCATTCGTGCGCGGGATCGATGATGTGAAAGGGCGGCTGAGGCGCTCCGTAGTCGGCGGCGGGTACCGATACAAACACGAACGGATCGTACGCTCGTGATTTGAAGCCAATCTCTGCAGGAGATGATTCCGCGAGATCGCGCAGCACCGCGATAGAACGGCTGTGACAGGCGAATTCAGTGGCCGATCACGCTCACAGAACCGGAACAATGTCCGGATCGCAAATCTATCATGCTCAACTCGCCGGCACTTGAAGGCTGCTTTGCGGGCGGCTGATCCGCAGCCAATAGATCAGCAAGGCACCGCCCGCGATCACGAGACTGGCCAGATTGGCGAGCCAGAAGCCGCGCGCGCCCGTGAACATGTCCGGCAGATTGCCCGGCACATTGAACCCCGCGATATAACCGCCGCCCAGGCCCACGCCCCAAAGTGCAACCGCGTAGATCACGGTTGGCACGACCGTGATCTTGTAGGCCCGCAGGACAAAGGCCGTCGAGCACTGGATCGCGTCGAACAAGTGATAGACCGCGACGATCGTCACGAGCGGCAGCGCAGCGGTGACGACCTGTGGGTTCGGCGTGTAGGCGGCGATGATCGGATGGCGCAGGCAGAGCACGAGCGTGGTCCAGACGACCGCCATGCAGCCGGCCAGCATGATGCCGTGCAGTGCGAGCGTGCGGGCTTCGGCGCGCTGCTGGGCGCCGAGTGCCTGGGACACGAGCGTCGAGGTCGCGATGCCGATCGATAGCGGCGTCATATAGAGCACTGCGCCGAGGTTGGCCGTGATCTGGTGGCCCGCGAGAATCGTCGTGCCGAAATGCGTGATGAAGATCGCCATGAAGGTATAGCTCGTGACCTCGATCAGGTACGAGAGCCCCATTGGCAAACCGAGCTTGAGCAGTGCGACCTGATGTTTCCACTGCGGCCAGCAGAACGTCGAGAACACGCCGAGCTGCCGATACGCCGGATGGCGTGCCATGAAGACCAGCCCGATCGCGGCCGAGCCGAAGTTGATCAGCGTGGTCGCGAGCGCGCTGCCGGGGCCGCCGTGCGCCGCCAGTCCGAAGCCGCCGAAGATGAACCAGGCATTCAGCGGCACCTTGAGCACGAGATCGAAGATCTGCAGGGCCATGACCATGCGGGGCCGCGAGATCGCCGTCGACAGGGAGTTGAACACGCGAAAGACCAGCCCGGCCGGTATGCCCACCGCGAGGATCTGCAGATAGGCCGTGGTCCGCGCCGCGAGTTCGGGCGGCGCGTCGGCGAGTGCCAGCAGCGGAGCGGGGAAGCCCAGCACGATGACGCCGATCACCGAGAGCCCCACTGAGAGCCAGAGCGCCTGGCGGACTTCGTTACCAATCTCGCCGATTCGCTTCGCTCCGTATAGATGACCCGCAATCGGCATCAAGGCGACCAGGATGCCGGTCAGTGTCACATAGACGGAAATGTAGATCGACGCGCCGAGCCCGAGCGAGGCGAGATCGAGCGCCGAGTACCGGCCGACCATCGCGGTATCGAGCACACCGAACGCAATGATCGCAAGTTGCCCGATCAGCACGGGCCAGGCGAGGGCGGCAATGCGTTTGACGTGTTTGAACATGGGCGGCAGGACGGCGCGCGGCAAGTGGCGCCGAATCAGAATGGGGAGCGATGCGTGGGATCAGTAAGAGGCATCGATGGCGAGACCAAGGAGCGTGATCCATCGCGCGCTCAGCGCGGCGGATTGCGCTTGATGGCCGGTGTCGGACGCTTCGGGCGCTCGACCCGCACATAAAGCCGGAAACGTTCGTCGCGGTCGGCCGCACGCCGGCCTTCCCAGACGAGCTTCCATGTATAGCTGCTCAGCGAGGCGGGCGGATTGTAGTCCTGCGTGTCCTGGCGCAGCAGGACGTCGCAGTCGGAGTCGTCGAACGCGAAGTGCATATTGCCGAAATAGGCGAACGACGCGAGCTGCGCGTCACCGAGGCGGACCGGAGAAATGCAGACGTAGTCGGACGGCAGATGCGTGGCGATCTGTGTTGCGACATCGCGGTAGGTCCGGCTGAAGTTGACGAGCGGCAGCCACAGCGTCATCAGCAAGACCCACATCAGCGTGGTGCCGGCGCTCGACAGCACGACGCTGCGCCACAGTACCTTCGGGTGGCGCGTCAGCCGCCAGCGTACGAGCGCAATCCAGCACGCCGTGACGACCAGTGCCAGGATCAGCGAGACGACGTTGAACTCCGGCCGGAAACCCGGCACGAGACGGCTCAGATTGCGCGCGATCGGCGCGGGCTGGCCCGTTTGCGAAGCGATCCAGACGACCCAGACAAAACCGCCGACGATCGTGAAGCTCAGCACCGCAAACCAGTCGAAGGCGTTGATCGCTTCGCGCTTGAGCGTCGGTAGCCCGAAGCTCGCCATGATGGCGAGGGCAGGCAGCAGCAGCAGGAACAGCAGATTGGTCTCGCGCTGCTGAAGCAGGATCAACAGCAGGACCGTCATCACGACCGACAGCGGAATCGCGATATGCGGCGCACGCCGCAGGTCGGGCCAACTGACCCAGGTCCAGATCGCGAGCGGCCAGGCGGGCCATGTGAACAAGGGCAGGTTCTTGGCCGCATAGAACAGGGCGCCCTTTGGAGAGCCGCGGAAGTTCGCGAAATTGTTCGCGACCCAGTCGTGCAGGAACGATGCGGCATCCGCGGGATAGCTCAGATACGCGGCGAGCGGCCAGCTCGCACCGATCACGAGGCCGAGCGGAATCGCGACGAGTAGCAGCTTGCGGCTGTCGATCTGCCGGACAACGAGTGTCACGGCGATCAGCGCGATAAACAAGGCGAGCAACAGCGGAGGATTCGCGCACAGCACGAAAAAGCCGAGCGCGGCGCCGGTCCAGCATGCGCCTTGCCAGGGTTTGTCGAGGGCGCGCACGAGGCCGTAGATGAACATCGCCGCGCATGCGAGCTGCGCGATCTGCGGCGTCGATTCGTGACCGCGCTCGGCGAGGCCGAACGAAGCGAGCAAGATCAGCAGCGCGCCGTCGGCTAGCGTGCGGCCATAGTCGCGCGGCGACGGTTCACCGCCGAAGGCGTATTTAAAGGGCTGCACTTCGGGGCGCCGGCCGAGCAGATACGTGCCATACCAGACGAACGCGCAGGTGCCGGAGAACATGAAGCCGGTCAGCGCGTGGGCCGCGTCGTTGGGCGCGAGATAGGGGCCGAGGGCGCGGATGAAGATCGCGCCGAGCCAGAACGGCAGTGGACCCGTCGCGGTGATCACCTTGCCGACGAGATTGGGCAGCAGCCAGTCGTGCCAGCCGCCGTTGGCCATCGTCCACATTACACCGAATGCGGCCGCATCCTCGTTCTTCCATGGGTCGCGGCCGAACAGGCCCGATACCGCATAAACGATGCAGATCGCGAACAGCAACCAGCGCGGCAGGGCGCTGGTTGCGGAGGCAGTGAGACGGACGGTGGTTCGCATGCGTGAGTCGGTTCGGGTGTGCGTGACGGCACCGAAAAGAATCCGGCATTTTAGCCGGGCTGGCGATATTTAACCTCCTGGTATCGCGATCGGACGACAGTGAATGTGCAGAAACATGAGTGAATGTAAAAGCTGTTTTGCGATCCAGTGCGATGCGATGTAGGCCTCGGGGATTGTGATTCGGGGTTGCCCTAGTAAGCCAGGAATCCCCACCGCTGGCGGTGATCCATTTGTTATAATTCTTTCAAATAAACGAAAGAATCTTAACTCAAGAGTCTTAAGTCCCAGCTCCCTTTACGGCGCTTCGTTACGGGCGCCTTCTTGACAGCGGAACCCATGATGCAGAAGTCAGACCGCGTGCGCGCGCTGGCGAAGGTGCTCGACGACCAGGGCGTGATCCATCTTCGCGAGGCCGTATCGCTGCTCGGCGTGTCGGAGATGACGGTGCGCCGCGACGTGGCCGCGAACCCAGACCTGTTTACCTACCTGGGTGGCCATATCGTCAATGCGGCGAAGCTGCCGGCGAGTGGCGGGAGCGCCTATGTCCTGGAGACCGAGGAAGAGCATTTTGCGCAGGCCAAGGCGCAGGCCTGCGCTATCGCGGCACGCCTGATCGCGGCGAACGACACGGTGTTCGTCGATTGCGGTACGACGCTTGCGACCATTGGGCGCTACATCCCGAGAGAGCTCAACGTGACGGTGATCTGCTACTCGCTGAACGTCGCGGAGGCCGTCAGGCGTATGGACAACATCCGGCTGATCCTGCTCGGGGGCGTTTATGTCCCGTCGTCCGATTCATTTACGGGCAACGAAAGCCTCGAGACCCTGCGCCATATCGGCATCAACAAGGCGCTGATTTCCGCAGGCGGAGTCGATGTCGCGCGTGGGGTGAGCTGCTGGAATTTCCATGAAGTGCCGATCAAGCAGGCGGCGATGGTCAGTGCGGTCGAGCGTCATCTGGTCGTCGACTCGAGCAAGTTCGGACTGGTCCGCGCCGTGCGCTTTGCGCAGATCGGCGACTTCGACTCGGTCATTTCGGAGCAGGGACAACAGCTGCGCGGCGCACACTAGTTACCCGGCGTACTGGATATCACGGCTCCAGCGGCTGGGATTTCCGCCGCCGGCACCGAAACGAGTATGACTCCGATGCCCGGCTACGCTCGCCAGTCCTCGCGCGTCTATCGCCGCCGCGCGAACGCGAACAGCGTACCCGCGACCAGGATGAAAACGCCGACGATCACCTTCTGCAAGGTGCTCGGCACGCCAATGAGGATCAGCACCTGGTTGATCAGGGTGACGAGCATCACCCCGAGCAGGGTGCCCCACACCGTGCCGGTTCCCCCCGTAATGCGCGCACCGCCAAGAATCACGGCCGCGATCACATCGAGTTCGGTGCCGACGAGATCGAACGGATTCGCGAGCCGGTTGTTCGAGACGTGAAGGATGCCGGCCACGCCCGCAAGCAGCCCCGCATAGCCGAACACGAACAGATGGATCGCGCGCACGTTGTAGCCGAGCCGCTCGGCAATCGCGAGGCTGCCGCCCATCGCATAGACGCCGCGGCCCATCATGGTCCGCTTGAGCAGCCACCACGTTAGCGCCGCGCCGATCACGAGCGCGATGACCGAGGCGGGCAATACCGCGCGCAGGCCGTCGAGCGTCTGATAGTGGAGCAGCGCGATCCGCCCGAAATGATCCATGCTGTGCGGGATGTTCATGAAGAACGACGTGCCGACGAAGGTCAGCAAGATCCCGCGATACAGATACTGCGTGCCGATCGTCACGATCAGCGAGGGCGCGCGCAGCCGGTGGACGACGGTGCCGTTGATCAGGCCGAGCAGCGTGCCGCCGATGGCGCCGAGCACGAGGATCAGCGCGAACGGCATATCGGGCCACCACGCGAACACGGCCTTCGTGATCGAATACATGACGAGCGCGGCGACGGCGGTGAACGACACATCGATGCCGCCCGAGGCGAGCACGACGAGTGCGCCGCATGCGAACAGGCCGGTGATCGTCGCGCTATGCAGGAGGTCGAAGAGCGTCGCGAGCTGGAAGAAGCGGGGGTTGATCAGCCCGACGCCGATGCAGGTCAGCACCAGCAGGGCGAGCGTGAACAATTCGGGGTGCCGCATCAGACGGTCCAGCACGCGCGGGGCGGGTCGCGCGGGCGTCAGTACGACGGCAGTCGTCGGGGTGGTCGCAGTCGGGTTCATGCTGCCTCGGACAGAAGTGCGTGGTACAGGACGGGCTCGGTGAGCTGCCGGGCATCGAATTGCTCGGCGAGCCGGCCCTTCTTCATCATCAGGATACGATCGCAGTTCTGCAGCAGTTCGGGCAGGTCGTCGCTGATCAGCAGGATGCCGATGCCCTGTTGGGACAGATGCTGCATGATCTTGTAGATGGTGTCCTTCGAGCCGACATCGACACCGACAGTCGGCCCATGCAGGATCAGGATCGCGGGATCGATCGTCAGCCAGCGGCCGATCAGCACGCGCTGCTGATTGCCGCCGGACAGCGACTGCACGGGCTTGTCGATATCGGGCGTCGCGATCTGGAGATCCCTGACGGTCTTATCGGCGAGCGCACGCACCTTAGCGCGATCGATCTGGCCCGCGCGGCCGCGCAGCCGGTCAATGACGGCGGTGATCACGTTGTCGCGAATCGGCTTGTCGAGAAACAGGCCCTCGTTCAGGCGGTCTTCCGGCACATAGCCGATCCGGTGCCGGATCGCGTCCGATGGCGTACGCAGGCGGATCGGTTTGCCGCGCAGTCGTATCTCGCCGGTGCTCGCATGCGCGACACCCGCGAGCGCGCGGGCGAGTTCGTTGCGACCCGAGTCGAGCAGGCCCGTGATGCCGAGAATCTCGCCGCCGCGCAGGCTGAAACTTACGTCCTGGAACTGTTCGCCGCGGCCGAGGTGTTGGACCTCGAAGATCGCCTCGCCAGTCGGCTCGGTATCGCGATAGCGTTCGCTCGACAACTGCCGTCCGGTCATCAGTTCGCTGATCCGCGCCTTGGTGTAGTGCTCGATGGGACCTTGCGACATCTTCTGGCCGTCGCGCATGATGATCACCTGGCCGCCGATCGCATAACATTCGTCGAGCTTGTGGCTGACGAAGAGGACGGTCACGCCTCGCGCGCGCAGGCCGTTCAGCACGCGAATCAGGTTGTCGACTTCCTTCTGGGTCAGCGATGCCGTCGGTTCGTCCATGATCACGAATTTGGCTTCGCTCGCGATACCCCGTGCAATCGCGACAAGCTGGCGTGTCGCGAGCGGCAACTGCTCGATCAGGGTTGCCTGGAAGTCGGCGTCCGAGGGCAGGCCGACTTCGTGGAGCGCGCGCGCGGCAGTCCGGGCTAGCGCCTTGCGATCGAACGTGCGGGTGAGCCGACCGTTATGCTCGGCGAGCTCGGGCGTCAGGCCGATGTTTTCCGCGACGTTCATGTTCGGCAGCAGCGACAGGTCCTGATAGACCGTTTCGATACCCGCCGAAAGCGCCTGCAGGGCGGTGAGCCCGTCGTAGCGCGTGCCGTCGACGACCAGATGACCTTCGTCCGGCGGCTGGGCGCCTGCGATGATCTTGATCAGCGTGCTCTTGCCGCAGCCGTTCTCGCCGAGCAGGTGATAGATTTGCCCGCGCTCGAACTGCAGGCTCACGCCGCGCAGGGCATGCACGCCGGTAAAGCGTTTGTGCACGCCAACGACTTCGAGGAACAGCTTCGCATCCGCATCTGCAACAGGTGTCATGGCTGGCTTCTTCAAATCGGTCGTCACTACGGGTTCACTGAGTAACCGGAGCGTCGCGCAATCCGCACGCGCGCCGGTTACTTTTCGGCCTTCGCAGGCCGAGGCCGTGATCAGAACGGGTATTGCTTGTAGTTCGACTTGTCCACGTCGACCCATCCCTGGCCGCGCACGATGATGCCCTTGCCCGGGCCCTTCGTGACGGTGACCTTCGTATAGCCCGGCAAGCCAAGATCCATACCATTGGTCACGGTCTTGCCGTCGATCAGCATCTTCGCGATCTTGTTCATCGCGAGGCCCGCGAGCTTCGGATCCCAGAACGCGATGCCGTTGATCGCGCCCGATTCGAGGAACTTGCCAGCTTCGGTCGGCAGGCCCGTGCCATAGACGCAGATCTTGCCCTGCATGCCCGCTTCCTCGATGGCACGGCCGATGCCGATCACGTCGAGCGACGACGAGCCCTGGAAGCCCTTGAGGTCCGGATGCTTGCGCAGCACCTCCTTCGCGACTTCATAGGCGCGTTCGGCGTCGTTGTTTGTCTCGAGTTTCGGCTCGACGAGGTTCATCTTCGGGTACTTCTTCTTGGCATTGTCGATCCCGCCGTCGGCCCACTGGACCTGCGAGCGGCTGCCGAGCGAACCGACCAGCGCGACCCATTTGCCGTCCTGGTGCATGCAGCCCGCCAAGCTCTCGTTGAGCGAGGCGCCGTAGGCCGAGTTGTCGAACGCCTCAATATCGATATCGGTGTTCTTCTCGTTGTCGGCCTCATGCGTGACGACCTTGATGCCGCGGTCCATCGCCTTCTTGAGCGCGGGCTCGAGCGTAGGCGGATCGAACGGGACGACGGCGAGCGCCGTGACCTTCTTCGCGATCAGGTCTTCGATGATCTTCAGCTGCTGCGCGGCATCCGCGCGGCCGGGTCCGGTCTGGTAGGCATTGATGCCGGGATTGTCCTTCGCGAACTCCTTCACGCCGTCGTCCATCCGGTTGAACCAGTTGATGCCGGTCACCTTGACGACGGTCACGATGGTCTGGTCGGTCGCCGCGTCGGCGAAAGCGATGGCGCCGAGGGCGAGTGCGGCGCCGGCGAGGACGACGGTCAGTCGGGTCAGTTTCATGTCATGTCTCCTGAGGTTTTTTTGATTTCCCCCTGGGTGGCACATGCGGACTCCCCGGGGGGGCTGGCTTCCGCGAACACATCGATGGACCGGCAGTTCTAGCTTGTCCTCGGCGGCGTGGGCGGCGGCGCAGGCGGCTTGGGTGTAGGGCTGCCGAGGCGCAGCGGCATGCGCACATTGCCCGCAAAGGCAAGCGAGGCGAGCAGCAGGAAGCCCCATGCGCAATCACCGAAGAACTGCGAAACACCGATCAGGTTGAAGAGGCTCGAGAGCAGCTGCAGCGCGGTGGCGGAGAACAGCACGCAAAGCACGCGGCCATAGCCGCCGGCCGGGTTCACACCCCCCATGACCGCGATCAGGATCGCGATCAGCAGATAGGAGTTGCCGTAGTCCCATTTCGCGCTCAAGGTATGCGAGGTCGAGATCAGGCCTGCGAGGGAGGCCATCAGTCCGCAGAGCACGTAGGTGCCGATCAGCATTTTCGCTTGTGGAATACCCGCGTAGACGGCGGCCTTCGGGTTGGTGCCCATCAGGTAGAGCTTCAGCCCGAAAGGACGGTGACGCAGGATCCAGCCGAGCAGCAGGAGGACGGCGACGAAGATCAGGAACGAGATCGGCACCTGGAAGAACGAACCGTTGCCAATGGCCGAGAGCGGATCCACATAGTCGACGTGAACTGAAGCGCCGTTGCTCATGACCACCGCGAGGCCTGTGAAAACGAGTTGCGTGCCGAGCGTGCACAGAATCGGCGTGAGCCGCAGGTAGGCGATGATGAGCCCGTTGAGCAGTCCGCCTAGCAGGCCCATCGCAAGCGTGATCGCGACGAATGCGGCGGTGTAGAGGCCCGGCGAGTCGTCACCGCTGATGTACTGCGGCACGGTAAGCGCGGCGACCATGCCCGAGAGGTTCGCCAGACCGACGCCCGAGAGGTCGATCCCGCCGTTGCCGGAGATCATCGACAGCATGATCCCGAGCGCGAGCAGTCCGACTTCCGGCAGCTGGCTCGCCATCGACTGTACATTGTCGATGCCGCCAAACGCACCGCGCGAGAGCACCATCGCGACGACGATGATCAGGATGTTCACGGCGACCAGGAAATTCAGTTGCCGGTCCTTGAACAGGCTCGAAGGGGCTTGCTGGGTTTTCATGATGCGGGCGAAACTCCCGGTCGTGAAGGGTAAAGCGTAGGGGATACGAGCCGCTGCGTGATCATGCGGCGACCTGCAGCACGGCGCTGATCTCGGCCAGCGTCGGCATCGAAGGGGCCGTGCCCGGGCGCGTGACGGATAGACTCGCGAGCGCGCATGCGAAGCGCACGGCCTGGAGCGGTTCGTCTCCGTTCGCCAATGCGGTGGCAAAACCGCCGGTGAAGCCGTCGCCGGCCCCGGCCGTCTCGACCACGGGACCGCAATGAAATGCGGGCACGAGCTCCGAGTGCCGCGCCGAATGAAACAGCGCACCCGCCTCGCCGAGCGTGATGATGGCGGTGCCGACACCCTTCGCAAGCAGGACGTCGGCGGCGCGGCGGGCATCGTCGACCGAACTGACCGTGATGCCGGTCAGCGCGGCGGCCTCGGTTTCGTTGGGCGTGATGTAGTCGCACAGCGGATACACATCGTCGTCGACCGGCTCGGCGGGGGCCGGATTGAACACCGTGATCACACGGTGTTTGCGGGCGAGTTCGAGGCCGCGACGAGCCACAGCAAGGGGCTGCTCGAGCTGGGTCACGAAGACGGCGGACGCCGCGATTTCGGCTTCGAGCGCTTCGATATCCGCGGCGACCATCGTGCCGGCCGCGCCGGCGGCGACGATGATTGCGTTGCGGCCATTCTTGTCGTCGACGAAGATATGCGCCGCACCGGTCGACTGGTCGTCAAGTACGGTCGCGCGTGCGTCGATGCCTTCGGTTTCCCAGGTTGCGCGAGCGATCCTGCCGAACGCATCGTTGCCGATCCGTGTGCAGAAGATGACCTTTGCGCCGGCACGCGCGGCGGCAACGGCCTGGTTCGATCCCTTGCCACCGGGGCCCATCTTGAAGGCCGAGCCTGCGATCGTTTCACCGAGCAGGGGCATGCGCGCCGCACGGAACGTGAGGTCTGTCACGTAGATGCCGAGAATGAAGACGCCCTTGTGGCTCATTGCGGGTCTCCGGAGCGGACCTCGTTGTCGGCTTTCATCAACACGCCCTTCTTGAGGATGAAGCAGCCGTAACCGCGCTGTTCGCCGCTTGCGATCACGCAATAGGCGCGCTTCGCGCGTTCGTAGAAGGCCATGCGTTCAAGCGGCGCGAAGCTTGCCTTTTCGCCGCTGGCCTCGAGTTCGCGTTGCGCGTCGCGTTGGGCGGCGGGAATGGTTTGCGGTTCACCGACGACTTCCATGCGCAACGCGGGTGCGTCGACGAAAGTGTCGAGCGGCAGCACCGACAAGACCGCCTTCAGCACGCGCGAAGCGGGCACCGCATCGATGCGTAGCAGCTTGCCGAGCACCGTCTCACGCGCGATCGAATCGGCCGGGAAGTGCGCATCGCAGATCACCAGTTCGTCGCCATGACCCATCGACTGCAGGGCATACAGCACGTCGGCGTTCAACAGCGGGTCGAGATTCTTGAGCACATCGTCTCCTTGTTGCTTTTGAGGTTTCAGCTTCTAGCGAGCTTTCATCCAATCCGTGTGACGTTTCGGCGGCGCGTCAATCGCCGTAGGGTATCCAGATGTTCTTGACCTGGCTGGCCTGCCGCAGGAACACGAGGCCCTCCGCGTCGGGTGTGGTCCAGTCGAGTTCGCGGCCATGGTCGACGAACGTGCGCTTCAGATTGCCGATCGATGCGCGTTCGACGTCGGCCGATTGCCCGGCGTCGCCGAAGCTCCAGACCGCATCGACGTCGTCGTGGGAGGCGAGGACGCCAACCAGCGTCCGCGGATCGCCCGTCACGATATTGACGACACCCGGCGGCACATCGGAAGTTTCGATAACCTGATAGAAGTCCGTTGCCATCAGCGGACACGCCCGGCTGGGCACGATCACGACGCGGTTGCCGAGTGCGATGGCCGGCGCGAGCAGCGAGATGAACGACAGCAGCGGCTGTTCGTCGGGGCAGCCGATACCGATCACCCCGAGCGGCTCGTTCATCGCAAGTGCGACGCCGCGTAACGGCGGCTGGTGAATCGCCCCTTCGAATTTGTCCGCCCATGCGGCATAGGTAAACAGGCGGTCGATCGAATGTTCGACTTCGGCGGTGGCATCCGTCTCTGACATGCCGGTGCGCTCAACGAGTTGGCGAGCGAACTCGGTTGCGCGGACCGCGAGATTCTCCG
Organism: Pararobbsia alpina; assembly: GCF_902859895.1. Lineage (GTDB taxonomy): Bacteria > Pseudomonadota > Gammaproteobacteria > Burkholderiales > Burkholderiaceae > Pararobbsia > Pararobbsia alpina. The sequence goes on from NZ_CADIKM010000030.1 coordinate 16,303, forward strand.
CGAGAAAGAACAGCACCTGCGAGCGATTGTGCGGTGTCGCATTCGCCCACTTTTGCGCACCGCGCGCAGCGGCGACCGCATCGCGGATGTCCTTGCGATTGCCGTCTCCGACTTCACCGAGGCGCTCACCGGCAGGAGACAACACGACGGTGGAGTTGCCGCCGTCAGGCCGTGTCTGCTTGCCGCCGATAAAGAGCTTCGCGGTGCGATCGATGAATAGCGGGGTGCCCACATTGCGCGTGGCGAGCGACAGATCGCCTTCGCCATCGCCCTGCGCCACATCGATTGCCACATGACCGGCCTGCGAAGTGCTGCTTGTTTCATCACCGCCGGCCGGCACCGAAACTTTTGCGCGCGTCTGCGTTCGGGGTTTGAACGCCGTCCAGGCGCGCGGCTTCAGGTATTCATAGGCACCTTCGCGGCCGCCTTCGCGGCCGAAGCCCGACTCGCGGTAGCCGCCGAAACCCACGCTCGCGTCAAAAAGATTGGTCGCATTGATCCAGACGACACCCGAGGCGAGCCGGGGGGCGATATCGAGCGCACGGCCTATCGTTTCAGTCCAGACGCTCGCCGCGAGTCCATAGCGGGTATGGTTGGCCAGCGCGACCGCCTCGTCGGGCGTGCGAAACGTCATCGTGACGAGTACCGGCCCGAAGATTTCTTCCTGTGCGAGCACCGAGGCCGGCGATACCCCGGTGATCAGGGTGGGCGGAAAATAGCTGCCGTCCTTCGGCAGCCTGAGCGTTGCCGGTTGCCAGACCGCGCAGCCTTCTTCGACGCCGCGCTCGACGAGCGTCGTGATCCGCTCAAGCTGGATCGGATCGATGATCGCGCCGATGTCGATGCCTTTGTCGAGCGAAGTGCCGACACGCAGGGTCTCCATGCGTCGCCGGAGCTTGTCGACAAAACGCTGCTCAATACCCTCGTGAACAAGCAGCCGCGAACCCGCGCAGCAGACCTGCCCCTGATTGAACCAGATCGCGTCGACGACACCTTCGGCCGCGCTGTCGAGGTCGGCATCATCGAAGACGATGAATGGCGACTTGCCGCCGAGTTCGAGCGTCAGCGACTTGCCGGTGCCGGCGGTGGTCTTGCGGATCAGCCTGCCGACTTCGGTCGAACCTGTGAACGCAATCTTGTCGACGCCCGCATGTTCGACGAGTGCGGCGCCTGTCGTACCGTCGCCGGTCACGACATTGAGCACGCCCTTGGGCAGCCCGGCACGATCGGCGAGTTCGGCGAACAGCAGGGCAGTCAGCGGTGTGAATTCAGCCGGCTTCAACACGACGCAGTTGCCGAGTGCGAGCGCCGGCGCGATTTTCCATGCGAGCATCAACAAAGGGAAGTTCCACGGCACGATCTGGCCGACCACGCCGAGCGGTGCCCAGTCGGGGAACTCGGATTCCTGGAGCTGAGCCCAGCCGGCGTAGTAGAGCAGATGGCGTGCGACGAGCGGGATATCGATATCGCGCGACTCCCGGATCGGCTTGCCGTTGTCGAGCGATTCGAGGACGGCGAACAGGCGGCTGTGCCGCTGCACCATGCGTGCGAGCGCATAGAGATGTTTTGCGCGCCCATGGCCGCCCAATCGATACCAGGCCGGTTGTGCGGCGCGGGCCGCGCTGACCGCGCGGTCGACATCGGCAGCGCTGCCTTGGGCGATACGGGCGAGCATCCGGCCATTCGCGGGTTCCTGTGTTTCGAAGCTGGCGGCGTCGGAGAAGGGCGACCAGGCGCCGCCGATGAAGTGACCGAAGCGCGCGTTGTGTTCGGCAAGCCACGCGCGCGCGGCCTTGTCGTCTTCCGGGGCGGGACCGTAATCCATCGAAGAAAAGTACTCGGCTATGCTCATGGGGCTTGTGCTCAGGGGCGCGCTACGCAAGGGGATGGCGGTGGAAGGCTGAATAACGGCCGCTTGCATGATGTTCGAGTTGGCGTTCGATATCCGCGAGCAGGCTCGACGCGCCGATCCGGAAAAGATCCGGCTCGAGCCAGCGGCGCCCGAGTTCCTCCTTCATGAGGATCAGGTAGTTCAGCACGCTCTTTGCGGTCGATACGCCGCCCGCCGGTTTGAAGCCCACTCGCCAGCCCGTGCGTTCGTGATAGTCACGGATGGCGCGGACCATGACGAGCGAGACGGCGAGCGTCGCGTTGACGCCTTCCTTGCCGGTCGAGGTCTTGATGAAATCGGCGCCGGCCATCATGCAGACCATCGAGGCGCGCGCGATGTTCGAGAGCGTCTGGATATCGCCGGTCGCCAGGATGGCCTTGAGATGCGCGTTCCCGCAGGCTTTGCGGAAATCGCGGACTTCGTCATAGAGCGCTTGCCAGTTACCCGTGAGCACGTGCTCGCGCGTCACGACGATATCGATCTCCTCGGCACCATCGGCAACTGACGCGGCGATTTCGTTCAGCTTGAATTCATGTGGAATGAGGCCGGCGGGGAAGCCTGTCGAGACCGCGGCAACGGGGATGCCGCTACCGGCGAGTGCATCGACGGCGGTTGCGACAAAGCGGTGATAGACGCAGACCGCACCGGTGTGCAGCGAGGGACTGGCTGACGGCGTACCGCTATCGATGCCCAATGCATCCAGCAGGTCGGCCCGCACGGGCTGGCGGGCTTTCGCACAGAGTCGCCGCACGCGGCCGGCCGTGTCGTCGCCGCTCAACGTGGTGAGGTCGATGCAGGTCACGGCCTTGAGCAGCCACGCGGCCTGCGCATCTTTCTTGACCGAACGGCGCGCACCGAGCGTCGCGACGCGCCGCTCGACTGCGCTCAAATTCACGCGTAGCGCATCGAACCAGGACGCGTCGAACGATACGCCCGGATTGCGGACGAGCGGCTGATCGGCCGCGGACCGCATCGGCAGGATGTTCGACGTTGTGCTGTCGAGAACAGATGAGTCAGTCATGGAATGGGCGGACTTCAGGTGAGGCAGGGTGTTGTGTATGTTACATAGATGTTGAGATTCTAACATCGGGGTTTGTTAGTACTCGACCAGGCATGAAAGTTAGAGATTCAGGGAGCTCCGCCGAGGTGAAAGCGCGTTCGAAGGCGCGATCTGACACATTTCCGGGACACATCTCGCCCGAGTCTTCGCAAAATAGACGTTTGCCTGAGTCCTGGGCGTGGCAGGCGGCGACGCATTGAGCGAGTTATACGAGGTAATGAGCAATGAGCGACAAGCTACTGAACGCATTGCATGAAACGGCGCAGGGTCTCTATCGAGCCGGCACGATGGATGCGGTGACGCTGAGGGAATTCGATGCACTATGTCTGCCGCCGATCAAAGACTACAGCGCGACCCAGATCAAGCGGCTGCGCCAGCGCATCAAAGCGAGCCAGGCAGTTTTTGCCGCGTGCCTGAACACGAGTGCCTCGACGGTGCAAAAGTGGGAACAGGGACAGAAGCGCCCGAACGGTCCCTCGTTGAAATTGCTGGATCTGGTGGACCGGAAGGGGCTGGAAGTGCTGTTGTAATGGCGAAAAAAAAGAGCAGCCTGAGCTGCTCCTTTTTTGTGACCGCCCTTGGAGGCGGTCGGCGCCGAAGCGGTATTACTTCGCAGCCTTGCCGGTTGCGCGGGTACCGAACTTCTGACGGAACTTCTCGACACGGCCGGCCGTGTCCATGATCTTTTGCGTACCCGTGTAGAACGGATGCGATTCCGACGAGACTTCGATCTTCGCGAGCGGATATTGCTTGCCTTCGAATTCGGCAGTTTCGCGGGTGTTGATCGTCGAGCGGGTCACGAACTTGAAGTCGTTCGACACGTCGTGGAACAGCACTTCGCGGTAGTTCGGGTGAATGCCTTCTTTCATGATGCGTCCTTGATTGCGAGCGGTAGCCAGCCCACCGTGAAGATCGCCGGCCGTTTTGCCGGTGCGGGAGCCACTTGCCAAAGTGGGAAAACCGCGATTATGCCAGAGAATCAGTCTGTTGCGAGCGATTTTGAAGAGGCCGGAAGAATTCGTACGGGTGTCCCGCGCCGAATCCGGAACTCCCGCTCCAGCCTTCTTTAAGCCGGCGGCGTGAACGGAGTCGCCAGCACGCGCGCCGGATCCTGCCGGTAGTACCGTGCAAGCAGGCGGTACAGCTCGGGATACTCGGATTCGAATTCGCGCGGCGTCACAAACAGCGCTTCACTGCAGACCGCAAAGAATTCCGATGGATGATCGGCCGCATAAGGGTCGATCAGCGACGTCTCGGCGAACTGCGTCCATCGCCGCTCCGGAATGCCATCCACACGACGGCAGAATCTGTCGTAGGCATTGTCGAAGATGTCCTCCCACTCGCGCGGACTCAGATCGGGATGCAAACGCCGGATCAGGGGCGGCCGGCCGTCCGCGTCGCCGGCAAGCATATCGATCTTGTGCGCGAATTCGTGAATGACGACGTTATAGGCGCCGTGGCCGTCGCTCAACTTTACGTCTTCCCACGAGAGCAGCACCGGGCCACCTTCCCACGCTTCGCCACTCGCATCCTGAACGACCTCGTGAACTACACCGTCCTCGTCCTCGACGGTCTTGCGGATCACGAATTCGCCGGGATAGACGATGACGCCAACCCAGCCGCGGTAGAATTCGAGCCCGAGGTTCAGCACAGGCAGCGCGGCCTGTGCCGCGATGGCTACGCAGATCTCGTCAGTCAGCACGAGTTCATGCGCCGTCGAAAACTGTTTCTGCGAAAGAAAGAGGCTGCTCAACTCGCGCAGGCGCGCACGCCCGGGGGCGTCGAGCCAGTCGAGAAACGGCAGGCCGGCGAGCGTCTGTTCCCAGAGTACGTCGCCGATCGCATGCTCGCGCAACGCGCGCTCGCGTTTGCGTGAACCAATCCAGCGGGAGAAAGAGGTCAGCACGTCGGCACCGCGGTGTGTCCCGATGCGCGGGCTTTAGCCGCCGCGACGCATCAAGTCGAAGAACTCAGAATTACTCTTGGTCTGCTTGACCTTGTCGAGCAGGAATTCCATCGCCTCGATTTCGTCCATGTCGTGGATGAACTTGCGCAGTACCCAGATTTTCTGAAGGATGTCCGGCTTGATCAGCAGTTCTTCGCGACGGGTGCCGGACTTGTTCAGATTGATCGACGGGTAGACGCGCTTCTCGGCAAGACGGCGCTCGAGGTGCACTTCCATGTTGCCGGTGCCCTTGAATTCTTCGTAGATCACGTCGTCCATGCGGCTGCCGGTTTCGATCAGCGCGGTACCGATGATCGTCAGCGAGCCACCTTCCTCGACGTTACGTGCCGCGCCGAAGAAACGCTTCGGACGTTGCAGCGCATTGGCGTCGACACCACCGGTCAGCACCTTGCCCGAGGCCGGCACGACCGTGTTGTAGGCACGCGCGAGGCGGGTGATCGAGTCAAGCAGGATGACGACGTCCTGCTTCATTTCGACGAGGCGCTTGGCTTTCTCGCTGACCATTTCGGCGACCTGGACGTGGCGCGCCGCCGGTTCGTCGAAGGTCGACGCGATGACTTCGCCCGCGACCGAACGCTGCATTTCCGTCACTTCCTCAGGACGCTCGTCGATCAGCAGCACGAACAGCGTGACATCCGGGTGATTGGTCTTGATCGCATGCGCGATGTGCTGGAGCATCACCGTCTTGCCGGACTTCGGCGAGGCGACGAGCAGGCCGCGCTGGCCCTTGCCGATCGGCGAGATCATGTCGATGATCCGGCTCGTCACGTTTTCCTCGCCGCGCATCTCGCGCTCGAGAATCAGCGGCTTGTTCGGATGCAGCGGCGTGAGGTTCTCGAACATGATCTTGTGTTTCGAGGCCTCGGGCGCTTCCCGGTTGACCTTGTCGACCTTCACGAGCGCGAAGTAGCGTTCGCCGTCTTTCGGCGTGCGCACTTCGCCTTCGATCGTGTCACCTGTGTGCAGGTTGAAACGTCGGATCTGCGAGGGACTGATATAGATATCGTCCGTGCTGGCGAGATACGAGGTTTCAGGCGAGCGCAGAAAGCCGAACCCGTCGGGCAGCACTTCAAGCGTGCCGTCGCCGAATATCGTTTCGCCAGTCTTCGCGCGCTTCTTGAGAATCGCAAACATCAACTCCTGCTTGCGCAGTCGGTTTGCGTTCTCGATCTCGAGACCATTGGCCAATTCGATCAACGCGGAAACGTGTTGAGACTTGAGTTCGGATAAATGCATGCGGGAATCCCGGAGGGGAGAGATGTGCTGCGAATTGGGAAGGGGCAGGCGGACGCTCGAAAAAGCGTTCGGAGACGTGTTTGAAAAGGATGGGGCGAATCTTAGCACAGCACGCGCGAGGTTCCGCTACGCCTGCGTGCTAGCCCATGTTGCCGTGTGGCAACATGGGCTCGATGATCACAGGTGGCTGTCGAGGAAAGCGGCCAGTTGCGACTTGGACAGCGCGCCGACTTTCTGCGCGGCGACTGCGCCATTCTTGAAGAGAATCAGCGTCGGAATGCCGCGCACGCCGAACTTCGCCGGGGTCGACTGGTTTTCGTCAACATTCAGCTTGGCGATCTGCAGGCGGTCCGTATATTCGCTCGCGACTTCATCGAGGATCGGCGCAATCATTTTGCACGGACCGCACCACTCCGCCCAGAAGTCCAACAGGACAGGTTTGTCTGCCTTGACGACGTCCTGTTCGAACGATGCGTCGCTGATATGCTTGATTTGTTCGCTCATTGTCTGATTACCTCGTCGCGCCGGTATCGGGCTGGGTTTCACGTGGACGCCACAATACACCAAAACGCTATAAAAATCCGTCGCCTCCGCGGCTGTCCAGGATGGACGGTCATCGAGACCAAACGTCGCCGGGACGGTGTTCGGCGCCGGGACGGTACCCCGTTGATTCATCTTAGCCCAATTCCTTACAGTCGTGGGAAGGCGGCTCGAGCCGTCGGACCACGTCGCGGGAACGGGCTTCGAGCGGCCTTGAATTTCCTCGGACGCTCGTTCGAGTCGTCCCGGCTGGCCTGAAAGCGGGCTCCGTCACCTCTGCTTCGCTCCGAAGATGAGGGCAGAGCGAGGCGAATCAAGAGCTTGCGCGGAAAATTGCCAGGCGCGGCGCGATATCCGTCATTGAGGCTTGTCGGGCACCGGGCCCCCGGTGTTAGAATGCGCCGTGACGGGCCTCCTCGCATGGCGGCGCGGTCAACCTGGTCAGGTCGGGAACGAAGCAGCCACAGCCGTTTTCCACCAGTGCCGAGGGTCAGGCTCGTCACCCCTCTTTCGATCCTCTGGATCACCCTGCGCCAAGCATCCGGCCGCCGCGCTGCCCGCAGGCAGATGGACGGCGGCACCGGTACGACAGACCGAACGATCTCGATGACTTACCAAGTTCTCGCGCGCAAGTGGCGCCCGAAGGATTTCGCGTCGCTCGTGGGCCAGGAGCATGTGGTCCGGGCGTTGACTCACGCGCTGGATGCCCAGAGGTTGCATCACGCCTATCTGTTCACCGGCACACGCGGGGTCGGCAAGACCACGCTGTCGCGGATCCTCGCGAAGGCGCTCAACTGCGAAAAGGGCATCACCTCGACCCCGTGCGGCGTCTGCAATGCCTGCCGCGCGATCGACGAGGGCCGGTTCGTTGACTATGTCGAGATGGATGCGGCCTCGAACCGCGGCGTCGAGGAGATGGCCTCGCTGCTCGAGCGGGCTGTCTACGCGCCGGTCGATGCGCGCTTCAAGGTCTATATGATCGACGAAGTGCACATGCTCACGAATCACGCGTTCAACGCGATGTTGAAGACGCTTGAAGAGCCGCCCGCGCACGTCAAGTTCATCCTCGCGACGACCGATCCGCAAAAGATTCCGGTGACCGTGTTGTCGCGCTGCCTTCAGTTCAATCTGAAGCAGATGCCGGCACCGCATATCGTCGGGCACCTCGAACATATCCTGACGGCCGAGCAGATCGGTTTCGAAGCGCAGGCGCTGCGCCTGCTCGCGCGCGCGGCCGATGGCAGCATGCGCGATGCCTTGTCCCTGACCGATCAGGCGATCGCGTATTCCGCGGGTTCGGTCGGTGAAGAAGCCGTGCGTGGCATGCTCGGTGCGCTCGATCAGAGTTATCTGGTTCGCTTGCTCGACGCGATTGCGATCGCCGACGGCGCGACGGTACTCGATATTGCCGACGAGATGGCGGGGCGCAGCCTGTCGTTTTCGACCGCGCTTGCCGATCTCGCGGGCCTGCTGCATCGCGTGGCATGGGCGCAGTTCGCGCCGGCCTCGGTGCTCGAAGAATGGCCTGAGGCGACCGATATCCGTCGTTTTGCGGCGCTGCTCCCGGCTGAACAAGTCCAATTGCTTTACCAGATCGCGACGATCGGCCGCGCCGAACTGGGTCTGGCGCCCGACGAGTACGCGGGGTTTTCGATGACGCTGTTGCGGATGCTGGCGTTCCGTCCGCTCAGCGACCGGCTCGGAGGTGCGCCGTCGCCGTCGGGCGGTTCGTCGTCGACGCCCCCCGGCGGTATCGCGCCGCGCTCGAGCGCGGGCGTCGGACGGTCGGCAGCGCCGGTGTCGGCGCTCGATTCGCTTGCCGACAAGCACGCAATGCAGGGGCTGCCATCCATCGAAAAGGCGGTCGGCGAACGCGTCGAAACGAAGCCGGCCAAGCCGTCCCCGCCCGATGTATCCGTTGCGGATACGGTTGGGGTGTCTGGCGCTGAACCGGCCCCCGTACTCGTCGCGAATACAGTTTCCGATCCGGCTGAACCTTCCGCGAAGCCGATGTCGCCCGCCCGTGCCGCGCTCGAAGCGCTGCGCTCGTCGGGGCTGCGCATACCGACCGACAAGAGCCGCGCAAGCGCGGCGCAGGTTCCGCGTCGCCCGCAACCTTCGACACCGTCGGCTCCCCTGGTCGTGCCCACGCCGCGCAGGCCCGCATCGCCGCCCGCCAGTGAGGCCACCGGTGGAGCTGCGCCAGCAGCCCGGGCTGCAACCGCGCCGAATCCGTCAAATTCGACGAACTCCGGCGCCGATACGCCGCCTTGGGAATCGATTCCCGATTCGGCCTACGAAGAGGGCGGCTATGACGGCGACGCGGGCATGTCCTCGACAGGATTCGATGGCGCGCCTTCCGATGCCGCGGACGAAATGCATTCTGCCGCGATGCTGGCCGGCACCGCCAGCCGTGCGGGCGGGCAGCCCTCCGCCGCCACGCCTTCGCGCGCCGTGGCAAGCCGCGGCACTGCGCCCGGCGGCTCCACTTCGAACGCGGCAACGGCCACACGTGTCACCGAGGTCGTGCCGAAAGAACCGCCGGTGCTGCTCACCGCTTTCGGCGCCGACGTCGACTGGCCCGCGTTCGTCACGCGCCTCTCGCTGCGTGGTCTCGCGCGCGAACTCGCGTTCCGCAGCGAACTCGTGAGCGTCGCGGATGCAACGCTCGAGTTGCGTGTCGCGGTTCCGCAGCTTGGCGACCGCTCCCACGTCGACAAGCTCAAGGCGGAACTCGATACCCATCTGGGCCGCTCCATCGAACTGAAGATCATCAACGGTGCGGTCCACTATACGGCCGCTGCCATTGATGATGCGCGCCGCGCCCGGCAACAGGTCGATGCGGAGCGTTCGATCGAGCACGATCCCTTCATCCAATCCTTGATCCGCGACTTCGGCGCGTCGATCGTACCGGGCTCGATCCGCCCGGTACAGGCCGCGCCGGGTTCGCCCACCGCCTGATTTCCGCTTATAAGAAGGAGCTGTCGCCATGATGAAGAATCAACTGGCCGGGCTGATGAAACAAGCCCAGCAGATGCAGGACAATATGAAGAAGATGCAGGATGAGCTCGCGCTGATCGAGGTCGAGGGCCAATCCGGCGCCGGCCTGGTCAAGGTGACGATGACCTGCAAGAACGAGGTGCGCCGTGTCGCCATCGATCCGAGCCTGCTCGCCGATGACAAGGACATGCTGGAAGACCTCGTCGCCGCCGCGGTCAACGATGCCGTGCGCAAGGCCGAGGCGACCACGCAGGAAAAGATGGGTTCGCTGACCAGTGGCATGCCGCTGCCGCCGGGCTTCAAGCTGCCGTTCTGACGGACCGGTTCGTCGCATGAAGCAGCCATCCGCCCTGGCGACGCTGATCGACGCGCTGCGCGCGTTACCCGGCGTCGGGCCGAAATCCGCCCAGCGGATCGCCTATCACCTGATGCAACACGATCGGCCCGGCGCGGACAAGCTCGGCAAAGCATTGCTCAATGCGACCTCGAACCTCAAGCATTGCCTTCGATGCAATACCTTTACCGAGGCGGAGATCTGCGAGACGTGCCTCGACGAGCAGCGCGACACGTCACTGCTTTGTGTCGTCGAAACGCCGGCTGACCAGGTGATGCTCGAGCAGACTCTGACCTACAAGGGTCTCTACTTCGTGCTGATGGGGCGGCTCAGTCCGCTCGACGGCATCGGTCCGAAAGAGATTCACTTCGATCGGCTCGTGAAGCGGGCGACCGATGGCGCGGTTCGTGAAGTGGTGCTCGCAACGAATTTCACGAATGAAGGTGAGGCGACCGCACATTACATCGCGCAGGCCCTCAAATCGCGCGGACTGACGGTGAGCCGGCTCGCGCGCGGCGTACCCGTCGGCGGCGAACTCGAGTATGTCGATGCGGGCACCATCGCGCGCGCGATGCTCGACCGGCGTTCGGTATAGAGAGGTGCGGGCGGCCGGTGCGGCGGGCACCATTGTCCGCGCGATGCTCGACCAGCGTTCGGTATAGAGAGGTCCGGGCGGCCGGCGCGGCACGCGCCATCGCTGTTCGAGCAAAATGCGCAAGCGTCGTAAGTGTGTCGAAAATCCTCGGTTACAATCGCCAGATGCGAATTCTGCTCAGCAACGACGATGGTTATCTGGCGCCCGGCCTGGCGGCGCTGCACCATGAATTGACCCGCCTCGGCGACGTTGCGGTCATTGCCCCTGAACAAAACTGCAGCGGCGCATCGAACTCGCTGACGCTGACCCGGCCACTCTCGGTTTTCGAGGCGCCGAGCGGTTTCCGGTACGTGAACGGCACGCCGACTGACTGCGTGCACATCGCGCTGACGGGCATGCTCGACTACCGGCCGGACGTTGTCGTGTCGGGCGTCAACAATGGTCAGAACATGGGTGAAGACACGTTGTATTCAGGCACGGTCGCCGCGGCCACCGAAGGTTTTCTATTCGGTGTGCCTTCGTTCGCGTTCTCGCTCGCGAACAAGGACTGGGAGCATATCGGCGACGCCGCGCGCGTCGCAGCCGATATCGTCGAGCACTATCTGGCGCACTCCCTGCCGGCCCCGTTCCTGCTCAACGTCAACATTCCGAATCGTCCCTACGAAGCGCTCAGGAACTGGCGGGCGACCCGGCTCGGCAAGCGGCATCCGTCGCAGCCCGTGATCCGCCAGGAAAATCCGCGCGGCGAGCCGATCTACTGGATCGGCGCGTCGGGCGACGCACGTGACGCGAGCGAGGGCACCGATTTTCATGCAGTGGCGAACGGCGATGTGTCGATCACGCCGCTGCAACTCGACCTGACCGACCCGGCTCAGCTCGAGAGCGTGCGCAACTGGACGGCGCGCCTGGAGCAGTGTCGATGACCGGCAGCGCGCCGAAGCGCTTTCCGCTCGGACTTGGCGATCTCGTCCGTGCACCGCGCGCGAAGGGCGACCGCGCGGGCGGTCAGTCTCAGGCGGGCGAGAAGGCCAATATCGGTGCGAAAACGGCGACCAAGGCCACGGTCGCGCATGCGGGGTTCAATTCAAAGCCTGCAAAAACCGCGAAATCGGGCAAGGTTGCAGCCGCGAAGAAGTCGGCTAGCGGCGACGCGGCCCCGAGGCAGTCAACGGCCGGGCAGGCGAGCACCGGGCAAACCAGGCCGGCCGCCACAGGGCACCCCGCCGCAGCGCAGACGGCAAAGCACGCGGCCGCCAAGGTGCCTCCCGAGTCGCGCCAACGCGCGGCAGTGCTCGCGACCGAGCACGCGAAACCGCATGAACGGGCGCGCGCCGAGCGCGAGATGCCAGGCTTTGTCGTTCGCTCTCCGATGCGTGTCGAACCGCCGGTAAAAATCGTGCGCTCCGTCGCGACATCGGTGAAGCAGGCGGTCGGCATGGTCGCGCGAGCGCGGCCGCCTGTCCCGGTGACGTCCTTTGTGACATCATCAGCCGCCCAGAAAGGAGGGGTTTCGAAAACGGTGGTGCCGTTTGGCACGGTGTCGAGAAACCAGCCGGTCCCCGCCGCCGGAAGCACTCCGTTTACCCTGACCTCTGAACGCGTTCGCGAACGGATGGTCGAACGCGTGCGTGCCAGTGGGGCCAGTGATCCGCGCGTGCTGGCCGCGATGGCCGCGGTGCCGCGCCATTTGTTCGTCGACCCGGGTCTTGCTACCCAGGCCTATGAAGACGCTGCGCTCCCGATCGGTCATCACCAGACGATTTCAAAGCCTTCGGTGGTCGCGCGGATGATCGAGCTCGTCGCAGTGGGCCGGGAGTTGGGTAGCGTACTCGAAATCGGCACGGGCTGCGGCTACCAGGCCGCTGTTCTGGCGGGCATCGCGCGCGACGTGTATTCGATTGAGCGGATTCGTCCGTTACATGAGCGAGCGAAGCAGAATCTGAGACCCTTGCGGATCAGGAACATCCGGCTCCATTACGGCGACGGAAGGCTGGGCATCCCAAGTGTCGCGCCCTTCGATGCGATCGTGATCGCGGCGGCCGGCCTCGATGTTCCGCAAGCGTTGCTCGAACAGTTGCAGATAGGCGGCAGACTGATTGCGCCGGTTGGTGGAGAGTCCCAGAGACTCACACTGATCGAGCGCGTCGCCGCGAATGAATGGCACGAATCGCAGCTTGATCGTGTTTTCTTTGTGCCCTTAAAATCTGGAGTGATTTGAAAGCGATGAGCAAGTTGCGGAGAGAGAATGTGGCCGCCCACACGTCAATGGCTCAATGGATGCTGATAGGCGGCGTTTTGTCGACGCTGGCGGCATGCTCGACGCGGCTCGACAATGCGCCGGTGATCGACCGGTCGCCTTCCGCCGGTATCAACTCGCCGACCACGCAGTTGCCGCCTGGCACGATCCAGACCGTCCCGGGATCCGGCGAGGCCGCCCCGCTCGGGCCCCCGCCGCCGGGCTACTATCGTGTGAAGCCGGGCGATACCTTGTACCGTATCGCACTGATCAACGGCCGCAACTATCGAGATATTGCTGCCTGGAACAATATCCAGAACGCGAATCAGATCGAGGTCGATCAGTTGTTGCGCGTGGCGCCACCGGGCACGACCCCGTCGATCGCAACGACCCCCGGCGTATCGACCGCGCCGCTTGGTGGTGGTCCGGCCGTCAACGCGGCGCCGCTCGGACCCGCGAACAACGGCGTGACGCCGCCGGTGCAGGTCGCGGCGAATCCGCCTTCGACCTCGGCCTTGAATCCGGCTCCGACGCCTTCGGCTCCGCCAGCCGGCTCGAGCACGCCCGCCGCGGGTGGCCCGATTTCGTTTGCATGGCCGCTGCACGGTCCGATCCTGCACAACTTCGACTCGCAAGACCGTGGGCTCGATATCGGCGGCACCGCGGGGGACACCGTGCGGGCCTCGGCCGAAGGGCGTGTTGTTTATGCGGGCAACGGTCTCCGCGGCTACGGCAACCTGATTATCATCAAGCATGACGCCACTTTCCTGACCGCGTATGCGCATAATCGTGCATTGCTCGTGAAGGAAGGCGACGCGGTAACGAAGGGTCAGAAAATTGCCGAGATGGGCAGTACCGATGCAGACAAGGTGATGTTGCATTTCGAAGTTCGCAAACAGGGTAAACCGGTCGATCCGCTACAGTACCTACCGCCTCAATAGGCTAGGGAGCACCATGCCGAAAGAGAAGCGACGCCAGCATGCCGGGACGTCTGACGACGTTCGCGATCGTGACGCCGCAGATTCGGATGACGAACGTACCGCGCCCGAGCCCGGGGACGACGACGCTGACGGCGTCGAACCCGAGTTCGGCGAGACCGGCGAACGCCAGGCGATCGTACCGGCGGTGGTGGAGCCCGACCCGGACGACTTCAAGGCGGTGCTCAAGGCGGAGCTGACCGCCGACACGATCCAGCATTACCTGAACCGGATCAGCGTCAAGCCCCTGCTGACGGTGACTGAGGAACAGCATTATTCGACGCTTGCCAAGGCGGGCGAATTCCCGGCGCGGCAGGTGATGATCGAGCGCAACCTGCGCCTGGTCGTCAGTATTGCCAAGGGGTATCTGAATCGTGGCGTGCCGCTGCTCGATCTGATCGAGGAGGGCAATCTCGGCCTCATGCATGCGATCGAGAAATTCGATCCGCAGCGCGGCTTCCGCTTTTCAACCTATGCGACGTGGTGGATCCGCCAGAGCATCGAGCGCGCGATCATGAATCAGGCGCGTACGGTACGGCTGCCGGTGCACGTGATTCGCGAACTCAACCAGGTGCTCCGCGCGAAGCGTCATCTCGAGAAGAGTTCGGCGAATTCGGAGGCGCCGAACGACCGCCGCGACGCAAGCGTCGAAGATATCGCGCACCTCACGGGCAAGACGCCCGAGGAAGTGACCGATATCCTCGCGCTTAATGAACACACGGCCTCGCTCGACGCGCCGCTCGAACTCGATCCCACGAGCAGCCTCCTCGATCTGCTCTCGGATGACCAGAGCGAGTCGCCCGATGCCGAGGTCCAGCATCGCGAACTCGAGCAGTTGACGCGCGCATGGTTGTCGCGCCTGTCCGACAAGCACCGGCATGTGATCGAACGCCGCTTCGGTCTGAACAACGTCGAGCCCGCGACGCTCGAAGAGTTGGCCGACGAAATGGGCCTGACGCGCGAACGCGTCCGCCAGATTCAACAGGAAGCGCTGGTGCGCTTGAAACGTTATTTCGCCTCGAACGGCGTGCGCAAGGATGCCGTGCTGTGATACCGGTTTTGGTTTTCGATATTGAAACGGTCCCCGACGTGGCCGGTCTTCGCAAGCTCGGCGACGTGGTGCCGGACTTGTCCGACGCCGAAGTCGCGGAGCTTGCGTTTGCCGCTCGGCGCGAGAAGACGGGATCGGATTTTCTGCCACATCATTTGCAGCGCATCGTCGCGATTTCGTGTGCGTTTCGCGATCGCGAAGGCTTTCGCGTGCGCTCGCTCGGCACCCCCGCCGATTCCGAAGCCGCGCTGATCCAGTCGTTCTTCAAGGTCATCGAACGCTATACACCGATTCTCGTCTCGTGGAACGGCGGTGGCTTCGACCTGCCCGTGCTCAATTACCGCGCACTCGTGCACGGCATCGCGGCTGCCAAGTACTGGGACATGGGCGAGGATGATCGCGACTTCAAGTGGAACAATTACATTGCGCGCTATCACATGCGCCACACGGATTTGATGGACGTGCTCGCGATGTACCAGCCGCGCGCGAGCGCGCCGCTCGATGCGCTCGCCAAGATGTGCGGTTTCCCCGGCAAGATGGGGATGGACGGCTCGCAGGTCTGGAATGCGTTTTGCGAAGGGCGGATCGAGGAAATTCGCAACTACTGCGAGACCGATGTCGTCAATACGTATCTGCTCTACGCACGTTTTCAACTCATGCGTGGTGCGTTTACATCAGACGACTACGCGACCGAGATCGACGTGGTCAAGCGCGCGCTCGCGGCTGAAACGGGACCTCAGTGGCAGGAATATCTGGCGGCGTTCGACGTCTAATCCAACGGGTGGCCCCTTGATCTACAATGCCGCCTTTCCGCCGTTCGACATCGAAAGTTTACCGTGCCGCAAAAGCCTCCATCCGCCCCCAAGCTTCAGCCCGCTGCCAGCTATCCAGTGATCGACATCCTGTCGCTCGACATGGAGGCGCGGGGTGTTGGACGTCTCGTCAACGAGGACGGCAGTCCGGGTAAGGTCGTTTTTGTCGAGGGTGCGCTCCCCGGTGAGCGGGTCCGCTACGCGAGCTTTCGACGCAAGTCGAAATTCGAGCAGGCGACGCTCGTCGAAGTGCTGCAATCGAGTTCGATGCGCGTGAAGCCTCCCTGCCCGGTGTTCGACATCTGCGGTGGCTGCTCGATGCAGCACCTCGACATGCGCGCGCAGATCGCGGTCAAGCAACGCGTGCTCGAGGACAATCTGTTCCATCTTGCCAAGTTGCGCCCCGAGATGATGTACCGGCCGATCCATGGTCCGTCGAGCGGCTACCGGTTCCGCGCGCGACTCTCGGTTCGCCATGTCGCCAGCAGGGGGGGCGTGCTGGTCGGATTCCATGAGCGCAAGAGCAGCTATGTGGTCGACATGACCTCGTGCGAGGTGTTGCCCGCGCATGTCTCCGTACTGCTGGGGCCGCTGCGCGAGATGATCGGCGCGATGTCGATTCGCGATCGTCTGCCGCAGATCGAACTGGCGATCGGACGGGCTGCGGATGGGGAGAGCGTGACGGCGCTGGTGCTTCGGATCCTCGCGCCGCTCGATGCGAACGACGAGACATTGTTGCGCACGTTTGCCGATCTTCATCAAGTGCAATTCTGGCTTCAGCCCAAGGGGCCGGATACGGCGTATCCGTTTTATCCGGACAACAATGAGCTGGCCTATGTCTTGCCGGAATACAACATCCGGATGCCGTTTCGGCCGACCGACTTCACCCAGGTCAATCACCAGATCAACCGCGTGCTGGTCCATCGGGCTCTGCGCCTGCTCGAGCCAAGCCGGAGCGACCGGGTGCTCGATCTGTTTTGTGGGATCGGCAATTTCACTTTGCCGCTCGCGCGCGTCTCGCGTGAGGTCGTGGGCATCGAGGGCAGCGAAACGCTGACGGGGCGCGCACTCGAAAATGCGCGCGCGAACGGTGTCGATGCCCATACGACGTTTGCGTCGCGCAACCTGTTCGAGCTGACGGCCGACGACCTGGTCGCACTCGGCCCGTTCGACAAGTATCTCGTCGATCCGCCGCGCGAGGGCGCGCTGGCTGTCGCGAAGGCGCTGGCCGCGCTTCATCAGCGCGGTGACGATGCGAGCTTGCCGAAGCGGATCGTCTATGTGTCGTGCAACCCGTCGACGCTCGCGCGCGATGCGGGACTGCTCGTTCACGAAGCCGGCTACCATTTGCGCGGCGCGGGCGTCGTCAATATGTTCCCGCATACCTCGCACGTCGAGTCGATTGCGCTGTTCGAGCGGGATTGATCGCAAAAACCCGGGAAGGAGAGTCGGAAAAGAAGGGGAGAAAGACAAATAAAAAGGCCGGCCCCGATGGGCCGGCCTTTTTATTCAAGTCCCGCTGAACAGCCGAGCTGCCCAGCCGGGATCAATCAGTTGCGATTACCGCCACCGCCGCCGAAGATCGACAGGATCACGAGCAGGTTCGTGAAGACGTTGTAGAGATCCAGGTAGATCCGCAGCGTCGCGCTGACATAGCTCGTCTCACCGCCGTTCACGACCCGCTGGAGGTCGAACAGGATGTAGGCCGAAAAGATCACGATCGCGATCACCGATACCGTGAGCATCAGCGCCGGCAGCTGCAGGAACATGTTCGCGATGCTCGCGACAATCAGCACGATCACGCCCATGAACAGCCACTGGCCGAGACCCGCGAAGCTGCGCTTGCTGACGGTGGCGACCGTCGCCATCACGCCGAAGATGACCGCGGTGCCACCGAACGCCATCATGATCAGGGTCGGCCCGTTGACCATGCCGAGCACGAAACTCAACAGCCTCGACAGCATGAGACCCATGAAGAACGTGAAGGCCAGTAGCAGGACCACGCCCACACCACTGTTGCGGAAACGCTCGATTGCGAAGATCAGGCCCATCGCGACCGCGAAGAACAGCAGCAGCGTCATCATCGGGCTTGCGGCCGCGAACATCGAGAAGCCGGTCGTAATACCGATCCATGCGCCAAACACCGTCGGGATCATCGACAGGGCGAGTAGCCAGTAGGTATTGCGCAGCACACGGTTGCGTACTTCTGCAGTCGTGACACTGCCGCGGCCAAGATCGTAAGTTCGAAAATCGCTCATAGGGACTCCTCGTTCTACAAAGTTCTACAACTCGTTGTTTTCTGCCAATTTGACCGGCGGCCCGGGCAGGCGTTCCGTGCTGGGTGGTCGCACGCAGTGCGGCGGCGAATTACTCCGGGTTACCGAGTGGCCCGCCGCTTGCGTCCTGGCACCGCACGCGCCTCCGTCCTCCCTGAGACGGTGGCCGCCTGGCGACTCTGAGCCGGCCGTTTTGGATAGGCTCTTCGAATTATCCATTAGACGGGCTTTTCAGGCCCGCTTCCGGGCGCCAAAATGCACGCTTGGTTCCTTACCGATCATACCTGCCTTGATGTTAGAATGCTAGGTTCGTTTAGGAACGTAACTTCTTATTTATTTGGAGCTTTTAATGGCGCTCGAACGCACCCTGTCGATTATCAAGCCTGATGCCGTCGCGAAGAATGTAGTCGGCCAGATTCTCAGCCGCTTCGAAGGCGCTGGGCTGAAGATCGTCGCGACCAAGCTGACGCAATTGTCGCGCGGGGAAGCCGAGAAGTTCTACGGCGTGCATGCAGCACGTCCGTTCTTCAAGGATCTGGTCGATTTCATGATCTCCGGTCCGGTCGTCGTCTCGGTGCTCGAAGGTGAAGGCGCGATTGCGAAGAACCGGGACCTGATGGGCGCAACCGATCCGAAGAAGGCAG
The DNA here is from genome assembly GCF_902859895.1 of Pararobbsia alpina. Lineage (GTDB taxonomy): Bacteria > Pseudomonadota > Gammaproteobacteria > Burkholderiales > Burkholderiaceae > Pararobbsia > Pararobbsia alpina. The sequence continues at coordinate 34,921 of NZ_CADIKM010000030.1, forward strand.
AAAAGGGCACGATCCGTGCCGATTTCGCCGACAGCATCGACGCCAATGCGGTACACGGTTCGGATGCAGCGGAAACGGCTGCAGTCGAGATCGCGTTTTTCTTCCCGGAAGCGCATATCTATTCGCGCTAAATCAGGCGGATTGTTGACGTCAATGCGGGGATGGCAGTCGTGGCCGCCCCCGCATGGATAGTCTGGATGGGAACAGGAGCCGCTGTGCCTGCACGGGCTGGCGGCTCCGCGAAACAGGTGGTGATCGAAATGGCGAACGCTGAAACCGTGAATCTGCTGGATTTCGATGCGGCCGGGCTGGTCGCATACTGCGCGAGCCTCAACGAGAAGCCGTTTCGCGCGAAGCAACTCGAGCGCTGGATACATCAGTTCGGCGCAGCTGATTTTGACGGCATGACCGATCTCGCGAAGTCCCTGCGCGAGAAGCTGCATACCCGTGCCTCGATCGTCGCGCCCGCGATCGTCAGCGACCATATATCGTCTGACGGTACACGCAAATGGCTGGTCGACGTCGGCAACGGCAATGCGGTCGAAACGGTGTATATCCCGGAGGAAACGCGAGGCACGCTGTGTGTCTCGTCGCAAGCGGGCTGCGCGGTCAATTGCCGCTTCTGCTCGACGGGGAAACAGGGTTTCAACCGGAATTTGACGACGGCCGAGATCATCGGCCAGTTGTGGATGGCCGAACATACGTTGCGCCGTTCGATCGGTGCGGGTGGCGGCCGCGGCGAGGCCGATCAGCGCGTGATCACCAATGTCGTGATGATGGGCATGGGCGAACCGCTGCTGAATTTCGACGCGCTGATTCCCGCATTGCGACTCATGCTCGACGACAACGCCTATGGGCTGTCGCGCCGCCGCGTGACAGTCTCGACCTCGGGGGTGGTGCCGATGATGGACCGCCTCGGTGCGGAGGTGCCGGTCGCACTCGCCGTGTCGCTGCATGCCCCCAACGATGCGCTGCGCGACGAACTCGTGCCGTTAAACCGCAAATACCCGCTGCGCGAGTTGATGGCCGCCTGCCGCCGCTATCTCACGGTCGCACCGCGCGATTTCATTACCTTTGAATACTGCATGCTCGACGGCGTCAACGACACCGATGCGCATGCGCGTGAATTGATCGCCCTGACGCGCGACGTGCCATGCAAGCTGAACCTGATTCCGTTCAATCCGTTTCCGGAGTCGGGGCTGCTGCGCTCGAAGAACGAGCGGATCAAGGCGTTTGCACAGATCCTCATGGATGCCGGCCTGGTCACGACGATCCGCAAGACGCGCGGCGATGATATCGACGCCGCCTGCGGGCAACTGGCGGGCGAAGTGAAAGACCGCACCCGGCTCAGCCAGCGCACGCAACGGACGCAGCGCCAGATTCAGGGCGGCAAGATCATCGAGGTGCGTCCGGTATGATCGGTACGGGCCGGCGCTCGAGCCACGGGTGGTCGTCTGGCGCGAAGTGCGCGCATGGCGGCATGGTAGCGGCATTGCTGCTGGCGGGGTGCGCGGCGGTCGAGCCGCGCCTGAATGACGAGGCGCACGCGGCGGATCTCCCGCGCCGATACCGGGCCGCGCTGCGCACGGAGCTTGCGCAGGCCTATTTCGAGCAGGGTGTGCCGGCGATCGCCGCCGTGGAAGCGCAGGCGGCGCTGGCGCTGGATCCGGTCAACCGGCACGCCGCGCATCTGCTGGCCTTACTTGCTGTGCAGGGTGGGGATGTCGAGGCAGCCGAGGCCTGGTTCCGGCGTGCGCTGAGCGCGCCCGGCGCGGCCGACGACCCAGTGCTGCGCAAAAATTACAAGCGGTTTGACTGCGAGCGAATCGGTCGGCAGGCTTCGCGGGCCGATTGTCCGAGTGGTCCGGCGAGGGAGGACGACTTGAAATCGGACGTTTCCTGGCCTCACCTGTTGCGCGCGCAAAGCATTGCGATGGACAATTCGACTGCTTCCGGCGCAAATCGGCGGCATACGGAGTACGGCCGCACGGGGCAGTCGCGTCAAGCGGCTGGGGGCCTTGGACATCATCGCACCAGACAAGAATATTCGAGCGAGGGATCACGGGATGAGTAACAAGCAGGATTCGGCGTCGGAAGACGCCGTCGCCGACGAGCGACGACTGGCCGCCCATGACGCGCGGGATGTGCGCGAGGCGGCGTCGACGACGTCAGCGCTGCCCGCGAACCGCGCGGTTGCTGCCGAATCCGGCGCGGACGCCGCTTCCAAGGAGCTTTCGGCGAATTTTTCGATGGCTTCCGTGAGGAGTTTTTCAACCCATGCTTCGCCGTCCGGGTCGGGCGAGGTTGGCGGCACCGGTACCGGGGCGACCCTTGGAGTCCCGCAGGCCGCTGCCCCCGAGCCTGAATATCGGGCGAGCGCGCAGGATGATTTGCAGCTGGACGCCGCGCCGACTTCCGCCACCGGTGTGGGAGCGCGCCTGATGCGCCTGCGCGAGGCACACCGCTGGTCGATCGAAGACGTGTCGACCCGGCTCAAGGTGCCCACGACCAAGCTGCGTGCGATCGAGGCGGGCGACCTGTCGGCGCTGCCTGACTTGACCTTTACGCTCGGCGTGATCCGCGCCTATGCGAAGCTGCTGGGTGTCGACTCCGCGCCTCTCACGGCTGTATTGCGCCAGTCGAGTGGCCCGGTTGAACAGGATTTGTCGATGCCGGCTTCGCGTGGCGGTGGTTTGCCGCGTGGCGGCAAGATGTCGACTATGTCGTGGAACGGGCCGCCCAAACGGCGTCCCTGGCTGTGGGCGATCGGCGCCGTGGTGCTCGCTGTCGTCGTGCTGCTGCTTTACCGCAGCGGGACGGAGCCCGCCGCGTGGCTCGCTAAACTCAAACAGAACGCCGAGACGGCCAACCCGGCCTCGGCTGCCGCGAATGCATCCGCGGCCGAGGCGGCGGCGTCTTCCGAAGTGGCGGGCGATGCGCCGGCGACGGGCGCGGACGGCCAGACACCCGTCGAGGAGGGCGCGTCGGATGCCGCATCACTGAGTGCGGCAAGCACCGTGAGCGCGTCCACGTCGGCCGCGCAGACGCTGGCGGCGGTGAGCGCGGCGGGTCCGAACCCGGTCGTCACCGCGAGCGCCGCGAATTTGACTACCCCGACGGCCAGCACGCCGGCGAACGCGACGGCTGCGAGCGCACCGTCCGCGCCGCCCGTGCCGGCAGCGGGCCAGTCATCGATCCATATAAGCGTGACACAGGACAGTTGGGTTAGCGTGCGTCAGGCGGACGGCAAGGAAGTGATGTCCGGCCTGCTGCACGCGGGTGATCCGCGCGATGCGGTCGGCACACCGCCCTTGCAGTTCGTGATCGGCAATCGTACCGGCCTCGAGTCGCTCGAAGTGAACGGCTCGCCGGTCGATCCGTCAAAATACGCGAACGCGAAGGGGAACGTGGCGCGGTTCAGCCTGCCCTGACCGACCGGTTTTTGGGCCGCCGGCAGGCGGCTCGTGCCGCCGCTGCCGGAATGCGTTTCGGGGCGGCGACATTCGAATATGGAGAAGTTTGATCATGCAGTCCCAACAACCCGTTTTTGGTGGTCCGCTCGCACGCCGCAAATCGCATGGCGTCGAGATTCGCTGGGCTGACAACAGTGTTAAGGTCGGCGGCGGCGCACCGGTGCGCGTCCAGTCGATGACCAACACCGATACCGCGGACCCGATCGGGACCGCGATCCAGGTCAAAGAACTCGCGCAGGCCGGCTCCGAACTCGTGCGCATCACCGTGAACACGCCGGAGGCTGCCGCGGCCGTGCCGGCCGTGCGTGAACAGCTCGACCGCATGGGCGTGTCGGTGCCGCTCGTGGGCGACTTCCACTACAACGGCCATCTGCTGCTGCGCGACTATCCCGACTGCGCGCAGGCGCTCTCGAAATATCGGATCAATCCGGGCAATGTTGGGCAGGGCGCGAAGCGCGATACGCAGTTCGCGCAGATGATCGAGGCCGCGATCAAGTACGACAAGCCGGTGCGTATCGGCGTGAATTGGGGCAGCCTCGACCAGGACCTGCTCGCGCGCATGATGGACGAGAACGGCCAACGCGCGCAGCCGTGGGAAGCGTCGAGTGTGATGTACGAGGCGCTGATCCAGTCGGCCATCTCGTCAGCCGAACGTGCGATGGAAATCGGCCTCGGCGCAGACCGCATCATCCTGTCCTGCAAAGTCAGCGGCGTGCAGGACCTGATCGCCGTCTATCGTGAGCTCGGACGCCGCTGCGATTTCGCGCTGCATCTCGGTCTGACCGAGGCGGGCATGGGTTCGAAGGGCATCGTCGCATCGACCGCGGCGCTGTCGGTGCTGCTCCAGGAAGGCATCGGCGACACGATCCGGATCTCGCTGACGCCGGAACCCGGCGGTGCACGGACCGGCGAAGTCATCGTCGGCCAGGAAATCCTGCAGACCATGGGCCTGCGCGCGTTCACGCCGATGGTGATTGCGTGCCCCGGTTGCGGCCGCACGACGAGCACGGTATTCCAGGAACTCGCCTCGAGCATCCAGGACTATCTGCGTTCGCAGATGCCGGTGTGGCGCACACAATATCCGCGGGTGGCCGATATGAACGTGGCCGTGATGGGCTGCATCGTCAACGGTCCCGGCGAATCGAAGCAGGCCAATATCGGCATCAGCCTGCCGGGATCGGGCGAGAACCCGGCCGCGCCGGTATTCATCGACGGCGTCAAGGTCACGACCCTGCGCGGCGAGCATATTTCCGAGGACTTCCAGAAAATCGTCAGCGACTACGTGGTGCGCACCTATGGTGCGCCGGCGGCCGAGAAGCTGGTTGATCAGCCTGCCTGAAGAAACTGCCCGCACAGACCACCTGAGTATTGCTCGGGCCATTGCCCGAGCTTCGCCTGAACCCCATTTGAGTCCCATGTCAGATCAGAAGAAGAAACTATCGAAGCTCTCCGGCGTCAAGGGGATGAACGACATCCTCCCGTCGGAATCGGTGCTTTGGGAATTCCTCGAGAGCACCGTGCGCTCCATGCTGCGCGCTTACGGCTATCAGAACATCCGCACGCCGATCGTCGAGCACACGCAGCTTTTCACGCGCGGCATCGGCGAAGTGACCGATATCGTCGAGAAGGAGATGTACAGCTTCACCGATTCGCTCAACGGCGAAAACCTGACGCTGCGACCCGAGAACACCGCGGCTGTGGTCCGTGCGACGATCGAACACAATCTGCTTTACGACGGCCCGAAGCGGCTCTGGTACACGGGCCCCATGTTCCGGCACGAGAGGCCGCAACGCGGCCGCTACCGCCAGTTCCATCAGGTGGGTGTCGAGGCGCTCGGCTTTGCCGGCCCGGATGCCGATGCCGAAATCATCCTGATGTGCCAGCGCCTTTGGGACGACCTCGGCCTGAGCGGCGTGCGCCTCGAGATCAATTCGCTCGGCGAGGCGCCTGAGCGCGCCGCGCACCGCAAGGAACTGATCGCGTATCTCGAACAATTCCAGGACAAACTCGACGAGGACAGCAAGCGGCGTCTCTACACGAACCCGCTGCGCGTGCTCGATACGAAGAATCCGGAGCTCCAGGAAATTGCCGGTAATGCGCCGAAGCTCATCGATTTTCTGGGTGAAGCGTCGCTGGCTCACTTCAACGGCGTGCAGCAGCTGCTCAAGGCGAACAACATCCCGTTCACGATCAACCCGCGCCTCGTGCGCGGGCTCGACTACTACAACCTGACCGTGTTCGAATGGATTACCGATCGCCTTGGCGCGCAAGGTACGATCGCGGGCGGCGGGCGCTACGACCCGCTGGTCGAGCAGCTCGGCGGCAAACCCACGCCGGCCTGCGGCTGGGCGCTTGGCGTCGAGCGGATCATCGAACTGCTCAAGGAAAGCAAGCTGGGTCCCGAGCCTGAAGGCTGCGATGTCTATGTGGTCCACCAGGGTGACAAGGCGCGCGTGCAGGCGCTGATCTCGGCCGAACGGATGCGCGACGCCGGTCTCGATGTGGTATTTCATTGCAGCCCGGATGGGGCGACCGCAAGCTTCAAGTCACAGATGAAGCGCGCCGATGCCAGTGGGGCTGCCTATGCGGTTATCATTGGCGACCGCGAAGTGGAGGCCGGCGTGGTGGGTGTGAAGCCGCTGCGCGGGATGGCGGCCGAGGGGCAGGGCGGGGACCAGACTGAAAAACAGGCCGAGGTGCCGACCGAGCAGCTGACCGAATTTCTGATCGACGCGATGGTCGCCACCGTGGATGACGGTGAGTGACATCGCGCGGTACCAATAAGACCGACACGGGAAGTTGCGTATGAGTTATCACGAAGAGCAGGAAACACTGGACGAGCTGAAGGCGTGGTGGGCTCGCTGGGGCAATGGGATTACGTGGGTCGTGCTGATCGTGCTGGTGATCGCGGCGGGCTACAACGGCTGGAATTTCTGGCAGCGCAAGCAGACGGGCAAGGCAGCCGAACTTTACGAGACGGTGCAGCAAACGCTTACCGGCGGCGACAAGGACCGGATCGCCCAGGTCGCGAAACGCATGGAAGACGACTACGGCCGCTCGCCTTATGCGCAGATGACCGCGCTGCAGGCCGCCAAGGTCCTGTATCTGGCCTCTGACACGGCGGCCGCGAAGGCGCAGCTCCAGTGGACCATCGATCATGCGAAGGACGACGAATATCGCCAGATCGCGCGGCTTCGCCTCGCCGGTGTGCTGCTCGACGAGAAGTCATATGACGCGGGGCTGAAGCTGCTGGCCGACGATCCCCCGGCAGCGTTCAAGGGCCTGTTTGCGGATCGCCGCGGCGACCTGTTGGCGGCGCAGGGCAAGCACGACGATGCGCGTGCGGCATACAAGTTGGCACTGGCCTCGGCCGGCGACGCCGACTCGGGCCAGAAGCAATTGATCCAGTTCAAGCTCGACGCGCTCGGCGGTTGAAGCGGCGTACGGCATGCAGCTCACGGGCGCGCTCGCGCGCCCGATTCGTTTCCCGATAATTCAAGGGCTTCTTAAAAGAATGCGTTACCCAACGAAGGTTTCGATCGCGCGTGCCGCGCATTGGCTTGGCAATGCAGTGGCGATGGTATCGCTCGCCTCGGTGCTTGCCGCTTGCGGCGGAAAACCGGATCCACGCCGCCAGCCCACTCCGCTCACCGAATTCAAGCCCTCTCTTGAGCTCAAGCGCGTCTGGACATCGAGCGTTGGCAAGGGCGGACGATACCTGTTCCAGCCGATCGCAATCGGCACGAATGTCTACGCTGCCGGCGCGAATGGCAGCGTGATGAAGATCGACGCGACGAGCGGCAAGACCGTCTGGTCGATCAAGATCGACGACGACCTGTCCGCGGGTGTCGGCAGCGATGGCACGCTGACCGCCGTGGGCGCGCTCAACGGCACGGTCTATGTGCTTGGCGCGGACGGCAAGCAGCTCTGGAAGGCCAATGCGAGCGGCGAGATCGTCACGCCGCCGCTGGTCGGCAACGGTTTCGTACTGGTCCGGACGATCGACGGCCGGATCACCGCGTTCAACGCCGATACGGGCGAGCAGAAGTGGAGCTTCCGCAACCGCGCCGTGCCGCTGAACCTGCGCACGACGGTCGGCATGATCTTCGCGACAGCGGACGCGGTGCTTGCGGGCTTCCCGGGTGGCTCGATGGCCGCGATCAACTTGAAGACTGGCGATGCGTACTGGCAGACGCCGGTGTCGTATCCGTCGGGTGTCACGGAAGTCGAGCGGATCAACGACGTCGCGGGCGCGCCGACCCTGGTCGGCCGTGAAACCTGCGCGGTCACGTTCCAGGGCCGCATCGGCTGCTTTGAAGCTGAAACCGGCCGGCCGGTCTGGGAGCAGCCGTTCTCGAGCTACGGCGGCCTCGCGGCGGACGCGACGGCGGTGGTGTCGACCAACGACTGGTCCGAAGTGTCGCTCTATGATGCGGCAACTGGCCAGCGCGTCTGGCAGAACTCGGGGCTCAAGAGCCGCACCGTCACGACGCCGACGATCGTCGGCCACGCGATCGTGGTCGGCGATGGCGAAGGCTACCTGCATTTCCTCGCCCGCGACACCGGCGCATTCGTCGCCCGCGAGAAGACCAATAGCAGCGGGATCAGCGCACCGGCCGTCGTGGCCGGCGATACCGTCGTCGTGCAGGCGCACGATGGCGATATCTACGCGTATCGTCCCCAGTAACACCGCGGTCCGCGGCACTCCGGCCCTCGCCGGATCGGTTGCAGGCGGATGACGATGCGATGACGGCGACGCCCGGCTACGGGCTCAGCGCCTTGTCATCCTTACGGACCGCGCCATGAACCGCACCCATGCGGCCGGCTTCGAGGCCGGCCGCATGTGCTTTTCGACAGTGAAAATATGAAACCCGTAATCGCCCTTGTCGGGCGCCCGAATGTCGGCAAATCGACTCTGTTCAACCGTCTGACCCGCACGCGCGACGCCCTCGTCGCCGATCTGCCGGGCCTGACCCGCGACCGCCACTATGGTGAAGGCCGTGTCGGCCTGCGTCCCTATCTGGTGGTCGACACGGGCGGGTTCGAGCCCGTGGCGAAGGACGGCATTCTTCACGAGATGGCGCGCCAGACCCGCCAGGCTGTCGAGGAATCCGACGTCATCGTATTCATCGTCGACGGCCGCCATGGCCTCGCACCGCAGGACGCGGCGATCGCCGACTACCTGCGCAAGGCCGGTCGGCCGATCGTGCTGGTCGTCAACAAGGCCGAGGGCATGCGCTATAGCGCGGTCGCGGCCGACTTCTACGAGCTCGGCCTCGGCGATCCGCGCGCGATCTCGGCCGCGCACGGCGACGGCGTTGCCGAAACGATCGACGATGCCCTCGCGATCGCCTATGCGGGCCGTCCCGAAGAAGAGGACGAACTCGAAAACCTGCGCGGCACCAAGATCGCGATCGTCGGCCGGCCGAATGTCGGCAAGTCGACGCTCGTCAACACGCTGATCGGTGAAGAGCGTGTGATCGCGTTCGATATGCCCGGCACCACGCGCGATTCGATCCACGTCGAGTTCGAGCGCCAGGGCCGTCCGTACACCCTGATCGATACGGCCGGCCTGCGCCGCCGCGGCAAGGTGTTCGAGGCGGTCGAAAAGTTCTCGGTGGTCAAGACGCTGCAGTCGATCTCGGATGCGAACGTCGTGATCCTGCTGCTCGACGCGCGTCAGGACGTCAGCGAACAGGACGCGCATATCGCGGGCTTCGTCGTCGAGCAGGGCCGGGCGCTCGTGGTTGGTGTGAACAAATGGGACGGCCTCGATCCGCACGTGCGCGACCGGATCAAGCACGATCTCGAACGCAAGCTCAAGTTCCTCGATTTCGCGAAGTTCCATTTCATCTCGGCGACCGAGAACACCGGGATCGGCGCGTTGATGCGTTCGGTGGACGAGGCCTATGCGGCGGCCATGGCGAAGCTTCCTACTCCGAAACTCACGCGTGTACTCATCGAAGCGGTCGAATTCCAGCAGCCGCGGCGCAAGGGTCCGGTACGCCCCAAGCTCCGGTACGCGCACCAGGGCGGGCAAAATCCACCGATCATCGTGGTGCACGGCAACGCCCTCGACGCGATCACCGATTCGTACCGACGTTATCTTGAAGGGCGTTTCCGTGAAACTTTCGGGCTCACCGGCACTCCATTGCGCATAGAGTTCCGATCGAGCAAGAACCCCTACGCGGACAAGGACTGAACGACTCCGCACTGGCCCCTGAAAGGCAGCGCAAGGCCGCCCCCTGACGGGTGTCCGACGCTGCCGTGACCGGCCGGCCATGGCGTAGGGGGACTGGGAAAATCGGCTATAGTGTCAGTTGGGCCGGATTTCTTTTTCTTCGTCCCGTGTTTATTTCAACCCGCAAAAAACAAAACGGAGCCTGCTATGAGCAACAAAGGGCAACTACTACAAGACCCGTTCCTGAACGCACTGCGCAAAGAACATGTGCCCGTGTCGATTTACCTTGTGAATGGCATCAAGCTGCAAGGCAACATCGAATCGTTCGACCAGTACGTCGTTCTGCTCCGCAATACCGTGACCCAGATGGTTTACAAGCATGCGATCTCGACGGTAGTGCCGGCTCGTCCGGTCAATTTCCATCCGGACGCCGAAACGACCTGAGGCACGCGGCTCCCCCTGCCGCGCGTCGGGCTGCGATGCGACACTGTTCGTGGCAAGACGCCGGCTTTTGACAACAGACACCGAACCTTTGACCACACACGCAGCACTCGTCAGTATCGACTTCGGCAAGCTCGATTTCGAGGCAAGTCTCGAAGAACTCAGCTTGCTCGCAAAGAGCGCGGGAGCGGACGTCGCCTTCACGCTGACTGGTCGCCGTGCCAGTCCCGACCCGAAGATGTACATCGGCAGCGGCAAGGCTGAGGAACTCCGGCTTGCCGTCGAAGCCAACGAGGTCGAACTCGTCATCTTCAATCATTCTTTGACCCCGGGCCAGCAGCGCAATCTCGAAGGCGCGCTCAAGTGCCGCGTGATCGACCGCACGAGCCTGATCCTCGACATCTTCGCGCAGCGCGCGCGTAGCCATGAAGGCAAGCTGCAGGTCGAGCTCGCTCAGTTGACCTATCTGTCGACGCGCCTCGTGCGCGCATGGACTCACCTTGAGCGCCAGAAGGGGGGTATCGGTTTGCGCGGGCCGGGTGAAACCCAGCTCGAAACCGACCGCCGGTTGATCGGGGACAAGATCAAGCAACTCAAGATCCGGCTCGACCGGTTGCGTCGCCAGCACGGCACGCAGCGCCGCCAGCGCGAACGCAACAAGACGTTTTCCGTCTCGCTCGTCGGCTATACGAACGCGGGCAAGTCGACGTTGTTCAATGCGCTGACCAAGGCCAATGTGTACGCGGCGGACCAGCTGTTCGCCACGCTCGATACCACGGCGCGGCGCGTCTACGTCGGCGAGGAAGCGGGCCATATGATCCTGTCCGATACGGTCGGCTTCATTCGCGAGCTGCCTCACCAGCTGGTCGCGGCGTTTCGCGCGACACTCGAGGAAACGGTTCATGCGGACCTGCTCGTGCATGTCGTCGACGCATCGAGCCCCGTGAAGCTCGACCAGATCGAACAGGTCGACGTCGTGCTCAAGGAGATCGGCGCCCTCGATGTCCCGCAGATTTTCGTGTGGAACAAGATCGATGCGGTGCCAGAACTGGCGGGGCGCGGCGGGGAAATCGAGCGGGATGAGTATGGTAAGATCGTGCGCGTTTTTTTGAGCGCTCGCGATGGTGTCGGACTCGACGCACTGCGAGCCGCGATCACGGAACTGATCAAGGCACCGCAAGGTACGCACGATCTCGACGGCTTGCCGGCGATCGACGCGGACCGTTATGAGCCGATCCAGGAGCACGGCGCCTGAGGGTGCCGAGGGTTCAATGTGCTCGATATGCCCGATGGACGAGGGCACCCCTTTCGATGCGGGAAAACCGGCAGCTAATGTTGAAGAACGACCAACGCAAGAGGTGGCTGCGAGTGCCTGATGATTCGTTGAATGCGACGCTGAGTTTAGCCGTGCCTTCAGCGGTGCCGGCTGCAAAGCCGGCCATGAGACTGGTGGCCTGGGCCATGGCCATGCTCGCCATGAACGACCCGCGCGGCGGTGGCGGTGGCGGCGGCCCGGGTGGACCGGGCTCGCGTGGGCCGCAGGGCGGCCCGCCCGATCTCGACGAGTTGTGGCGCGACTTCAACCGGCGCCTCTCGAGGCTTTTCAGCGGCAAGGGTAACGGCAGCGGCGCTCCGCAGCGGCCGAGTCATGCGCGGCGCAATTTGTCGCTGATCGTGGTCGGAGTGCTGATCGCGGTATGGATCGGCAACGGTGTGTTCGTCGTGCCCGATGGCCAGGCCGGTGTCGTGCTGCGTTTCGGCCAGTATCAGAATACGGTGCCCGCGGGTGTCCAGTGGCATCTGCCGTTTCCGATCGAATCGGATGAGATCGTGAATGTCACCGAGGTGCGTTCGGTCGATATCGGCCGCCTCAACGTGGTGCCCGGCACGAATATGAAAGACGCGTCGATGCTGACCCGCGACGGTGATATCGTCGATGTCCGCTTCACGGTCCAGTTCCGTGTCTCGGATGCGAAGGACTTCCTGTTCAACAATGTCGATCCCGAAAGCGCGGTCACGCAGGCCGCGCAGGTTGCCGCGCGCGAACTTGTCGGCAAGCGTCCGCTGACCGATGTGCTCGGCGCGAACCGCGCTGAACTTGCCACGCAGCTCAATGCCGCGATCCAGGCGAGTCTCGATCGCTACAAGACCGGCATCGCGCTGGTCGGCGTGACCGTCCAGAGTACCCAGCCGCCCGAACAGGTGCAGGCTGCGTTCGCCGATGCGGCAAAGGCCGCGCAGGACAGCGACAAGGTCCAGGCCGATGCACGTGTGTATGCCAACTCGATCCTGCCGGGCGCGCTCGGCGATGCAGCCAAGACGATCGAACAGGCGGAAGGCTACAAGCAACGCGTCGTGACCGAGGCACAGGGCAATGCCGATCGCTTCACGCGGGTGCTGGCCGAATATCAGAAGGCGCCCGCTGTCACGCGCGAACGGATGTATATCGAGACGATGCAGCAGATCTATACGAATGCAACGAAGGTGCTGATCGACAGCAAGGGCGGCAACACGGTTTATCTGCCGCTCGACAAGCTACTCGCGCAGAACGGTGTCGGCCCGAAGGCGGACGCGGCACCAGGTGCAGCCGCACCAGCCGCGGTTGCGCCCCCAGCGGTGACACCGGGAGCCGGCGCGAGCGCGCCGGCGAGCAACGTCCCCGCCGGTGCCAGCACCGGTGCCAATGCGGGCGCAAGCGACGCTGGCAATGCAGCGAATTCCGCGGCAAGCCCGGCGATATCCTCTTCGGGCGACCCGGCCGTCACCGTGGTGCCGGACGCCGCGTCGGCGGCCGCACCGGCCAGCAACGCGTCGTCGGGTGATGACCGTGCGCAACTGTTTCGCAGCCGCGAAGACAGTAAAGATATCCGCTAGGGGCCTGCGATGAACCGTATCGTCGCATTGATCGTGGCGCTGATCGTGCTGTTGCTGGTGGGATCGTCGACGTTGTTCACGGTCGACCAGCGCAAGTTTGCCGTCATCGTCTCCGGGGGGCAGGTCGCGCAGGTGATCGACCAGCCTGGCCTGCATGTGAAGGCGCCGCCGCCGTTCCAGTCGGTCGTGCTGCTCGACCGCCGGGTACAGACGGTCGATAACCCCGATGGCGATCGTTTCACGACAGCCGACAAGAAGACCCTGCTGGCCGACGTGATCGTCAAATGGCGCATCGTCGAACCGAGGCTGTTCATGACCGCATTCGGCACGGACCTGTCGGTCGGTCCCGAGCGGATCGCGGAGAAGGTTCGTGCTGCACTCGCGGCCGGCATCGGGCAGCAGCCGATGTCCGGTCTCGTCGATGCGCAGCGCAACCCGACCCTCGACAACGCGCGAGTGAGTGCCGCCGCGGTGCTCGCTGCGTCGGGCGTCGAACTCGTCGATGTCCGTTTCGAGCGGCTCGACCTGCTCGCCGAGGAAAGCGACGCGACGTACCACCGCATGGAGACTGCGAGTCACCAGCTGGCGCAGCAGATCCGCGGAGGGGGGCTGGCCGCGGCCGAGCAGGTGCATGCCGATGCCGACCGCCAGCGCGATAATATCGTGTCCGACGCGTTCCGCCAGGCGCAGACGCTCAGGGGCGAAGGCGACGCGCAGGCGGCCTCGATCTATGCCGAAGCGTATGGCCGCGATCCCCAGTTCTATTCGTTCTACCGCAGCCTAGAGGCCTACCGTGCAAGCTTCGCGAACCCGCGCGACGTGATCGTGGTCGATCCGTCGAACGCGTTCTTCCGCTTCATGCGCGATCCCGCCGGCGCGCTTGCGGCACCAGCCGACGCCGAGCCGCGCGGCAAACAACATTGAGCGACTTCCATCGTGAGCATGCTCGAATCCCTGGGGGCCGCGTTTGCTTTGATGTTAGTTCTCGAAGGTATTCTGCCGTTCGTCGCACCTGACGCGTGGCGCAATACCTTCCGCAAGATTGCGGAAATGCCGCCGCACCGGATCCGGATCGGCGGCCTGATTTCGATGGTACTGGGGCTTATCCTGCTCCTCGTGATCCTGGGTTAGCACGGCCCGTCGCCGCGAGCGGCCGGCCTTCGATGACCGCTCATGGACCGTCGCGTCGCCGCTGCAACCCTATGACCGCCGCTGCACGACGTCCTGTGCATTGGCCCTGTACCGGCTACGTACCGTAGACCACCTTTCGCCAAGATTAAGATGACTGCCCAGATGTCCACCTGGCTCCTGCCCGAAAACATCGCCGACGTGTTGCCGTCCGAGGCGCGCAAGCTCGAGGAACTGCGCCGCCGCGTCCTCGACCGCTTCCGCTCGTACGGCTATGAACTCGTGATGCCGCCGCTGCTCGAGTACCTCGAATCCCTGCTGACCGGCTCGGGCTCGGACCTCGACCTGCGCACCTTCAAGCTCGTCGACCAACTGTCGGGTCGCTCGATGGGCCTGCGCGCCGACATCACACCGCAGGTTTCGCGCATCGACGCGCATCTGCTGAATCGCGAGGGTGTCACGCGGCTCTGCTATGCGGGCAGTGTGCTGCAAACCCGTCCGCGCGGCATGCACGCCACACGTGAGCCCTATCAGATCGGTGCGGAGATCTATGGTCATGCGGGTCTCGAGGCGGACGTCGAAATCCAGCAACTGATGGTCGATACGCTTGCGCTCATCGGCCTGAGCGAGGTGCGTCTCGATCTGTGCCACGCGGGCGTGCTTGCCGCGCTGCTATCCGACCTGCCGGATGCCGAAGAACGTGAATATCCCTTGTTCGCCGCACTCGCGGGCAAGGACGTCGCGCTCGTGCGCGAGCTCGCCGCCGATCTGCCGGCCGCGACGCGCGCAGCGCTGGTCGCGCTGCCGACGCTGTATGGCGACGTCTCGGTGATCGAGCGCGCACGCGCGCTGCTGCCCGCTACGCCGGCCATCGGTCGCGCACTCGACGAACTCGCGTTTCTCGCCGCGCAGGTCGGCGGCGTCGACGTGGCGATCGATCTGGCCGACCTGCGCGGCTACCAGTATCACAGCGGCGTGATGTTCGCGGCCTATGTCGAGGGTGTGCCGAACGCGATCGCGCGTGGCGGACGCTACGACCATATCGGCGAACTCTATGGCCGGGCACGCGCGGCGACGGGCTTTTCGCTGGACCTGCGCGAAGTCGTGCGGATCTCGCCGCTCGAGGCGCGCAGCAGTGCGATCCTCGCGCCGTGGACGCACGACGCCGCCTTGCGCGAGCAGGTCGCGGCGCTGCGCAACGCCGGCGAGGTCGTGATTCAAGCATTGCCGGGCCACGAGCATACGGTTGACGAATTCGATTTCGATCGTGTGCTCGTCGAGCGCAATGGTATCTGGCAGGTCGAGGCACGCTAGCCACGTCCGAGTCGATTTGGCAAGACTGAGGACCCGCATTTCTCGGAGCATCTGAAAGGACTTCGGAAATGTCGGGAGTATGTTTCAACACAGGTAAAATGCGTTTTTAACCCGTTTAATGAACAACATGTCTGGCAACGCAGTGAAAGAGGGGCGCAACGTTGTTGTCGTCGGTACCCAGTGGGGTGACGAAGGCAAGGGCAAGATCGTCGACTGGCTGACCGATCACGCACAAGGCGTGGTCCGTTTCCAGGGTGGCCACAATGCCGGTCACACACTGATCATCGGCGGCAAGAAGACGATTCTCCGGCTGATCCCCTCGGGCATCATGCGCGAAGGCGTGAAGTGCTATATCGGCAATGGCGTCGTGCTGTCGCCCGAGGCACTGTTCAAGGAAATCGGCGAACTCGAGACGGCGGGCGTCGACGTACGCAGCCGCTTGCTGATCTCCGAGGCGACATCGCTGATCCTGCCGTATCACGTTGCGATCGACCAGGCGCGCGAGCGACGCCGCGGCGCCGACAAGATCGGCACGACCGGGCGCGGCATCGGTCCCGCGTATGAAGACAAGATCGGCCGCCGCGGTCTGCGCGTGCAGGATCTGTTCGATCCGAAGTGCTTCGCCGACCGCCTGCGCGAGACCCTCGATTTCCACAATTTCGTGTTGACCGGCTATCTCGGCGCCGAAGCGCTCGACTTCCAGCAGACGCTCGACGCGATGCTCGGCTATGCGGAGCAGCTCGCTCCGATGGTCGGCGACGTATCGGCGACGCTCTACGCGGAAAACCGCGCAGGCAAGAACCTGTTGTTCGAAGGTGCGCAGGGCACTCTGCTCGATATCGATCACGGTACCTATCCGTTCGTCACGAGCAGCAATTGCGTGGCCGGTGCGGCCACCGCGGGCGCGGGCGTCGGTCCGCAGCAGCTCCACTACATTCTGGGCATCACGAAGGCCTACTGCACGCGTGTCGGCGCGGGCCCGTTCCCGAGCGAACTCTACGACGCCGACAATCCGCAGCGCCAGGACCCGGTCGGCCTGAATCTCGCGACGGTCGGCAAGGAATTCGGTTCGGTGACCGGCCGGCCGCGCCGCACGGGCTGGCTCGATGCGGCCGCGCTCAAGCGTTCGCTGCAGATCAATGGGATCTCGGGCCTTTGCATCACCAAGCTCGACGTGCTCGACGGACTCGCCGAGGTCAAGCTCTGCGTCGGCTACAAGGTCGGGGGCAAGGACGTCGACATCCTGCCGTCGGGCGCGGTGTCGGTCGCGCGCTGCGAGCCGGTCTACGAAACGTTTGAAGGATGGAAGGAAAGCACGGTCGGCGTCAGCGAGTGGGACAAGCTGCCGGCGAATGCGCGTGCGTACCTGGAGCGCGTCGAGGAAGTCGCGGGTGTGCCGGTCGACATGGTTTCGACGGGCCCCGACCGCGACGAGACGATCCTGCGCCAGCATCCGTTCAAGTCCTGACCCGTTTCGTGAGAATTCAGACCATGTCCTTGCCGAAGAACGACGATCAGAATCTCTGGGTTAGCTGGGAAGACTATCATCGGCTCGTCGAACAGCTTGCGCTGACCGTTCACGAGTCAAAGTGGAAATTCGACAAGATCCTGTGCCTCGCGCGTGGCGGCCTGCGCGTGGGCGACCAGCTCTCGCGGATCTTCGACCTGCCGCTCGCGATCCTCGCGACAAGTTCGTATCGCGAGGCGGCCGGCACGGAGCGCGGCGAGCTCGATATCGCGCAGTACATCACGATCACGCGAGGCGAACTCCATGGCAATGTGCTGCTCGTCGACGATCTCGTCGATTCGGGCGTCACGCTCGCGCGCGTCCAACAGCATCTGGGCGAGCGTTACCCGGCGATTACGGCCGTGCGCTCGGCCGTGCTCTGGTACAAGGCCTGCTCATCGGTCACGCCCGACTATTACGTCGAGCACCTGCCGACCAATCCCTGGATTCATCAGCCGTTCGAGGAATGGGATACCTTGCGCCCGCATAATCTGTCTGCTTGGCTCAAGCGCGGCAGTTCGAACCCAGTCGCCGGCGCGTCTGCGGTGTCGGGAATTTCTGGTGTTGTTTCGGGCGAAGCCTGAGCCTGAGCCCGGGCCGCGTATGCGGCCGCAGTGCGGGCAGTACAATAGTGCGCACCGTGAGCCCGCACGCCACGGCCTGCGAGTTTCCGTGCCTACCCCGATCTAAATGGCCGACCCAGCGTTTTCATGAGCCACACTATCGACGTGCACTACCCGGTGCGCAAACAGGCCCTGGCACCGCTGATGGCGGCCGCCATCGGCGTTGTTTTCGGCGATATCGGTACGAGCCCGCTGTACGCGCTCAAGGAAGCCTTCAGCCCCGCGCACGGCGTGCCGCTCGGTCCCAATTCGATCCTCGGGGTGATCTCGCTATTGTTCTGGGCGATCGTCGTGGTGGTGTCGCTCAAATATGTCATGTTCGTGATGCGCGCGGACAACAACGGCGAGGGCGGGGTGCTCGCGCTGATGGCGATGGCGATCCGGCCCTTCGACCGGACCTCGACCCTCGCTCACGTGCTGATCGGGCTCGGCGTGTTCGGCGCGTGCATGTTCTACGGCGACGCGGTGATCACGCCGGCGATCTCGGTGATGTCGGCCGTCGAGGGGCTCGAGATCGCGGCACCGCGTCTCACCCCGTACGTCGTGCCGATCACGATCGTGATCCTGATCTGCTTGTTCTACATCCAGCGCCGCGGCACCGATTCGGTCGGCCGCCTGTTCGGGCCGATCATGGTGCTCTGGTTTCTCGTGCTCGCGGTGATGGGGGCCTCCCACATCGTTCAGGAACCGCGCATCATCGCCGCGCTCAATCCGTACTACGCCTATGAGTTCATGGCGATGCACGTGCTTCAGGCCTACGTGGTGATGGGCTCGGTGTTTCTCGTGCTGACGGGGGCCGAAGCGCTCTACGCCGACATGGGCCACTTCGGCGCGAAGCCGATCCGCTGGGCCTGGTACGGCCTCGTCATGCCCTCGCTGGTGCTCAACTACTTTGGGCAGGGCGCGCTGCTGCTCAATAACCCGCACGCGATCGAGAATCCGTTCTACCTGATGGCGCCCAATTGGGCGCTGTTGCCGCTCGTTATTCTCGCGACGGTCGCCACCGTGATCGCCTCGCAGGCCGTGATCTCGGGCGCGTTCTCGCTGACGGCCCAGGCAATCCAGCTCGGCTATGTGCCGCGCATGAAGATCACGCATACCTCGGCAGCGGCGATCGGGCAGATTTATATTCCGGTGGTCAACTGGATGCTGCTGTTCATCATCCTGTGCGTCGTGATGGGTTTCCGGTCGTCGGACAATCTGGCCGCGGCCTACGGGATCGCCGTCACGACGACGATGATCATCACGACCGTGCTCGTCGCCTATGTGATGAGCGGTGTCTGGAAATGGCGCAGGGCGGTCGTGATGCCGATCATCCTTGCCTTCCTGACGGTCGATCTGGCGTTCTTCGGCGCGAACCTGCTCAAGGTGGCCGAGGGCGGCTGGCTGCCGCTGACGATCGGGGCGGTCCTGTTTTTCCTGTTGATGACCTGGTCCAAGGGCCGGCATATCGTGCGCGACCGTACGGCGGCCGATGGTATTCCGCTCGAGCCGTTTCTCGAAAGCCTGCTTGCGCATCCGCCGCACCGTGTCACCGGCACCGCGATCTACCTGACCGGCAGCGACACGCTCGTCCCCGTGAGCCTGCTGCACAACCTCAAGCACAACAAGGTGCTGCACGAGGTGACGATCTTCATGAACTTCCAGACGCTCGACGTCCCGTATGTCGAAGGGCCAAGCCGTCTCGAGACCCGCGACCTGACTGGCGGCGTCTATGCGGTGAAAGCGACGTTCGGCTTCAACGAGACACCGGATGTGCAGACAGTCCTGAGGATGATCGAGGATCGCCACGACATCTCGTTCGAGTTGATGGATACCTCGTTCTTCCTCGCGCGTGAAACCGTGGTGCCGACCAAGCTGCCGGGCATGTCGGTCTGGCGCGAGCGGATCTTCGCTTGGATGCACCAGAACGCCGCGAAGCCGACGGACTTTTTCAGCATTCCAGCCAACCGGGTCGTCGAACTCGGCACGAAGATCGAGATTTAAGATTTAGCGAGGAGACAGCATGTCCATGTCGACACCGGCGGCGATGCCCGCGCGCGTCGATGGCACGAGCCGGGGCCGCATCATCTTTGCGAGCTTCATCGGCACGGCGATCGAGTTCTACGATTTCTATGTTTATGCGACAGCCGCCGCGCTCGTGATCGGTCCGGTGTTCTTCCCGCACAGTTCGCCAGCCGCGCAGGCCTTGTCCGCTTTTGTCACGTTCGGCATCGCGTTTATCGCCCGGCCGATCGGCGCTTTCCTGTTCGGCCATTTCGGCGACCGTATCGGCCGCAAGGCGACCCTCGTCGCTTCGCTGCTGATGATGGGCGTCTCGACAACCCTGATCGGTGTGTTGCCCGGTTACGCTTCGATCGGCGGTCTTGCCCCGGTATTGCTGTGCGTGCTGCGCTTCGGCCAGGGGATCGGTCTTGGCGGCGAGTGGGGCGGGGCCGCGCTGCTCGCGACCGAGAACGCACCCGAGGGCCGGCGCGGCTGGTTCGGCATGTTCCCGCAGCTCGGGCCGTCAGTCGGCTTCCTGTTGTCCAATGGACTGTTCTTCGGACTTGCGCTCGGCTTGTCGGATGCGGACTTCAGGAGTTGGGGCTGGCGCGTACCTTTCATCGTCAGTGCGGTACTCGTGGTGCTCGGGCTTTATGTCCGCCTGAAGATTTCCGAGACGCCCGCGTTTCGAGCGGCCATCGAGCGCCATGAGCGGGTTCGCATGCCGGTTGCCGTGCTGCTGCGCCAGCATTGGATGCCGGTCCTGCAAGGTTCGCTTGCGATGGTGGTCTGCTACACGCTGTTCTATATTTCGACCGTCTTCTCGCTGTCGTATGGAGTCGCAACGCTTCATTTCAGCCGGCAAAGCTTTCTCGGGCTGCTGTGCATCGCGGTGGTCTTCATGGCGATCGCGACGCCGATCGCGGCACTTGCGAGCGACCGGTTCGGACGAAAGCCGGTGCTCGTGGCGAGCAGTCTCGCGGCGATTCTGTCCGGCTTCACGATGTTGCCTTTGCTCGGCAGCGGCCGGATCGAACTGGTCGCGCTGTTCCTGATCATCGAACTGTTCCTGATGGGGGCGACCTTCGCGCCGATGGGCGCGTTGCTGCCGGAGCTGTTTCCGACCAATGTCCGCTACTCGGGCGCTGGGGTTGCCTATAACCTCGGCGGAATCCTCGGCGCCTCGATTGCCCCGTATATCGCGCAGCTGCTTGCGAACCGCGGCGGGCTTAGCTGGGTCGGCGGGTATGTCTCGGTGGCCGCCGTCATCAGCCTGCTCGGTGTCTTGTCGATGCGCGAGACGCGTGACGCGAGCCTGATGACGCAAGCAGGGAAGTAGGTCCGGAAGCTAGCCGGAACCGGCCGGAAAACAGGCTAAAAAACAAGCCGAAATAAAAACCCCGCGCTTTCTGAACTACCCCACGCTCAGGACAGGTGTCCAGCCGTTGGGGGGCGGTTCATCGAAACGCGGGGTTTTTTGTTGCGGATCCGGAGCGGCCCTCGCGCTCCGGGTATTTCGTGTTTGCCTGCGATTGCCGGCCTGATCGATTGCCTGAGTGCCCGCCTACCGCTTGAGCTTGGCAAACGCCGCAGCCATGGCGCTCTGCGTATCCACTTCGCGCTGTCGGGGTGCGTTTCCGCCCCGCGAGGCGCCGCCGCGCGAGTTGCCGCCAGCTCCATTGCCGGCGCCACCAGCGGCGTCGCGGCTGCCGCGCGGACCCGAAGCGGGCGCACCGGGCTCGTCGCCCAGACGCATCGTCAGTGCGATTCGCTGGCGCTTGACATCGACTTCGAGCACCTTGACCTGCACGACCTGTCCGGCCTTGACGACCTCGTGCGGATCCTTGATGAACTTGGTCGACATCGCCGACACGTGGACCAGGCCGTCCTGATGGACGCCTATATCGATAAAC
Source organism: Pararobbsia alpina (assembly GCF_902859895.1). Taxonomy (GTDB): domain Bacteria; phylum Pseudomonadota; class Gammaproteobacteria; order Burkholderiales; family Burkholderiaceae; genus Pararobbsia; species Pararobbsia alpina. Next base: position 56,361 of record NZ_CADIKM010000030.1, read on the forward strand.
GCGCCGAATGCCGCAACATTGGTGACGACGCCTTCGAGCAGCATACCCGGCGACAGGTCGGACAGTTTTTCGACCCCGTCGCGGAAGGTTGCCGTCTTGAATTCCGGACGCGGATCGCGGCCCGGCTTCTCGAGTTCGGCCAGGATGTCGCGTACCGTGGGCAAGCCGAAGCGCTCGTCGACGAAATCGGAGGGCGTGAGCCCTTTCAACGTTTCACGATTGCCGATCAGCATACCCACATCCTTCTTGACGCGCGCGACGATCCGTTCGACGACCGGATAGGCTTCGGGGTGGACCGCCGAGCGGTCGAGCGGATTGTCCCCGCCGTTCACGCGCAGGAAGCCCGCCGCCTGCTCGAACGTCTTGTCGCCGAGGCGCGGCACCTTCTTGAGTTGTTCGCGGTTCGGGAATGCACCGTTCGCGTCGCGAAACTCGACGATGTTGCGCGCGAGCGTCGCGTTGAGCCCCGACACGCGTGCGAGCAACGCAACCGATGCCGTGTTCACATCGACGCCGACCGCGTTCACGCAATCCTCGACGACCGCATCGAGTGAGCGCGCGAGCTCACGCTGGTTAACATCGTGTTGATACTGGCCGACACCGATGGCCTTGGGCTCGATCTTCACGAGTTCGGCGAGCGGGTCCTGGAGCCGGCGCGCGATCGACACCGCACCACGCAGCGTCACGTCGAGATCCGGGAATTCCTTTGCCGCGAGTTCCGAAGCCGAATACACGGATGCGCCGGCTTCCGACACCACGATCTTCTGGAGCTTCAGATCTGGATGCTTCTGGATCAGCTCGCTCGCGAGCTTGTCGGTCTCGCGCGAGGCCGTGCCGTTGCCGATGCTGATGAGTTCGGCCTTCGTCGCCTGGGCGAGGCGCGCGAGCTTCGCGAGCGAGCCGTCCCAGTCGCGGCGCGGCTCGTGCGGGAAGATTGCATCGGTCGCGAGGACCTTGCCGGTCCGGTCGACGACCGCCACCTTGACGCCCGTGCGCAGGCCTGGATCGAGGCCGATCACGGCCTTCGGGCCGGCCGGAGCGGCCAGCAGCAGGTCCTTGAGATTGCGTGCGAAGACATGGATCGCATCCGATTCGGCCGTTTCGCGAAGCTGCGTGAGCAGATCGTTTTCGAGATGCGGCAGCACCTTGACGCGCCAGCACCAGCGGCACACGTCGCCGAGCCATTTGTCAGCGGCGCGGCCCTGCTGGCGGATGCCGAAATGCCCGGCGATGCGCAGTTCGCCCGGATGCGGGACCTGGGCGTCGAGCTCCTCGCCGAGGCCGAGCTTGACCACCATGATGCCCGCATTGCGGCCGCGGAACAGCGCGAGCGCGCGGTGCGAGGGCACGGTGCGTAGCGTTTCGGAGTAGTCGTAGTAGTCGCGGAATTTTTCGCCTTCCTCGAGCTCCTTGCCTTCGACGACCTTGGAGGTGACGATGCCGTCGCTCCACAGCCATTCGCGAAGCTTGCCGAGCAGTTCGGCGGTTTCGCCAAACTGCTCCGAGAGGATGTCGCGGGCGCCGTCGAGTGCCGCCTTGAGGTCGGCCACGCCCTTGTCGGTGTCGACGTACTTTGCGGCTTCGGTCTGGGGATCGAGCGTGGGGTCGGCGAGCAGGGCGTGGGCAAGTGGCTCGAGGCCGGCTTCGCGGGCGATCTGGGCACGTGTGCGGCGCTTCTGCTTGTAGGGCAGGTAGAGGTCTTCGAGCAACTGCTTGCTGTCCGCCGCGCCGATGGCCTCGGCCAGTGCATCGGTGAGCTTGCCCTGCTCGTGAATGCTCTGGAGGATCGCCGCGCGGCGTTCCTCGAGTTCGCGCAAATAGATCAGGCGCTCTTCGAGCGTTCGCAATTGCGTATCGTCTAGGTCGCCGGTCACTTCCTTGCGGTAGCGGGCGATAAACGGCACCGTGGCGCCTTCGTCGAGCAGTTCGACGGTGGCGGCTACCTGTCGCGGCTGGACCGCGAGTTCGGTGGCGATACGCTGGACGATCTTGAGTGCGACGTTTTCCGACATTGTTCTGGCATCGAGTCTCGGGAGCGGAGGATTGTGCCACAACGAGCGGCACGCCCAGCCGGATCGCTCGGGCCGGGCATCGCGCGCGATGCTAGAATTTCATCATGTTCAATCGACTGATTCCGAAGCCCGGCCGTGCATCTGCCGCGCTCGCCGCCTCCTCTGCCTCTACCCAATCCGGATTGATGCACGCCCTTGCTGTGGCCGTCGCAGCCGCATGGTTGTGTTGTGCGGCTGCTCCCGCGCGTGCCGCCGACGAAGCAAAGGCACCGCCCGAGGTGCTTGCACAGCCTGATGCGCCTGCGGACGGCGCGCCGGCGCCCGGCGACGACACCGACGACGCGCGCCAGAAACGGCTCAACGAGCTCGGGGCCGATCTCGACTACCGTTATGCGGTCGAGCAGCACAACTGCTACAGCACCTTCTTCGTCAACCATTGTCTCGAAAAGGCGCGCGACGCCATGCGCGAGGAGCGTGGGGTAATCCGCACCCAGCAGCTCGCACTCGACGACGAAGTCCGAGCCCAGCGCGCGGCCGATCGCAACCAGAAGGCTGCGCTCAAGCAGGCGCAGAATGAGGCCGAGGCACCGCAGCGCAGCGCGAACGAGGCGGCGAACCAGAAACAGTACGAGGAGCGTCAGCGCCAGCACGAGCTCGACCAGGCGGCACGCGCGAGCGAGGGGGCCCAGCGCGCGGCGAATGCGCCGAGCGACGCCCAGCAGGATGCGGAAATGCAGCGCAAACTGGATGCGGCACGTGCCCAAGGCGTGGCCGACGCGCAACAGCGCGCGGCGAACGCGGCAGCCTATGAACGGAAGCAGGCCGACTACCAGCGTCAGCTTCAGCAGACTCATGATCAGGCTGCCGCGGACGCACAGCAGCGCACACTGAACCAGCAGAAATACCAGCAGAAACAGACCGCCGCCGCGCAGCACAAGGCTGACGTCGAGCAGCGCCAGAAGCAGGCCGCCGAGAAGGCCGCCGAACAGCAGCGGCAGGATCAGGAGCAACAGCAACGATTGCTGAAGCAGCAGCAAGAGGATCAGCAGCGGCAGAATCAAGGTGCGCAGAAATAGCGGGAACGGCGACAAGAACAGCAACCGCAGCGTCGACAATTGGAATGCAGGTAGCAGGTAGCAGGTAGCAGGTAGCAGGTAGCAGGTAGCAGGTAGCAGGTAGCAGGTAGCAGGTAGCAGTCGCGATTGCGGTTGAAGTTGCAATAGCAATAGCGATAGCAACGGTAGCAGCAACGGTAGCAACACCCGGGCGCTGCGTCGCAGGGGCGCAGTCCGTCGGATGCAGGAGTCGACAGCAGGCCGCATCGGCGTGCGTAGCCAGGCCATGCAGGTGGGTATGCTGGGTGACAGTCTGATTGATCAGTTTGACAGCGGGGCCGCGGCGGCACGTGTCGCGGGTTCGCGGCAGGTTTTAACCGGAGGCGAGCATGGAAGTCACTCCCACGATCGACGCCAGCGCAGTGCGCGGACGTATCGCTGAACTGGAGGCCGAGCATCATGGCCTGAACGGATTGATTGGCAAGCTCGCGGAGATACCGGGGGTCAACGATTTCGAGCTCCAGCGGCTCAAGAAGCGCAAGCTCAAGGTCAAGGACACGATCATCCTGCTCAAATTGCAGCTCGAACCCGACGGCCACGCATAGCGGCTGAGCGGTTCGCCGGCGCAACGGACGCCGGGGAAAAGGGGCGCTGAACGGGGCTTCAAACGGAAGCACCAAGGGGCTCGTATGCCCGCTGCTTGGATATTCTGGTCGATTGGCCGGTTGATCTGCTGATCTGCTGGCCCGCTGGGGAAGCAGGGCAGGGAGCCAGGCGGCCAGGCAGGTCGGCGGGAAGTTAAGAAAGGTAAGTAGGTAGGCGGCCAAGCCCGCGGGCAAGGTAGGTAGGCAAGTAGGTAAGCGGCCAGGCCAGCAGGAAGGCAGGAAGGCAGGAAGGCAGGAAGGCAGGAAGGTGGCTGGGGTCGA
>NZ_CADIKM010000031.1 GCF_902859895.1 Pararobbsia alpina
TGCAGCCAGTCGTGTCGATGAACTGCTGCCACATCGCTGGCAGTCGTCGAACTCAAACTGATCGGCAGGATCTCGCACCGCATCGTCAAGATGGGTTTGCCGCGCGCTTACGATCGTGCTAGATATTAGCTCGATCGTGCTAATACCTAGCACATGACCCATCTCGGCGACGCCCTCTTCTCTGCTGACCTCATTGACACTGTATCTGGCCTCAAGAGGCTACTGCCACCCAGTTGATTGTTGCCTTGGGGCATTGCTGTACACATCGAATGTTCACCGTGGCAGCGCTTCTTCATGGCGCCTTCGGAAGGTGCCATGCCTATCCAGGATACCGAGCGAGCGGGACATCGAGTTGCTTAGACTTATCCGCGGGAAATACTGGGGTGCCAGCGCAGCACTCCGCTCCTCGTGTGCCTTAAGCCACCGACGCAGCAGGTTCGCGTTCATCCGGTAATGAAGTGCCACTGCAGCAATCGAGACGCCGAGCTGCATGCACGCCTGGACGGCTTGCGCCTTAAATTCCGCGCTATGCCGACGACGGCGTGAAACTCGAACTTTGACATCCTCTTCCATGCTGTACACGTGTCCACTTAAGTTTGAAGTGGACACGATCGTCGCTGGTTCGATGCGCTTCGTTCAAGATGGGATTGCCGTGCGCTTACCCTTGAGCACCAGCCGGAGCCTGTGCGGTTTGTGGGCGGCAAGAACGCGGGTGAGTACAAGACAGTCAATAAGAAAGTAGACGACCTCACAAAGCCCAAGTCCGCGATGCGCGACTACTACTATGAGTTCCCGGGCCACACGGAACCAAAGGAGGAGTGGGCCAGCAGCACCGAGGGGCTGTACTCAGTAGCGGAGGAAGTCATCACGCTGCTGGGTGTGCGCGATATCCCGTTCCTCAAGACGCTGGCAAGCGTCGCGAAGCTCTCCAAAGACCTTGGCACGTACTACATAACGCTCGATGAAAAAACGGGCGAGTACAAGGGCATGCTTACGCTGGTCGGTATCGACAGCATCATTCACCACAGCGTCAACCACACGAGCACGGTTACAGCCCGTTTCTCGTCGTCTAATCCGAACCTCCAGAACGTTCCCAAAGGATCGATGGATGAGGTTACGGGAGAGCTGCTGTCGGGCAGTCAGGTTAAGACGGTATTTATCTCGCGCTTTGGTGCAGACGGCCAAATTGTGCAGTCCGACTTTACCGCGCTCGAAGTCTACGTACAGGCGATCCTTACCGGGTGCACTCAGCTTATCGAGGACTTGAAAGCGGGCTTGGACATGCACTGTGTCCGCGTGTCGCAGAAAGAGGGCTGCACCTACGAGGAGGCTGTACTTAAATGCAAGGGCGACAAGGTCCGAGGCATTGCGCCGATTCAGGAATGGGTGAAGAAGCGGCAGGGCGCGAAGGAATTTAGTTTCCAGCGTGCTTACGGTGCGGGCGCGCAGAAGATTGCGGACTCCACGGGAATGGATATCGAGGACGTTAAGGCACTGATCCGCGCGGAGGAGATTCGCTACCCGGAACTCGGCGCGTACAACAAAGCGAAAGAGGATCGCATTAAGCGTAGTCGGCGGCCTACGAACAACATCCAGCCGCACCCGGAAGTACGCGGACTCATGTGTCAGCTTGGCAAGGGCTACAGCGTCACGCCTGATAACAAGGTGTACAGCTACCGCGAGTCTCCTGCCCCCGGCTGGCTGGTTCGGCAAGGAGGCATGGCGCAGAGCTTTAGCCCTACCGAAATCGCGAACTACGAGGTGCAGGGCGCGGGTGGGGAGTGGGCCAAGGCCGCTATGTGGCTCGCCGTCCGAGCTTTCTACGCTCGCAAGAACTTTGGCGGCCTCGCGCTGCTGGTCAATCAAGTGCATGACGCCCTTTACAAGGACGCCCACAAATCCGTGCTGGTGGAGTCGAGCGCGCTGCTGCATGCGTGCATGGTGGGTGCGTCCGATTTCATGGAATGGTATTTCGGCTGGACAGTCCCCGTACCCGTACCGAGTGTCACGGTGCACGGCAATAGCATGATGGACGAACAAAACTTTACTGACGAATTTACTGATCTTGCGGAGAAGTTCCGCATTGAACTGAGACAGCAATACATGGGCGGCTATACGCCCTCGTTTTCAATTCACTAAAAGGATCACGAGCACTTGGCATACGACCTCAAAGCACGCATTGCAGAAGCGAAGAAAACCGGCCCGAACATGAACGAGGCACAGGCAGGGGGAGATTACACACCCCCGGCTGCTGGCCTTGCTCGTGCTCGTCTCGTTGGCTATTTCGAGCTTGGCACGCATGAGGAGGAGTACGAGGGTAAGAAGCGAGACCGCGAAAAGGTTGATCTTATCTTCGAACTGAGCGGCCCGAATCATGAGCCGCGCAAGCTGGACGATGGGACTCTCATGCCCGTTCGAATCACAGTGCAAGAGACGTTGAGCTTTAACGAAAAGGCAAACTTCTTTAAGTTGTTTGCAGCGATGAACTACGCGGGTAAAGCTACGCACATGGCGGAGCTTCTGGGAGAGGCGTTCATCGTGGAGGTGTTCCACAAAAAGAGCCTGGACGGTAAGAAGGTCTACGCGAACCTCAAAGGCCCGAACGGTTACAACGTCAAGGGTACGACCGTCCAAGACCCGCTTACCGGGAAGCCTGTCCTTATCGAAGTCGCACCCGCGATTACGGAACTGAAGGCGTTCGTGTGGGACATTGCGGATAAGGAAATGTGGGACAGCATCCATATCTCCGGCGAGTACGCGGAACGGAAAGAAGGTGACAAGGTTGTGTCTCCCGCGCGTTCCAAGAACGTCATTCAGGAACGCATCATGAAGGCGAAGAACTGGACCCAGCACCCGCTTTACGCGTCCCTCGCTGCTGGTGGTGCTACTGCAGATATCCCGGACGCAGAGACGCCGGAGCGCAGTGCCTCGGCGCAGGGTGAGGCCGCAGCGGACCCGCTCGCAGCTCTCGGCTGATGTCGCCTAGCGTTGATTCTGCCCGGGAAACCGGGCGGACCACGGCGAGGGCTTTCGCGTGAATGAGGCCCTGCGCGCAAAGATAGCCCAGGCGGCGGCCGACAAACCGCAATTTGGGCCGGGGACTTTCCCGCCCATCGAGCCGGGGCTAGCGCTTCACTTCGATGCGGACTACGCAGCCTATTACTGCGCAGGGAACGACGATACCGAGCCGGGGCGAGCACGTCTCAATGCAATGGACCGCATTGAGCTTACCCGGCTGCACTGTGGTGCCGAGTCCGTGGTGTCTCACCTATCGGCCGCTGCGTGCACCAAGGCTAACCGCTTCCTCATTGCAACAGTCAAGCCCTATCAGGGCCAGCGGACCGGACGCAAACCGCGCAATTGGGCGTATCTGCGAGAGGTGCTGGAGCACTACGAGGGTCCGAAGTTTCGGCCGAAAGTCTGGGTAACGCGGGAAGCTGACGATGGAATGGCCTACTGTGCCGACATCGCACGAGTAGCTATCTCCACGCGGGACAAGGATATGCGGATGCTGCCCGGTCTGCATATCAATTGGATGAGCTTCGAGCTTACCGAGGTGCCGCGTGGAGCGTATGACGTGATCGGCACGGACGGGCTGCAATACGGGCTTAAGTGGTTCTACTTGCAGATGCTTCAGGGCGATACGGCCGACAACATCCCGGGCCTGCCTCTGCTGTTCGGGAAGCAATGCGGGGATGCAACAGCCCTCAAGTACCTCGCGGGGACGACAGGCCGGGATGACGCATACGACCGCGTACAGACCGCGTATGCCGCTCACTACGGTACGGCATGGCCTGATGCCCTTGTCGAACAAGCGGCCCTTCTATGGCTGCGTACGGATGCCCAGGCCAGCATTGCAAATGCCGCGCAACCATTCCCCGATTGCCCACACATCAAGCGTGCTCTGGAGCGTCTGGAGACACGCGTAACCACGGAGATTAATGCCCTTTCAAAAATTGCCCAAGTCTGAGCTAGCTGAGTACCGCAAGCAACAGATTGCACGGCAGGGTGGCCGGTGTCCCATCTCAGGATGGATTCTGACTGACGACACAGCAGCAGCCGACCACTGCCACAAGACGGGTATGCACCGAGGGACCTTGCCCGGATGGATCAATGCATGCCTGGGCCGGATCGAAAACGCGGCCCGTAGTGTAGGCCGTGACAACCATATCCCTACGTTCCTCCGCAAGTGCGCCGACTACATCGAATGGTACGAACTTAACCCAAGCTTCCTGTTCCACCACACGTACAAAACCCCCGAAGAAAAGAAAGAGGCAGCGAAGAAACGCGCAGCTAAACGCCGCAAAGAAAAGAAGGCCGCGCAATGAAGAAGCCCCGAATCCTTTTTCTCGATATCGAGACTTCGCCCGTTCTGGGTTACGTGTGGTCGCTGTGGAAGCAGAACGTAGGGCTTAACCAAATTAAGGAGGAGTGGTGCATCCTCTCTTACTGCGCTAAGTGGATGGGTGATCCCAGGGTTATCTATCACGACAACAGCCGACAGCGGAACAAGGAGGACGATACCCGCATCATCAAGCGGCTTTGGCGTATGCTGGACCAAGCCGACATCGTAGTAGCTCATAACGGTAAGTCGTTCGATGTGCGCAAGATTCAAGCGCGGTTCCTGCTCCTGGGTATGCCGCCTCCCGCCCCGTTCAAGATCGTAGATACGCTGCTGGAGACTCGCAAGCATTTCGCCATGACATCGGCAAAGCTGGAATTTCTGACGGACAAGCTGTGTGTGATCCACAAGAAGAAGAAGCATGCGAAGTTTCCCGGCTTTGAACTGTGGCGTGAGTGCTTAAAGGGCAACCCGGAAGCCTGGGCGGAAATGAAGGAATACAACGTCGAGGACGTTCTCTCGCTTGAGGAACTGTACTTGATCCTTCTGCCGTGGATGCAGGGACATCCGAATGTCGGGAACTACGACAAGAAAGCCGGTGACGGTCCGAAGTGTCCCCACTGCGGTAGCGGCAACGTCCAGCGCAAGGGACTCCGCTTTACCCAAGTCGGTCAATACCCACGCTACCACTGCCAAGCATGCGGCGCGTGGAGTCGCGGGCGGCTCACCGTCAATTCCAAAGCTCACAAGGCGAACCTACTGGTTAGTTAATGAAAATCATTGTTTGTGGAAGCAGAGACTACGCCCAGCAGGGATACCTAGAATCCTGGCTAGACCGTTTTCATAGCGTGACGCCCGTTAGTCTGCTGATCTATGGGGGCGCTACGGGTGCGGACAGGCTTGCCGCGACATGGGCAACTAAAAACGATATCCCGACAGCCCTATACCCCGCTCAATGGAAGTCCTACGGGCTTGCGGCAGGGCCAATTCGGAACGCTCAAATGCTGCTAGAGCGACCGGACCGGGTTATAGCATTTCCTGGAGGTAAAGGTACCGCAAACATGATTAAACAGGCTAAGCGCGCGGGCTTTCAGGTAATCAAAGTCTAGTGAGAAAGCTCCTGATCCACGCGGCGGAGGAAGCGGCCGAATTTACGCAAGCTGCAATGAAGAAAGCCCGGGGTGATTGGGGCTTAAAGAATCTCACTGATGAGGCCGCCGATTTGGCGGCCTTGCTTTTGGTGCTGCGGGAAAACGAACTGATAGACGCGGAGCGCTTCGAAAAGCGACTCGCATTGAAACATTCCAAGATGAGGAAAAAGTATGGCCGCAAAGCAGACCGCAGTTAAGAAGGTGGCAGTGTCACGTAAGACCGTCCCGGGCGGATTGAAGTTCGACGGCGGTAAGCCGCGCTTTTCATTGCTGCGATTCGGATGTGCTCGCGCAATGGCAGGTATCGCTAAGGTCCTCACGTTCGGCGCACTGAAGTACGAGGCGCATAGCTGGCGGGCAGTCGAGGAGGGCATAGACCGCTATTGGTCCGCGATGGAACGCCATATGAACGAGATGGCTATTCATGGTCTTGACTCGCGAGATGCGGAATCGGGCCTGTTACATATCGACCATGTGAACTGCAACGGTTTGTTCCTTGCGGAGTTGATCCGCAATCAGGCGGGTATCGAGGAGTGAGCGCAGCGGACACTATCCGCGTGGGCGCATATCGAGCGTTCTACAACTTGATTGCGTGCGCTCTTGAAACGCATAACCCGGAGCGTGCTGGACAGCGCGTTTTCGAGGCCAGGGACTACCTGCCGCAAGCGGATGTGAATAGGCTCGTGACGGAGCTTGAGGCCGACTATTACGAGTTCACCTAGCGTAACCTATGAGGACTAATGCAGACAATCTCTGACTACACACAGGCACGAGGCAAGGCGAACGCGGTAGAGCTGTCAGGGATTCCGGAGGTGCGGCCGTTTGCTCGTCGCCACGTGGAGAACCTGCAGGCCAACGGCGGTAGCTCGCTGGTTCTCAGGCAGCTTTGCCGGGAGGCAGAGTCTAGTCGCCGTGTGTCGTCCGAGGAGGCACTAGCGCAGTACGCGGACTCGTTGAACGTAGGCATGCTGCAGGCAGGGCTTGATGCGTTCCGCGAGGCCCTGGCAACGGGTAAGAAAACCAAGGCTAAAGTTTCCAAGCTCGCACACTACGGGGGCAGTAGCAACCCGATTAACGCGCTGTCGGTGGACGACCAAGCAGGGGCAACGTGGGACGCCGTAGTAAGCATGCTGGGCCGCATGGCGGACTCGGATAGGCCCCTGAGTGTGCAGACCCTCGCGGGGGCGCTTGGGGGCCGCCTGCGCAATCTGACGGGCGGTGCAAAGGAGTACGGTGAGCTTGGCTACGAGCGTGGAGCACTGGTCCTGCTGGATCACTTCATAGCGTCTACTGGGTGGCTGGAGGAGCGCACAGGCGAGAACCGCATGATGAGCCGGGTACAGAAGCCGAACACCTACGTGCTCACGGACAAGTTCTCTGATGAGGTACTAGGCGGCGGCCTCGCGGTGGATTTTTCGGAGCGTCGCCCTATGCTAGTCCCGCCTGTTCCTTGGACGCCCACCGGGGCGCACGGTGGGTACCTGCACGCGGCTATTCAAGCTATCCGAGGTACACCCCGCCCGATTGAATCGCAGCCTGTTGTAGACGCTCTCAACGCGCTGCAGGTCACCGCCTTTCGTGTGAATCGCAGAGTGCTCGACATCGCGGAAACGTTCAAGACAAACGCCGAGGATTTAAAGGGTGGAATGGTGCTGGGGCGGTATGTCGAAGCTCGCCACGATGCCACGGAAACAAAGCAGCGTGCAAAGACGATCCGCAGCGCTCTTACCATCTCGGCAATGCGAGAGCTACAGGGCGCGGAGGAGTTCTACTTTCCGTGGAATCTCGATTGGCGAGGCCGGATGTACCCGGCTACTACGATCATTAGCCCGCAGGGTGCGGACCTATGCAAAGGGTGTTTGGAGTTCGCGGACGGGACGCCGCTAGGACCGGAGGGGAGTAAGTGGCTTGCTATCCACCTATGCAATTTGGCGGGAGCGGATAAGGAAGTGATTGCCGGGGCCTATAGGACGAAAACCCCGGATGAACGCGTCGCGTGGACGATGAGGCACAGCGAGGAGATTCTAGCCATTGCTGCGGACCCAATGAATAACCGGGCGTGGCATCTCGTAGGCGGCCTGGGGCTCGAAAAGCTGAAGGGCGGGCGGTGCGTGCCGGTGGCCGTGGATAAGCCGTGGCAGTTCCTCGCTGCTTGCTTCGAGTGGGCCGCATTCACGGAGCAGGGCAGCGGTTTTAAATCCCGCCTAGCAGGAGCACTAGACGGGAGTTGTAGCGGGGTACAGATGCTTGCAGGTATGACGCGGGACGAATCGGCGGGGCGTATGGTGAATCTGGTTCCGGCTCCGCGCGGGGATGACTACTACGCCCGCATGGCGGAGGCCCTGTCCAAACGACTATATAACCTCGTGGACTCCGCCGACCCTCAGCAGCTTGAGCATTTGCGTTTCTGGTCCGAGCAGACGATAGATCGCGATCTACTTAAAGCACCGAGCATGACAAAGGTATACAGCGCGGGTACATATACGTTTGGCGAGCAAGTGCGGGATAAGACCGGAGCACCGGAGGCGGAGTCCCTATGGCTTGCCGCGCAAATCAACGCGTGCTTCGAGGACGTTGCTCCCGCGATGCTGCGGGCTATGGCCTACCTGCAGGATGTGGCGGACGTGATGACGGGGGCGGGCTTACCGTTGTATTGGAAAACTCCTGCGGGACTCGGCGTAGAGCAGGTGAGAATGAGTTCCCGTAGCGTGTCGATTGAGACGCAGATAGCAGGGCCAGAAAGCCGGAAGCAGCGGCGGTTTTCGGTGGCCGGTAATACGTTGAGTAAGAAGGACCAGCGCGCAGGCGTGGCCCCCAATTTCGTCCACGGCGTAGACGCTGCGCACATGGTCCGGACGGTGAATGACCTGTATTCCAGAGGGGTGCGTAACTTCTGGATGATTCACGACAGCTTTGGTGCACCATTCGCCCGGTGCCAGGAAGTATTCGACAGTACCCGGCAGCAGTTTATTAAGTTAATGTTCCCGGACCTACTCCGCAAATGGACTGAGGACGTAACCGAAATGCTGCCGGAGGATTCGAGAAGGAATCTGCCCGATCTTCCGGAATACGGAGGGCTTGACCTTGATACCGTCCGTGCTTCAGCGTATGCGTGGTTCTAACCGGCGATACCTACCGCTTGTTCGCAGGCGCGTATATCTGCAAGCCACGCATTTCGCCTTGCATGTTTTGAATTACTCCTGTGACGCCTTGAAGTTCGGACGAGTTTCGTTCAGTCTTTTCGGATAGTTCACTTAGCTTGTTATTTCCATCTTTAACGTCAGATTTAATATCGCCTATATCTCGCCCCATATTGTTAAAGAACACGATTGCCGAAATCAGAGCGACGCCTATCGTAACTACTGCGCTGATGACGCCAAGGTGTTCTACCAAAAAACTCGATTGTTGCGGCGGTGGACCACTTGCCACTTTAGGCGGAAATGGAACGTAATTGCCTCCTGCCGGGGCGCCCGAACTTGTGCTCAACCCGATCCCGGGACCCTCGGACGGCAGAGTGCCCGATGTGCCCATGTCGCCTCTTAGGCGCGGGGCAGATGGCGCGGTCGGTATTGGTGGCCCTTTTCTTGTCATTTCTTAATCCCGAGCGCAGTAATTTCGCTGTCAAACTTGGTTAGTTCTTTCTTAAATTGGAATAAATGCTTTTGCGCTTCCTCAAATACTCTATCATTTAGGGTAGGTGAATAGTAGCGTTGAAAATCAATGTTTGCGTTAATTTTTCCCTCAGCCGGGCTCGCCGCATCGACTGCGCTATCGTAAAATTGATAGATGGTATTTGTGAATGCCCCCTTTAATATATCGAGAGGAGCGTTACTAGGCGGCGAACGGTGTTCATATTGTAGTACGAAGTGTGCGGTGTTTTCTCTGGCAGGAATCTTCGATAATAGGCTTAGTAGTTCGAGATTGTTGTTTTTTGCCGCTTCAAACCGAAGTTCAGCTAACATTCCTATTCTGCGAATATTGCGCAGATTAAGTACCTTTTGAATTACATTCCAGACTTTTCTGAATTCGCCGAACGTCTTATCAAGATCGACGTGACCGTTGTTCTTGTATGTGTCTTTCGTGAAGACTACGTTGTCGCGGTCAATGTACAAAACATTGCCTTCCTCCTGGTTCGCCATGCTGATTACGCTAGGCGGGGAGGGGTCCAGGATGCCTGCGTAAAACGTATCGGGTATGGTCGAACCTCTGGCATCCAACAAGGCATCGATTAGCGTTCCCCGGAGCGAGTCGGTGCGGAATGCCTTGTTTTCAGGGCGGAAGCCAAGGCTTAGTTTCTTGACGGCGATCACGTGTTACCTTTTTTGGAAGTTTGGGAAAATCTTACTCCCTCTTGCTAGGAGCGGCAACGAGTACTAGCGCGCAGCGGCATCGCCCAGGCACACCAATCGTTCCGCTGCCCTTCGCTTTGTAAGGCCAGCAAGGGCCACCGCTTCCCCCTCTACCTCGGCCTTATCCCATCTCGAAAGCTCATTGCACGCGCCAGCATGGTCTCCAGCATTGAGCTTCCTTACCAGAGTGCTAGACGCGAAGTTACCCGAGCCTTCGTTAAATACGAAGTCGGTGTAAGCCAGTTTCTCGCCCGGACTGAGTGGGACTTTGACGATTCTTGTTACGGCCATTTCGGCCTTACTAATATCTTTGCCTAGCAAATAACTACACATATCTTCTGTGTACGTATCCCCAGCCCGCAGCGGCTTTCCATCTGGACCCGTAGAATCATGCCCCACACATACAGCGTGGCGGCCTACCGGGTCTACATATACCTTGTTTGAAAACCCTTCGAATTGAGCAGTGAATAGCGCGATAGCCACAGCAGTGGCTCCGGCGACGCGGGCCACAACAGCCCGGTTAATAGTTGGCATTAACCTCCGTGAAATATTTTGGCACACTAGACGCGCGTGATACGATTACTCGTCCCTTACAGGAGGTTCAATGCATAAGCACGTCCCAGCCATCCTAGCGGTGTTTATCCTGGCGACATCCGCTCAAGCGCAAACCGGCGCCTCTATGCCCAGCGCAGCAGAGGTAGAAGCGGGCGCTACCATTCCGTGTCCCGCTGGTGTTGCTCAATATTGCGAGCGGCGAGCGTACGAGAACAAGCGCGCAGCTATCCAAGTCGAGACAGCCAGGAAACAGCTAGCGCTCGCTCAAGAGTTCTACGAAAATCATCCAGACGCGGAGCACGCTGCCCGCTTAGAGGAGGCTAAGGCCCGTCTAGGAGTCGCAGTCCAGCAACAAGGTTCTTGACGCGAAGAGCGGCCGTATGGGCGCCATTAGGGCAGGAGCGGCGCGGTAGGCGGCTTAACGCCATGTATGACGTATCTATCTACTGCCTCTACCAAAGGGCGCAGCGGGTAGAACTCGCCCCCGTAGTTGCTGGAATCGTCCCCTTCGCTATGCCCCTGTAGGGCGTCCGCTAGCTCTTTAGTTATCCCACAGTCCCGGCACACATCCTTGAACGTGTGGCGGAAACTGTGAAACACCATTTTTGGACTTGTAGGGTTGCACTCCGCGCGCATCATACTAATCCACCATTGCGACCAAAGAGCGGACTCTACCCCATGCTTGTCTTTTATTAGCTGGTCGAATACCCGGGATTTACCACTTTGCCCGTTCGCGTAATCTACAAATCCGAGTTTTAATAGTTCTGTATGGATTGGTACGCGGCGGCGGCTAAAGACGTTCTTTACAGCCTGCCCGTGGTCCTCGCTGTTTGTTATAAGAATAACCCAGCACGATTTCGGCTTTCCGTTGGAGTCCGTGTACGTATCTTGATACACGTCATCTGGTCGAAGCTGGCACAACTCCTCCACACGAGCCCCTGTGTACAACCCCAGCAGGGGCAACCAGTACGCAGCCTCCCCGCGCCCGCGAGCGGGCCGATACCCTTCTGTGTACACGCGGTTAGCAAAAATGCGGTTTAACGTCGCCAAGTCAAACGGCGGCCGAGCATTCTTTGCATGCTGCCTCTTTCCCTCCCGCTTTACTCCCGTAGCCGGATTTACACTTATCCACGCCTGACCTATGGCAAACGTGAATAAGGTTCGCAAATTGTTCAACGATTGATCGATGGACGTGGGCCCCACTCCGTCCTCAAGGAGCTTGTCTTTTAACTGGACAATGTGCGCCTTGGTGATTCGAGGTACAGGTATCAGACCAACCAAAGTAGTGAACCTATCGACCGCTCTATGGAATGCCAGTGCGGCGCGAGACTCCGGGGTGCGGGCCAGCTCCCACAACTTCACAAGGCGGTCTAGTGACCTGTCGGTGCGGGCAGGGGTGGGCGGCGGCAGCATGTCCGCAGGAACGCTAGGAGCCGGTGCAGGGACCACTTCCGCGAGGCCAACGGGTACAAAACCGGGTGTGCCCTTAATGACATCCAAGATGATTTCGCGCAGCTCGTCCCTGCGTTCCTTTACTGCTTCCTCGGTGGCGTCCTCCGCCGCCCGCTCCTCGTCGTGCTGCAGCATCGCAAGAGGCAAGGGTGGCATTTCCCGCGTGCCGTCAATCATGGCGGGAATGTACGCAGATTGCTTCGCTAGGTTCTCAGCCTCGATTTCAGCCCGCAGGCGGTCGAATACTTGATCCAAAGCCGCACCCACTCTACGGGCCTCCTTGGCGGCCTCCTTGGGGTTCGCGGTGCCTAGCGCTTGGACGTGCTCCGTTTTCTGATACTTCTCTATCAGGTCAGCAGGAACCCTGCGCCGGTAGTAGTACCGCGACCCTCGACGGATGACGTGTTCGCTCATTTCGCTGTCTGAATTTTTGCTCTGTGGTACAGCGGTGTGGTACAGAGGTTGACCGGGGAGCTTTGTAAGGCGCGGGACCAATTGTACATTGGGTTCGGAGGAGGTGGTACATTTTCAGGAGCTCAATCTGGAGCCTTGAATGGATTTCGAGGTACGGACTGAGTCGAAAAAGCGCAACAAAGTATGATTTTCTTTGCGATTAATACTTTATTGCCTTGATCGGATTTGAGCAGCAAAGTATTATTTAGCCATAAATTCATACTTTGCTGCGCATGAAAAGTCTTCTCGATATCGCTTCGGCGCTGCGCGCTCGCGCCAAGCGCATCAGCATCACCCAGGACGAATTGGGTGGGGCGGCGGGGATTTCACGTCGAACCCTTACGCATGCGCTCAGTGGGACCCACGACATCAAACTCACGACATTGATGGCGGTCGCTGACCGGCTGGGCCTCGAACTCGCACTGGTTCCAAAAGGTGCCGCCCAAGCCATGCCCGCTCCAGACGAGTTCGGTGTTTCACCGCCCGTCGTGAAGACGCGCGTCCAACAGATGCTGGAGCGGGGCAAAGGGCCGAAGGGAACGGACTCGTCGTCCGGGCGCTGATGAACGTCAAGGCACTCGGCATTTTTCTCGGAACGCTGCGCGTGGGCGTGCTGTTTCAGTACGTAATGGCCGACGCAGTCGTGGCAAATCGATTTGTCGCGGATGAAGCTTTCGCCGCCATGAATTACGCGCCGACGGTTTCACTCTCGATGCTGGCCGAAAATGCAGGCGAGCAGCGGGCACTCTGGGCCAATTTTCGCGCATCGATCTTCAACGGCCAGAGTTCGACGCAGAATGGATGGCTCCTACCGGCTTTTTTTCAGAATCTGCTGCCCGAAGGTGTCTTTCGCGACCACGTCGCGGCACTGCGCCAGTGCGATCCGAAGGATCATTTCGAGATGATCGCCGCTTGCGGGAAAGACCTGCCCGGGAACGTCTATGCGTGGCCACTTGATCTCAGTCGCGACGAACTCGCGAAGTACGTCACGCAAAACGCCGAAGCGCTGGAAATGACGGTGACGGCCGAGCCCATGGAGGATGGCGTGTCGCTATCGGGTGTGCAGCCGAAACTGGCGGTCATCAAAGCGGGAGACCGCTATGTCGGACGCACGAAGTGGGACGACACTCATATCATCGCGAAGCTTCCCGTGGTTGGACAACCCCGGCTTCCTGAGCTCGAGGAATTGTCCCTGCGTCTGGCAGGGGCGGTGGGTGTCTCCGTAGTCGAGGCGTATCTCGAACCGTTGGAGAAACTCGCTGTCGAGCATGGTTACGACCTTGGCGAGGCGGATGCCGAAACCCGCTTTCTGGCTGTGGTCCGTTACGACCGAACACCAGAAGGTCGCGTACATTGCGAGGACTTTGCCCAAGTGCTCGCGGTCCCGCCCGAGCAAAAGTATCTTGGTGCGAGCTATTTGGATATAGCGCTTGCGATGATGGCCTTTCCCTCTTTAGGGGAGCCGGCCGTGCATGAACTGCTTCGACGCCTTGTGGTCAACGAGATGCTTGGCAACCCGGATTGCCACCTGAAGAACATCGGCGTTTACTACCCCGATGGCGCGACTCCCGAATTGCCGCCGGCCTACGATATCGTGGGCTATGCGGCGTATAACAGGCGGGTAGGGCACGGGATGCATATCCTTCCGCCGGCCGAAATGAAGAAGCCTCGTATGTCGGTGGCGGCAGCGCAACAATCCAACGCAGCAAAGCCCGGTCTGTCGCCGGCGGTCATTCGTGAATTTTGTGCGCGGCTCGGAATCCCGGAAAAACCGGCGGCAACCGTCATCAGGCAGTGCGTGGCAGCCGCATACGAGACATGGCCGGTCATGATAGCCACTTCGTTATTGACCGACAGTCAGAAGCAGAAGCTGCTCACGCATTTTGAAGCGCACTCGATGATTGCGTCGCTCGCCAAGCGAAGACATCCCTAGCGGTCAGTCTTCCATTCGGCCGAACTTTCCGGAATTGAAGTCGGCGATCGCTTGGTGGATTTCCTGCTGAGTGTTCATCACGAACGGTCCGTACTGCACGACCGGCTCGTTGATCGGCTCGCCGTTCAGTAGCAACAGATGAGCATCCGCCGACGCTTCGACGACGATCCGCTCGCCGTCATTCTCGAACAGCACGAAGTCGAGCGACTGCGCGGCAGTCTTGCCGTTGACCATGACCTTGCCGTCGAGCACCATCAGGCCCGTGTTCTGTTGGGCCGGAAATGCGAATTCGATTCGGCCACCCGCATTCAGGTGAATATCGAACATATTGAGCGGCGTGAACGTACGTGCCGCGCCTTTGACGCCTGCGTATTCGCCGGCGATCACGCGGACATGGCCCGCGTTGTCAGGCAGCGTGACGCGGCCGATATCCGCATCGACGATACCCTGATAGCCCGGCGCCGTCATCTTGTCCGAGCGAGGCAGGTTGACCCAGATCTGGGCCATATGCATCGGACCGCCGGTCCGCGCATATTCGGCTTCGTGGTACTCCTTGTGCAGGATCCCGGAGCCGGCCGTCATCCACTGGACATCGCCCGGGCCGATCACGCCTGCATTGCCCGCGCTGTCGTGATGGGCAACGCTGCCTTGCCATGCCAGGGTAACCGTCTCGAAGCCGCGATGCGGATGCGAGCCGACCCCGCGATCCGTCTGGGTGGTCGGCGCGTGAGTGTACGGCGCGTGATAGTCGAACAGGAAGAAGGGGCTGATCCGATGCGCGAAATTGTTGCCCGAAGGAAAATAGTTCGACACCCGAAAGCCGTCGCCGACCCAGTGGAAGTCCGCGCCGCGGAATACCCCGGTGACCTTGCGTTCGGTGAGTGATTCGAGTTGTGCGGTGCTCATGTTGATTGTTCCTTGCCGTTGAGGGGCCGATATGCGGGGCCGCTATGATGGGCCGATGGCCAATCTCGCGCGCCGACATCAAGGGCCGATAGCTGGGACAGTCCCGGCTCGATACCCATAAGGTAGAGCCGGTATCCACAATCGACAAGGGTATCTCAATGAGATGATTTGTTGCGCTGGCAGGACAATCGGGTTGCCGGTCATCCCTGATTCAGTCTTTTGTCCTGCCTTTCGTCCGCTGTCGTGGCCATGACAAAGAGCAGATGGACGAAGTGGCCGCAGCCAGGGTCGGCTCAGGTGAGAAAACGGCAGGAACGGAATCAGGCCGCGGCGATTTCCACGACGACCGGTGCATGGTCGGACGGTTGCTCCCATTTGCGGGGCGCCTTGTCGATATCGCAACGGATACAACGATCGGCGAGCGGCGTGGACAGCAGCCAGTGATCGATGCGCAGACCAGCGTTGCGACGGAAGGCCATCATCCGGTAGTCCCACCATGAGAACAGCTTGTCGGGCTGCTCGAACTTGCGGAACGCATCGACGAGGCCAAGTGCGACGAGCCGCTGGAACTCGGCGCGCTCTTCGGGAGAAACGAGGTTTTGTCCAACCCATGCGGCGGGATCATGGACGTCGCGATCTTCGGGGGCGATATTGAAGTCGCCGCCGAGGGCGAGGTTCGGGAACGCTTGCAGCTCGGATGCGAGCCAGCCGTGCAACGCGGCGAGCCAGTTCAGCTTGTAGATGAATTTTTCGCTGCCTACGGCCTGTCCGTTGGGGAAATAGGCGCTGATCACGCGGATCCCCTCGACGGTGGCTGTGATCACGCGTTTCTGTTCGTCCTCGAGACCGGGGATATTGCGCACGACGTGGTCCTGATCAAACGCGAGCCCGTCGCGAATCAGCAGGGCGACACCGTTATAGGTCTTCTGGCCAGCGAACAGTGCGTGATAGCCGGCTTCGCGCAGGGCATCGATGGGGAACTTGTCGTCGGTCAGCTTGAGTTCCTGAAGACCCAGAACGTCGACCGGCTGGAGCTTGAGCCATTCGAGGACATGGGGGAGGCGGACCTTCAGGGAATTGATGTTCCAGGTGGCTAATTTCATGGATTTTATGGGGCCTCAACTGTAGAGGTGGGTGATGCGAGAGCGATTGCAGCGAGCCGGCCCGTGCCAGTGGTGGCATACGTGCGCGGCATGAGTTCGAAGTTTCCCGCACCGCCGGTCGAATTGCAGACCTTGCTTGTCAGTCACGGATAAGCAAGTCCACGCGAACATTCAGGGCTTTGGATATCGCGGACAGTACCTTGGCTGTGCCGTCACGCTTACCGCCTTCAATCTGACTCAGATAGGGTTTGCTGATACATGCGGCATCGCTTAATGCGTCTTGTGTAAGGCCGCGATACTCGCGCCAGGCGCGGATCGGATGAACCCCGGCCAGTTCTGCATCCAGGACTGCTGCTGGCACGCGGGCACCGTCGTCAGCGGCCTTGGCTTGATGGAAAAGTGCTTCGTCTTCCATGTCCTCAAGAAGCGGTGCGACCCGCCTCCAGATTTCAATGGGAACAACGGCAAACTCGGCTTCGCCGTCGCGTTCGATAAATTGGATACCAGTCATTGGTAGGCCCCTCCGCGAGGCTTGACGGCAAGCGCGACGATCACCAGTTTGCCATCGTCGATTTCGTATAGAACACGCCAGTCACCCACGCACAGACGATAGCCTTCGAGGCCGGTGAGCTTCTTGACATTAGGTGCGCCGTAAGGATCGATCCGAAGTGTATCGATCTTCGCCCGAATCGTCGCCGCGACGTTCCGATGCATTCTTTTGAGCGCTTGAGCAGCTTGCTTGGTGAATTCGATCGAATACATAGGTATGTTAGCATATTGCTAACACGGTAGCGGGATGATTTTTGTGCCTGACCGGAAGCCTTTTCGCTGACGAGGTTGATGACTTAGCGCGATGGATCGCGTGCCTGTGTCCTGAGGATGCTGAAATCGATGCCGGTGTCTTGTCCGCAATCGCGCCGGACAATCGATTGGGCGAGTTCGTCCGCGTCGTACACGAATACGTGTTTGCCGCATTCGATCGTCAGGCGGCTGTCGTGGCTCGGCATGATCTCGAGCGCGGCACCGCCGGCCTGCGCGACGGCTTGGGCGAGATGGGTTGCCTGACTGGCCACGAGGGCGGGCAGGCGGACACGTATGCGCTGCGCCTGCCATGCCGAGGTCGATGCGAAGACGGCTTCGACTACGTGAGCGACGACAAGTGGATTGAGCAAGGCGCTCGACAAACGTGCCTGCACTTCGTCGCGCAACCGAAGGACCGCTTCCGTGCAGATTGCATCATGCTGATGAAGCCATTCGCCCAGCATGCCCAGCGATTCGCCGAAACCTTCGCGAAAACCCTCTGCGCATGCAAGGCGACGGACCGCTTCAGCTTCGCTGTTCGCCGTGTCGACAATTTGCCGCGCGCGCTTGCGAGCCGCGTCGATCAGCTTCACCCCGACCGCTGCGTTGCGCACCGATGCACGCTCGACGAGTACGCCCTCGACGACGGGCAGTGGCAATTCAGTACGGATGCGCCTGAGCATAGCGACTCGCGGTGGAAATCAGCATGGGATAGGGAGCCGATGCGTTAGGCATCGCCATATCGCGCGATATTCCTTCGACATCGTGAAAGATGAGTGCGAGGCGTTGTCGCAACGCATAAGGCAAACGGATCGCGATCGAACCGATTACCCCAAACCCTTGCGCATGCAATACAGCGTCATCGGCACGGCGTCCGTGCAGCGGTTTAGCGCTTGCATGAGGTGCAACAATCGGCAGCAACGCGAACCGGCGCGCGACCGGATCGAGATGGAGCAGGCCCCCTTCTGTGGCCAAGGTGTCGCGAAGGCAGCGACAGCCGATCAGGAAGGCGATGCGCCGCAGTGACGACCAGTGTTCGATCCACCAGCTCCGTTCGGCATCGAGCGTGAAGTCGATCCGGCAAGCCAGACGGTGGTGCTCGATCAGTTTCCGGTTTTGCCATGCGGCCGAACCTGTCGTCGGGCACGCTTCGCGCGCACTCGGCGCTGCATAGAAAAGCGGGTCGTACATCACACGCAGCAACTGTGCCGAGAGCAGGCCATGCTCGGACGAGATCATCTCCATACCGTCGTGTGGCTAGGTAGGCTCGCTCGCCTCGCTCGGACCCGTCCCGGCCCGTGCCCGGCGAGCGGACCACCAGACACGCAGCGATGACCTCCGGCTACTGATCCAGTGTGCGATCACGGCAATTCCGCCGAGCAGCGCGGCGCCACCGAGCGACATCTCGAGAACGGGGGGAGCCGATACATCGACATGCTCGACACGTGTGGGGGTCGCGAATTGACGCGGCGCACTTGCGAACATGGTGATGGAAATATCGTCATAGTGCGCATGCGCCACTGCATTCTTCAGGAATCGCTTGAGCTTGGCGATCAGTGCCGGTTCGTCGGCACCGGCTTCATGGACGACGAGTGCGGCAATATGAATCGACGGCGTACGCCTGCCTGCCGGCTCGTCGAGCGCATAGCTCAAGTGAACCGAAGCGCGCTCGACGAGATCGATCGACTGAATGGTCTGCTCGAGACGCTGTTCGATCATCGACAGCAAGCGCGCACGCTCGGCCGTTGGAGACGCGACCATCGCATCGCCGGGGAAGGCCTGCGCGATTTCCACTCGCGGACGTGGCGGCAGGCCCAGCGCACTGAGGGTATCCACGGCGGCGACAAAATCGTCCGGCGGCACGACGATTGAATAGCCGCTCTTGCCATGTTGCTCCTTGCGCGCGGCAATGTTGCGCTGCTGAAGTGCGGCCAGCGTCTCGTTGGCTTGCTGCTGGTCGAGCTTGTCGAGCAGCAGGTCGTCGCGACATGCTGCGCACAGCAGGCACAGTACAAACGCCGATAGCCGGGAAAATAGTCGTGTCACGATTTGATCAGCGTTTCGATCGCGCCGACGGCTTTACGGGCGAGTGCACTCTGCAGCGAGACCGCGATGCTGAAGTCGCCGAGGAGATTCTGCAGATTGATCATTTCGTCTTCCCCTTCATCGAATAGCTCGGGCACCGGCATGACGGCCTGGATGGCGGCCATTTGCGCTCTCGTGCTGGCGCCGGCGCGCTGGATGGCGCCCACCAGCAGATCGTCGAGCGATTGAGGCATGCGGCTGCTGTCGGTATGGTGATCGGCGGCCGGCCGGAGGTCGCTGGTGCGACCGGCCGCCAGCATGCCGGGCGCGGTGTTGGTGAGGTAGGTCGGCGCGACTGCAGTGTTGAGGGCAATGGACATCATGAGCTTCCCTGTGACCGTGGCAGTGACTGAGGCCCGCTCAGACAAAGTTGCGGATTGTGTTCATGTCGGTGTCCTTGAGTACCTTGATCGTGTTCGACTGGGCGTTGCGATACAACGTTGCCGTGGAAATGTTCGCCTGATACTGCGCCAGCGTGACCGGGTTAGTCGGGTCAGCGGCCAGCGCGGCCAGCGACTTTTCGAGCTCGTCCTGGAGCTTGACCATACCGCTCGTAAAAGTGTTGGAAACCCTGTGCATGTGAATGGCTTCGGGCTGGACGAGCTGATTCGCGTACGGGTTGATGGCCATGGACTTTCCTGTTGTCAGAACGATTGAACAAAGGGGGAAATAGCGCGACGTTGCGACATCGCGGTTTACGGGAGCGCTACCGGTTTTCCCTGCACCGGCGCAACATGAACGCATGTCGGGGCAAGGATGCGAACGGGTAAACGTTCACAAGACCGGCTTGACGAAGTGCACGCTGTCGCCTCCAGCCGAAACATAGTTACTGCTGCCGTATCGATACGACTTGCCCGGCGGGACATCATCGCCGGCCTGGAATTTGAAGCGGATCTGGCGCGTCCCCCAGTCATGGGCGAAGCTCCGTGCAAACAGATCCAGTGCGCTGAGCTCGGCGTCGTCGAGTGCGCGCGTGATCTGATAAGTCGTTCCCGAACCTTGCCGCACCGAGCGGTAGGGGATCTGCATTGCATCGAGCCCGGCGCGCGCCTTGTCGTCGATGAACGCGAGCGGACATCGCTCGATCTTCAGATCGTCTGCATAGGGTATCGCGGCGAGCATGGCCTGACGCAGGGTATCGGTCCAGCGGCTGTTTTCCGGATGATCGTCACCATTGAGCAGGAGCGTCGGTCGCGCGGGCGGATCGAAGCGCAGCTTGAAAAACTGTACTGAGCGCTGTTTCAAAACCGATTCCAGTCGCTCGATCTCCTGAGCTTCCACCCGCACCCGAACCTGATCGTCGCCGCCGGCCTTGTGGAGCGCCTGCAGAGCCCATGCCGCGTCGCGCGGCGTGGCCACCAGCACGTAGACCCTGTTATCTCTCCCGTGGCGGACCACGGGTGGATTCGGCGAGCCGCGCAACTGTTCGGTGAGAGTGCTCGTCAGGATGTTTGTCCGCGCCGGGCCGACGAGCGAAGAAGCGTGCAGGCCGGCCGCGGCAAACCCTGCGAGCGCGCTGATTGTCGCGACGATCCGCCATTTTTGACGCGATGCCTTTGGCGAGCGTCTTCCAGGCCTCGCGGCGTGCGAGGCTGGATTTTCCGGGAATGGAAGGTGCCGAGCGTCAGGATCGGTGTCGGTGGAAGCACTGCCGGCAGCGGCACCCTGGGTACCCCGCGGGACGCCTGGGGTGCTGTCCTGCCGCGCCGCGCTGCTTTTGCTCGCGGGTTCACTCTGCAGTGACACCGAATGGGCAGGGCCATCGTCGCCGGCGGCATCGGTAAGCGTATCGGGCCAGGGTTGGTCCCCGCGCCGGAATGCGAGCCTGATGCCATCGGATTCGAACACATGACCGGCACCCAATTCTTGCGAACGAAGACCAGCAGGACCGAATACATCGATTCGACTGCGCTCGGCGAACTCGATCGCGAAATTTGGAATGATCGTCTGCCATTCACTACTTGAAGGCGAACCGTCGTTGGGCACGGCGAAACCGCCAGGCACCCAGAAGGTCTGATCGACATCTTTCAGCACTGACTCGCCAAGCGCTTGGGTATCGTCGCCTGCGTTCGCCGTAACGAAGAAATAACGACCGGCATCAAGCGGCAGTTCCAGCCCGCAAAGCGGGCCAAACAATATTCTCAGCACGTAGGTGTCGCGGGCATCCGCCGGGACCAATCGATTTGCCATGCGATTCGCCATGCAAAGAATATCGGTGAAGTATATGTTTCGAGCCGCCGCTATGTGTCCGGGGAGGACACAGCTTGCATCCCCTTGAATTCTTCCTCGAGCCACTCATTCGTTTCGAGTGAATCACAGTGAATCATCTCCTGTTCGTGAATATGAGTTTTTTGATCAGGGTGCGATGTTCCGTTTGAGTTTATGCATGATTAGGATTCACATTGAATGATATGTCGATCCGTGTGCGAACTTCCTAGAATCCATTTCCGAATCAAGACGGCGGCGAGGAAAAGGCGTGAATGCATCAGCTTGAGGGATCGACGATGACTGGATGGCGTGTGCCGGCGGAAGCCTGCATGCGAAAGGCCGATCCCTCTGGTTGATTCGTTCGCTCGACGCGCAGATGCCAGTCGTGATCGACGGTCCGGCCGGCCGGGCAACGCTCGAACCGCCCGATGCCATCCATTTACTCGGGGCGGCGCGTAACGCCAAGGTTTTTATCGATAGCCCGAACTATTGCTGCAGCGAGGTTTGCGTATCGACATTGGTCAAGCTGATTGCGTTTATCGACTGCGGAATGCGCGTGCATGACGTGGCCCGGCCTATAGCGAGCCAAGTTGTCTCATCCGTGTTTGTCGCCCGTGGGTTCACTGCGCCCGATACCGATGTGATTCAGCGAGAGTTCATCGGGCGCGTGCTGGCCGGTGATGGCATCGATGAATCCCTGTTCAATTTCCTGAGAACAGCGGAGGGTTACTGGGTCGTGAGCTTCTTGCTCGATCAGTTCGCCGCGAACAGGCGGGTCAGTGACCTGGGTGCGCAATATGGTTTGTCGAATGCGCACTTTCGGCGTCTGTGCAAGGTCGCACTCGGCGGGTCGTTGAAAGCGGAACTCAAGCGCTGGCGTGCTGCTTCGGCCGTGTTACGCATCGTCGAAAGCGAGCAGACCTTGACCGATATTGCGCTCGAGGCGGGTTTCGCGTCGTCGTCCCACCTGTCGCGCGAGATCAAGAGCCTCCTGGGTGTGCCGCCAAGTCATATCTGGCATTTCGGGCTTGGCAGGCTGGGCGGGAAGGAACGCATTGGCGAGGAGATCGGTGATGCATGTGTTTGTCGTAGTGCGTTTGCCGATTTCGTACAGAGCGATTTGAGATTGAGTTTGCGTCGATGAAGTGGCGCAAGTGGAGGGATCTATCGATTTTCCGGCGATCCGGCTATTCTGCGACGATATTTGCCGCCGGATTCGTGCTGTTTGTCCCGGATGCGCGACTCGTGCATGCGCAAACGCGTTCGCAGGTTGCGATGGATGGCATCGTGGGGAGCACGCGGAACGCTCTCGCCGAACGTGTGTCCGTCGCCACGCCCGGCAGCCAGCCGGCGAGCGAAGGTTATGTCGCGCACGATGCCGCGCTTGACCAAGTTCTCGAAGCGCTCGCGGCGGAGTTGGGCAAGCCGATCGTGCCAAGTGTGAAGGCGCGCCGCAAGAAGGTGAGCGGCGAGTTCGACTTGACGCATCCGCGCAGCGTGCTCGAGCGCGTGTGTGCGGATCTCGGGCTGGTCACGTATTTCGACGGCCACGTTATCTACGTGTATGACGTGTCTGAACTGACCAATGCCATTGGCTCGCTGCGCTCGATCAATGTCCGAACGCTGATCGACTTTCTGCGCGAATCGGGACTCTACGCGGACCGGTTTCCAATCAACGGCGATGCGCGCGCTCATACCTTCTATGTGGCCGGGCCGCCGGTTTACGTCGATGCTGTTCTTGCGGCCGCCAAACACCTCGACGGGGAGGAACGCAAGGTGACGGAAGCCGGCGAAGACGTCGTCAAGGTCATTGCCCTGAACCATACTTTTGTCCGCGATCGGACGTTCAAGCTTCGCGATCAGGAGATTCGCGCGCCTGGTATCGCGACCGTCCTGGCCGACATGCTCGGCCAGCGTGCCGGCGTGGCCGAGGTCGTGCCGAATGCGATGGAGCGCCGGGAAGAGCCTGCCTCAAACGTCTTGCCGAACGGCATGCTACCGCTGCCCCCGGTGTCGGCCAACTACGACATGCCGCGCACGGCCCCCCCGCAGGACACGCCGGGATCGCCGGCCCTGTCGGTATCGCCGGTTTCCCCGCTGTCCCCTGTGCCGCTCTCCGGTCCGACCATTCAGGTCAGTTCGCAGCCGTCGGTCCTTGCCTATCCCGATACGAATAGTTTGCTGCTCAAGGGGGGGCGGGAGGAGGTCGAGTACCTGAGCGAACTCGTCGAACAGCTCGATATCGAGAAGACGCAGATTGAGCTTTCACTGTGGATCATCGACCTCAGCTACCGCTCGCTCGAGCAACTCGGCGTTCGTTGGCAAGGCGGTATTCGAGTGAACGGGCTGGGCGCCACGTTCAATGCAGCATCGGAGCGCCTGTCCGGTGCATTGAGCACGCTCGACGGTGCACGCTTTCTCGCCACCGTGTTCGCCATGAGCGAGAAGGGGAACGCTCAGGTGGTTTCGCGACCCCTGATCCTGACGCAAGAGAATGTCCCCGCCATTTTCGACAACAACCGCACGTTCTACGCGAAGCTCATCGGCGAGCGGACCAGCAGCCTCGACAGGATTACCTATGGCACGCTCGTCAGTGTCGTTCCGCGTCTGTCGGCCGACCATGCGGAAATCGAGATGATCCTCGATATCGAGGACGGCGATACTGAGTCGTCCAACGGCAGCGACCTCGAGGTCGATGGTCTACCCGTCGTGGACCACAGCGTGATGACGTGTCCAGACTTCGTCGATCAGGTCCTGCTTGACTGAGATGCCATTGACGAGAGCTTGCAGCAAGAGCCCTTCGTTGCGCGTCAAGGCGCATTCGCGTCCGGTGAGCAGGTTTGTCAGCCGTAGCTGCTGAAGGTCGAAATGGAACGTATTGTTCCAGTTGACCATGATGGTCTCCTTAAGGCCGTGCCGATGCAGGCTGCAATCGATGGATATTCGGTCGACGTGACGACGGCTGCATGTGAGCGTGGCCTGTCAACCCTTACAAGCAGGGGGTCGGCGATACATCTCGCTTCGATGCATCGTCGTTGTGGGGGAACTGAACCAATTCGACCTTGCGTGGACGATAGGGGTTCGACGCGGAATTCGGCTTTGAGAAAACTCCGATGACCGATCGGTGCAGCACCGCACAGACGCGGAAGTGACCGTTTGCGAGAATGCAGCGCGAATCTTAAGTACCCTTAACAGGACAAACGGAGAATGTCGAGGATGAACGACCGCCGGTCAGCGGCTGCGCACTTCGCGACGATCGACGTCCTGCGAGGGCTCGCCGCACTTTTTGTCGCATGCCTGCATATACGCGAAACCACCTGGGTCGGCGAACGCGAGTTCTGGAGTACCCATCCCTCGTGGCTATCGGTCGATGCCTTGCTCGCGGTGCTCTCGGCGCCGGCCATGTTCGGCTCGTTCGGGGTCTCGGCGTTTTTCGTGATCAGTGGTTACTGCATTCACCGCGCGCATGCGGTCAAACTTTCACAAGACCGAACTTACCGTGTCGACAGCGGCCGTTTCTGGGTTCGTCGCTTGATCCGAATCTACCCGGCACTGACTGCCGCGTTGCTTATCACCCTGCTTTGCGACTCGATCAGCGGCCATCTGGTGCCAGGCTTCTACAAGCTCGGGGACCTCAGCCCCGCATCGTTCCTGATCAACCTGGCCGCTCTCGAAGGGCTGTTCTCGCAGCCCTACGGGTCGAACGGCCCGCTTTGGACGCTCGCGATCGAGATTCAACTCTATGCGGTTTATCCGCTCGTCTTCCTGTTGCGGCGCCGGCTCGGCATCCATCGCACCCTGGCGCTTGCACTTGGGCTGACGGTGTTGTCGTGGCTGGTGTTCGAGCGCCACGGCCTGTCGCTGTTCGCCTCGTACCAGTTCGCATGGGTGCTTGGCGCCTACCTCGCCGATCGCGAAACGACGGCTCCGCATGCCCCGGTCGGGCGTATCGTGGGGTGGGGCGGTGCGCTGGCGATCCTGGGTGGCTGCGCGGTGTTCGTCGCGCTTTCGCAATACCTTGCCTTCCAGATCTGGGCAGTCGGGTTTGCGATGGTACTCGCGCGCCTCGTCGAACGGCCGTTGCGCATGGGCCCGATTGCGGCGGTTTTCCGGCAGCTCGGGCATTTCAGCTATTCGCTGTATGCGATCCACCTGCCGCTTGTGGTGCTCGCGACCTGTGTGCTTTTCGACGGCCGCAAGCAGGGGAGTCTGGTGCCGGCGGTGCTGATCCTCGGCGGCGTGCTGGCCTGCGCATTCGCGTTCCACCTGCTCTTCGAGCGTCCCTTTATCGCCATCCTCGCCAGCCGGTCTGAATCGTCGAAACGCGAATCCGCGAATGGGGTGCCGGCGGCGGTTCGGCCGCTCAACGATTGATCAGGCTGAGCCGATCGGCGGATACCTCAGAGGGGTCAATCGATGCTTGCAGTCGATACTGTGATTTTGTACAGTCTCGACATCGTGAATCCAGATTCCGCCACCCTTCCCGAGCGTCCTCGCAAGATCGTTCATCTCGATTGCGACTGCTTCTACGCATCGGTCGAGATGCGCGACGACCCTTCACTGCGAGGGCGGCCATTGGCCGTGGGCGGCCGTCCCGACCAGCGTGGGGTGATCGCCACCTGCAACTACGAAGCGCGTAAATTCGGCATCCATTCGGCGATGTCTTCGGCACTCGCGTTGCGCAAGTGCCCTGGGCTCCTGATCCTGCCGTCGGCAATGGACAAATACCGGGCCGTCTCACGCGAAATCATGGCCATTTACGCGGACTACTGCCCGCTCATCGAACCCCTGTCTCTCGACGAGGCCTACCTCGACGTGAGTGCCTCGGAGCGGTGCCAGGGCAGCGCGACGCTGATCGCGGCCGAGATCCGGGCGCGCGTCGCGGCGAGCGTCGGGGTGACCGTGTCGGCCGGCGTCGCACCGAACAAGTTCATTGCCAAGATCGCGAGTGACTGGAACAAGCCCGATGGCCTGTTCGTCGTGCGGCCCCGCGAAGTCGACGCATTCGTTGCGGCTCTGCCGGTTTCGAAGCTGTTCGGGGTCGGCAAGGTCACGGCTGCGCGATTCGAATCGCTCGGGGTGCACACCTGCGCGGACCTCAGAGACTGGTCGCTGGTCGACCTGCATCGCCAGTTCGGTTCGTTCGGACCGCGTCTGTATGAACTTTGCCGCGGCATTGATCGCCGCGAGGTGGTGCCGGATCGCGAAAGAAAGTCCGTCAGCGTCGAGACCACCTACGCAACTGATCTGCCTTCTCTCGATGCCTGTATGGCGGAGCTGCCGGGACTGCTCGAGCAGCTCGAGCGACGGATCGCACACGCACAGGCGGGCAAGACCATCCGCAAGTTGTTCGTCAAGATCCGCTTTGCGGATTTCAGGCAGACGACCGTCGAATGCGTCGGGCTCGAAACACAGCCGGCGGCCTATCGCTC
This sequence comes from Pararobbsia alpina, assembly GCF_902859895.1. Classification (GTDB taxonomy): domain Bacteria; phylum Pseudomonadota; class Gammaproteobacteria; order Burkholderiales; family Burkholderiaceae; genus Pararobbsia; species Pararobbsia alpina. The sequence goes on from NZ_CADIKM010000031.1 coordinate 26,771, forward strand.
ATTGCTCGAGAAGGGTTTCGCGCGCCGCAACAAACCGGTGCGGCTGCTGGGTGTCGGGGTGCGCACCGAGCAGAACGAGGAAGTGCAGTCGGATTTGTTTGTCGAAATCTGATCGCCTTACAATGCAGAAGCGGTCGGCACTGGGGCCGGCCGCCAATGGCCTGGAGACTCTGGATGGATTGCGTGATTCGGCATGCGGCGCTTGCGGATGGTCGCGAAGACATCGATATCGGCATCATCGACGGCCGCATCGCCGCCGTCGAACCTCGCCTGGCTGCGCAGGGCGCCAATGAGATCGATGCGGGCGGCGCGCTCGTCTCGGCACCGTTCGTCGATGCACATTTCCATATGGACGCGACCCTGTCGTATGGCTTGCCGCGAGTCAACCAGTCGGGCACGCTGCTGGAAGGGATCGCGGTGTGGAGCGAGCTCAAGCCCGACCTGACGCAGGAGGCCTTGGTTGAACGCGCGCTCCAGTACTGCGATTGGGCGGTGGGGCGCGGCCTGCTCGCGATCCGCTCCCATGTCGATGTCTGCGATCCACGGCTGCTCGCCGTCGACGCCCTGCTCGAAGTCAAGCGGCGCGTCGCGCCGTACCTCGACCTCCAGTTGGTTGCGTTTCCGCAGGACGGCCTCCTGCGCAGCGCGGGAGCCTTCGACAACCTCAAACGCGCGATCGAACGCGGCGTCGACGTCGTCGGCGGGATCCCCCACTTCGAACGCACCATGGCCGACGGTGCGGAATCGGTCCGGCTGCTATGCGAGTTTGCGGCTGACAAGGGCTTACGCGTCGACATGCACTGCGATGAGTCGGACGATCCGCTGTCACGCCATATCGAAACGCTCGCGGCCGAGACACACCGACTCGGCCTGCAAGGCCGGGTAACGGGCTCGCATCTGACGTCGATGCATTCGATGGACAACTACTACGCGAGCAAGTTGATTCCGATGATCCGCGACTCGGGCGTGGCCGCGATTTCGAATCCGCTGATCAACATCACCCTGCAGGGCCGCGCTGACACCTATCCGAAGCGGCGCGGCATGACGCGCGTGCCCGAGATGCTCGCGGCCGGTATCGATGTCGCGTTCGGACAGGATTGCGCAATGGACCCGTGGTACAGCTTCGGCTCGGGCGATATGCTCGAGGTCGCGCATATGGGGCTGCATGTCGCGCAAATGACCGGCGTTGCCGCCAGTCAGCAATGCTTCACGGCGGTTACGCAGACGCCCGCGAAGATTCTGGGCCTTGAAGGCTACGGCATCGCACCGGGGTGCCATGCGGACCTCGTGATCCTTGACGCGCGCGATCCGATCGAAGCGATCCGCCTGCGTGCGGCCCGCACGGTGGTGATGCGCCGCGGCAAGGTCATCAGCCGGGCGCCCGCGAACCGCTCGACGCTGTCCATCGAAGGAAGGCCGGCGAGCGTCGACTATCGCCTGCCCAGGCGGTGCCAGGAAGCGGGCTAATAGAACACGCGAAAAAAGAGAGTGCGCAATCAAAGCGCACAAAACAACGCGCATAAATGAAGCGTACAAAAGAAACGGCCCTCCCAACTGCGGAGGGCCGCCTCGAGCCGAACGGGGGAATGCCCCGTCAGCTCCCGCATAGGCCTTAGTGCGTGGCTTCCTCGGTCATGCCGTTGTGCCGGAGCAGTGCATCGATGCGCGGTTCCCGGCCTCGGAAAGCCTTGAACGAATCCATGGCCGGCCGGCTGCCGCCGACCTCGAGGATTTCCGCGCGGTAGCGCGCGCCCGTCGTCGCGTCGAGTACGCTGCCGTTCGCTGCGCTGGCCGCTTCCTCGAATGCCGCATACGCGTCCGCCGACAGTACTTCAGCCCACTTGTAGCTGTAGTAGCCTGCCGCGTAGCCACCCGCGAAGATATGGCTGAAGGTGTTCGGCCAACGCGAGATCGGCGCTTGTGGGATCACATGGTATTGCTCGTTGATCTCACGCGCGAGTTCGGTCACGGTCTTGACCGACGCTGCGGCGAGTGTGCCCGATGCATCGGTTGCCGCACCGCCGTCGAGTGGGTTCGCCGCAGTCGTCAGGCTTGCCGGGTCTTGCGTATGCACGCGCATGTCGAAGATCGAGAAGACGATCTGCCGCAGGGTCTGCAGGCCGCTCTGGTAATTCTTCGCGGCGACCATCTTGTCGTACAGATCGCGCGGCAGCGGTGCGCCCGTCTCGACGTGCGAGGTCATCGACGTCAACACATCCCATTCCCAGCAGAAGTTCTCCATGAACTGGGAGGGCAGTTCGACCGCATCCCACTCGACGCCGTTGATGCCCGAGACGGCGAGTTCGTCGACCGACGTGAGCATATGGTGGATGCCATGCCCGAATTCGTGGAACAGCGTGATCACTTCGTCATGGGTAAACAGTGCGGGCTTGCCGCCCACCGGCGCCGAGAAATTGCAGTTCAGATAGGCGACTGGCGTCTGCGTGGCGCCGCCGGGCAGCTTGCGGCGCGAGCGTGCATCGTCCATCCATGCGCCGCCGCGCTTGCCTTCGCGCGCATAGAGGTCGAGATAGAACTGCGCGACGAGCCGGCCATCGGGGTTCTCAACCCGGAAGAAACGCACGTCGGGATGCCAGGTCTCGGCTTCATCCGCCCGGATCGTGACGCCAAACAAGGTCTGCGCGACATTGAACAGACCCTTTAGCGCGGCCTGCTCCGGGAAGTACTGTTTGATCTCCTGCTCTGAAAACGAATAGCGCTTCTGGCGCAGCTTTTCAGACGCGAACGCGATGTCCCAGGGCTCGAGTTCCGCGATGCCGAGTTCCGTGGCCGCGAAGGCGCGCAGTTCGAGCCAGTCGTTCTCGGCATAGGTGCGTGCGCGGTGCGCGAGGTCTTCGAGGAAGGCGACGACCTGGGCCGGCGAATCGGCCATCTTGGGCGCGAGCGAAACTTCAGCGAAATTCCGGTAGCCGAGCGTTTCCGCTTCTTCACGACGCAGTTCGAGCTGCTCGCGGACCAGTTCGGTATTGTCCCATTCGGCTTTGCCGTCGCCGTACTGCTCGCCGAGCTCGGAGGCGCGCGTCACATAGGCACGGTACATCGCCTCGCGCAGCGGGCGGTGCTCAGCGTACTGCTGGACCGGGAAATACGAGGGGAAGTGCAGGGTGAACTTCCAGGCCGTCTGGCGCTTCGGATCGGCGTCACGCGCGGCGGCTTCCTGCGCCGCTTCACGGACATCGTTGGGCAGGCCGGCAAGCTCGGTCTCGCGCGTGACCCAGTACGCATAGGCGTTGGTCGCATCCAGCACATGGTCGGAAAACAGCTTGCCAAGCTCGGCCTGGCGCTCCTGCAGCGTGGCAAAGCGCGGCTTGCGATCTTCCGAGAGCTCGGCGCCCGACAGCCGGAAATCGCGCACTGCATCGTCGATGACTTTCTTGCGTGCGGGCGACAGGCGCGCATACTCGTCGCCCGATGCGATTGCCTTGTATTTTTCGTAGAGGGCGAGATTCTGGCCAACGCTCGACCAGAATTCGGTCACGCGCGGCAGGTTTTCGCCATAGACTTTGCGCAGTTCCGGCGTGTCGGCGACGCCGTTCAGATGGCCGACGACGCCCCATGCCCGCGCGAACGGCTCGGTTGCGCACTCGAGTGTCGAGACGACGTTGTCCCAGGTGGCGGGAGTATCGGGCAAGGCGGCCTTGTCGACTGCGATCTGTGCGTCGGCAAGCAGCTTGTCGACAGCAGGCGTGACGTGTTCGGGCCGGATCTGGGCAAAACGCGGCAGGTCGGAAAAATCGAGAAGCGGGTTGGCTGCGGTCATGGTCGTCCTGTGCGAAAGGTTTTGCCGGTCGGGTTGCGCGGGAAAAAGCAGCAGGCCCGACATTACTCTGGGGGCGGATGGGCGGTTCTCAATACTCGGCGCCGATCCGCCCGCTGGCCAATTGTTTATAGCGAACGCAGTGATCGTGCCAGGCAATCGATGCGAGCACCGCTGAAGCCGCTCAAGCTGCTCCGGCCGCGCGTTCCGCCGCTTCGATCGTGTTGACCAGCAGCATGGTGATGGTCATGGGTCCGACGCCTCCCGGCACGGGCGTGATCAGGCCGGCCACTTCCTTCACACCGGCGAAGTCGACATCGCCGCAAAGCTTTCCTGCCTCGTTGCGGTTCATGCCGACGTCGATCACGGTTGTACCGGGCTTGACCATGTCCGCGGTCAGCAGATTCACCTGGCCGGTCGCGGCGACCACGATATCCGCTGCCCGCGTGATCGCGCCCATATTCCGGGTCTTGCTGTTGCAGATCGTCACCGTGGCGCCCGCGTTGACGAGCAGCATCGCCATCGGCTTGCCGACGATGTTCGAGCGTCCGATCACCACTGCGTTCGCGCCCGCGAGCGGCACGTCATAAGCCTCGAACATCTTCATGATGCCGTAAGGCGTGCACGGCCGGAACAGGGGCTGGCCCGTCATCAGGGCTCCGGCATTGGCGATGTGGAAGCCATCGACATCCTTTTCGGGCGAGATCGATTCGATGACCTTGTGCGAGTCGATTTGTGGCGGCAAGGGCAACTGCACCAGAATGCCGTGGACGTTCGGATCGCGGTTGAGCGCATCGACACGCGCGAGCAGCTCGGCTTCGCTGAGATCGGCAGGGTGACGGTCGTAGACCGAATGGAAGCCGTTTTCCTCACATGCCTTGATCTTGTTGCGGACGTACACCTCGCTCGCCGGGTTGTCGCCGACGAGTACCACGGCAAGGCCGGGTTGGTGGCCGCGCGCGGTCAGTGCCGCGGCGCGCCGGGCGACATCAGTACGCAGTTGCTTGGAAAGGGCGATGCCGTCGATAAGCTGGGCTGTCATGAGCGGAGGAAGATCGTCGAGAGCCCTCGATTATAACGACCCGCGCTGGGGAAGCGCGGGCAGGGGAACGCTTGAACAGGCCGTTCCCCTGCGGATGCCGCCGGGACGGTATCTACTTCTTCGACAGCGCAAGCCGCAGCAGGTCGGCGACCGTGTTGACGTTGAGCTTTTCCATGATGTTCGCCCGGTGGGCTTCGACGGTCTTGATGCTGATGCCGAGGTCGTCGGCGATCTGCTTGTTGAGCCGGCCGGCGATGATGCGCTCGAGCACCTGGTGTTCGCGCGCGGTGAGCTTGCCCAGGCGCTCGGCGGCGGCCTTCTGCACCAGTTGCTCCCCGCTTTCCGCACGGGCCTTGTCGAGCATGCGCTCGACCAGCTTGCGCAGTTCGGCTTCGTCGAAGGGCTTTTCGATAAAGTCCATCGCACCTTTTTTCATCGTCGAGACAGCCATCGGCACGTCGCCGTGGCCGGTCACGAAGATGATCGGCAACTGGACGTTGTCGGCAATCAATCGCTCCTGCAACTCCAGCCCGCTCATGCCCTGCATCCGTACATCGAGGATCAGGCAGCCGACTCCCGGGGGAGCCGATGGGTAGGCATCGAGAAACTGCTCGGCGCTCGCATACGTCTGCACACGATAGCCATTGGCCTCGAGGAGCCAGCGTAACGAATCACGGACGGCTTCGTCATCGTCTACGACGAAAACGGTTTCGGCGGTGGTGGTCACTGGACTGCTCATAGTTCTCCCGTTGCGGTGGTGAGGATCGGTGCCTGCGTCCTGTCTCCAGACGGTGCCTCGGCGTCAACCGAAAGCGGCAGGCAGAAGTGAAACGTACAACCTATGATTCTTCCGTCGGCAGTGATGTTGTTTTCGACCCAGAGCCTGCCACGGTGCGATTCGATGATCGACCGGCAGATATTGAGCCCCATCCCCATCCCATCTGACTTGGTGCTGTAGAACGGCTCGAACAGCCGCTCCGCCGTGGCTTCGTCGACGCCCGGGCCCTGGTCGACGACACTGATCACCACCGTGTCGTTGTCGATCCGGACCAGTACGCGAATCACGGCATCGAGCGCGTCGGGCTTGTGTTCGTGCATCGCTTCAGCCGCGTTCTTCAGCAGATTCACCAGCACCTGCTCGATCAGCACCGGATCGACGTAGATGATGGGCAGGCGCGCCCGCATGTCGGTCACGATCCGGATGCGCCGCTTGCGGGTCTCGAGTTCGGCGAGGCCCACCGCATCCGCAACAATATCGTTGATCTTCGCACGCTGGCGCTTCGGCTCGCTTCTTTTTACGAATTCCCGGATACGCTTGATGATCATGCCTGCGCGGATCGCCTGCTGCGAGGTCTTCTCGAGCGCCGGCAGCAGGATTTCGGGGCTGGTCTTGCCCGCGCGCACGAGTGCCGTCGTGCCGGAGCAATAGTTGTTGATCGCCGCGAGCGGCTGGTTCAGCTCATGCGCAAGCGACGAGGCCATTTCGCCCATCGTCATCAGCCGGCTCGTGAACTGGAGCTTTTCGTCTTGCTGGCGCGCGAGTTCCTGGGCCTGCTTGCGTGTCGTGATGTCGGTCGCGATCTGCATCTGCGCGAGGTGACCGTCGACCCACTGGATGTACTGGCGGCGCACTTCGAACCACTTCTGGATGTTCGGCACATAGACTTCGCGCGCATCCGCCGTGCTTTCGGTCAGCGCGGTAGTGGGCAGGCCGGCGTAGGCGTCGATCATGTCGATCGAGTCGCTCGAGACCTGTGCGCGGTCGAAGCCGGCGCCCGCCAGCTCGAGGTGGCCATCCGAGCGGATGCCGAACAGGTGGCGGTAATAGCGGTTCGCGAACAGAAGCTCGGTTTCGTCGGCGGCGAGCACCGAGACGGCGGCATCGAGGCTTTCGAGCACGGTCGTGAAGCGCTCGTGGGCGGCGGCGAGTTCCTCGCGGGCGCGCTTCGGCTCGGTGATGTCGGTCATCGACGACATCCAGCCGGTCTGCCGGCCGCCGCTGTCGATGAGCGGGGAGACGTAGAGACGCGCGTGGAACAGCGAGCCATTCTTGCGGCGCACACGCAACTCGAAGCCCGATGAGGGCGCCTTGCCCCGCAGCGTCATGTCGAGCTGGCGCTGCATCTCCGGATAGGCATCGCGTGGCCAGTACGGGAACGGTGCGTGCTTGCCGATGAGGTCAGTCTCGTCCCATCCGGTCATCCGGCAGAACGCGGGGTTCACGTGGGTGATGCGGCCCTGCAAGTCGAGCACGCGCATGCCGATCAGCACCGAGTTTTCCATCGCGCGCCGGAAGAATGCTTCGGCATAGAGCGCCTGCTGGGCCTCGAAGCGCTGGCGGGTATGTTTCCAGAGGCTCCAGAGCGACCAAAGCACGAAGCACGAGAGGCCCGCAACCAGCCAGACCAGGGTGTTGTTCGTGAAGTTGGTCGCCTGCGGGTAGGCGTAAACACGTACCGATACGCCGTGGCCCGGCGGCTCGAGCGGCAGGTCGTAGAACGAATCGCGTGGCAGGCGGGGGCGGCTCGACGAGGTGGCGAGTTCGCGCCCGGTCGGATCGGTGATCGAGATCTTGTATTTGGCCGAGAGCTCGGTCGGCAGTTCGTGCGCGAGGATGCCCTCGATCGAGAACACCGCGGCAATCGTGCCGAGATATTCACGGTCGCGGTAGATCGGCGTCTGCAAGGTCACGTAGCCGCTGCCGAGATCGTCGTAGATCAGCGGCGAATAGACCGCGCGGCGCGCGGCGCGCGCATCGGCGAACGCGGCGCGTTCGGCGTCGCCGAGCTGGACTTCGCTCAGAGTATTGAGTCGCGAACCCAGCGCGGCGATCTCCGGACTGCTATAACGAACTTGACGGTTCGCGTCGACCCAGGTGAGGGCGATGACCTCCGGGTGGGCCTGGAGGACTTCGGTGGCCATCTGCTGGAAGTAGGGCTCGTCGTGACGGCCTGTCCCGATATCGCGCGCGAGCGCCGCCGTGTGTTCCTGCGCGCTGGTCAGCGACAGGCGGATCTGCTGCTGCGCCCACGCGACGTTGCGGTACAGCGTGTCTTCCTGTTGCTGCTGTTCGCGCCGGTTCAGGCTCCAGAGAATCAGGCTCATCACGATCAGGAAGACCACGATCGAGACAACCGGCGTGAGGAGATATGAATTGAGCCACCACGGTCCGTATTGCCAACGGGACTGCAACCCACCAGGCCGTGATCCCGGAGAGTGGCGGGGTGAAGCGAGAGACCGTCTGGTCCGCGCGATAAGCCGTTTCATAAACATGGCGGACATTGTAGCGTACCGCCCGCCCAAGCCCGAAATTAAAGGGATTGCGGCATTTTCCCGGGTTCCGTCGAAGGGGATTTTCGTATTGCAACGCACCAGTTTTTCGCATCGTGGGATGCGATCTCGTAATTTGAAAATAACGCTTGCTCAACGAATCCGGCGGTCTTTAAAATCGCTTCCGTTTGGATAGGCACGCGCGGGGCATGCGCGCCAGGTCCGTGAAACTGTCAGGCCGATCCGTTCAGAAGTTGCGATCGACTGAGCCTCTACCCAGGAGACAACGATGTCTGCCGTACCCGAGGAAGTGCTGAAATACGTCGCCGGAAGCACGAAGGACGACGATCCCCAGGAAACCGCTGAATGGCTCGAAGCACTCGACGGCGTGCTGTCGAATGTGGGTCCGGACCGCGCGCATTACCTGATCGAGAAGCAGATCGAATTCGCTCGCGTGCATGGCGAATATCTGCCGTTCTCCGCCAACACCCCCTATATCAATACGATTCCGGTCAGCAAGCAGGCCAAGCTGCCAGGCGACCAGGACATCGAACACCGGATTCGCTCGTACACCCGTTGGAATGCGATTGCGATGGTGCTGCGCGCGGGCAAGGACACCAACGTCGGCGGCCATATCGCCTCGTTCGCCTCGGCCGCGACGCTCTATGACGTCGGCTTCAACCATTTCTGGCACGCACCGTCGCCCGAACATGGTGGCGACCTCGTGTTCGTCCAGGGCCATTCTTCGCCGGGTGTCTATTCGCGCGCCTTCCTGCTCGGACGCCTGAGCGAGGAGCAACTGAACAACTTCCGCCAGGAAGTCGGCGGCAAAGGTATCTCGTCGTATCCGCACCCCTGGCTCATGCCGGACTTCTGGCAGTTCCCGACCGTGTCGATGGGCCTCGGCCCGATCATGGCGATCTACCAGGCGCGCTTCATGAAGTACATCGAAGCCCGCGGCATTGCGCAAACCAAGGGCCGCAAGGTCTGGGCCTTCCTCGGCGACGGCGAGACCGACGAGCCCGAATCGCTCGGCGCGATCGGCATGGCCGGCCGCGAACGCCTCGACAACCTCGTGTTCGTGATCAACTGCAATCTGCAGCGTCTGGACGGTCCGGTGCGCGGCAACGGCAAGATCATCCAGGAACTCGAGTCTGAATTCCGCGGCGCGGGTTGGAACGTGATCAAGGTCGTCTGGGGCAGCCGCTGGGATGCATTGTTCGCACGCGACAAGTCCGGCGTACTGATGCGTCGCATGATGGAAGTCGTCGACGGCGAATACCAGACGTACAAGTCGGAATCGGGCGCCTACGTGCGCGAGCATTTCTTCAATACGCCGGAACTCAAGGAACTCGTCGCCGACTGGTCGGACGACGATATCTGGAACCTGAACCGCGGCGGCCACGATCCGCACAAGATCTACGCGGCCTACGACGAGGCCCAGAATGCGCAGGGTTCGCCGACCGTCATTCTCGCCAAGACCATCAAGGGCTACGGGATGGGCGAGTCGGGCCAGGCGATGAACATCACCCATCAGCAAAAGAAGCTGCCGATCGATACGCTGAAGAAATTCCGCGATCAGTTCCGTCTGCCGATCACCGACGAGCAGATCGTCGACGTGCCGTACCTGAGCTTCGATGAAGGTTCGACGGAACTCGAGTACATGCGCGCCCGCCGCATGGATCTCGGTGGCTACCTGCCCGCACGCCGCCGTAAGGCGGAGTCGCTGCCGGTGCCCGCACTGTCCGCGTTCGAACCGGTGCTCAAGGGCACGGGCGCAGGCCGCGAGATCTCGACGACGATGGCCTTCGTCCGCGTGCTCAACATCCTGTTGAAGGACAAGGCACTCGGCAAGCGCATCGTGCCGATCGTGCCCGACGAGTCGCGCACCTTCGGCATGGAAGGTCTGTTCCGCCAGATCGGCATCTGGAATCAGGAAGGCCAGAAATATGTGCCTGAAGATTCCGACCAGTTGATGTTCTACAAGGAATCGACAACCGGCCAGATCCTGCAGGAAGGGATCAACGAAGCCGGCGGCATGTGCGACTGGATCGCCGCGGCCACGTCGTACTCGACGCATGGCGAGCAGATGATTCCGTTCTACATCTACTACTCGATGTTCGGCTTCCAGCGTATCGGCGACCTCGCATGGGCCGCCGGCGACATGCGTTCGCGCGGCTTCCTGCTCGGCGGCACCGCGGGCCGGACCACGCTGAACGGCGAAGGCCTGCAGCACGAGGACGGCCATTCGCACCTGTTCTCGGCCGGCATTCCGAACTGCATCAGCTACGACCCGACGTTCGCCTATGAACTCGCCGTGGTGATTCAGGACGGTCTGCGCCGCATGGTGCAGGAGCAGGAAGACGTCTATTACTACCTGACGGTGATGAACGAGAACTACGAGCATCCGGCCATGCCGGAGGGTTCGGAAGCCGATATCGTCAAGGGTATGTATTCGCTGCGCAAGGGCGCCGCGTCGAAGGGCCCGCGCGTGCAGCTGATGGGTTCGGGCACGATCCTCAATGAAGTCATTGCGGCAGCCGCGCTGCTCAAGGACGACTGGGGTGTCGAGGCCGATCTCTGGAGCTGCCCGAGCTTTACCGAGCTCGCGCGCGACGGTCAGGAAGTCGACCGCCAGAACCTGCTGAACCCGCTTGCCGAGCCGAAGGTCGCGCACGTGACGCGCTTGCTGAAGGATGCGCAAGGTCCGGTCATCGCATCGACCGACTACGTACGCGCATTCTCCGAGCAGATCCGCGCCTTCGTGCCGGGCCGCTACGTGACGCTCGGCACCGACGGCTACGGCCGCTCGGACACGCGCGAGGCGCTGCGCCACTTCTTCGAGGTGGATCGTTACTGGGTCACGGTCACCGCACTGAAGGCGCTGGCCGATGAAGGTACTATCGAACGCTCAAAGGTTGCCAAAGCGCTCGAGAAGTACAAGCTCGACCCGGCCAAACCGAACCCGATGTCCGTCTGAGCCCCTTCCGAAGAATGTCGTGCGCAGCGTGTGCGTTGTCCGCGGCGACCCGTCCGGGTCGCCGCCGACCGTCGCGATGCGCGTGACGCTGGAGACACGAACAATGAGTCAAGCGATCGAAGTCAAGGTGCCGGACATCGGCGACTACAAGGACATTCCCGTGATCGAGGTGCTGGTTGCACCGGGCGATACGGTCGAAGCCGAGCAGTCGCTGCTCACGCTGGAGTCCGACAAGGCGACCATGGATGTGCCGAGCCCGTCCGCGGGCACGGTCAAGGAAGTGAAGGTGAAGGTTGGCGATACCGTTTCGGAAGGCACGCTGATCGTGCTGCTCGAAGGCGGTGCGGCCACTGCGCCGGCAGCAAAGAAGGAAGCGGCGCCGGCCGCGCCCGCGCAGAAGCAGGAGGCCGCGCCGAAGCAGGCGGCGGCATCGGCGCCGGCACCCTCCGCGTCGAGCGCACCGGCGCCTGCGGGCAGCGGGAGCATCGAGGTAAAGGTTCCGGATATTGGCGACTACAAGGATATTCCGGTCATCGAGATCCTCGTCAAGGAAGGCGATACGGTTGAAGCCGAACAGGCGCTCCTCACACTCGAATCCGACAAGGCCACGATGGACGTGCCAAGCCCCTCGGCGGGCAAGGTCAAGTCGATCAAGGTGAAGGTCGGCGACAACGTGTCCGAAGGCACGCTGATCGTCGAACTCGAAGGCGCGGGCAGCGCCGCACCGGCGCGGGCGAAGGCTGAACCCGCACCGGCGGCGCCGGCTGCAGCACCCGCCAAGGCGCCAGCACCGGCCGCCTCGCAGCAGGGCACGTCGCTACTCGCCGAGGCGCCGGCGATTGGCGCGGGCGAGGGGAGCACGTATCCGAGCAGTCATGCGAGCCCGTCCGTGCGCAAGTTCGCGCGCGAACTGGGTGTCATCGTCTCGCGCGTCAAGGGCACGGGCCCGAAGGGGCGCATCACGCAGGCCGACGTCACTGCCTTCGTGAAGGGTGTCATGAGCGCGCCGGCCGCAAGCGGTGCACCGGTCGCAGCTGCTGGCGGCGGCACGGGCGTGGGTCTCGATCTGCTGCCCTGGCCGAAGATCGACTTCACGAAGTTCGGTCCGATCGACCCGCAGCCCCTGTCTCGGATCAAGAAGATCTCGGGCGCGAACCTGCATCGCAACTGGGTCATGATCCCGCACGTCACGAACAACGACGAGGCGGACATCACCGAGCTCGAAGCGCTGCGCGTGACGCTGAACAAGGAAAACGAAAAGTCGGGCATCAAGGTCACGATGCTCGCGTTCGTGATCAAGGCCGTGGTCGCGGCCCTGAAGAAATTCCCGACGTTCAATGCGAGCCTCGACGGCGATACGCTCGTGCTCAAGCAGTACTACCACATCGGTTTTGCCGCCGACACGCCCAATGGGCTGGTCGTGCCGGTGATCCGCGATGCGGACAAGAAGGGGCTGCTGCAGATCGCCCAGGAAATGGCCGATCTCTCGAAGCTCGCGCGCGACGGCAAGCTCAAGGGCGAGCAGATGCAGGGCGGCTGCTTCTCGATTTCCTCGCTTGGCGGTATCGGCGGCACACACTTCACGCCGATCATCAATGCACCGGAAGTCGCAATCCTCGGCCTGTCGCGCGGGGCGATGAAGCCGGTCTGGGACGGCAAGCAGTTCGTGCCGCGCCTGACGCTGCCGATGTCGCTGTCGTATGACCATCGCGTGATCGACGGCGCTTCGGCGGCGCGCTTCAACGCGTATCTCGGCGGATTGCTGGCGGACTTCCGCCGCGTGATCCTCTGATGGCTGGCGAACCCTAACGAGAAGGAAATAACCATGAGTCTCGTCGAAGTCAAAGTGCCGGATATCGGCGACTTCAAGGATGTGCCGGTCATCGAGGTCCAGGTCAAGGAAGGCGATACGGTCGAGAAGGACACGCCGCTGATCACGCTCGAATCGGACAAGGCGACCATCGAGGTGCCGAGCGATGTGGCCGGCGTGGTCACGCAAGTGGTGGTGTCGGTTGGCGACAAGGTGTCCGAAGGCACCGTGATCGTCAAGGTCGAGGCAGGTGCTGCGGCGCGGCCCGCGGAACCGGCGAAGGGCGGGGACGCAGGGGCGCAGAAGGACGCGGCGCCAGCCAAGGCGGTCCAGGCGGCTGCGGCGGCTCCTGCTCGCCCGGCGGCTTCCGCCACGGCCAGCGCATCGGCCCCGACGGCCGCGCAATTCGGCGGCAAGGCCGACATCGAGTGCGAGATGGTCGTGCTCGGTGCCGGTCCGGGCGGCTATTCGGCGGCATTCCGGTCGGCCGATTTAGGTATGAAGACGGTGCTGATCGAACGGTACGAGACGCTGGGTGGTGTCTGCCTGAACGTCGGCTGTATTCCGTCGAAAGCCCTGTTGCACGCCGCATCGATTACCAATGAAGCCGCGGCGCTCGCCTCGCACGGGATTTCGTTCGGCAAGCCCGAAATCGATCTCGACAAGCTACGTGCGTTCAAATCGGGCGTGGTCGGCAAGATGACCAACGGTCTCGCCGGCATGGCCAAGGCGCGCAAGGTGCAGGTCGTGACCGGCGTGGGGAGTTTTGTCGGTGCGAACCATATCGAGGTGGTCGCAAAGGATGGCAGCAAGCAGGTCATCAAGTTCGAGAAGGCCATCATCGCGGCCGGCTCGCAGGCGGTGAAACTGCCGTTCATGCCCGAAGACCCGCGTGTGGTCGATTCGACAGGCGCGCTCGAACTGCCCTCGATCCCGGAGAAGATGCTGGTGATCGGTGGCGGCATCATCGGCCTCGAAATGGCGACGGTCTATTCGGCGCTCGGCTCGAAGATCGACGTGGTCGAAATGCTCGATGGCCTGATGTTGGGCGCCGATCGCGATCTCGTGAAAGTCTGGGAGAAATACAACGCCAAGCGCTTCGCGAACCTGATGCTCAAGACGAAGACCACCCAGGCCGAAGCCAGGCCGGACGGCATCTATGTGAGCTTCGAGGGCGAAAAGGCTCCGGCCGAGGCGCAACGCTACGACCTCGTGCTCGTGGCGGTGGGCCGCAGCGCGAACGGCAAGCGTATCGGCGCCGAGAAGGCTGGCGTCACGGTCACCGACCGCGGCTTTATCGAAGTCGACAAGCAGATGCGTACCAATGTCCCGCACATTTTTGCGATCGGCGACCTCGTCGGCCAGCCGATGCTTGCGCACAAGGCCGTGCATGAAGCCCACGTCGCGGCGGAAGCTGCGCATGGGGAGAAGGCTTACTTCGATGCGCTGCAGATTCCGTCGGTGGCCTTCACCGATCCGGAAGTCGCGTGGGCAGGCAAGACGGAAGACCAGCTCAAGGACGAGGGTGTGGCGTACGAGAAGGCGGTGTTCCCCTGGGCGGCGTCGGGTCGTGCTGTCGCGAACGGACGTGACGAGGGCTTCACCAAGCTGATTTTCGACAAGGAAACGCATCGCGTGCTCGGCGGCGCGATCGTCGGCCTCAATGCGGGTGACCTGATCAGCGAAATCTGTCTGGCGGTCGAGATGGGCGCGGACGCCACGGATATCGGCAAGACGATCCATCCGCACCCGACGCTCGGTGAATCGATCGGGATGGCCGCCGAACTGTTCGAAGGCGTTTGCACTGACTTGCCGCCGCCGCGCAAGAAGTAAAGGTGGCAATGGCGTAACGGCCAAACAAAAAGGGCACGTCCGTGAGGACGTGCCCTTTTTTACAAGCTGGCTTCCTTGCCTGCTGGCGCAGGCTTGGAACTCAGACCTTCTCTCAGACCTTCTTTGCGGCGCGCGAAGCTTGAGCAGCCGCTTGCTGTGCAGCCTTCGTCGCAGCGGTGGTGGCCGCGTTGAAGTTGCTTTCAGCGATTTCGACAGCTTGCTTGCTTGCCTTGTGCACGGTTTCGTACGTCGTGTTCGCGGCGGTGATGGCGGACTTCAGAATCGCAACGGCGGTTTCCGAGCCTGCCGGCGCATTCTTCGCAACGTTCTCGACGAGTGCCTGCACCTTCTTGTTCTGCTCTTCGTATTGAGCTTCGGCGACCTTCGCGAATTCGGCTTGCGTGGCCGACGCGATTTCATACAGGTGACGGCCGTACGAGAGAACCTTTTCCGCAACGGGTTGGGTCAGGCCGGCTTGCAGGGTCAGCAGTTCCTGCGCGTCCTTGATACTCAACATTTGCTGCGCATTGGCCTGGCCTTCTGCGATCGATTGCTTGACGACCTGAAGGTTCAGTTCAACCAGCTTCTCCACGCCTTCGAATGCCTTGTTCGTCAGACCGAACAGGGTTTCGAGGTTGGCCTTATGGGTCGTAGCGATTTGCTCGGGGGTCAACAGATTCATGTTTGCTCCTGAAATAGACCCGACGCATCGCCCGGTCGGTTGCCGGACTATCTCAACTCTGCATCAAGCCATGTTTGGGTAGAGAAATATGCCGCGTCTTCGTGTTGTGCGACGCAGCATGGAAGTCATTCTAGTCCCAAAAGGCACGATGTCAAGTCCTTTTTTGTGCGTCGCACCATCCGAATAAGATCATTCAGAATCAAGCGCTTGCAGGATTCCCAGCCCCTGAAAAAACCTGAACTGACACGAATATTCTTCACTTGTCACAAATTGCGATGGAGTTGTGTTGTTGCAAAGGTTTGCGGGAGTGTTCTTCGCACCCCATTAGATAAATAGAACGGACGCTAACGAATATTTTGCCGAAATAGGGTATTCGAAGGTAAGGATTTCCTTTCGGTGGCCGTTATCCCAGTAAGCGATAGTGCATGCGGGCCGATATTCGGCGTGCCAAGCGGATGTCTGCTATTGTGCGCACCGGAAATTGGCATCTCGCTGCATTTTTGTGGACGCAGATTAAGAGTTTGCCAATCGAACAGTGTGTATCGATTGCAATCACACAATCCCCGATCGCTTGCGAGAGGTCAGTTTAACTGGCGGCGGTAAGTACCTAATATTGCTAATTTTTCGTGGCTTTACTACACTTGCGCAAAGCTATCGAATTGCAGCCACAGAATCACTACATGACACGTCAAGAATTCTCCATCGGCAAAGCACTCCGCGTCGTTTCGACGACGATCGCTTTGTCCGTCTGCGCCGCACTGGCCAACGCTGCCGCGCCGTCCGCCGCACTGGCGACGAGTGCCGATGCGACGCAAGCCACGCCTTCGGTAAAGAAGTCGAAGCGCATCAAAGTCACGAAGAAAACCGAAAAGGCCGCCGCTGCTGACGGCAAACCACGGGCGCGTACTGCTAAAGTCGCGAGCACCGCGGAGCCGACCCGTACGCGTCGCCGTGTTCACTATCGGCTTGCCGCGCGTGAAGGCGCGGTCAAGGTCGCATACGAACCCCGCACATCGGTCGGTACCGCGTTCGGTCTTCACGACGCACCAGACGAACTTGCGCTGCGTTCGAGCGTGGCCTACGTGGTTGACCAGAATACCCATGAGACCTTGTTCGACAAGAATTCACAGGCTGTCGTGCCGATCGCGTCGATCACGAAGCTGATGACCGCGATGGTGGTGCTCGATTCAAAAGCGCCGCTCACCGAGCAGATTGAAGTGACCGATGAGGACCGCGATACGGTCAAGAATACGGGTTCGCGTTTGTCGGTCGGCTCGGTCCTCTCCCGCGAGGACATGCTGCACATCGCACTGATGGCTTCGGAAAACCGCGCGGCTGCCGCCTTGTCCCGCTATTACCCCGGCGGTCGTCCGGCGTTTATCGCCGCGATGAATCATAAGGCGCAGGAACTCGGTATGCCCGAAACGCACTTCCTGAGCCCCTCGGGACTGACGAGCGAGAACGTTTCGACCGGGCGCGATCTGGTCAAGATGGTCAACGCGGCCTATCAGTATCCACTGATCCGCGAGTTCTCGACGGATGAGTCGTACGACGTATTCACGGGCCGCAAGACGATCCACTACGGCACCACCAATGCGCTGGTGCGCGGTCACAAGTGGGACATCGGCCTGCAGAAGACCGGCTTCATCAATGAGGCCGGAGAATGCATGGTGATGCAGACGACGATTCAGAATCGTCCGATCGTGATCGTGCTGCTCGATTCGTCTGGCAAGTATTCGCGGTTCGGCGACGCACAACGGATCCGTTCCTGGATCGATGCTGGCGGCGTCCAGCGCGTCACGAGCATCGAGAACAGCCGCGGTGGAACCTGAGATCAGATTGCCCCGTTGACATCGGCGACAAGCCACTCCCCCGATAGGCTGCAAGATCGAAAAAAAACGCCACGAACTAGGGTTCGTGGCGTTTTTGTTTGAGGACCGTATCTCTCAAATTATCGCGCCGTCCTCCTTGGGCTGATAACCGAGCGAGCGCGAGATTTGCAGCGCGGTATCGGTGACATGAGCAAGCCAGGAGTCCTGTAGTCGATCGGCGGGGGCCGACAGCGACAGGCCCGCCACCAGTTTGGCCGAGTCGTCGTAGATACCGGCGGCGATGCAGCGCACGCCGAGTTCGAGTTCTTCATTGTCACGCGCGCACGCGTGCTGGCGCACGTGATGCAACTCACGCTCGAGCTTCGACAGATCCGTGATGCTGTTCTGTGTATGGCCCGACAGGCCGGTTCGCGTCGCATAGGCGCGTACGCGGGGCGCTTCGTCGGCGGCAAGGAACAGTTTGCCGACCGAGGTCAGATGCAGCGGCGCACGGCCACCGATCGCCCGCACGACCTGCATGCCCGAGCGTTCGCTATAGGCGCGTTCGATATAGACGATCTCGTCGCCTTGGCGCACGGACAGATTCACGGTCTGTCCGGTCAGCCGGTGCAGGTCGCGCATCGGTGCAAGCGCTGCGTCGCGCATGGACAGGCGCGCCTTTACGAGATTGCCGAGTTCGAGCAGGCGCATCCCGAGCCGGTATGTGCCGGGATCCGAACGGTCGACCAGCCGGCAGGTGACCATATCGTTGAGAATGCGGTGCGCGGTCGACGGGTGCAGCGCGGTGCCGCGCGACAACTCCTTCAAGCTCACGGGGTCGCTGTGTTCAGCGAGCGCGTCGAGTAGGCGCATCATCCTTTCGATGACTTGAATCGACGTCTTACCTTCGGTTTCAGGATCGCTCATAGATTGCGGGAAACGGAAATCGTCCGAGTGGTCGTGCCGCATATCATATCGTGAAATGGTGCAGTGCGCGAGCCGGTTTTTTGGCGTGTAAGCCGTTAGCCCTCGGCGTGGGAATCGATCGGATGCCGCCCCCGCGGACTCGAGGCCGGCGGGCGACGGCCGCCGGCGAGGTGGTTCAATGCCGCGTGGGCAAAGCCAGGCGTCGTTCGAACACACGCTGCACCCCTTCGAGCAGCATGCAGAGCACCCAGTAGATGGCGGCCGCCGTGAGGTAGAGAGGCAGCGGCTGGTAGGTCGCTGCGATCACTTCCTGTGCGCTGCGCAGCAGTTCGGTCACGGTGATCACGGAGACCAGTGACGTGTCCTTGATCAGGCTGATGAGGCTGTTGGAGAGGCTCGGTACGGCGAGCCGCAAGGCTTGCGGACCGATGATGAAGCGCAGCGTCTGGATGCGCGTGAGCCCAAGGCTGTAAGCGGCGAGCCACTGCCCCTGAGCGATGCCGAGTATTGCGCCGCGCATGCTCTCGGACATGTAGGCCGCGACGTTGGCCGACAGCGCGAGCACGCCGGCCGGTGTCGGATCGAGCGAGATGCCGAGGCTCGGCAGCCCGTAATAGATCACGAAGATCTGCACGAGCAAGGGCGTGCCGCGCATCACGCTCACATAGATCCGCGAGATCACGACCAGCGAGCGGCTGGTGCTGATTCCCATCAGCGCCAGCACCACCGCCGCGGCCAGGCCGAAGACCATCGAGAGCAAGGCGAACTTGATAGTCAGCAATGCGCCGGTCAGCAGGACCGGCATGGACTGGATCAGCAGGGCGGTGGGGTTCATCTTTTCTTATTTGATGGGCTTCGATACGTCGATGCCGAACCATTTTTCGGAGATTTTCGTCAGCGTACCGTCCTGCTTGAGCTGATCGATTGCATCCGCAATGGCCTTGGCGAACTTCGGATTGCCCTTGCGGAACGGAATGCCCATCTGGTCTTCGACCGTGCCTACATTCGCGCCGGTGCGCAGTGGCAGGTTCGAGGTCCTGATCAGGTAGGCGAGCATCAGGCGGTCGTTGAGCGCCGCGTCGAGCCGGCCCGAAGCGAGGTCACGCAGATATTCGGGCGCGCCCGGGTAAGTCTTCACGTCGATGCCGGGAACCGACTTGGCCATGTCGTTGTAGTTGCTGCCGAGCGAGACGCCGAGCTTGTGGCCCTTGAGGTCTTCGAGCGACTTGAACTGGCGGTCGTCGTTCTTGCGCTGGATCAACTGCGCGGTCGAATAGGTGTAGGGCGGCGAGAAATCGAGCACCTTCTGACGCTCGGGGGTGATCGCGACCTGGTTGACGATCACGTCGTAGCGGTTGGCCTGCAGGCCGGCGATGATGCCGCTCCATTCGGTCGTGACGAACTCGGGCTTGACGCCGAGCTTTGCTGCGACGGCTTTGGCGACGTCTACGTCGTAGCCCTCGAGCTGGCCATTTGCGGCCTTGTAGTCGAAGGGGGGGAAGGTGCCTTCGAGTGCGATCTGGAGGGTGCCGCGTTGCTTGACCTGGTCGAGCAGGTCGTCGGCCCGTGCCGCGGCGGACAACAAAAGGCCGGCGAGAGCGACGGCAAGCAGTTTGCCGAGTAGGGTGATTTTCATTCGATCTCCTGGTGCAAGTGTGGCCGGATTGCAGGAGGCCGCTCGGCAGGAGCGGGCTCGTGCGAGTGTCCGGGACTTCGGCGGTCGCGATGGGCAGCGCCCGCGATTCCGAGCGTGCACATCATAGCGAGCCCGGGGGATGATCGGTAAATAAGCCTTGCTTATGACCTTATGCGCTGAACCGTTTGTTGCGTGGAATTTCGCTGGGCGTGTGGTCGCCTTTGCCACACGTCATGCGAGTGCCTTGGCGCATTCGCGAACCAGTGCCGGGCCGCGATAGATCAGACCGGTGTAGAGCTGAACGAGCGCCGCGCCGGCCGCGAGCTTTTGCTTCGCGTCCTCGCCCGACAGGATGCCACCGACGCCGATGATCGGCACATCGGAACCGAGCTTCGCATAAAGTTTGCGAATCACCTCGTTCGATGCTTCGAAGACCGGCCGGCCCGACAAGCCACCCGCTTCCTCGGCGTGCGGCATGCCGAGCACGGCTGCGCGAGAGAGCGTGGTATTCGTCGCGATGATGCCTTCGATCTTGTGACGTATGACGGTCGAGGCGATATCCTCGATCTGGCCTTCATCGAGATCCGGCGCGATCTTGAGCACGAGCGGCACGTGCTTGGCATGCAGGTCGTCGAGGCGTTGCTGCTTGTCGCGCAGCGCCGAGAGCAGGGCGTCAAGTTCGCCGGCACCTTGCAGCTGGCGCAGGTTCTGCGTATTCGGCGAGGAAATGTTGATCGTTACGTAGCTCGCAAACGGATAGACCCGTTCGAGACAGAACAGATAGTCGTCCGCCGCGCGCTCGATCGGCGTATCGGCATTCTTGCCGATGTTCAGGCCGAGGATGCCCTTGTAGTTGGCCGCCTGCACATTGCGGACGAACTGCTCGACACCGCCGTTGTTGAATCCGAGCCGGTTGATCAGCGCATCCGCGCGCGGCAGCCGGAACATGCGCGGACGCGGATTGCCGGGCTGGGCGCGCGGCGTGACCGTGCCGACTTCGATAAAGCCGAAGCCCAGCGATGCCAGACCATCGATGCAAGAACCTTCCTTGTCGAGGCCGGCCGCGAGGCCCACCCTATTGCGGAAGGTCAGGCCCATCACCGTGCGCGGCGCCTCGACAGGGCGCGGCATGAGCAGGGACGCGAGGCCGGTCCGGCTGCCGGCGCGCAACATCGATAAAGTCAGATGGTGAGCGTCTTCCGGATCCATCCGGAACAGGTGCGAACGCGCAAGCGGGTAAAGGGAACTGAACACGATGGACTTCGCCAGAACAGAAACCGCTTATTTTAACCGCGGCGTGTCGAAGGAACCGATGAAAAATGGGGCACCAGACATTCTGCTGGCGGGGCACGCCCCGCGTTCAGGCCGGCGTGCCGCGCATCGCCGCTTCGATCGGATCAAGCGCGGTCCGCTCCGGATCGAGTGGGCGCCAGCGCCCGTCGGTCAGTCCCTCGAGAGGGCGGAAGTTGGCCTTGTATGCCATCTTGCGGCTCTCCTGGATCCAGTAGCCCAGGTAGATGTATGGCAGGCCGAGCTGGCGTGCCTGCTCGATCTGCCAGAGGATGTTGTAGGTGCCGAAGCTCGCGTGTGCGATTGCAGGATCGAAGAAGGTGTAGACCGACGAGAGGCCGTCGCCGAGGATATCGATCATGCTGATCATCCGCAGGGGGCCGTCTGTCGTCGGTTCGGTCCCGGCGCCCGTGGACGTCCGTGCCGGCTCGCGGAACTCGACGAGCCGTGAGTTGATCCGGCTTTGCAGGAGGAATTGCTCATACTGGTCGCGGCTGTCGCGGTCCATTCCGCCGCCCGCGTGGCGGATCGACTGGTACCGCATATAGAGCGCGTAGTGCTCTTCGTCGTAATGGAGCGGGGAGACTTTTGCGATCAGGTCGCCATGCTGCCGCCAAGTGCGGCGCTGGGTCCGGTTGGGCTCGAATGCGGCCACCGGCACGCGCACCGGTACACATGCGCGGCAGCCGTCGCAGTAGGGCCGGTAGGTGAAGACCCCGGAGCGCCGGAAGCCGGCCCGAACGAGCTCCGTGTACACGTCGGAATTGATCAGGTGACTGGGCGTCGCGACTTGCGAGCGTGCGACACGGCCGTCCAGATAGCTGCACGGGTAGGGGGCCGTTGCGTAGAACTGCAAAGCGGACAACGGCGAGAGCGGTAGTTCGTTCGGATGCGTCACGCTACTTGCCTCGGCGGTTTGGCGAACCGGTCTCGTACTCTCGGTCAGGATTCGGTATCAGAAGCCCTGCACCGCATCCAGCACCGTCTTGTCGAAGTGCCAGGGAATGCCCGGCGCGTCGACGGAGGCTCTCAAATGCGCAACGAATTCACTGCGCGCCACTTCGAAGGCCCCGAGCGAAGCGAGATGCGACGTATTCTGCTGGCAGTCTATCATCTGTACTCCGTGTCGGCGCAGATGGCCGACCAGCGCGGCCAGCGCGATTTTTGACGCGTCCGTCCTGAACGCGAACATCGATTCGCCAAAGAACATCCTGCCGAGCGCCACGCCGTAAAGGCCGCCGACGCGATGCCCCTCGTACCAGGTTTCGACGCTGTGCGCGTGGCCCTGGCGGTGCAATGCCGAATAGGCCGCGATGACTTCGGCCGTGATCCACGTGCCGTCCTGGCCTGCGCGTGGTGCACGCGCGCAAGTCCGCATGACTTCAGTGAAGTTGCCGTCGACGCGGACTTCCCAGGCGGGGTCGCGCAACACGCGCCGCAGGGTTTTCGCGAACGAGGTCGACAGATGAAATGCGTCGGGCCGTAGCACCATGCGCGGGTCCGGGCTCCACCAGAGCACGGGCTGGCCGTTCGAATACCACGGGAAGATGCCGTTGCGGTAGGCCTCGAGCAGGCGCCCGACATCGAGTTCGCCGGTTGCGGCGAGCAGTCCGGCGGCACCACTGGCCGGGCCGAGCGCGTGGTCGAGCGGCGGAAAAGGATCGTCGGAACGCAGCCAGGGCACCATCTCGCGGCCCCCGGCCTAACCGTCTCGCAGCGAGCGGAAGATGTCGCCTGTATGCAATCCGAAATGGCCATTCGCGCGGTCGGCCAGGAAATAGCGCAGCGTCTGGCCAACCGTTGGAAACGCAATGTCCTGCCAGGGAATCTCATGCTCGGCGAACAGGCGCACCTCGAGGCTTTCTTCCCCGGCGGCGATATCGATGTCAAGCAGGCGTGCGAGATAGAACAGATGCACCTGGTGCACATGCGGGACGTTCAGCAGCGAAAACAGGCTTTGTATCTCGACGCGTGCGCCGGCCTCTTCGAGCGTTTCGCGGGCAGCGGCCTGCGAGGTCGTTTCGCCGAGTTCCATGAAGCCGGCCGGCAGTGTCCAGTAGCCGTAGCGCGGTTCGATCGCGCGGCGGCAGAGCAACACCTTATCCTCCCAGACGGGCACGGTGCCGACCACGTTGCGCGGATTCTGATAGTGGATCGTGCCGCAGTTGTCGCAGACGAAACGCTCGCGATTATCGCCGGGAGGAATGCGCGAGCTGACGGCATGGCCGCAGACTGAACAGAATTTCATCGAGGAGGTGGCGCGCGCCGTGCTTGGGTCGCTGGATTGGAATGAAGCGAGTGTAGCATTGGCCACCGCGTCTGACAGGTATCGCCCATGCGCGGCCGGAGGCGCCCCGCTCATGTCCGCAACCCGGGTGGACGGTCCGGTTACACCACTGTCATGGGGCGAAGCTAAAATCATCAGGGCACGCGGGATAGCGAGCAGGAAAGCCCCATTTCAGACCGGGGCAAGAAAGCCATTGCACTTATGTTGTGCCTTCCCTATAATCTTCTTTTCGACGGACGCGGGGTGGAGCAGTCTGGCAGCTCGTCGGGCTCATAACCCGAAGGTCGTAGGTTCAAATCCTACCCCCGCAACCAAGCCAGAAATGATGTTGGGGATGTGCGATTCAAGGCAGCATGCGCATCGGTCCTCGAAACAGCCGCGGAAGCAAGAGTAGCGGCAGCAAGAAGCAGTAGCGTAGTGATGGCGGACCATGTTTCGGTCCACAACATCGCGAGCTTCGAAGCCAGAAACGCGCACGGTTACGCCACCGAATTCGATTTTCGATTTCAACGGGCGCGGGGTGGAGCAGTCTGGCAGCTCGTCGGGCTCATAACCCGAAGGTCGTAGGTTCAAATCCTACCCCCGCAACCATAGCAATCAAGACCCCTGCAAGGCATTGGCCTCGCAGGGGTTTTGTGTTTTCGGCCGGACTATTTGCAGCGCACGACCATCGAGCGGCTCTTCACGTTTGCGGTCACCACGCTGTTCAGCCCACCGCCGGCCGCGGCACCATCGTCGCTGTCCTTCGACACGATGTCATAGCCGCTCGCGCCGCATGCATCTCCGGCCTTCTGATAACACTCGCCCCAGTTCGAACCCGAACCCGATCCACTGCAATTGATCGCGAATCCGGTCTGGCCGTCCGGCAAATGCACCAGATCGCTCGAATTGGTGCTGCAGCCCGACATTGTCACCGCAAGGCCAGCCATGATCGGCGCGGCCCACACTGGAAATGACTGGCAGGCCCCACGCCAACCACCACCGGGAACGCCGCGACGGGCAAGCGGCCCATCGATCGGACCGGCCATACGAACCAGGGGATTCGGGTCGATTTGCATGAGCGCGCTCCGGGTTGAAGAAGGATTTCGTCATTCGAACACGTTGGCTGGAGACCGTCCCGCGGACTTTGTAAGCAGGCGCAACGACCATTTCGCGCAGCAAAAACGTTACCCCTGCGAATTTCCCTTGATCACGAGTATCGACACTTCAAGCGAGGAAACTCGCGTTCGTCCATTCAAGACATCCAGCTTCTCGAACGGATCTGCGATTCGGCAAATTGTAAGCAGATGCTCGAATAAAGTTACAATTCTGAAGCAAGAACTGCGCGGAAAAGCGTGGTCGTGCGAGTGCTCAAACCGCCCGATAACCTGCCGACACGCTTACAAGCCGCCTCGGTGCTTGTGCCGGCGGCATTTGAAACATCCGGCACATTGTTTGCTTGATGGCGATCACCAAATACAAGATGCGGGAGCCCGAATGGGCGATTTCAATTCATATATCTTTTTTGCGGCTGCTGCGGGGCTGGTGGCGGTTGCAATAGCGATTGCGGTGATCTCGGCGTTTCTACATCTACGCGAAGGAGCCTCAGTTTCGTCCACGCGGCCTATCAAGCCGGTAGTGCCGGATGCGGCGGCCAAGGAGCGCGGACTCGCGCAGACCGATGACGGCATCATTTCCTGAGGCCGGCTAGTTACATTGCCGCGCTGACGGGTATCTCCGTGTCTAATCGCCCGCGTCGCTTCCCATGAACGCGCGCATGAACACAAGCGCACCCCAACCCCACATCGCATCGATCACGAATTCGAATGTCACACGCGGCAGAATATTGCCGCTTGGCCATTCGCCTCGTAACGGCCCCAGCAAGAAAATTGAAATCGCCGTCAGTGCAATTCCGCCGAACGCGAGTGCGCCGATCCAGGGGGCGGGCCGGGCGGGCGAGACGCGCAGCAGCCATGCCATGACAATCGCGATTGCCCCATTGATCAATGCCGACATCACGAATTCGGGTACGTCGAGCGGCGGTGCGGCGAGCAATGGGTATGCCGTGTGGGTCGTCGCTCCGGCTAGATGCAACAGCTCGACGCTCGGCTGCTGAAAAAAGATCACGGCGAGAAAGCCGGCGAGAAAAGGCAAGACGATTCGTTGCATGACGCTCGGATTCGAAGCTGTCGCCGCAGCGACCGGGGGAATGTCTGGTCGCTCATTATAGGGGCGGCCGCATGCTTCTAGATGGGTGCGCGCTGGCAAAGCACGAATTCGTACAACTTAAGCAAAAAACATTCGTTCAAAAACGGCAGGGTGCTCCTTAGACTGGCTTCCATCGAAACGCCTTGCTCTATTCGCACCGAAGCGCGATGGCTTGCTTGCGTTATTGCAACTGTCGAAAAGGATGCCTGCCCGATGTCTTATGTCGTAACGATCTCCGGAAGTCCCGCCGCACGTTCGCGCAGTACGCATTTGCTCGCCGCCGCCGAAGAGTCGTTGCACACCCGCGGTATCGTGACGCGCCGGATCGAGCCGCGCGGACTGCCCGCCGAAGCGCTGCTGCACGCGGACTTCAGTCATCCTGCGATTCGCGAAGCGCTTGAACTCGTCGAGCATGCGCAGGCCGTGGTGATTGCTACACCTGTCTACAAGGTGGCGTACAGCGGCCTGCTCAAGACCTTCATCGATCTGCTTCCGCAATCCGGCCTGACGGGCAAGCTGGTGCTGCCGATCGGCACTGGCGGCAGTCCCGCGCATCTGCTTGCGCTCGACTATGCGCTGAGGCCGGTGCTCTCGTCCCTGGGCGCCCGCCACGTGCTTTCCAACGTGTTCGCCACGGATCGTGAGGTGCCCTCAAACGACACGGGCTACCAGATCGACGCCGGGGTCTCGGATCGGCTGATCCAGTCGATCGACCAGCTCGCGCTGGTGTGGTTCGATCAGGTGGAGCTTCGCGAACACCGAGCGCGCAGCAGCGCGCGCTCCGAATTCGCTGAACCGGCGTACGCGCATCCCGCTCATCGCGAAGCGGGGGCTGGGGTCGCGCGCGTGGCCGCGACGGCGTTCTCGAAGACGCGATGTTCGAACTGAGCGGCGCGCCGAGGCGCGCCTGACGCCGGCCGGGTCCAGACCTCATGGGCGGGCCGGCGCCCATTTTGTTTTCCAACACGTCATAACCACTTAGCAGGGCAGCGTCCCGCGGTCCGGCGCATCGCGCTGCCCCACGGCGACTATCCAGCGGAAACGCGCCACGGAAATCCTTATGAGCAACGACAACACTACGATTGATCATGGCCGGCGCAGCCTTCTGCGCGCCTCGGCCGCGGTGGGACTCGGCGCGACCCTCGGCCTCGGCGGCATGGGCCGTGCAGCCGCACAAAGCGGCAAGGTCGTGCGAATCGGCTATCAGAAGTACGGCACTTTTGTGATTCTCAAGGCGCGCGGCACGCTCGAAAAGCGCCTGGCCGCCCAGGGCGCGACGGTTCAATGGCTCGAATTTCCGGCGGGTCCGCAGTTGCTCGAGGGTCTCAACGCGGGTGCGGTGGATCTCGGCACAGTCGGCGAAACCCCGCCGATCTTCGCGCAAGCGGGCGGGGTCGATTTCGTCTATATCGGCAATGAACCCCCAGCCGCCGCTTCGGAAGCCATCGTGATCCCGAAGCAGTCGCCGATCAAGTCCATCGCGGAACTCCGCGGCAAGAAGGTCGCGCTGAACCGCGGCTCGAATGTCCACTACTTGCTGGTCCGTGCGCTGGCCTCGGCGAATCTCAAGTACACGGATATCGAGCCGGTCTATCTCGCGCCAGCGGATGCACGCGCAGCGTTCGAGCAGAACAACATCGATGCATGGGCGATCTGGGATCCGTACTTTGCGTCGGTCCAGAACGCAGGCGGCAAGGTCCTGACCGACGGTACCGGTCTCGTGAGAAACCTGCAGTTCTACCTCGCCTCGCGCAAGTATGCCGAGCAGTCGCCTGAGCTCGTTCACGCGGTAGTCGACGAGCTGCGCGAGGTTGACAACTGGGGCAAGCGCAATCCGGCCGAGGTGGTTCGCGTGCTCGGTCCACAGACGGGCCTCGATCCGGCCGTGCTCGACCTGGCAGTCAAGCGCTATTCATTCGGCATCCAACCGATTTCCGATGAGGTGGTCGCCTATCAGCAAGGCATCGCCGACACCTTTACCGAACTGAAACTGATTCCACGCAAGCTCGACGTCAAGCAAGCGCAGTGGAAAGCCTGAGGAGTGTGCTGCAATGAACGTGTTCTGGTTTATCCCGACCCATGGCGACAGCCGCTATCTCGGAACTTCCGACGGTGCCCGCTCCGCGAGCTTCGACTATTTCCGGCAGGTCGCCGTCGCCGCCGATACGCTTGGCTATGACGGCGTGCTGTTGCCGACCGGGCGTTCGTGCGAAGACGCGTGGGTGGTCGCCTCGAGTCTGATCGGCGCGACCCAGAAGCTCAAGTTCCTGGTTGCGATCCGTCCGGGCCTGAGTTCGCCGGCGCTGGCCGCGCGCATGGCGGCAACCTTCGACCGCTTGTCGAACGGGCGCCTGCTGATCAATGTCGTGACCGGTGGCGATACGAGGGAGCTCGAGGGCGACGGCTTGTTCTCGAGCCACGACGAGCGCTACGAGATTACCGATGAATTCCTTCATGTCTGGCGGCAGATTCTCGAAGCCTCGCATCGCAAGGAAAGTATCGACTTCATTGGCAAGCATCTGACCAGCAAGGGCGGCAAATCACTGTATCCGCCCGTGCAACGGCCGCATCCGCCGCTGTGGTTCGGCGGTTCCTCGCCGGCTGCGCATGGGATCGCCGCCAACCATATCGATACCTACCTGACCTGGGGCGAGCCGCTCGAGGACGTCGAAAAGAAGGTCGTCGATATCCGCAAGCGCGCGGCCGACCAGGGCCGTACGATCAAGTTCGGCATCCGTATGCATTCGATCGTGCGCGAAACCGCCGACGAGGCGTGGGCCGCGGCCGACAAGCTCATCAGCAGGCTCGATGACAAAACCATCGAGCGTGCTCAGGCTTCGTTCGCCAAGATGGATTCGGAAGGGCAGCGCCGCATGGCCGCGCTGCACGGCGGCCGACGCGACAAGCTCGAAGTCGCACCGAACCTGTGGGCGGGTGTCGGGCTGGTCCGTGGCGGCGCGGGAACGGCACTCGTCGGCAACCCGGAGCAGGTCGCCGCGCGGATGAAGGAATACGCGGAGCTCGGCATCGACACGTTCATCATGTCGGGCTATCCGCACCTCGAGGAATCGTATCGCTTCGCGGAACTCGTGTTCCCGCTGCTGCCGCGTGCGCGGCGTGAGCAGATCGCGGGTCCGCTGTCGGGGCCGTTCGGCGAAATCATCGGCAATCACTACGTGCCAGAGGCTTCGCAAAGCTGATCATGAGCACTCCCGCCCTGGTTCGAAATCGAGCTGCCGAAACTGTACGGGGCGACGCGACTGCTGTTGCTCCCGTCGTTGCCACGGATGATGCGGGTCGCCCGGCGGCTGCGGCCAACGCCGTGCCGGGCGCGACCGGCACGGGCATAGCCGCTGCCCCAAAGGTTGCGGGTACGGCACGTTCGTCGTGGCGGCCCCGGCTTTCCTCTCTGGTGCCGTGGCTGCTGCCACTCCTGATTCTGGCGCTCTGGGAGGCGGGCACGCGTTCGCAGTGGATCTCGACCCGCGTGCTGCCCGAGCCGCTCGCCGTGCTCAAGGCATTCTGGTCGCTTGCGCTCGACGGCACGATGTGGGACAACGTCAAAGTCAGTACATTGCGCGCACTCGCCGGCTTCGCCATCGGCGGCACGCTGGGGCTGCTGTTCGGGCTCGCGACCGGCGTGTCGCGTCCCATCGCACTGACGCTCGACTCGACATTGCAGATGGTCCGCAATATCCCGCCGCTCGCGATGATCCCGCTCGTGATCCTGTGGTTCGGCATCGGCGAACAGGCCAAGCTCTTTCTCGTCGCGCTCGGTGTGTTCTTCCCGATCTACCTGAATACCTTCCATGGGATCCGTTCAGTCGACCGCAACCTGATCGAGATGGCGCGCAGCTACGGACTTTCAGGCTGGCCGCTCTATCGTCACGTGATCCTGCCCGGAGCCGTGCCGTCGATCCTCGTCGGCGTGCGTTTTGCGCTGGGCTTCATGTGGGTCACGCTGATCGTCGCCGAGACCCTGTCCGCACAGTCGGGCATCGGCTATATGACGATGAATGCACGCGAGTTCCTGCAAACCGATGTGGTGCTGGTCGGCATCCTGCTCTATGCGCTGCTCGGCAAACTTGCCGATATCCTCGCGACGGCACTCGAGCGCAGGGTGTTGCGCTGGAATCCGGCGTATCGCAAGAAAGGCGGGAACGCGTGATGAATGCGATTTTGAAACCCTCCGCGCCAGCCGTCGCAGTCGAGCTCAAGCAGGTCTCGAAGCGCTATGGCGAGCGCTCAGTGCTCAGCGATTTTGCGCTGTCGATCGAGCGAGGCAGCTTCGTCGCGATTGTCGGCCGCAGCGGCTGCGGCAAGTCGACCTTGTTGCGCCTTGTCGCCGGACTCGAGTCGATCGATGCCGGTACGCTCGAAAAGCAGGGTGCCGGCGGTCCGATCGAGACGCGGATCATGTTTCAGGACGCGCGGCTGCTGCCCTGGAAAACGGTGCTGCAAAACGTGATGCTCGGCCTGCCGAAGACGGCACGCGACGAAGCGCTCACGGTGCTCACGGACGTTGGCCTTGCCGACCGCGCGAACGACTGGCCCGCCGAGCTGTCGGGCGGACAGCGCCAGCGCGTCGCGCTGGCACGCGCACTGATTCATAAACCTGAGCTGCTGCTGCTCGATGAACCGCTCGGTGCGCTCGACGCGCTGACCCGCATCGAGATGCATGGCCTGATCGAGCGCTTGTGGCGCGAGCGGGGTTTTACGGCACTCCTCGTTACCCATGACGTTCATGAGGCCGTGGCGCTCGGCGACCGGATCGTGCTGATCGAACAAGGCCGGATCGCACTCGACCAGCCGGTCGCCTTGCCCCGGCCTCGTGCACGCGGCAGTGCGGCGTTTGCCGCGCTCGAGGACGGCATTCTGCAGCGGGTGCTCAAGAGCGAAACGGGCCAGGGTGAAACGGCGAGTTCGTCAAAGCGAATCTATGCGCCGAGCGAGGTCCGGTGGGCGGTCTAGCGGCCCGCAACCCGCAGCGAAGCAGCGGGCGGGTCGGGTAGCCGAGTAGCACGGTGACCGGCTTGGTAACAGACGCTGCAATCGATACGACAATCAAGTAGTCCCATCAGCTTATCCATCAGGAAACCACCATGGCAATCAGCGCGATCAATGTACGGAATCAGTTCAAGGGAACGGTCAAGGAAATCATTCGAGGTTCGGTCGTCTCGGAGGTCGACGTCGAAACCCCATATGGGATCGTCACGTCGGTGATCACGACACGCTCGATCGACGAGCTTGACCTCAAGGTCGGGGCCGAAGTCGTCGCGCTGGTGAAGTCGACGGAAGTTTCGATCGCCCGGATTTAGCAGCGCAACGCACAGACTGTGCGCCGTCCTAGATATTCCACTTGTGCGAGAGCTGCGCGAGGGATAAGCGCAGGCTGTCGATCTGCTCGAGGAGTTGAGCGGTGACCCACACATACCGTTCGACCTCGGCGGATACCGCCTCGGGCGGAGGTGGGGGTGGGTGAAGAGGCGGCAGCGGCTCGAGCCGGGTGAGCGTGCCGAACTTCAAGGCCCGTGCCATGCCGATCAGCAGTTCTCGAATGCGCCGGTCTTCGCCCGAGAGCGCCTGACGGACCCGTGCGCGGCGTACGTCGTCGATATCGCGCAGCCGGCTCGTCGAGAGCATTTCGAGCATCCCGACAATGCTGCGCAAGCCGCGCTGGACGGCTTCGAGCTCGGTGGACGGGACACTGATTTCCTTGGCGACCGAGGGCATCAGCGAGCGCAACTGGACGAGCATCGCGCCCTGGCGCGTGAGGATCTTCTGATGCTCCTCGTCGTTGAGCGGCAGTCCGCCGACGATCCGCGCATACAGGCGCGCGCAGTCGCGCAGACTGTCGGAGAGCTTGTAGCGCCACGAGTAGGTTGCATAGAGCGGCAAGGCGAACGAGAACAGCAGGGCGATCGCGATGCCGATCAGCACATCGGCCGAACGCCACAGGCCGTCGCTGATCTCGGCATCGCCGTGACCCGCGACGATCACCAAGGTAATCGCCGAGAGCAGGGCGATATACCCGCCTTTGCCGATCGCGTAGTAGCCGCCGACCCCGCAGGCGATCGCCATCAGCAGATACGTCAGCAGCGGCAAGTGCAGCCATGCTTCAAGCAGGATCAGCGCGAGCCCGACGGAGGCCCCGATCAGCGTCCCGAGCGCACGTTCGGCGGCCTTCTTGCGGATATTGCCGTGATGCTGGAGACCGCCGATCACGACCAGCAGCGTGATCGACGCCCACTCGCCGTGAGGAAGGTGAATGCCGGTCGTCAATGCGATCGATGCAAGGATGCCGATCGCGACGCGGCTCGCATGAATCAGTTTCGCGTGCCGGTAGCGCCGATAGGGATCGGTGAACTGACGCAGCGCCTGGCGCACGAGCAAACGCAGTGGTGTCGAGAGGGAGAGCTGCATCGGCTCAATGTACGACACCCCCGCGCAAATGGGAATATCCATCGGACTCCGGGTATCGGATCTCAGGATCTCAGGATCTCGGGATCTCAGGATCTCAGGATCTCAGGATCTCAGGATCTCAGGATCTCAGGATCTCAGGATCTCAGGATCCGGACTCCCGCGCCGGCAAGGCGTTCAAACGCTCCTGTTATTCCGGTCGCGCCGCTGCGCGCGCGAGACGATGCCGGCTGTGACCTTGGCGGTCTGCAATTGGTGGTTCATCAGCGTCACCGCTTTCACGGTGCGACTTTGATGGGCCTGCAGCGACCAGAACAGCGCGATACCCCAGCCCGCGATGGTCCAGCCCAGGCATGCGTTGAACAGCGCGAGCGCGAGCGTATCCGGCCGGGAGCGCCTGTCCGCCACGATCGAGGGCAGGAAGTAGACCGATACCGCGACTGCGATTACACCGAATTCAACGATTGATTTCATCATTTCGATTCTCCGCTTTCTCCGCTAACACCGTGCCCTGGCGCCGCAGCGCCACCGGTGAAAAGCAGTGTATTCCCTAAATAACTAAGCATTAACCATAGTTTTTGGAACAGTGAGTTCCTTTTTCTGAAGCTATGGGTGAGCTCGCCGAGGAGTGAAGGGACTCGGGGGCTTGCCCCCGCGATTGCCGAGCACGCGCCTGAATCGTGGCTGTCGGGCATTGTGTTCGGCGAACACGGTGAAACGCCTATCCGCGACGTCTACGCAGGTGGCGATAAAGTCGTCGACAATCGACGTCATCGCGACGAAGAACAGGCCTATGCGCGGTATCGCATCGCGCTCGCCGAGCTCCTGGAATGAACGGCAAAATTGCCGCGCCCCAGTCTCATGACGTGAACACGCCCCAGGACAGATTGTGTCCCGGTTGACCCGAGTGCGCCGCCGCCCCAGCTTGCGTCGGAGCTCGGGTAGTTCGTCTTGCCAGTCATCCGGTTCGACACATCATTCAGGCTTTTCACCGGTGCGTGCACGGAAACCTTCGACGGATAATTCGCCCGCAGGTGCACATGGCCGTCCTCGCCGTCGAATTGCGTGAAGACCTCCGAAAATATCCCGCGCAGCTCGTTCAGCATTGCTTTGGTGAACACGCTTGGCCGATATAGGGTCACGAGGACCTAGTGAACGCGGATCGGCTAGACGTCTCCTCTCCAGCGAGGTGATT
The DNA here is from genome assembly GCF_902859895.1 of Pararobbsia alpina. Classification (GTDB taxonomy): domain Bacteria; phylum Pseudomonadota; class Gammaproteobacteria; order Burkholderiales; family Burkholderiaceae; genus Pararobbsia; species Pararobbsia alpina. The sequence goes on from NZ_CADIKM010000031.1 coordinate 59,919, forward strand.
CGCACGATTCGATTTTGTGTGCCGGCAACATCAGCGTTGCCCGGCACGCCATTTCGATAACGCTGAGGTACGCGCCACAAAAATATCGCATAACTAAAAATAGACGAGAAACCACTATGAGATTCACGCTGTGCGATCGGGGTGCTCGCCGGCGGCAGAAAGCACGCACGTTGACGATTGGCGTCAGCGATGATGCCGCGACGGGCCGGGTAAAAGGGACATCACGGGGAGGCGTTGGTTTGTCATCTGCCGCCGCGTTGTCGCGCATTGATCTGCTCGCCCTGCGCCCGGTTGCGTTCGCCGCGCTCTGCATGCTGGGCATGCTGCCCGTCGCGGTCGAGGCGCAAGTCGTGGCGGCGCCTTCGGGAAACAGCAAGCCGGTCGTCGGCGTGACGGCCAATGGCACGCCGCTCGTCCAGATTTCGACGCCGA
>NZ_CADIKM010000032.1 GCF_902859895.1 Pararobbsia alpina
CGCCGGCCCGGTGCTTTTGCTTCCATCGATCTAGTACCCATCACATTGTGGTGGGTACTAGCCTGACGATTTTTTCAACTCCTGGATAGGCGGTAATCGATCCTCGCTTACTTCTTAACCTGATCACGAACGGGATAGAGGCTACGGAAAACTCGGGACGCGCACCTAAGATTCTCATTGCCGCGAGCCCCCTCGACGACCGGTCCGTGCTGCTCGAGGTCATCGACAACGGTTCGGGCATCGTCGGTGGCGACAGCATCTTCGACGCATTCGTCACGACCAAGAGCAAGGGAATGGGTATCGGGCTTGCGGTGTCCCGATCCATTATCGAAGCTCATGAGGGTCGTCTTACTGCCGCCAATAGCGAGGGATACGGAGCGACCTTCAGCGTCGTCCTGCCAGTCTCGCCTGTCCAGACTTCCCCACAGGAGGTTTGATTCCATATTCATGTAATAGCCGTCCTTTGCCGCGCCAGCTACCATTTGGCATAACAAGAGACCTTCAATTCACTCACTGCGGTGGTGATTCGGCGGTAAACAGTCGCTCACGCCATTCAGTCTCTCTTCCAATGGCAGCCGGCATTTCATGAACCAGATCGAACTCGATGCGGATCGCGCTGCGTGGCGCCGCGCGCGCGACCGAACAGTCCTTGTTCCCGAAGATTCCGGCGACCAGTCACTCGACGATTTCCTCGATGCATCGATGGACGCCGGGACCTTCCTGCGCCTCGCTATTGGGATTGCGTCGGCGCTGGCCAAAGTCCACCAGAGCGGGCTCGTGCACAAGGATGTCAAGCCGGCCAACATTCTGGTAAATCCCGATAGTGGTGAAGTCAGGCTCACGGGTTTCGGCCTCGCGTCGCGGCTTACGCGAGAGCGTCAACGGCCCGAGCCGCCCGATTCCATGGCCGGTACGCTCGCCTATATGGCGCCGGAGCAGACCGGGCGGATGAATCGTTCGGTCGACTTCCGCAGCGATCTCTACGCGTTCGGCGTCACGCTCTACCAGATGCTCACGGGAAGTCTGCCATTCACCGCTACCGATCCGATGGAATGGGTGCACTGCCACATCGCAAGAGAGGCGGTGCCGCCGCACGAGCGCGTGGCCCATTTGGCACCGGTCCTTTCCGCGCTTGTGATGAAGTTGCTCGCCAAAACCCCGGAGGAGCGCTATCAGACCGCGGCAGGCGTTGAAGCGGACCTGCGACGCGGCCTTGCGCGATGGGAAACCGAACGATGTATCGGTGAATTCCCGCTTGGCGAGCGCGACACGCCGGACCAACTGACGATTCCCGAGAAACTGTACGGGCGGTCGCACGAGGTCGAGGCTTTGCTTGGTGCCTTCTATCGCGTCGTCGAAAGCGGAACGTCAGAACTGGTTTTGGTCTCAGGATATTCCGGCATCGGCAAGTCGTCTGTCGTCAACGAACTGCGCGAGGTGCTAGTGCCTTCGCGCGCGCTCTTCTGCGCGGGCAAATTCGATCAGTACAAACGCGACATCCCCGATTCGACGCTGGCGCAAGCTTTTCGAAGTCTGTTACGGCCGCTGCTTGGCAAAAGCGAGGCGGAGCTTGCGGCTTGGCGCGATGCGCTTCGGGATGCACTGGGACCGAATGCCGGACTCGTCGTGGATCTCGTTCCTGAACTGGCGCACATCATCGGACAGCCCGCGCCAGTCCCCGAGTTGCCGCCACAAGATGCGCACCAGCGGTTTCGGCTCACGTTCCGGCGGTTCATTGAAGTTTTCGCCCGGCCGGAACATCCGCTGGTGCTCTTTCTCGACGATTTGCAATGGCTCGATGTGGCGACGCTCGACCTGCTGGAGGACCTGCTGACCCGGTCCCATTTGCAGAACCTCATGCTGATCGGCGCCTATCGCGACAACGAAGTCGATTCCGCACATCCGCTGAGACACAAGCTCGATGCCATCAAGGCCGCCGGCGGCAAGGTGGCGGAGATCGCGCTCGCGCCACTTGCCCGAGAGCATCTCGAACAGTTGATCGCGGACGCTCTGCATTGCAAGCCGGAGCGGGTCGCCCCACTCGCGTGGCTGGTGCACGACAAGACCGCCGGAAATCCGTTCTTTGCCATTCAGTTCATTTCTTCGCTGACAGAAGCCGGAATGCTTGCCTTCGATCATGATGCGGCGCGCTGGTCGTGGAACCTCGATCGCATCCACACGAAGGGTTACACCGACAATGTGGTGGAGCTCATGGTTGGCAAGCTGAGTCGCCTGTCCGCGCAAACGCAGCAAGACATGCAGTTGCTTGCTTGCATGGGGAACAGCGCCGAACTTGCCCTGCTGGAAACCGTTTCCCGGCGCTCGGGCGGCGATCTCCATGGCCGGCTTTGGGAAGCAATTCGAGCAGGCCTCATCGTCTGCACGAAGGATTCCTGTCGCTTCGTGCACGACCGGGTTCAGGAGGCGGCGTATTCCCTGATCCCGAAGGAGGCGCGTGCGCAGATCCATCTACGGATAGGCAGGGTGCTTGCTGCCTGCATCCCGCCGGAAAAGCTGCCGGAGATGATCTTCGAGATCGTCAACCAGCTCAATCGCGGCGTACCGCTCATCACGTCACAGAACGAGCGCGAGCAACTCGCCGAACTGAACCTGATCGCTGGCAAGCGCGCGAAGGCCTCGTCCGCCTACGCTTCCGCGCTGGCGTACCTCAGCGCCGGCGCGGCGCTGATGCGGGAGGATGCGTGGGAGCGCCGGCAGTCGCTTGCCTTCGCCCTGGAACTGCATCGGGCCGACTGCGAGCTCTGGATGGGCGCACTGCCGTGCGTGGGGGAACGTCTCGCGGCGCTTGCTACGCGCGCTGCCGACACGGTCCAACGAGCGGCCGTCGCGAGCCGGCGCGTGGATCTTTACACGATGCTCGCGGCTGGCGAGCGCGCGGTCGCGGTGGGTCTGGAATTCCTCCGGCATGTGGGCATCGATTGGGCAGCCCATCCCACCCCGCTGGAAGCGCGTCTCGAGTACGAGCGGATCTGGTCCCAGGTCGGAAGTCGGGCGATCGAGGATCTCATCGACCTGCCGCTCATGGAGGATTCGGTGTCTCTTGCCACGCTCGAGGTGCTCACCACCCTTGGAGCACCGACGTTATACACCGACGAGAATCTGTACGCGCTCACCACCTGCCGGGCGGTAAATCTGAGCCTGGAGCGTGGCAACAGCGATGCCGCACCGGCGCATTACGCCGCGGTCGGGCTGATTGCCGGCGACCGCTTCGGCCATTACGACGAAGGTTATCGACTCGGAAAGATGGCCTGCGATCTGACCGAACGTCGCGGATTGACGCGCTTCGGAGGAAAGACCTATTCGGTCTTCGCACTCGTGGTCCCTTGGACACGACCGCTGCGGGAGAGTATGGACCCGGCTCGACGTGCCTTTCAGATGGCGAACGAACAAGGCGACCCGACGTTTGCCGCGTATGCCTGCCGCAAGATCAGTTCCAATCTTCTCGCCTTGGTGATCCCCTCGATCGGGTCGAGCGTGAAGCCGAGCACGGATTGGAGTTTGCGCGCACGCTGCGTTTTGGATACGCGGCCGACATGATCTCCGCGCCGCTCGCGCTCGTGCGCACGCTCCGTGGCGAAACCGTGACATTCGGCTCGCTCGAGGTTGGCTCGTTCACGGAACACTCGTTCGAGGGGCGCCTCACGGGTCACCGCGCTCTGGCTATTCCTGAATGTTTCTACTGGATCCGAAAGCTGCAGGCGCGCTTCTTCGCTGGCGACTACGCATCGGCTATCGATGCCGCGGAAAAAGCGGAAAAATGCTTTTCGACGTCAGCCTCGCTTTCGGTCATGCTGATGGAGAGAGCGGAATACCACCTCTATGCCGCCCTCGCCCGGGCCGCCTGCTGCGAGCCCATCGGTCCCGATCCGTATGCGAAGTATCGGGACGCGCTGTCGGCACATGAGCGACAACTCCGGGCATGGGCGGAAAACTGCCCCCAGAACTTCGAGGATCGTGCGGTGTTGGTCGGCGCAGAGATTGCGCGCATCGAGGGGCGCCTGCCCGAGGCAATGGATCTGTACGAGCGCGCCATTCGCTCGGCGCGTTCGAATGGCTTCGTTCAAAACGAGGCGCTGTCCTACGAACTGGCTGCCCGCTGCTATGCCGCGCGCGGCCTTGAGGAGATAGCGCATCTCTACCTGGAAAACGCACGGCGTGCCTATCTGCGGTGGGGAGCCGATGGGAAGGTGCGACAACTCGATCAGCTCCATCCTGGATTGAGGCAGGACGATCGTGCCCCGGACCCCGCGGGCATGGTCGACGCGCCGGTCGAAGATCTGGATCTGGCCACTGTGATCAAAGTGTCGCAGGCAGTGTCAGGCGAGATCGTCCCGGAAAAGCTCATCGAAACACTGTTGCGTACAGCCGTCGAGCATGCCGGAGCGGAACGTGGGCTGCTGATCCTCCCGCGTGGCAGCGAATTCCTGATTCAGGCGGAAGCGAAGACTGGCGACAGGTCCGTTTCGGTCAGCCTACGCGAGACGCCAGTTTCCGCGGACGAGTTTCCCGAGTCGGTGGTCCGCTATGCCGCGCGCACCCGGGAGATCGTGATGCTCGACGATACTTCAGTCCCATGTCAGCATTCCACCGATCCGTACCTCGGTGCGCAGGGCATCCGGTCGGTACTCTGCCTGCCGTTGATGAAGCAGGGTGCGCTGGTTGCACTGCTGTACCTGGAGAACAGGCTTGCTCGAGGCGCTTTTACGCCCGGTGGGATGGCTGTCCTGAAGGTGCTTGCCTCCCAAGCGGCGATTTCGCTCGAGAACAGCAGCCTGTATCGCGAGCTGCGGCGCAGCCGCCAGTATCTCGCGCAGGCGCAGAAGGTCAGCCACACCGGAAGCTGGGCATGGAGTCCCGTTTCCAATGCCGTTCTCTATTGGTCGGACGAGTGTTATTGCGTCCTTGGCCACGACCCTGCGAAGGGGCTGCCTTCGTTCGAACAATTGGTGCAAGATGTTCATCCGGATGACCGTACCCGCGTCCTGGAGAGTTTTGGGAAGGCTGTGCGCGAAGGTTCCGACTGGGAAGCCGAGTACCGACTTGGGAACTTCAATACCGGAGTGAGAACCGTCCGTTCCATGGGGCATCCGATTCTGGACCGCTCGGGCCAGACGTTCGAATACATCGGCACCGTGATCGATATCACGGAGCGCAAGCGCGCAGAGGAGGCGCGCGAGGACCATCTATGGTTCCTCGAGTGCATGGACCGCATCAACCGTGCCATGCAGCGAACGAACGAGGTCGAGGGCATGACGCGCGGTGTGCTCGAGGAGGCGCTGGCGATCTTCGATTGCGATAGGGCCTGGCTGGTCTATCCCTGCGATCCCGATGCGCCAGTGTGTCGCGCGGTGATGGAGCATACGCATCCGGACTATCCGGGCGCCTTCGCGCTCGACCAAGAGCTGCCGGTGGACGCCCGGGGCGCCGAATTCCTGCGCGCCATGCTGCATGCCCCAGGTGCGCTGGTGGATCCAGACATCCCGTCGGAGATCCGCGAGCAGTTCAACATCGTGTCGATGATCGCCATCGCGGTTTGCCCCAGGGGCGACAGGCCGTACCTGTTCGGGCTGCATCAGTGCTCGCATTTGCGCTCCTGGACCACCGTGGAGCGACGGCTTTTCGAGGAGATTGCCAGACGCCTCGAAGATGCGTTGACGAGCGCGCTCGCGCACCGCAACCTGCTTGTGAGCGAGGATGCGCTGCGCACAAGGGAAGACGCGCTGCGGCATGCGCGGGAAAAGCTTGCGCAGGCGTCACGGATGGCGACGGTAGCCGAGCTGTCCGCGTCCATCGCCCACGAAATCAACCAACCGCTGCAGGCCGTCGTGGCCAATGGGCAGGCGTGCCGGCGCTGGCTCGCTGCAACGCCGCCCGACATCGACAAAGCCCGACTCAGCGCCGAAGCCATCGTCCGTGACGGATATGCCACAGCGGACGTGATAAGTCGTATTCGCGCACTGTTCAAGCGCACGGCTCCCACCAAGGTCGATCTTGACATCAACAAGCTGATCCTTCAGGTCTGTACGCTGATGGCTGACGAAATCCACGGGAACGGGATCTTGCTCAAGACTCAGCTAGCCCAGGACGTGCCGATGATCAGAGCCGATGCGGTGCAGATTCAGCAGGTGATCGTCAACCTTGTCCGCAACGCCATCGAGGCGTTGTCAGCGACGGTGGAACTACCGAAGTCGCTCTTGATCCGCTCTCGGCGCGACGGGGATAACGTGGTGGTCGACGTTCAGGATGAAGGCATGGGACTGGCGAATCCGGATACGTTATTTGAGCCATTTGCCACCACAAAGGAAACGGGCATGGGCATCGGGCTGGCGATCTGCCGGTCGATTGTCGAAGCACACGCCGGCCGTCTTTGGGTCGTGTGCAATGAGATCCGTGGCGTGACGTTCAGCTTCAGTCTTCCGACTGAGCGTTCGGATGCAAGGTGAAACCCGTGGCAGTCCAGGGCGCGACTTGCCTGCAGTGTTCGGCCTGCAATCGAATGTGTCTTGAGTGGAAGCTCGACCAGTCGTCGATCACGCTCACGCCCTATGCATCGGACGGCGGCTAGCGGCTCACCATCCGAACCTCGCTTCGACGCCCACATAATCCGCATTGCTCCCCCCCAAGGCGCGAATCGAATCGCCAACTTGGAAGTGCACGGCTTCCAGTGCGAACGCCACGTGCGAGCTGACGAGCCAGTCGGCTCGAACCTGTGCATACATCCCGGTCCAGCTCGTCCCCTTCCCTGCCGTGCCCGGCACCACAGCCGAGCCCTGGCCGTAGACCGCATCGGCCGTCGTCGCGCGCCACTGGAAACCCAGCGCAGTGAGCAGCGTGAGCTTCGGCGATATCTTGAACGTGATCGACGGCTTCACGTGAATCAAGTTGGTGTAGCCGGTGTATCCCGCCAACGTGAAGTAGTAGCCGTTGGGAAAGAGCGGATTGAACGTTTCGACACGTCCATCGCCGGGATGCCGGTCGCCCGACGCGCCATCCACTTGCAAGCCAACACGTGGCGAGCCCGCCACCGACGCGAACGTATAGCCGCCGATGAGCCCGAACGCCCATGCGCCAATCGTGCTTTGGCCGACGTGCCCCGTCTGCACCATCGTTTCCGCGTCCCAGTCGAACGGCGCGACCTTGCCCGCGTAACGCACGTCGAATACGTCGCGATGCTCGGTGCCCGTCGCATCGAGAAAGTGAGCGTTCTCACGGTTGTAGCGCGACCAGTATGCGGACAGATCGCCTGGCCCCGTGTTCGCGCGTTCGACGCGCACGCCGCTGAACGTGAGTTGCCGGTTCGACACATCGTCGAAGGCCCTGACGTCGCGGTATTGCACGGGTTGGGTCATGTAGCCGATGAAGCGCCACTTGTCGATCTCATAGTCGGCCCACACCGCGTCGAACGCCTGACGCACATTCGGCCCGTCGCGCACCGAGACGAACCGCTGCAAGTCGAACGCCATCTCCTGGCGGCCAACGCGCGCCTTGAACGTGCCGCTGCCGACCCCATAGACGAACGCGACGAACGCCTGCTCGATATCGAGGGGATTCTTGTCGACGGGCGTAACGGAATCCTTGCCGAAGGGCCGCGCATCCTCGAGTTGAAAGAACGCCTGCACATGCTGACCGAAACGCGCATCGGCGAACACTTCGGCACGCTGGATCACGTAGCTGTCGGGCTGCGCGCTGCCGAGCCCGAAGAGCGGCGTGTTGTTCAGCTCGAAGCGCTCGCGCAGGTTCGCGCCGAGCGACAAATACGACGACGGATCGCCGCCGAGCGGGATGTACTTGAGCCCATCGAACGGCTCGCGCGGCACGCACGGATTCGCCAGCACCGACCAGTCTTCCTGCCAGCGGTTGAACGACAGCGACGACGGCCGTTTCGCAGTGCATCGAGGCGCAACGGCCGCGGCCGCCTCTGTCGTATTGTCGGCGGCAAATCCGCTCACGCCCTCCGTCAATCCGCACACGGCCAGCGTAGCGCAGGCGGCGGCCTTCGACGTCGCGCGCCGCATCGATCGACACACCGTCACTTCGTCAGTTCGTGAATCTCGGCGACATAGCCGCCGGGAAACTCGACCATCGCGGTCCGCCCTTCGGCCGTAGGGTTCGCCGGTGACAGCAGCTTCACGCCCACATCCTGCGCTTTCGCGAGCGTCGCGTCGAGATCGGCGACGTGATAGCCCGTCATCTCGTGTCCGAACGGATAAGGCAGCTTGCCGTCGGTCACGAACACGAGCATATTGCCGAAGCCGGACGTGATGCGCACGCGCCGGATCGTCTCGCCGGGCCGGCCGAGTTCACTGCCGTCCGCATGGCGGTTGTCGGAGACGACCTTGCCGTGCGAGAAGCGCAGGAAGCGCCTGATGAAATCATCCGCGGAGTGCGCGGAGACATAGACGCGATTGTCGGGCACCGTTTCGAGCGGGCCATAAGAAGGCGCTTTGGTATGCCAGTACAGTTGCATGTACAGGCCCCCCGGCCACTGGATGATCGCGTCCTTGCCGATCGGATCGTCGAACGTATCGACGACCACGTCCGCGCCCGCGGCGCGCGCGGTGCGAACGGCCTCGTCCATGTCGGTGACGAGATAGCCCGTGCGCTCGCTGCCGAACGGATAGGGTATCGGCGTCTGGAACGCAAACACCGACAACATGCCGACAGGCGTCTGAATGTATTGCGAAGCCGTCTTGCTCGGCGTCGGCGTCACCTTAAACACGGCGCGCTGCGAAGCCTTGCCGCCGAACGTCGCGACAAAGCTGTCGACGAACGCGTCGATGTCCTGGCTCGCCACATAAACGTGTGTCGTGTCGTACTGCGGACCGACAGACACGACGGGCATGCTCTTGCCCGCCTCGTGCGGGTCGGCCTCGGCGGAAGCCGGCGAGCCGGCCAGCGCCACGCCGAGCACCGCGATCGACACGACCGCGGCCCGCAACAATCGATACATCGTGACGGTACTCATAAAAACGCTCCTTGCTGATGATGGATGCCGCAGCCTCGCGCGGCGCAATCAGATTCCTGTTTGCCCCGCGCCCGTCCTTCTCGAGAGCACAGCGAGCACGCATAAGCCGGCGAGCGGCAAAAGCAGCGCCCAGAATGACGCGAACAGATACCCCGCCGCGCCCGCACCCGCGCCGATTGCAAAACCGGCGACCGGCGGCAGCGTGCGCAACAACCGGCTGCGCGCCGCCTGCCGCGCTTTCGGCTCGCCGGATGAAAACAGCAGATCGAATGCGTCGATCACGGCCTGCGTGACGTTGCCCGTCATCACCGTGTTCGGCACGACAGAGCGCGCCGTCAAGCGCCCATGCGCGTTTTGCACGCCCATCGCCGCTGCGCCGAGCAGGCCGCAGGCGATGGTCATCGGCGCGTCGGCATCGATGACGGGCATCGCCAATACGCCGGCCGCCATGAAGCCCGCCAGCAGCGCCGCCTGCAGCGCATACAAGGCGCATGCGTGCACGCCATGTCCGCGGTGAAGCAGCCTGTTGTCGAGCACGCGAGCGAACACGACCCCCGCGACGAATGCGGGAAACGCGAGCCACTTGATCAGCAGGCCATGGTCCGCGCCCGCGAATGCCGCGCCGATCATGATGAAGTTGCCCGTCACGTGCGCGGTGAACAGACCGAACAGCGCGACGAAGCCAAACGTATCGACATAGCCTGCTATCGAGGCCAGCCACGTGTCCTCGCCGGGCACGTGATCGAGCTGCGCCGCGCGCGGCGCTTCCGCGTCTACTGATCCTCGCTGCATGACGAGGTCAGCTTGCTACTGGCGACGGGCGGCGCGCTTTGGATTCGCGCATCGGGCGTGCGTATCTGCGCCTGCACGAACGGAATCGCATGCTCGCCAATGACAATGCCCAACAGCCCGGCAAGCGCGATCAGTGGCGGCGCAGGCGATTGCACGCGCACGAGGTAATACAACAGGCCGACCACGAGACCCGCGCCCAATGAAATCAGATATGACATCGCTCACTCCTCACGCGCCGCGCCGGACCGTGCCGCTCGGGCCTGCCATGGCCAGGACGCGTGCGGCCGCAGCGTAATCCGGTAGCGTCCCGCGCCGCCAATCGCGATCGTTCCGAACATGATCAACAGCATCCACGCGAATTGCCCCTGCTCCAGCGTCCATTCGCGATGTACGAGACCCAGCGCGATCACGCAGACCAGCATGATCGGCAGCGCGGCAAGCCGTGTCGCGATGCCCGCGATCATCAGCAGCGGACACAAAACCTCCGCGAAGATCGCGAAGCCCAGCGTCAGCGTCTTGCCGAAATGCAGCGGGTTTTCGATTGCATCGAGCTGGCTCGCGTAGTGGATCGCCTTCGGCAGTCCATGCACGAGCAGCACGAGCACGCTCGCTGAGACGCGCAGGAAAAGCAGCGCGGCGTCGGGGGCGGAAAAGCGCTTCATGGCCAGTTTGCGCCTAGAACGCGAAGCAGCTGCAACCGAGCGCGCCCCAGAACGCGTTCGCGTCGCTCGCGGGCACGTTGCTGCGCCACGCCCACGCATGCGCATGACGATGCACGCCGCACAGGTTCACGCACGCGTCGTTACACGACTGCTGCACCGGTGCAGCGGCCCGATAACGCGCATAGCCGCCGAACTCCGCGACGGGCGACCACTCCGGGCTGACGGGCAGCGCGGGCGGGCCGAACGTTTCGAACTCGTCGGCGGCGTAGACGACGCGGCCGTTGACCACGGTCAGCACCGAGCTCAGATGCTTGATGTCGTCTTCGTCGATCGTGAAATAGTCGTCCGAGAGCACCGCGAAATCGGCAAGCTGGCCAGGCACGAGCGCGCCCTTGCGCGTCTCGTCGTTCGAGAACCAGGCGCTGCCGACCGTATAGCGGCGCAGCGCCTCCATGCGATCCAGCCGGTCCCGCAAGGCGTACATCGGCGTGCCGCCCACCGTGCGTCCTGAAACGAGCCAATACAAGGAAACGAAGGGATTGAAGCTCGCGACGCGCGTCGCGTCCGTCCCCGCCCCGACGGGCAGCCCCGCCGCCAGCATCCGCTGCACGGGCGGCGTGCGCGCGGCGGCTTGGGCGCCATAGCGAGCGATAAAGTATTCGCCCTGATACGCCATCCGGTGCTGGACCGCGATGCCGCCGCCCAGTGCGGCTATGCGTTCGATATTGCGCGCCGAAATGGTTTCGCAGTGATCGAAGAACCAGCGCAGGCCGTCGAAGGGCGTGTCTTCGTTGACGCGCTCGAACACGTCGAGAAAACGCTCGATCGATTCGTCGTAAGTGGCATGCAACCGGAACGGCCAGCGATTTTGCACGAGCAGCCGCACGACGGCTTCGAGTTCGCTTCCCATCGCGCCCGGCAGATCGGGACGCGGCTCCAGAAAATCTTCGAAGTCCGCCGCGGAAAACACGAGCATTTCGCCTGCACCGTTCATTTTCAGAAAGTCGTCACCGTCGCCGGGCTTTGTGACCTTGGCCCACTTCGCGAAGTCTTCGATTTCCTTCTTGGCGTTCTGCGTGAACAGGTTGTAGGCGATGCGCACCGTCAGTTCGTTGCGCTTCGCGAGTTCCATGATGACCGCATAGTCGTCAGGATAGGACTGATAGCCGCCGCCCGCGTCGATAGCGCTCGTCACGCCCAAGCGGTTCAGCTCGCGCATGAACTGGCGCGACGAGTTCAGCTGATCGTCGAACGGGAGCTTCGGTCCTTTGGCAAGCGTCGCGTACAACAGCCCCGCGTTCGGACGCGCGATCAGCATGCCCGTAGGATTGCCGCGGCGGTCGCGCTGGATTTCGCCGCCGGGCGGACTCGGCGTGTCGCGTTCATAGCCGACGGCACGCAGCGCCGCCGCATTCAACAGCGCGCTATCGTAGAGGTGCAGGATGAAGACTGGCGTATCGGGCGCGATCGCGTTGATTTCTTCGAGTGTCGGCCCGCGCTTCTCCGCGAACTGGAATTCGTTCCAGCCGCCGATCACTCGCACCCATTGCGGCGCAGGCGTGCGCGCAACCTGCGCACGTAGCATGTCGAGCGCGTCGCGCAGCGTTGGCACGCCATCCCAGCGCAGTTCCAAATTGAAGTTCAGGCCGCCGCGAATGATATGGAGATGCGAATCATTGAGACCGGGAATGACCGTGCGTCCCTTCAGATCGATGCGGCGCGTGGAAGGGTTCGTCCATTGCATCATGTCGTGATCGGTGCCGCGCGCGATAATCTCGCCTTTCGCGATGGCGAGCGCCGTCACGAACGATCGCTTGTCGTCCTGCGTCGCAATCTTGCCGTTATAGATCACCAGGTCCGCAGTGCGGGCGGGCTGAATGGGTGCGGTCATCGTCGCTCTCCGTTGTCTTGTGCAGGCGTGTCTCACGCGCGACGACAGCGACGTCGCGCGTGACGCATGGCAGGGAATACGTGGGGTGATCGGCGCCGATCAGCTCGCCTCGCTCACGTGCTCGCCGAGTATCTGCTTCGCGTAGCGCACGCCGATGCCATACGAGGTATGCGCCTTGAAGATCTCCATGACGCCGTCGTACGTTTCGCCACGCGCCCAGTCGCGCTGCAGTTCGCACAGGAACTGCACCGACGTTATCGGCACCGCGCCCGCCTGGACGACGCGCTGCACGGCACGCTCATGGGCTTCTACGGTGATGTCGCCGCAGGCGTCCGTCGGCACGTAGATTTCGAAGCCCTCGGCCAGCATCTGCACAGTCGGGAACGCGACGCACACTTCTGTCCACAGGCCCGCGATCACGATCTTCTTGCGGCCCGTCGCCTTGATCGCGTCGCGAAAGGCCTTGTCTTCCCATGAGTTCATCGACGTGCGATCGATCGGCTTCGTCTTTGGAAACACCGACTGCACTTCCGGCAGTAGATCGCCGCTAAAGGACTCGGCGGCGACCGTCGTCAGAACGGTCGGCACCTTGAAGAGCTTCGCACTCTTCGCGAGGATCTGGACGTTGTGCAAGATGGTCGTGCGCTCGTGCGAGTGCGTGCCGAAAAACATTTGCGGCTGATGGTCGATAAGGGCGAGCGCGCACGTGTCAGGGGTCAACAATTCATAAGCCATGAGTAGCTCCATTTTGCGAGAATGCAAGGACCCACACGGTTGCATGAAGGCAACCGCGCCAGCGTCCGGTTAGTGGGTGAGTCCAGTCGACGTTGCATCGGCAAGGCGGATGCGAACGGCATTCCAGTGCGGCTTGCGCGCGAGGCTCACAAGTCCGCACGGGCACTACGACCCGGGTGAAGCGTCCACAGCAGCAACATAGAACGTTGTGCTCGACAAGGACATTGCATGTTTATGTAATCCGAGGCACGTCCAGGTGCGTGACCTCGTTGCTTGACAAGCGTCGATCGCCGAGCCTCATTGGTCTGGTTCCAGATTCATGTAATAGCCATCGTTCGCATCACCAACTATTATCAAGAACATTGCACTATGGACCGTTCAATTCAGTCACTACGGCTTAAAGGACGGTGCGCTCACGCCGGGTGTATCTATTCTGGTTCTCTGGGAAGCATCCAACGTGTAGAAATCCTTTTGACCTATGGAGATGTGAAATGGCGACGATAGCTGCCGACTACATGGTTAGTGCACTAGTAAAAGCCGGAGTGAAGCGTGTGTATGGTGTGGTGGGGGATTCGCTCAACGGATTCACGGATTCCCTGCGCAAGGATGGTTCGATTGAATGGGTTCACATGCGGCATGAGGAAAGCGCGGCTTTCGCCGCCGGCGCCGAGGCCCATCTCACGGGGCAACTCGCAGTCTGCTGTGGTAGCTGCGGTCCGGGGAATCTGCACCTTATCAACGGCTTGTTCGACTGCCAGCGCAGCGGGGTTCCTGTTCTAGCTATCGCCGCGCATATCCCGAGTACGGAAATCGGCATCGACTATTTTCAGGCTACCCACCCCGAAGTGCTGTTCAAGGAATGTAGCCACTACGTCGAACTCGTCCACAGTGCCGACCAGCTCCCGCAAATCTTGCTCCGTGCCATGCGGACGGCGGTTGCGCGCAAAGGCGTCGCTGTTGTCGTCGTACCTGGAAACGTCGCACTCGCGCCTCTCGCAATACCTGTGCCGAACTGGAGCGTGCCTTCCGCTCCGGTGATTCGCCCACCGAACGACGAAGTCGCGGAACTCGCACGTCTGTTGAACCAGTCGTCGCGCGTGACGTTGCTTTGTGGGGCGGGTTGCAAGGATTCCCACGCGGAAGTCGTGGAACTCGCCCGCAAGCTGCAAGCGCCCATCGTGCACTCGCTGCGAGGAAAGGAGTACATCGAATACGATAACCCGTTCGATGTGGGAATGACCGGCCTGATCGGCTTCGCCTCCGGCTATACCGCGATGAAGAGTTGCGACATGCTCCTGATGTTGGGTACCGACTTCCCGTATCGACAGTTCTACCCGGAGAAAGTGACCATCGCGCAAGTCGATACAAGGGCGGAAGCGCTCGGCAATCGATGCCCGCTGGAGCTCGGCGTATTGGGAACCGTCAAGGATACGCTCGATGAACTTCTTCCAATGATTCAGGAGAAAGCGGACAGCACCTTCCTGAAGCGCGCGCTCGACGACTATCACAAGGCTCGCAAGAGTCTGGATGCGCTGGCGGAGCCGGAAGCGGGCGACAGCACCATCCATCCGCAGTACGTGACCCGGCTCGTCAGCGAACTTGCCGACGAGGATGCGATCTTCTCCTGCGACGTCGGCACCCCCGTCGCATGGACAGCCCGATATCTGAAGATGAACGGCAAACGACGACTGGTCGGTTCGTTCAATCACGGCTCGATGGCCAACTCGCTGTTGCACTCGATTGGCGCGCAGGCCGCTTTCAGGGACCGACAGGTGATTTCGATGTCGGGCGACGGCGGCTTCGCCATGATGATGGGTGAGTTCTTGACGCTGATTCAAACAGGTTTGCCGGTCAAAGTCGTCGTGCTCAACAATGGAACGCTGGGCTTCGTGGAAATGGAGATGAAGGCGAGTGGCTTCCTTGATACGGGATGTGACCTGACAAATCCGAACTTCGCCGCGATGGCCAATGCGATCGGAATCAAAGGCGTGCGCGCCGAGCACCCTGCGGAGCTGGAAGGCGCCCTTCGCGAAGCATTCGCCCATCCGGGTCCGGCTCTCGTCGACGTCGTGAGCGCACGCCAGGAACTCGTGATGCCACCTGCGACCACCCCTGACCAAGCCTACCATTTTGGGCTGTTCATGCTTCGTGCCGTCATGGACGGTCGAGGCCACCAGCTCATCGACCTCGCAAAGGTCAATCTGTTCCGGTAGGCAGTCCGCAAGTGTATAGGGACCGTTATCCGGATCCCTTCACTTGCAACGTCATTCATTTCATCCGGGCCCGTGTGTGATGACGGTTGTCCGAGGGTATGTCGCGCCGAACTACGGTCGAACGGTAGCTGACCGATTCCGGTATTTAGATAGCTTGATGGGTAGCTCCATCGCGCGTTGGCCCGTACTCGGTCGACCGGCAACTCAATGGAAATCGAACCATGTCCAGCAAGGTCGCAAGCACTGTCAGTACTCCATTAGCCCGCGATTCCATACACATGGGTTTCGTCATCGCCTGGCTTTTTTGTGCCGCGTTCTACTTCATGCAGTACATGCTGCGCTCCGCGCCGGGCGTGATGATCCCCGAGTTGAGTGCGGCGTTCTCCCGCGATGCGCTGGGCGTGGGCGCGCTCGTCGGCCTGTACTACTACACCTATGCGCTGTTCTCGATCGTTTGCGGTGCTTTGCTCGATCGGCTCGGCGGCAAGGCTGTCATTCCGGCCGGCATCGTTCTCGTTGCTGTCGGGGCGGCTCTGTTCGGCCTGGGCACCCTGGAGGCCGCGCAAATCGGCCGCCTGCTGCAAGGCGCGGGATCGGCGTGCGGGTTCATCGGCGCGGTGTACCTCGCCACGCATGGCTTTCCCCCGCGTTCTCTCGCGACGGCGGTCGGTTTCACTCAATGCTTCGGCATGCTCGGCGGCTCCGCAGGCCAGTTCGCCGTTGCGCCGCTCATTCACGGCGTCATCACCTGGCAGCGGTTCTGGTGGCTGTCCGGCCTCGTCATCCTTTTGATTGCCGTACTGGTATTCATCGTGACGCCGGCAAGCCATGACGACAGTCCACCCAGCCAGGGCTCGTGGATCAAGATGTTTGCGCCGTACAAGGAAGTGCTGACCAATCCGCAATCGTATCTTTGCGGCTTCTGCGCCGGCCTGCTGTTCTTGCCGACTACGATAGGCGACATGATCTGGGGTATTCCGTTCCTGCACAACGGTCTCGACGTCAGCTATGCGGAGGCCGTCAATCGAGCGAGCATGGTGCCACTCGGCTGGGTGATCGGCTGCCCACTGCTAGGCTACCTGTCTGACCGTCTGGGCCGCCGCAAGCCAGTATTGATCGCCGGCGCGCTGCTCATGCTTGTGTCGGGGGCGGGCATCTTCTATCTGCCCGCCGGCGTGGCGCCGCCTTACGTGCTCGGCCTGCTGCTCGGCATCGGCTCCGGCGCGGCCATGCTGCCCTACACGGTGATCAAGGAAGTCAATCCGGACAACGTGAAAGGCAGCGCCAGCGGCGCGATCAATTTCCTGGTCTTCACGTTCAGCGCCTTACTCACACCCGTGTATGGCAAGCTCCTCGCCCACTTCGCGAACGGCGGCGCAATGGACCTGTCGGTGTTCCGCACCGCCGGCTCGTGGCTGCTCGGTGGCATCGTGCTCGCCATGGTGCTTGCGATGTTCATACGCGAGACCGGACCGCGCGGACGCGCGAACGCGTGAGGCTGCATGAGATCGTGTCCGCAGGCACAGAAGCAAGTCCGTGATGCTAGCCGGTCACATCGTCATAGCGCCTTAGCTTGTAGATGGCGATCGACACGACCCAACTCGCGATAAACACGCCGATGACGAGGTAACCCAATAGCCCGAAGTGCTCGTTCAGGCTGCCGATATCGCTCCAGAACACGCCACTCAGCCCGAGTCGGCCCTGGAGCAAACCCAGTACCTCGATACCGCCGATCAGTACCGCGATGAGCACCGAGACGAACGTGATCGTGATGTTGTAGTAGAGCTTGCGCAAAGGCCGGACAAAAGCCCAACGGTAGACACCCAGCATCAAAATACCATCTGTCGTATCCACCAACGACATGCCTGCTGTAAACAGAACCGGCAGTACGAGCACCGACCAGAACGACAGACCATGCGAGGCCTGAGACGCCGAAATGCCGAACAGCGCCACCTCGGTCGCGGTATCGAAGCCAAGTCCGAACAGAAAGCCGATTGGATAAAGATGCCAGCTGCGCGATACCAGTGCCAGCACTGGCCGAAGCAACCGCGAAAGAAAGCCGCGATTGTTGAGTAGAAGATCGAGATCGGTTTCGGCCAGTGGCTCTCCACGGCGAACGGCGTGAAACGTCCGAATCACGGACACGAGGACGACCAGATTCGCAAAAGCCAGAACGAACAGGAACCCGGCCGAGATGCTCGTACCGATGACGGCACCCATATTCCTGAGGCTATCGAAATGCGCTGTCAGTGCCGTGGCAGCGAGCGCGACGGCAACGGTCAGTGCGATCACCACGGTCGAGTGCCCGAGTGAAAAAAACAGTCCGGCGCCGAGTGGACTGCGCCCGACCTGCAGCAGCTTGCGGGTCACATTGTCGATCGCAGCAATGTGGTCCGCATCCACGGCGTGACGCAAGCCGAATGTGTAGGCAAGCAGCGCCGTGCCCAACAGGGCCGGATGTCCGTTGAATGCCGCGAGCGCCCAGGCCCAGGCAGCGACATTGAACACAAGCAGGAGCGCGTAGATCCCGGCAACTTTTCGTTGCAGGCCCGTGGGGCGATCGTCAAAAAGTTGAGACATTTTTCTTGGCATCGTGAGCCTCGCCCAGCGCAAGCCGATGTGACGCACGGCCAGCGTGCGCCCTCCCCGTGTCAGCGTACCGTCTCCGTCGTGTCCGAGACCACCGCCTGGAGCCACGCATACCAGGCTTGCATGCCTGCCCCGGTTTGCGCCGATACCTGCAACACGTCGATCAAGGGATTGATCTGCCGCGCATAAGCGATGCACCGCTCGACATCGAAGTGCAAATGCGGCAGGAGGTCGATCTTGCTCAAGAGCATCAGGCGGCTTGCGCGGAACATGTGCGGATACTTGAGCGGCTTGTCTTCGCCCTCGGCGACAGACAGGATCACGACCTTCGCCTGCTCGCCGAGATCGAACAACGCGGGGCATACGAGATTGCCGACGTTTTCGATCATCAGCCACGAGCGGGGCGGCGGATCGAGTTGCTCCAGCGCCCGGGACACCATGCCGGCGTCGAGATGGCAACCGGTGCCCGTGTTGATCTGGACCACGCGGCAACCGGTCGCGCGAATTCTTTCGGCATCGTTGAGCGTCGCCTGATCTCCTTCGATGACCTGGATCGGGAGGGTACCGCGTAGATCGCGAATCGTGCGCTCGAGCAGCGTGGTCTTGCCGGCGCCCGGCGAGCTCACCAGGTTCAGCGCGACGATCTCGCGGCTTGCCAGCCAGGCACGATTGTCTTCGGCGATCGACTGGTTTTTCGCGAGCACATCCTGTTCGAGTGCGATCGTCGTACCATGGGTTGCTGCAACGAGCGCGGCTTCAGCGCCGGGGGCCCGCGTATCGTCGAGGCTAGCTTCATTGCCCCCGTGAGCGTCAGGGTGCGCCCGATCATGTGGGTGCGGGTGCGAGTGCGGATGGGAGTGCGCGTGTGCACGCGCATGCAGATGCGCGGCCACGCTGCTTGCGCTTGCCCGAGTCGCGAGCTGTCGCCACGAACCCGGCTCTGGCGCCGCGCCGCTCGCGCCATCGCGTGGCGTCTCGATCCGCTCACCGGTTTGCGAATCCGTATAAACCGTGTGCGCGCCTTTGGAACACCCGCATGTGGTACACATCACGCCACCTCCATCGATTTGATCTTCAACTCGCTGCCGGCCAGCAGTTCGAGGTCCACACTTCCGCACACGCACCGCTCGAGCAAATCGGCCAACGTCATCTCGTTGCCACAGTCCCGGCAACGCGCCCGCCCCGGTGTCTCGACGATCTCCAGTGCCGCGCCCTCCACCACCGTATCTTTGGCGCAGACGTCGAAACAAAAGCGAACCGCGTCCGGCATCACCGCCGACAGCCTGCCGATCTCCAACGTGACCCGCAGTACCTTGGCACCCAGCGCGCGCTCGGCACACAGCTCAACGACGCTATTCGCGATGCTCAATTCATGCATGACCGTGCCCCCGCGCCTGCGTCCCGGGTTCGCTAACAGATCCGGGGTAATTGCTCCCCTACCAGCATGTCGACGATCCGCTGTCCGCCAAAGCCCGTGTGCAGCACCACGATTCCCGCGGGTTGCGCGACGACCTCGCCGATCACCCCTGCGTGCCTGCCGGCCGGATGGGCATGCATCGCCGCGAGCACGCGCTCAGCGGCGTGCGCGGGCACCACCGCGACCAGCTTGCCCTCGTTGGCCAGATAGAGCGGATCGAGCCCAAGGATCTCGCACGCCCCCTTCACTTCTTCGCGGATCGGCAACGCGGCTTCATGGATGCGGATCGCGACGCCCGAGGACAATGCGAACTCGTTCAGCACCGTCGCCACGCCGCCACGCGTTGCGTCGCGCATGCAGTGAATGTCCTCACGCGTGTCCAACATGGCGGCAACCAGTGAGGCGAGCGGTGCACAGTCGCTTTCAATATCGGACTGCAAGGCGAGTTGCTGCCGGGCGACCAGGATGGCCGTACCGTGATCGCCAAGAAAGCCATTGACGATCACCACATCGCCCGCTTGCGCACGGCGCGCGGAAATACTCACGCCAGCCGGCACGACGCCGACGCCTGCCGTATTGACGAACAACTTGTCCGCGCAGCCACGTTCGACGACCTTGGTGTCGCCCGTGACGATCGACACGCCGGCTTCGATCGCGACGCGTTGCATGCTCGCCGCGACGCGACGCAGGATATCGACGGCCAGCCCTTCCTCGATCACCATCCCGCACGACAGGAAAAGGGGTTTCGCGCCCGACATGGCGAGGTCGTTGACCGTGCCCGATACCGCCAGCGTGCCGATATCCCCGCCTGGGAAGAACAAAGGGTCGACCACGTAACTGTCGGTCGTGAACGCGAGCCGGTCGCCATGCCGCACGAGATCCGCGAGCGGGAATACGGCCTGGTCCTCGAGTGCGGCGAGTGCGGGATTGTCGAAGGCCATGACGAACACGTCCTCGATCAGCTCGCGCATCGCCCGGCCGCCACTGCCGTGCGCGAGGTTGATCGTGGTGTCCCGCAGCCTGCCGAGCCGGTCGTTCATGCCCCTACTCCCTGCCCAAGCGCGTGCGACGCATCCGTAGCATGGGCGAACAGCGCCGAGGTATCGATGCGCGCATAGCGATAGTGCGCCGCGCACGCGCCTTCGCTCGATACCATCAGCGAACCGAGCGGCGTCTGCGGGGTGCATGCGGTGCCGAAAACCTTGCACTGCTGCGGCTTGATGACGCCCTTGAGCACTTCTCCACATTGGCACGATTTCGGATCGGCAATCTTCAAGTTCGCCACGGGAAACTTGCGCTCGGCATCGAACGCGGCGAATGATTCGCGGATCCGCACGCCCGAATGATCGATCGATCCGAGTCCGCGCCATTCGAAAAACTCGCGCAACTCGAACACCTGCTGGATTGCCGACAGCGCCTGCGCATTGCCATCCTCCGGCACGATGCGGCCGTACTGGTTCTCCACTTCGCAGCGGCCATCGGCAATCTGCCGCAAGACCATCCACACGGATTGCAGCACGTCGAGTGGTTCAAAGCCGGCTATCGTGATCGGCCGCCGATAATGCTCCGCGATGAACCGATACGGCCTCGTGCCGATCACCATGCTGACGTGTCCCGGTCCGAGAAAGCCATCCAGATGCAGGTCGGGTGAATCGAGAATGGCCTTGATCGTCGGGATGATCGTGATGTGGTTGCAGAACAGCGAGAAATTGCGGATACGCTCCGCATGGGCCTGCAGCACGGTCATCGCCGTGCTCGGCATGGTGGTCTCGAAACCCAGCCCGAAAAAGATCACTTCACGGTGTGGATTCTCGCGTGCAATTGCCAGCGCATCGAGCGGCGAATAGACCATACGCACGTCGGCACCGTCGGCCTTTGCCTTGAGCAGGCTTTTACGGGAGCCTGGCACGCGCATCGCGTCGCCGAAGGTCGTGAAGATCACTTCGGGCCGCTCGGCAAGCGCAACGCAGTCGTCCACGCGCCCCATCGGCAGCACGCAGACGGGACAACCAGGGCCATGCACGAATTCGACCTCGGGCGGCAGCATCTGGTGAATCCCGTACCGGAAAATGGAATGCGTGTGGCCGCCGCACACTTCCATGATCTGCAGCGGCCGTTGCAGGCCGCCACGTTCGCGTACGATCCGCTCGACCAGCTGGTGGATTGCATATGTCAGTGTGCGCGCCTTCTCCGGATCGCGAAACTCATCGACGTATTTCATGATGCATGCTCCGATGCATCGCGAACGGCGAGGCTGCCTCGCTCGTCAGCCAGCAAGGTATGGACGAGGTCCCACAGGATGTGATAAATCGCGACGTGAGTTTCCTGGATACGGTGAATGCTGTCGCTCGGTACCACGAGGCAATGGTCGAGCGCGCCCTGCGCGGCCATCCTGCCGCCGTCATGCCCCGAGAGGCCGATTGTCGTCACGCCCATCTCGCGCGCCTTCTCGAATGCGGCGAGGAGGTTCTCGGAATTGCCGCTCGTCGATACACCGATCAGGCCGTCGCCACGCTGCGCCTGCGCCACCAGTTGCCGCACGTAGATATGCGCGAAGCCGACGTCGTTGCCGACCGCTGTCATCATCGCGGTATCGGCGACGAGGTTGATCGCAGCGAGTGCGGGACGCCCCGCCGTTATCGGGTGCAGAAACTCGACCGTGATATGCGCGGCGTCGCAACTGGAACCGCCGTTGCCCATCGCAAAGAGCTTGCCGCCATGACGATACACATCCGCGATCGCGTGCGCGACGGCAACCACCGCGGTGGCATTGTGTGCGAAGAAGGCACGCTTGGCGTCGACGCTCGCCGACGCCTTCTGCGCGACCGATTCGAGCAGCGCGGCATCGAGTTTTGCCGGGTCCTGACGCTCGCCATGCAGGAATGGATAAAGGCCCTGCAATGCCTGATGTTCAGTCATCACGCGCTCCGTTGCGCCTGTCGGCGCTGTACGCCACCGGGGCTTCCCCGCCGCCTTCCATCATGGCGGCCAGCTCCGCCTGTGCCTCGCCGAGCTCGCGCAGCAGCGCGAGCGTACGGTGGGCTTCGGTCTCGTCAAGACGACTCATCGCGAAACCGACATGCACCAGCACCCAGTCACCGATGCACGCGGCGGGTGGCCGGTCGTCCTCGACCACGAAGGCAATGTTGATGACTCGCCGTACCCCGCCGACCTCGACGAGTGCAAGGTTTTGGTCCGCGTCGTGAATCTCGATGATCTGCCCCGGGATGCCTAGGCACATGACGTACTCCATGGTGACGCAGGCGCCGGCACAAGTGCGCGCGCGGCGGCAATCGCGGCCTGCCCCAGCGCGATGCCGCCGTCGTTCGCCGGCACCAGGCGATGCTGCAGGACTGTCAGGCCACACGCGGCAAGGCGCGCGGCGAGTTGTTCGACGAGTACGCGGTTTTGCATGACGCCGCCGGAAAGCGCCACGATGCGCACCGCCGTGGGGGCGAGCAAACGCTGCGTCATTCGTACGATGGCAATCGCGAGCCCCTTGTGAAAACGCGCGGCCATCGACGGCACAGGCGTCGCGCGCCGCAAGTCTTCGAGCATCACCAGCCACATCGGCCGAGGGTCGATCAAAAGCGGGCCTCCCGTGTCCACGATGCCGAACGGATAGGCCTGTGCGTCGTCTTCGTCGTGGAGTGTGCGTCTGTCGATTCGTGCTTCGAGTTCAATCGCGGCCTGTCCTTCGTATTGCGCCCGTTCGCGGCACACGCCGAGCGCCGCCGCGAAGGCGTCGAACAGACGTCCCGTCGAACTTGCCGTTGGACTATTGATGCCCTTGTCGATCATCTGATCGATCAGCGCGAGCGGCCGCGCAGCGAGAAAATCATGAAGCTCGAGTGTCGCGTACTCTGCCGCGAAGCGCGGCCAGCCGAGGCTCGCGCGCAGATGGGCGTAGGTGTTGCGCCACGGTTCGTCGATCGCGCGTGCACCGCCCGGCAGCGCGGCGGGAGCGAAGCTCGCCAGGCGCCGATACCCCGCATAGCCGCCCAACAGAAATTCGCCTCCCCACAATGCCTGGTCGTCGCCCATGCCCAGACCGTCGAGCACGATGCCGAGAACATCGATGCCCAAGCCGATATCGTTTTCCGCCAGGCAAGCGGCGAAATGCGCGTGATGGTGCTGAATCCCGGCAAGCGGCAAACGCCGCTGGCGTGCGATATCGAGACCGAGCTTGCGCGACAGATACTCCGGATGCAGGTCAACCGCGATGAGCGACGCATCGTGTTCGAACAGATGCTGGTAACGAGACAGCGCCTTCGCATAGTCGCGATACGTCTCGCCGTTCGCGAGTTCACCGATGTGATGCGAGAGGATGGCCTCACCATTGCGCAGCAGGCAGAACGTGTTCTTCTGCTGCGCACCCATGGCGAGTATCGGCGGCGCGGCCGCGAAATCCTTGGGCATGCGCAGCGGCGCGGGGGCATAACCGCGCGAGCGGCGCAGCACTCGCGGGACATCGCCCACGACTCGTGCGACGGAATCGTCGACCCGCCGCGCGATGTCCCGGTCGTGCATCAGCAGTGCGTCGGCCATGCCCGCGAGGCGTGTGCGAGCATCCGCGTTGTCGATGCATTGCGGCTCGTCCACAAGATTGCCGCTGGTCAGCACGATCGGATCGTCAAACGAGTGCATGATCAGATGGTGCAGCGGGGTTGAGGGGAGCATGAAACCGAGCGTTGCGATTCCCGGCGCCACACCGGGGAAGTATTCATTTCTATCGTCGCTGCGTATCGCCATGATGACGATCGGTCCGGCCGCGCAGGTGAGCAAGGCCTTGTCTGCGTCGCTGACCACGCAATAACGCTCGATCATCGATACGCCACTCGCGAGAAGCGCAAAGGGCTTGCGCTCGCGATGCTTCAGCGCACGCAATCTCGCGACGGCAGCATGATCGGCCGCGGCGCACGCTAGCTGGAAGCCTCCAAGCCCCTTGATCGCGACAATCTTCCCGTGCTTGATGTACTGGCACGCGGCCTGAACCGGATCACCCGGTGCCAGCGAACCGTCGGATCGCTCCAGCCATAGGTGGGGACCGCAGGCCGGGCAGGAAACCGGCTGCGCATGAAAGCGTCGATCAGCCGGATCGTCATACTCACGGCGGCACGCCTCACATAGCGGGAATGCCGCCATCGTCGTATTGGGACGGTCATACGGGATCGCTTCGACAATCGACAGGCGCGGCCCGCAATGCGTGCAGTTCGTGAACGCATAACGATAGCGGCGGCTCGATGGATCGAAAGTCTCCTCGATACACGCGCGGCACGTCACCGCGTCCGGCACCACGCCGGCACGCGCACGGCCGCCCGCGCTCGAGCCGATCCTGAACATACCCGCGATGGGCGGCGCATCGCGCAGTGCGTAACGTTCGATCGAATCGATTCGCCCTAGTGGTGGACAAGCGCTGCGCAAGCCCGCGACAAAACCGTCGAGGGTCGCCGCATCGGCCCATGCATGGATCAGCACGCCTTCGCCATCGTTGCACACGTCGCCGCTGACGCCGTGCTCGCGCGCCAGACGCCACACCGCGGGCCTGAAGCCCACGCCCTGCACCAATCCGCGCACGCGAATCGCTTCGCCCACCCGTGTCATGACGGGCGGCTCCTCGCGAACCGGTGGCGGGTACAGGCTCATCGCCGGCCCCTCACATATTGCGGATACGGATATAGCGGCGAAGATCCTTCAGGTTCGCCGCCACACCGATGATCAGCGCCGACAGAAACAGGTACTTCATTGCGTACTTCATCATCCTCTCCAGTGGTTTTGCGAGACAGGACCCCCATCGACTTCCGTGGCATGAGCCTGCATGTTCCCGATCATCGCCTCGATCATATCGACCGCCTCGCCGACAGCCGCCGCGACAGGCTCGCTGAGTCCCATGCGGCCCTCCCGCCCTTCTTCCGTACCAAAGGTGCCGGGTTCGCAGCCAATCAGCACGATGCGTCCGACCTTGCCGCCCATGGTTTGCACCGCCTGCAGCACCTGCGCCGGATCGAGATCGTGGGGTGAAAGCAGGACGGGCGGAACATCGTTTGCGCAATCGGCCTCAGCGTGCATTACGGAAGGGTCGATGACATACACGGTGCCTGGCGGCCCATCGCGATGAGTCGCGTCGACGAGGATGGCAAGGTCCACTCCATCGAGCAAGGCGTAATACAGATCGATCCCACAGATTCCAAAGTCGATTGCGCGCACGTCCGGCGGCCACTTGCCTGTCTGCCTGGCGTGCAGGCACCGCACGACCTCGACGCCGAAACCGTCGTCGCCGAGAAAAACATTGCCGACTCCCGCTACCAGGATCGACGTCATGACCGCCTCCCCTCGCGCAACGGCTCGATCTCATCCGGCGCAAAGAAGAAGCGATGTCCGGGCATTCGCTCGAGCCCGAAGTCACGACCGGGATCGCAGTCGATCGTCACGGCGACGTGAACGTGATCCTCGAAATCGCGTTCGATCGACTCAATCGTTGCGATCTGATCGCGCAAGGCGAGATCGAAGATGTCGGCGCGCGAGCGCGGATGCAGCACAACCCGCGAACCGACCTGCAAGGCCACGCCGTCGACATCGAGACGCGCGAGCCGCGGTTTGGCGTCGAGCTCGGCCCAAGGTGCCGCCTCACCCGGTAGCGAGCCGGCGTCGTGTGCCGTGTCATATGAAGGGTTTGTCCAAGCGGTCTGCGCGCGCACTTCGCGCAGGGTTCCGTGCAGTCGCTGCAACTCACCGGCCGACAGCTTTTCCGTCCGCTCGAGCAGTGCCCGTGAACGTTCGTCGCCGGCGGCCATCTCCCGCTTCTCAGCATCGGTCATGGCGAGGATACGCAGCGTCAGGATCTCGTCGATCTCGGTGGAGTCGAACAGATCGCCGGCGCTTTCCGGCGCAATCTGCGGGTAGTCGTAGAGAATGATCGGCGCCGCCAGCATCGTGTCGCGCTGCTCCGCGGAGCCGACCAGTACGGGCCACAAACCGATGCTACGGCAAGCCGCGACCGCTCCGGCCTGTTCGTCCGGTGGATCGATCGACGATATGAATACGGCGCCCTCCACGGCCAGTACGGCATGGCACGACAGCAGCGCGAACGCAGAGGCCGCATCGCGGTTCAAGCGCTGCGGATCCTCAACCGGTGTCACGTTGACCACCCGTACCGTGAGCCGGAACGTGCGGGCAGCGAGACGCGTTGCGCAACACTCGATACGGCCGTCAATCGCCTCCCGCGTGCGCACCAGTACGCCTTTCACGGGCCCCTCGGCTTCCCTCAGCGGTTCGACGGCGCGGCTTGCCGGCAGTGAGAACGGCAAACGCAGCCCCGCGACGCACAGTTCGCCGAGGGTCAGCCCTGGAACCTCGACATGGTGTTCACCGGCTTCCTGCCAGGCATCGAAACGCCGGCCATCAACTTCCAGCGATGCAATCGGCCGCGACGGAGGTTCGCTGCCACCCGGCCACGACGACACGGGGTCATCGAGTCTGCGCACGTCGCGCTCGATCAGATGCAGGAAGCAAGGCTGCACTGTGACGCGGGCCTCGTCAGCGCCTTCGATCACGCATTCTGTTTGCACCATTGACGGGTCGCTGCCGGACCAGTCTGCCCATTCACGTGGATAGACGCTGCCGAATGTCCAGCGCTGCCGGTTCTTGACCGACGATGCCCGGTAGGGATAAAGCATGTAGCCCTCGTACAGCACGGCCTGGACGACGCCGTCGATGGCATTCATGAGGCCTCCCTCGATACGGGTATTGCGTGTGCGGTGCCGGCACGGTCCAGCAATGCCATGAGCGAATCGTCCCAGCCGGTCAGCCCATGTTCGATCCTGTAACGCTCCATGCGCTCGAATACGTCGCGCTGCACACAAAGCCAGGCGCCGTTCGGGTAGTAGTAGTCGCGCATCGCGCGCCACGTCGCCACCGGCAGACGAAACGCCGCTTCCTTGTGCCAGGGCACGCGTGCGACCTGGAGCCTGCCGTCGCTCTCACGATAAAAAATCGTGCCGCTGAACTGCAGCATCAACGGAATCTCACCGTCTTCGAGCGCATCGAAATACTTGGCCGCCGCGACATTGAAGTCGAATGTGCATGGCACCGGCAAATCGATCGAACAGGTGTCGGAAAACGGAGGCACCGCCGCATTCGCGTGCGTCCACAACAAGGTCCGCACCGTCTGCCCCCAGCGCGACGGTACGCCAAAAAGTTCGGCGAGCCGAGCCTGATCGGCCGGTTGATAGCTGCGCCGCGTCGCTTCTATCTGGATCTGGCACTGCAGCGCGAGACTCGCGATCTCTTCGGGTGCACGTGCCGCGGCTTGCGTATTCGTCAGGCGCAGCTTGAACAACAGCAACGGCGACACCGAATGCAAGGCAACCTCCGCACCTTCGACGACAAAGTCAAGTTCAGGCATTCGCCCCCCCTTCCGACAAGCGCTCGCCCGCGTTCAACGCCGCGAAACACGCGTGAATCGCACGCCACGCATCCACGCCTCCGGACAATCCGCGCCAGCGCGCGCGGATCACGCCCGTGAGGGCGTAGCACTGGTCGATCGGCACTCGGAAATGCTCGCGCGCGCCTTCCACGCGGTTGACCAGCAGAGCTTCGACGTCGGGCTCGAGGGTCTCCAGGACGGGGTTATCGGCGACGAGACAATCCCAGGCGCCCAGATCGAGCGAGGACTGCATCGCGCCGGCCGCGCCCGGGTACATGGCGATCAGGCGTTGTGCCGCCGAATCCCGATAGAAGAATGCAATACCGATCGGAATAGCCAGGGCGTCCCATAGTTCGTCGCTGAGACGAAATCCATCGAGCCGGCTACCGTGTTCCGGCACGCGCCGATACCGGGCGTTCTGCTGGTTGCCGAACAGCAATGCACACGCGCGGCAGCAGCAACGCAGCGCGTGCGGTTCCAGTTCGACCAGATGCGGATGAACTGCGTCGAGCGGTTCGCCGCACAGCTCGCATGGCGTCGTGGCCGCTTGGCGGGTCAATGTGCGGATTGCGGCAACCCAGCCGCGTTGCGCCGTCGCGTGCGCGTTCACGTCGCGCGTATTCATGGTAGTGGTGTTGCGACAAACCGCAGCTCGTGAACGTTGACATCCGGCATCCCGTCGATCTCGACACGCGCGACATCCGGCGCGTGCTCGAAAATCGTTCGCTCGATATCGCCTTGCACCTGCGCAGGCGTGGCGTGCTTGCCGGTCAGCACGCCAGACAAGCGAACGCGCACGGCATCCTCGCGCGCATTGATCAGTTCGATCCTGAGGCCGTACGCGCCGAGCGACGCATGGAGACCCTCGACCGCATGGCGCACGCGATCAGCCAGATCCTGCGGGTGCAGGCCGTGCAGCAGCAACAACGCGGTGACCTGTTTATCCTGCATCAGCCTTTGGACGATCGGTCCGTCCGCGCCGTCCACCTCCGTCACGATCTCGGCGAGCCGGGCAAGCCCGCCCGCATGCAGTTCGAGCACTACCTGGAGCAGCGCCTGCGCGATATCGCGCCCACGCGTGTCCTCGAGTGCCGTCAGTGCTGCAATGAGTTCGTCGATGCGCCGTTGTTGCTCCTCGAGCACGCGCGCGTCGCTCATGAGTGCCCTCCCGGCTTCATGCCCTGCGGGATGCCGAAGGTCGGCGAATGCGCGACATCGACCGTCTTGCCATCCCCGACGTACATATGGACGCCGCATGGCAGGCAGGGATCGAAGCTGCGCACGGCGCGCATGATGTCGATGCCCTTGAACTTGTCAGGGCCATTCTCCTCGAAGATCGGTGTGTTCTGCACCGCGTCCTCGTAAGGCCCGGGCGTGCCGTAGATATCGCGCGGATTCGCATTCCACGGGGTCGGCGGATACGGATGATAGTTCGCAATCTTGCCGTCCCGAATGACAAGATGATGCGACAGCACGCCGCGCACGGCCTCGTGAAAGCCGCAGCCGATCGCTTCGTCGGGCACCTCGAACGGCGTGAAGGTGCGTGTGTGCCCCGCATGCAGTTCGGCCAGCGCCTTCTCGGCGAAATGCAATGCACAGGCAGCCGAGTAGGCCTGGAAGTAGGTCCGCGCGCGATCGCGCTCGATCGCGTTGCTCCACTTCGGAATCTTCCACTCGAACTCGACTTCCGGCTTCAGCGCTGTCTTCGGCAAATAGATCTTCACGCTGTGACCAGTCGCCTTCACGTAGCCGATATCCACCAGCCCCGCAAGCGCGGTCGTCCACAGCCGGGCGATCGGACCGCCGCCGGTATCGAGCGCAAGGTAATCGCCTGTGCGCTTGTCGAACCAGCGCGGCGACATCACCCACGTATAGTTGCCGTCGAACTTGCGTTTCTGCGGCCGCGGCAACGTAGTCTGGTTCCACGGATGCTTGCGATCGATCGGATTGCCGAGGGGATCCTGACGAACAAAGGTCTCTTCATGATCCCAGTCTTCGTAAAACGAACTGCCCAGCAGGATGCGGATGTTCAGATTGATCTCGACCAGATCCGTGGTCACCAGCTCACCGTCGACGACCACGCCCGGCGTGACGAACATGCTGCGGCCCCAGTCGGTCATCGACTGGTAGCGGTAGTCGCACACATCCGGGTCCTGGAACGAACCCCAGCACCCGAGCAGGATCCGTCTGCGGCCGACTTCCTCGTAGCCGGGCAGCGCCTCGTAGAAGAAGTCGAACAGGTCGTCATGAAGCGGCACGACCTTTTTCATGAACTCGACGTACTTCATCAGCCGCGTGATGTAGTCGGTGAAGAGCTGCACGGTCGGCACGGTGCCGACACCACCGGGATACAGGGTCGACGGATGCACGTGACGCCCTTCCATCAGGCAGAACATCTCCCGCGTATAGCGGCTCACATGCAAGGTCTCGCGATAGAACTCGCCGGTGAACGGATTCAGCGCGGTCATGATGTCCGCAATGGTCCGATAGCCGTGAATCTCCGCGTGTGGCGCGGCGCTCTGCTGCGCTTTCGCCCAGACGCCCGGATTCGTTTCCTTCACCATCTGCTCGCAGAAGTCGACCCCGACCAGGTTGTCCTGGAAGATGTTGTGGTCGAACATGTACTCGGCCGCTTCGCCGAGATTGACGATCCACTCCGCGATGTTCGGCGGTTTCACGCCATAGGCCATGTTCTGCGCATACACCGAGCAGGTCGCATGGTTGTCGCCGCAAATCCCGCAGATGCGGCTCGTGATGAAGTGCGCGTCGCGCGGATCCTTGCCTTTCATGAAGATGCTGTAGCCGCGGAAAATCGACGAAGTGCTGTAGCACTCCACGACTTTGCGTTGCTCGAAGTCGATCTTCGTATAGATACCGAGACTGCCGACGATCCGCGTAATCGGATCCCAGTTCATCTCGACGAGCTTGCCCGGCTGCGCCGTCGTGTCCGATTTCAAATCGGGTGCCGCAATATCCGCCATCACCGCCTCCTGATACGTCTGTCTCCGCGCAATGCCGCCCCACCATGAAGGGCATTCGCCTGTTTCGCGCCACGCTTCAGCGACTGTAGCCGGTCGTCAGTCGGGAACGGTTATGCCGCCATTTCGGCTCTTCATTGAGGGTCGAGTTGGTGAGCTTGCGAAGGCTGCGAATGAGGCCACCGTAAGACCTGATGAGATTCGACGATAGAACGGCACCGGGCGGCTGCTCCATGAAGGGCATGAACTTGTCCGGAAAGCCTGGCATCGTGCAGCCGATGCAGATTCCGCCCACGTTCGGACAGCCGCCGACGCCATTGATCCAGCCGCGCTTCGGTACGTTGCAGTTGACCACCGGCCCCCAGCATCCGAGCTTGACGATGCAGTTCGGCGTTCCATATTCCTTTGCGAACAATCCCTGCTCATATGAACCGGCCCGATCGCAGCCGTCATGCACGGTGCGCTGGAACAGCCACTTGGGTCGCAACGCGCCATCGAGGGGGATCATCGGTGCAAGGCCGGCCAGTTGATAGAGCAAGTACAGCAGCGTCTCCATGAAATTGTCTGGCTGGACCGGACATCCCGGGACGTTGACGATGGGCAAACCCGCTACCGATTTCCAGTTCCAGCCGAGATAGTCGGCCAGGCCCATGCAACCGGTGGGGTTCCCTTGCATCGCGTGAATCCCGCCATAAGTCGCGCACGTGCCGGCGCCAACGACGGCCAGAGCCCTGGGCGTCAGGCGATCGAGCCATTGGGGAATCGTGATGGGCTCCTGAGTCTTGGGATCGGTTCCCATCGCGGCCCAGTATCCCTCCCGATTGATTTTTTCATTCGGGATGGAGCCTTCGACGACCAGCACGAAGTTGTCCAGCTCTCCCCGCGCGGCCGCGTGGAAAGGAGCGAGAAATTCGTCACCGTTTTCATAGGCCAGCACAGGGTTGTGCAGATGGACCTTCGGCAATCCGGGAATCGCCCCAAGCAGCACGTCTTCGATGCTGGGCTGCGTCGCGGCCGTGATCGACACGGAATCGCCGTCGCAACCGAGGCCCGCGGTGATCCACAGAATGTGCACTTCCTGGAGGGCTGGGGCGCGCTGGGTCTTGCGGCCGTAGGGTATGGCGCTTGCCGGATCCATGGTGGAACCTCCTCGCCTGCAGGCGAATGTCTGAAGCCCCCAAGGAATAGCAATGCGCACTGCACCTGTGCCGACCGTGACAGGCGTTGCCTTGCGCGCAGGAATATTGTGGGTGATCGGCGAAACTCGCTACGATCTGCTTATTCGCCTTTCTTTCAAGCGCGTGTTTGAGCGGCTCTGAGGAGCGCCGCACGACACGTGCAAGCTTTTTTGGTCCTCTAAATATAGTTCGTAACCCAGACCAATCAATCGATTTCTTTAGAGGTTTTCCCGAACGCCGATTCTCCACCGGATATGCGCGAGAACCCCTTTAATCAGCGACGTTTGTCCTGGGTGCTCCGGTAGTTTGTACCTGAGAAAGGAGACCGGATCTGTGCATTTCGACCGCATTATTTCCATTCGCGAATATCACAAATGTCATTGCTTGGGTGTT
The DNA here is from genome assembly GCF_902859895.1 of Pararobbsia alpina. Lineage (GTDB taxonomy): Bacteria > Pseudomonadota > Gammaproteobacteria > Burkholderiales > Burkholderiaceae > Pararobbsia > Pararobbsia alpina. Next base: position 32,260 of record NZ_CADIKM010000032.1, read on the forward strand.
TCCAGATTATTGACGTGGTCCTGAAAATCTCGAGCTGATGTGCGCGACGGGCTACACGCCACCGTTTTCGACGAGACGGCCTTCCGCACGCCAGCGGAGCATGCCGCCGGCGAGGTTGGCAACGTCCTCGAATCCTGATTTCCGAAGTATGACCGTGGCCTGCGCGGAACGACCGCCGGCCCGGCAGACCGTCACGATAGGACGTGCATGGGTCAGTTCAGCGGCGCGCCTGGCCAAATCGCCAAGTGAAATGAGCCTGGCCTCGGGAATGCGCCCCAGCGGTCCGTAGAACTCGTCCGACTCGCGCACGTCGATGACCTGAACTGAACGGAGGTTTTCCTCAAGCCATTGGGAATTGATTTCCCAGATACCCGCGAAGGTATACGTCAGCGGCGCCCATTCGGGCTGGGCCATCTGCGAGAGATCGTTCGAGGCGACGCCGCATTTCAGGTTTGCCGGCACCGCTATGTCGATCTGCTTTGGATGCGGCAGGCCCAGGTTCGTCACGTATCCGATGAAATCGTCTTCGCACAGATCACCGCCCAAGCGCGGATTGAAACGCCGCTCCTCACCCACGCTCGTGACCGTCAAACCGCGGTAATCGTGGGCCGGGTAGAGCAAGCATGTCTCGGGTAGCGTGAAGATCTGCTCGTGGATCGCACGGAACATCGCATGCGGGTCGCCATGCTGGAAGTCTGTCCTGCCCGTTCCCCTGATCAACAGACAATCGCCCGTCAATGCCATGGTTTCGTCATCGAGCACGAGGCTGATGCATCCACTCGTATGACCCGGTGTTGCGCGCACGACCAGATGCCGTGAGCCGAACTCACACCGGTCGCCATGGTTCAAATAGCGGTCCGCACCTTCGGCGCCGCTCGCAGCCGATATCGCAATCCGGCTACCCGTGCTGCGCTTGAGCAACCATGCGCCGGTCACATGATCGGCGTGGACGTGGGTGTCGATCGTGTAGCGCAGCTTCAATCGAAGTTCTTCAATCAGCGCGGTATCCCGGCGTACTTGTTCAAATACCGGATCGACCAGCACAGCCTCTCCTGTGGCGCCATCGGCAAGGAGATACGTGTAGGTCGATGATTGCTGGTCGAATAGCTGCCGAAAAATCAACATCATTTGCTCCCTCTCCCCTGTAGCCTAGAACAGGCCAGCGTTATAGGCCAGGCGAGTCACCCGCTTGCGTGCCGCTCGTGCGCAGCCAATCCACAAAATCTCTCATATGCGCCGGCTTGTCTGCATCCAGTGGCAAGAGGGCGTAGTAAGTCGAGCCCCGCGATGACAAGGCGGGAAACGGCCTGTCCAGCCGCCCGGCGGCGCAATCGGCCTGGAGGGTGGGAAACGGTCCGATGCCAAAGCCAAGACCGTCGATCGCGGCCTGCAAGGTCACGAAGTAATGATCGAACCGCAAGGTTCGGCCCGCTCGGAGCGCGGGTCGATGAGCGGCTTCGAGCCAGGCCTCCCAATCTCCGGGCCGTGTCTCGGTAGTCAGCCAGTTTTCGGAGGCCAATTGCTCAACGGCCGTGATACCGGATCGGGCAATAAGCGCCGGACTTGCTATGACGGTATTGCGTTCTTCAAATAGCGCCCATGCCTGAAACTGTCCATCGGCGGGTACATATCGACGGATCGCCAAGTCGAAGCTACCTAAAAGCGCAGGCTCCGTCGACAAAACGGTGGAGATGCGAACGTCTATATTCGGATGCGTGGCAGCGAACAGGGTCAGCCGGGGAATCAGCCAGCGCATCGCGAACGTCGCCGACACGCTCACCCGGATGACCTTCAAGTGCCGGCTCTTTCCATAGCGCTCTGCCGCGTCCGCGATGTGATCGAATGCCGCGCTGACCTCGCGGGCCAGCGCCCGGGCATGCGCAGAGGCGGTCATGCTCTGCCCTTCGCGCACAAAAAGCGGTTGCCCCAACCAGTCTTCAAGAATGGCCATATGACGACTGACGGCGCCATGCGTGAGATTCAGTTCGCGCGCAGCAGCCGAGTAGCTGCCGGCTCGCGCAGCCACTTCGAAAACACGCAATGCATTGAGAGGCGGAAGCTTGTGCCGCATAGGTGAGTTTTTCTAACAGTTGACGACGAAATGTCCGCGCTGTGTGAGCAGAGTAATCATTTTACTCCGCCTAACTCACCACCAAAGAACGTTTATGGATCGTTCGCTCCCCGGGCCAGCAGTATCCGGAACGGCACCCGCCTGTCTGAACCCTTAGAGATCGAGCTTGCTGACCTTCGTACCCTCCAGCGTGGCATTGGCCATCAATCCGGCATTGGTGACCACGAATCCGATGATCTCGCCAGTGGCAGTACTCGTATCAACGTTGCCATTCGTGCCGACTTTGACCAAGGCCACCGATCCATCGACGCCAGCAGTCCAGCCTTTGCTATTGCGAAATTTATCGAGCGACGTCTTTGTCATGAACATGACGATCACTGCCTTGGATTGCGCCCCGATCTGCAATCCGAATGATCCAGTCGTGGTGCTGTAGTACCCGACCGTTTGACCCGCGACGCGCAGGGCACCCTCGCCATATTCCGCTCCGACGACCAGGCCCGCGGCGATCACATTGGGGAATACGAGAATCCCCTGCGCCTTTGCGGCAAGCTCGTTCGAACCCCTTGCCGATGCATAGAGCTTGTTCAGCGAACTGTCGACCCCCGCATCGATCTCCCGGCGCTTGCTCGCGGGATCGGTTTTCGAACCGGTGGTCGTAGTGCAGCCGGAGATCGCCAGCACTAGCGCAACGGCGGACAGCGATGTAAAGCTACGGCGTTCCATGATGGTGCTCCTCAGCGAGATGGACTTGCATACCGACGTCGACTACGAATGCGACGACTGGTGCCAACGTCAGGCCACGTACTACTCCGAAAAATAAAACATCGACCAGAGACTCTTCCTGCCGCGTCCTCCGCGACGCGCTTCTGCTGCCGGCCAAACCCGGTCACCAAGCTTGCCCGCACGCACTCAGGACGCGGATGCCGTGCTGATTGCGGCGCCGATTTCGCCGCTGACGATGGCGAGGGCCTTGCTCCACGCCGCCACCAGGGCATCGTAATCGGCGCTGGCACAAGGCTCGCGTACCGTGGTTCGTCCAGATAGCGGCGATCCTTTCCCGGTGACCGACACCGACCACACCACATCGACCGTGACCGCATCGCCGGGAGCCGCATCGAAACGCTGCACGTCCAGCCGCACGCGCCAGACCGTGGCATCACCCGCCATCGGAGATGCGGAGACGCGTGCGCTGTTCAGTATCTGTGCAAGATCGCCGGCGACCACGCGGGGGATCTGTCTCTTCAGCGGTTCTGCCCAACGCGCGAATTCATCGATATGGACCTGATTGGCACCGGTGCTCACCACGATCTGAGGCCGGTCGACGAGTTCAGGCACCGTAACCGATCCGACCACGACGGTGAGCTGCGTAACGGGACGCGCATTCTCGCCTGGCGCCTCCTGGCTCAATGTGTAAAAGCTTGCGTTTTGCGTGGTGCAGCCAACCAGGGTGGCGGCAGCAAGCGTGACGACCAGGGGTAAGTATTGGCGGCGCATCACTTGCTGTCCCCCGGTTTGCCGCGAATCAGCGCTTCGGGATGACGTTCAAGGTAGTCCGCCAAGGTGCGGAAAGCGGCTGCGGTACGCGCGAGCTCCTGCATCGCATCGGCGGTGCTGGCCTGCACCGCGGTGTCAGGCTGCAATGCGTTGTTTGCCGAGTTGAGCGCGGTCTGCGCCGCAGCCAGCGTCTGCAGGGCCTGTGGCGCGACTTCCTTGTCGAGCCGCTTGACCAGCATGTCCGCATCGCGCAGCGTCTGACGGGCATCGTTGCCGATTCCCTCGAACGGGATCTTGTTCAGCTTGGCGACGAGCGTAGTCACCGAGTCCTGCAATGACTGCAGTCCGCCAGGCACGGTGGGCATCTCGGGGGGACTCGTGTTCCAGTTCATCGTTGCTTTGGGCGCGTTCGGGAACAGGTCAAGTGCAATATAGCGCTGGCCAGTGAGAAGGTTTGCGGTGCGCAACTGTGCACGCAGACCATGCTCGACCAACCATTGAGCAAGTTGTCGACGATCCCCTGCGACCCTGCCTCCGGGTTCGCCCGCTGTATAGCGCGACGTGAAGCGTTCCGGATAGAAACGCACCTCGACGGGAATGCTGAATTGCCGGGTGACCCGGTCAAACCGTGTATGGATCGCTGCGACCTCGCCCACCTCGATGCCGAGGAAATCGAGCGGTGCACCCACGGTCAATCCCCGCACCGACTCCTTGAAATTGAGCACATACGTATCGACAATGCGTTCGTGGCGCCTCATCGCCTCTGCGCGGTCATGAAACAGCGTGAATACCGTGTGCATGTCTGCCTGCGGTTGATCGGCCGTATCGTCCGGCGTCCGGAACGCAAGTCCACCGATCAGGATAGCCACCAGCGATTCCGTGTCGACCTTCACGCCGCTCGTGTCGAGCGACACGTTGATACCGCTGGCCTGCCAGAAACGCGTGTCCGGCTTCACGTAGCGGTCATAAGGTGCGTTCACGAAGACATGCATCGTTACACCCTTTCCGTTCGGGTCGAGCTCGTACGACGTAATCTGGCCGACCTGCAACCGTCGGTAGTAAATGGGGGAGCCAACATCGAGCGAGCCGATATCCTCACCCTTCAACACGAACTCCCGGCCCGGCACACCGGTCGCGATAACAGGCGGTGTCTCCAGGCCCTTGTAATGTTGGCGCGCCTTCGTCGCGGCTCCCACATCCATGCCAATGAAGGATCCGGAGAGCAAGGTGCCGATGCCCGACACGGTGCCCCCGGAGATGCGCGGGCGCACCACCCAGAAACGCGTGTCGTCCACCAGCAGCGACGTCGCATCCTTGGAAAGCTCGGCGGTGGCGACCACGCCGCGGTGGTCGCCAGAGAGCGTGACGCTTTTGACCATACCGATGTCGACATTCTTGAACTTGATCTTCGTTTTGCCCGCCTCGATCCCCTCGCCTGTCTCGAAGCTGATCGTAATCGTCGGCCCCTGCTCCAGGATGGCCTTGACGGCGAGCCAGCCGCCAATCAGCACGGCAATGAGCGGCACCAGCCACACGATCTGCATGCGCCCGCGCGAGCGCGGCGCGGCGGTGGCCTCGGGGATATCGGACCGCTCCGACTCACCAGGAGGTCTGGACACGATCGTCCTCCGTCGCGTCCTGGATCAGGCGCTGGTCGAGCGACAGGGTCGCGAACCTCGTCAGCACCACCACCACGCCGAACGCAACAGCGACCGAGCCGGCTGCGAGTACATTGAACTGGCAGGCATTAAGACGTCCAGCGGTCATGACGTTTGCTCCGACATTCTGCGTCTCGGCTCGAGAGCCGGCGTGATGTGTCGCGTGACAGCCCCTTCTCGCGCGTCTTCGCCAGCCAGCGGGTGACCATGGCATTATTGGATGGCGCGCCACTCGATAACAATTGGCCTTTGGTCCAATACGGGATCGACGCCACATGCACCGGCTATGACCGCCCTCCCTCCTCGAGCGCCGTGCGTATGGTCTTGATGAACAGCTCGTCGTCGAATGGCTTTTGCAAAAAGGCCACAGCCCCGCCTGCGAGTGCCTGCTCGCGCACCCCAATGTCATCATGAGCCGTGATAAAAATGACCGGCGTGCCGCTACCGGACAGACGCCGCTGAACCTCCAGTCCATTAAGCCCGGGCATTTGCACATCGAGAATGATGAAGTCGGGGCGATAGGACGGCATGGACGACAGGACGTCGAGAAACACGTCGCCGCTTGCGAACGTTTCGGCCGCGATGCCGATGGAGCGCAGGAGTCTCTTGATCGCTCGACTCACCGATTCATCGTCATCGACGACGACAACGAATCGTTTGGGTTTTCCCATTGCAGGTAGTCCGGTGCCGGGAATGCAGAGGTAAAGCACCCCCAAGATTCATAGACTACGAGCCGTGGCACGATACGGCTATTGGACCTTGGTCCTGTGCGAAGGCCGGTACGCGGAGCGCCGGACCGGACCGGCGCTGGATGGCCCAGGCTCAGCTTAACTGTGCATATCGGCAGGAGCGCCGAGACCGATTCTGTCCGCGACGCGGACGAGCTGAGCCAGTGACGTGACCTCCATCTTCGCCATCACGCGCGCGCGATGGGCCTTGATTGTCTTTTCGACCGTACCCAGGTCGCCCGCCACCTGCTTGTTCAGACGCCCGGTCACGACAAGCGCCATCACTTCGCGTTCGCGAGGCGTCAGCCGCCCGAGGCGGCAATGGATCGCGTCCAGTTCACACTGGATGGTGTAGGCCTGGACCGCACGCTCGAGCGCCTGTTCAACCGCACGAAGCAGATCGGTATCGCGCACCGGCTTGGGCAGGAAATCGGTCGCTCCTGCCTTCATCGCGTCCACGGTCATGGAAATGTCGCCGTGCCCTGTGATGAAAACAATCGGCAGCGTCGCGTCCAGTTCACGCTGGAGTTCCAGACCATTCAGATCCGGAAGTTGAATGTCGAGTACGACGCACGCAGGACAGGTATAGGCCTGCACCCTGTCGAGAAAAGCCGATGCGGAACCGAACGTTTCCACGCAGTAGCCGGCGGACTTGATCAGACGACCCAGCGCTCGGCACACAGACTCGTCATCATCGACGACAAACACTTGCAGTCGGGAATCTGTCATGGCCCTATCGCGACTCGTCCCGGTCCGTCGAATGTCCGGCGGGCAAGGTGACATGGAACGTCGCGCCTCGATCAACGTTGTTTTCGGCCCAGAGCCGCCCGCGGTGCATGTCGACAATGGATCGGCTGATCGACAATCCGAGACCGAGGCCTTGGGGCTTTGACGTAAAGAACGGCTTGAAGATCTTGTCGAGCCTGTCGGCGGTCAGTCCGTGGCCGCAATCGCGAACGGCGATGCTCACCATGTCATCGTCCTCGGATTTGAGCGTGACGCAGACGGTTCGATCGCTCGGCGACACATCGCTCATCGCATCGAACGCGTTGAGCAACAGATTGAGCACGACCTGCTGGAGTTGCACCTTATCACCGCGCACCGGTGGCAGATCACCAACGACATGGAGTGTCACACGTGTTTCGCGCAAAATCGCGTCGCTATGCACGAGAAAGATAACGTCGCGAATGACTTCCGCAAGATGAAGTGGTGCAACCTCCAGATCCCCCTTCTTGACGACCGCGCGAATGCGTCGTATCACTTCGCTTGCGCGGTAGTCATCCTGCACGATGTCATTCAAGATTTCGCGCACCTCGGGAAGATCGATGGGGTCAGCCGCCATGAAGCGCTGCGCGGCCTGCACGTTGCTCAGAATTGCAGTCAGCGGCTGGTTGAGTTCATGAGCCAACGATGAGGCCAGTTGACCCATGGTCGACACACGTGTCAGATGCGCCAGGTCCTGTCGGTTACGACGTAGTTCATATCGATCGGTTCTGTCAATGATGGACGCGAGCGTGAGGTCGTCTCTCTCGCCGTCGCCGAAGCGAAACGCATTGAGCCCGATCGCGACACGAATCTCCGTGCCGTCCTTGTGCCGTGCAGACAGCTCGTGCAAGGGCATGGCATCGCTGGACTCCGGCAAAGTATGTGGGGCTGACCCAAGGGGGGCATTGCTGTTGAACCGCAGATCAGGCACCAGCAGATCGACTGGCTTCCCGATCAGTTCGTCGCACTCATACCCGAACAGCTTCGCGGTTTGCTGATTGGCCGTCACCATCAGGCCACGCTCGCCAATCATCACGATCGCAAATGGCAGTCGTGCCATGACCTCGCGAATACAACGCGCGCCGCTTGCCCGTTCAGCAGCGCCGGTATCATTCCCCTCGATGCCCGTCAGCCGTTTGTCAATGCCATCGAACCATCGTCGAAACGTCCTGGCAGAAGCACTGGCGCCCGTCACTATCCCTGATATGAATGCACGCCACGTATACGGCGCAACGACTCCTGACGGACCAAGACTGGCGATGGATGCTTCAGCCCGCTGCTGACGCGTTGGCGTCATCAGTAACCACAAGATAATTGCCGTTTCCAGAACGACAACGACTGGCATCACGATACTCATGGGCGGCTTCCTCGCAAAAGCTGGCACCGAGAGATGGACTGACAGAAAGGTGTCCTGGAGTTCGATGGAACGCGACGGTCCTTGATCAAAGGCTAGCGGCCCGGAAGAAAGCAAATAGTAAGTTGATGTTAGTACGCCGCCGGACAGTTGTAAACGTCGCGTACCCGCATGGGTTCACGCCCCTGTCTACCTGAGCTCGAGATCTGCGACGTCGCGTTGATGACAAGCGCCTCCCTCAAGACGGCATCGAACAACGATTCAATAGGCCTGCATCGAGGCGACTACCGCGATCACAGTGACGTGGGCTTGAACCATTCATCAACGAAGGGTTGTCCACGAGTGATTCCTGTCTCAAACGTGGCCATTTGCACAGCAGTGCTTATCTGCCCGCACCGGTCTGTCTGATGCAGCTCAGCACGAGTGTGCTGCCCCACGCTTCAGGGCTGAGCGCGGCGGTATGGAATTCAGTGTCGCTGCACAGCCACTCGGCGAGAAGGTCCTTGCGGCAAGCCACCACCGGATCACCTGCGAGCGACTTGCCCACGATGTACCGACAGGTCTCCCGGCCATTGCACTGACGGGCGAGGTCATGGGTGGCGTTGCCAATGGGTGCTCCGCAGTTCTGGCCGTAAGTGCCCGATACGATCCTGATCGCCCGCGCTTGCGCGTATGAGCTTGCTGCTAGAACGATCAAGCTCAGGATCGTCCACGCATACCGACCCCGCCAGTACGCAGGCGCTTCGTTCATCGCGGCTCCTCGTGGGGTGGAAGTTGCACAAGTAGAAGATGGGTCACCTCGTGGTCAATATACGCCCGATCAAAACCCTTTCCCGTGAGCGTTGTTTCACTTGACCCACGACGCTTCCAGCTCACCGTCCACCAGCGACTTCGCACCGCGATCACGGCTCGGGTGGCTGCAATGGGACTACACTGAGAGCCTGGGAACAGGAGAGAGCCATGAGGAACACCGACCCTAAAAGCACCTTCCGAGGGCTGCCGCTTACCCCGGAGCAGGACTCCGAAGTAAGACACTACATAAAGGTGAGAAAGCAGCGTGGCTTGCCGTGGGACACGTCCGAACTGAGCGCGATGCTCAAGGACATGCTGCAACCGCCCACGGACGGCAATGATGAATTCGACGCGTCGGCAGACGAAACGAAAGCGGCCTCCGAGCGTGCAATGTCGTCAGTCGACGAAGCGATGGAACCCATCGAGGCGAGCGAGGAATGGCATGCCGCAATGGAGTCGGAAGGCATGAAGGGGCCAAAGCGATAGCATCGCGCGCAACGATGCGCAAGTGCAGCGCGAAGACTGTCTAAAGCTGTTGCAGCGTTCGCGGATCGGGTTCACCGGCGAAGTATTTGCGCAGAGCTTCCGTGAATACCTCGTTGTCGCTCGTGGCCCGTGCGAACAGGCTCATTGACGACCGAAACTTCAGGTAGTCCGGGTAGCCGAAAATTTCCTCGATCGAACGGCCCTTGACAAGACTTACCAGTCGCGTTGATTCCCGCAGCCGTTGGCCGAGCAAGGGATGAAGCAGATAGGCCTCGGCCTCGGCCAACGACGAGATCGCGAACCGCTGCGCCATTGCGCTTTCCCCGAGGCCCTGGATCTGCGGAAACACGAACCACATCCAGTGGCTTCGCTTACGACCATCACGCAATTCATCACATACCTGTGCATACACAGGGTCCTGTGCGTCGACAAAGCGCTGAAGGTGATAGGGATCGTCCATTTCGCCCTCCGTTTGGTGTTGGCGTGGAAAGCCACACGTAAGCGCCGATTCTCTCTCCACCGATTCTCTCTCCATTTTCCCGCCTCTTCAGCCAGCCACCGCGACGCGATCCTGCTGCGTATTGCCGGGGCGGAGTTTCATTCGACGATAGGCACGCCATCGCTGGCAAAGCCGAGCCTCCTTAGGCATGGCGAATGCTCGACATGGGGGATCGAAGGAGTGCACGTGCTGACAATTCTCGTGGTTGACGACGAACCCGACATCCTAACGGCGACTCGGGTGATGCTGACGCTGTCGGGATTTCGCGTTCTCGTCGCGCGCGACGGTACCGAAGCTTTCCGGATCGCGTCGGCGCGATTCCCGCATTTGATCTTGACAGACTGGATGATGCCGCACATGGACGGCATCGAACTATGTCGGCAGTTGAGAAAATACTTCGCCCTAGGGCAGATCAAGGTTGTTCTCACCTCCTCAGCGAATCGACCTGGGCTTCACCCGCCGCTCTGGGATGAATTCACACGAAAGCCCGCTTCCGCCCCCGAACTGATTTCGCTCATCCATCGTCTACTGCATGGACAGACACCCCGCCTACCGGCGAATTCGACGCACATTCGAATTGAGTCATTTCACTGGACCCCGGTGTCCTCTTTGCTCCCGTTGTGACTGCTTTTCTTTCAGCCCGTCGCCCTTGGGCAATCGCGAAGGTGATGAATCATTCTTGGCGGGTCTCGCCGCGACGGACCCTGTAGCCCACCGGAAGCAGCTGGAGCCCGAATTTTGCTTCGACAGCACCCCATATCCCTTTCGGAAGGACAAGCGCAAAGGTCACCGCGATCACGCCGAGCCCAATGAGGTAGGCGACACCCGCAGCACCGAACAATGTCTCGACTGTGAAAAAGACCAGGGCACCGATGATCGGTCCTTCGTACGTGCCAATGCCACCGACCAAAACCATGAACAGCATGTATGCGGTCCACTGCACGCTGAAATACGTTTTCGGTTGGAATGTGATCGACGTGGCAAGCCACAAAGCGCCCGCCATCGCGCAGCCAAACGCCGAGAGCACGAAGATCAGACGCTTCGTGGGAAGGACCCGCACACCGATGGATGCTGCCGCCTCTTCGCTGTCCCGGATCGCCCGCAGTGCGTTTCCGGTCCTGCTGCGCAGCAGTCCAAAGACGCACCAACCGAGGCCTGCCATTGCGCCAAGAGCGAGCCAGTACGTATACAGGCGGCGATCGTGGGAAGCATACTGCTGCAGCGCTATCAGCGACGTGCCCGTCTCGCCCTGGACAAGCGTGTCGAGGTTGACGAGCAAATGCGACAGCGCAGCCACGACCCACATGCCAATCGCGAACTCCCCCCCTCGAAGACGTAACATGAAAGCGGAGATTGGCAGCGACAGCATGGCGATCAATACCGCGGCCACGAACAGAGCGAGATAGGGGTTCACCCCTGCATTGGCCAATCGGACCGTGGCGTAGGCGCCCAGTCCAAAAAAGGCCTGATGACCTACCGAAACGAGGCCCGCGTAGCCGACCAGGGCATTCCACATCAAAGCCAGAATCCCGTAAATGTACAAGGTCGTCAGTCGGTCGACGAGCCCGGGCTCCAGAAAGAAAGGAGCCAATGCCAACGCGCACTGCCCAAGGATGAGCCCGGCTACAGAGGCTCTTGAAACGGGCGACCAGCGTTGGATCGTGGGCGCATGACTTCGAGTGCCCTCGTCGAGCTGCCCGGGCTTGATCGTTCCAACATGAGACACGGTGGTTTTAGCGTTCATCGGTTCAGCGAAAACGAATAAAAAGGGAACGAAGCGGGCGGCCGTCCCGCACAAGGCGGGCAAACAGCACGAGGAGAAACAGGACGTGGCCCGCAATCAGGAACCCCTGGCTGTGGACCTTTGCCCCTAGACTTTGCGCGACACCCAGCGCAATGCCGCCGCCCAAGGTGCCCCAGAGTGAACCGATGCCTCCGATCATCACGGCCTCAAAAGCGAAGATGAGTTGGGGGCCTCCGGCATAAGGATCGACCGTCGCTCTTAGCGCAAGAAAGGCACCCGCAATCGCTACAGTTCCCATCGCGATGGCGCTGGCGAAAGCATTGACTGCGAAAGCATTGACACCCACGAGCTGCGCGGTACTCGCATCGTCAGCGACCGCTCGGATCTTGCGCCCCATGGAGGTGTGTTTGAGCATCAGTTGCAATCCGCCAAGCAGAACGACCGCCACCCCAAACGTGAGAAGGGAGAGATGGCCGAAATTCATTCCCGCAATGTCAATCCCGTCATAGGCCAAGGTGTCAATGTAGGGGGCAAGCGACCGGGTGTCGGCCCCGAATGTGACGAACAAGCTATTGTCGAGAACAACAGCAAGCCCGAAGGTTGCGAGAATGGGTACGAGTTCGCCGGCGCGCGCACTGCGTTCGAGTATCAACCGGTGCAGCAGCCATCCGAGAACCGCCATCGCCGGGATCGCGATCGCGAGGCCGACAAAGGGATTCATGTCGTAGCGTTCCGCCAGCCAGAATACGCCGTAGGCCGCGACCACAGCCAGGCTCCCATGCGCCAGGTTGATAATCCGCATCACACCAAACATGAATGACACGCCACAGGCAAGCAGCGCGTAGAAGCCCCCAAGGAGCACGCCCTGAAGTATCTGATTGACCCAGCTCATGCGCGCTCCTTGATTTCGTCCGTGACGTGATGCCCGAAGTAGTGGGCCATGACTTCGTCCCGGGTCATTTCATCGGTGTGTCCGGAGGCAACGACAACGCCTTCCAGCATGCACAGAAGTCGCCCGGCGACGTCGAAGGTGCGCTGAAGATCCTGTTCGACAAGGATCAACGTCGTTCCCTCGGCAACGACCGTTGCGAGCGAGTCGTAGACGCCCTGCACAGCGGCTGGCGACAAGCCTAGCGACACCTCGTCAAGCAGCAGGACACGCGGGTTCGTGATGAGCGCTCGACCAATTGCAACGGCCTGTTGCTGCCCCCCCGACAGGGAGCCTGCAAGCGCCTTGAGCTTCGGTTTGATCTGCGGAAATGCCTCGACGACGGAATCGAGATTCCAACGCCCCGTCCGGCGGGTTGAAAGCGCGACCTGAAGGTTTTCGGCCACCGTCATTGATGCAAATAGCCGCCTTCCTTCCGGTACCAGCGCAATCCCCATTGCTGCGCGTCGATAGGCCGGCACGGATGTCACGTCGGTGCCATCGAACTCGATCATTCCTGCCGAGGCGGGATGAATCCCGGCCAGCGTGCGCAACAGCGTTGTCTTTCCCGCGCCGTTCGCGCCCACCAGCGCGAGGCGCTCTCCCTCCCGGAGGTCCAGATCGACACCTCGGACGGCTTGGAGAAGCCCATGGCGAGCTTCGAGCCCCCTGACTTTCAATATGCTCATGCGGGATGTCCTCCCAAATACGCGCTCACCACAGCAGCGTCGGATAACACCGCATTCGGGGGACCGTCCGCGATGACGCGTCCGGCGTCCATGCAGACCAAACGCTCGACCACTTGAACCAGAAGGTGGACGATGTGTTCGATCCACACAATCGTGATATTGCGTTGTCTAAGGGTACGGATCGTGCCAACGAGCTCGATGGCTTCGCCATCGGTCAAACCGCCTCCGATCTCATCGAGCAGCAGTAGCTCGGGATTTGTCGCGAGTGCGCGCGTGAGCTCGAGACGCTTGCGATCAAGCAGCCCCAACGCTTCCGCCCGCCGGTTGGCGACGGACATCATGCCGCAGAGCTCGATGGCGTCGATACTGCGGTCGTAGGCCTCTTCCCGGCGAAAACCCCCGCCTTGCTGGGCGGCAGTCAGCACGTTCTCGAAGACTGTCAAACCACCGAAGGGGCGCGGCACCTGATGACTTCTTGCAATGCCCAAGCGGCAGCGACGCGCCGCATCAAGCATCGAAATATCCTGGCCGCGCAGACTGATGGTTCCGGCAGACACGTTGACTGAACCCGACAGCGCGGCAAGCAAAGTCGTCTTGCCCGCCCCATTGGGCCCCACGATGCCAACTGCCTCGCCAGAACGGACCGTAAAGTCCACTCCGGCGAGCACCGTATTCGCACCGAACCGTTTGACGACCCCCTGGGCCGCTAAAAGTGTTTGCTCTGACATGGCACTCGAAGACTCCACGGTTCTTACGCGTACGGAATGGGCTTGTGCGACACAGGCACCGAGGGATCGCTCGAGTTTTCAGTAATGATGTACTCGTACTTGAACTTCGAACCCGCAGGGGCCTTGACCCACTGCGCACCGATCATCGCGGTCGGCGACACATTGGGCACCGGGCCTTTGGTGAAGTCGATCTGACCCATCATCGTCAATGTCCGCAGCGATCCGAGCGCCTTCGCTACAGCGGCCTTATTGCTCGGATCCGCGCTGGCTGTCAGTGCGGCAAACCCGGCATCGAGCAATGACAACGTCGCCCCCAACTGCTGATTCCACTGCTTTCCCGTTCCCTTTTCATAACCGTCTGCGAGCTGCACACCCGTCACCCCGGTCAGGGTCGACTTGTACGGGAAGTTCTTGTGCCAATAGGCCGCCACCGAGATGTTGTAGCCCAGTGGACCCAGCACCTCGATCGTCGACGCAAACAAGCCCGTCTTGGCGACCTGTACGATCTTCATCTTGCGAGCCAGCCCCTGTTGGGCAGCTTGACGCCAGAAGGTGGCGAAATCAGGGGGGATCGGGAACGACATCAGCATCTCGCAGTTTGCCTCTTTGAATTTTGCGATCTGCGCCGAAAAATCCGTTGTCCCTGTTTCGTACGGACCACCGTCGATGACCGTGTAGCCGGCCTTGCGCAACTCATGCAGCATCGCTGCACGGATTGCGTTGCCGTCCGCATCATTGGGTAGCAGGGTCGCCAGCTTCTTGTTGTTCGGGACCGCCGCCCATTGCGAGAGGTAGGACTTCACGAAGTTCGATACGCCGAACGAGAACAGGTATGTCCACTTGAACGGCGACGGCTCACCCGGCTTTGCGCCGCGCCCGAAGTACCACGCCTCCCAGGGCATCACGGTGGCCAGGCAAGGTACGCCCGCTGCTTCGCAAGCGTCCGAGACGGGATTCACGACTTCCGGCGTGGAGGTCGTGAGCATCAAATCGATCTTGTCCGTGTTGATCAGCGCCTTGGCCAACTGGGTGGCGCGGGCCGGATCCGATTGCGTGTCGCGGTCGAGAATTTCGACGGCATACTTTTTCCCGCCTACAACCAGGCCTCCCGCCAGTGACTTCCTTGCGAGATCAAGCACGTAGCCGTCGCCTTCACCGAAGCTCCCGAGGGGGCCGGTACGCGGACTCACGAACCCGATCTTGAGGGTTCCTGCTGCCTGGGCTTTTGCCAGCTTCGGCATCATCAGTGCCAAGCCCGTTGCGCCTGCAGCACCGAGTACGCTCCGCCGTGACGCGCTGCGCGGGGAGTGTGTGTTGTCTTTGGAAGCAGCCATGCTCGTCTCCTATATATATTTTAGGTTTGTCCACTAGCGCAGACGCGTGGCGACCGATGCGAGGGATCGCAAACAGTCGCCTGGTCAATCAATCAAATCCGTGTTCCGCTGACCTTAAAAGGGATAGTGCCGATCTACCGTTTGAAGCGTGATCCAGCGCAATTCGCTAAACGCCTCGATTCCCGCTCGTCCGCCAAAACGTCCCCAGCCGCTTCCTTTCACCCCGCCGAATGGCATTTGCGCTTCGTCGTGAACCGTCGGCCCATTGATATGGCAAATGCCGGATTCGATGCCCTTCGCCACACGCCATCCTCTTGCTGTGTCACGTGTAAAGACCGCGGCCGAAAGGCCGTATGCGTTGTCATTCGCGCATGCAACGGCCTCCTGCTCGTCTTCGACGCGGACAATCGCCTTGACCGGGCCGAACGTTTCCTCGGAAAAGATGCGCATCGCGGGCGTCACGTGATCGATCAATGTCGCGGGCATCAGCGTGCTATCTGCCTTGCCGCCACAGACGAGCTGTGCGCCTTTGGCAAGAGCGTCGTCGATCAGCTCGTTACACCGCCGGACCGTCGACATGTCCACCACCGAGCCGAGCACTGTGGGTCCATTTCGCGGATCACCGATGGGTAAGGCCTGCGCTTTGGCCGCGAGCCTTGTGACGAACTCGTCGGCAATACGCCGATCAACGATGATCCGCTCGGTCGACATACAGATCTGTCCTGAGTTGGCGAATGCGCCGAATGCAGCGCCGTTCACGGCAGCATCGAGATCCGCATCGTCGAGTACCAGCAGGGGTGCCTTACCGCCGAGTTCAAGCACCGACGCCTTGAGATATTTGGCGCAGGTCGTCGCAATGATTCGACCCACGTGCGTGGAACCCGTGAAGTTCACACGCTTGACCGCGGGGTGCGCAATCATCGCTTCGACAACCGCCGCGGCATCCTGCGGCGCGTTGGTCACGAAATTGACGACCCCCTTGGGCAATCCCGCGTCCTGAAGTGCCTGAATGATGAGCCCGTGAGTCGCAGGGCACAGCTCGCTACCTTTAAGGACCACGGTGTTTCCGCAAGCGAGCGGTACCGCGATTGCGCGTACGCCGAGAATGACCGGCGCGTTCCAGGGCGCCATGCCGAGCACCACGCCAGCGGGCTGCCGAACCGCCATCGCCAGGTTTCCGGCGACGTCCGAGGGAATGATTTCCCCATTGATTTGCGTCGTCAGGGACGCCGCCTCGAGCAGCATTTCAGAAGCCAGGTGTACATTGAAGCCGGCCCACATGCCTGAGGCGCCAGTCTCGGCGGCCATCGCGGCAGCGATGTCGGCACCGCGCGCCTCCAATGCGCGTGCCGCCTTCATCAGCAGTGCGCGGCGTTCGCCTGGCCCCTTGAGGGACCACTCTCGGAATGCTGCCGCAGCGGCATCGACAGCGGCAACCGCATCTTCCGCGGATGCGGCAGGCGCGACAGTCGCAGCAGTCCCATCGAGCGGATTGGCGCGCGTGAAGGTTGCGCCCGAACGTGCCTCTACAGGCTCGCCATTGATTAGCATCGAAATTTTTTTCATGTATTTTTCCAAACGGTCGGACGAGCCGACTTCCTCTGTTTTGGCCTTTCTCGATCGCGTTTTCTTCGAGAAAGGCTCCTCGGATGGGGTAGCGCCAAGCCACTTGGGCGCGTTGAGATTAAACCAGACTGAGCAGTGGACTAGTAGTCATGCATCCGGCATAGCACGTCGGAGTACATTCCACCGTCGGCCGGCACATTGGTGCCTCTGATCCACAAAGCCTCGTCCGAGAGCAGAAAGGCCACTACGGGTGCAATGTCGGCGGGTGTGCCCGCGCGGTCCATGGTTCGCATGTCTTCTTCGGCTCGCTGGCCGAGTGTCTCGATGAAGTCCTTGAGAATCGGCGTATCGACGGGTCCGGGACTGACCGCGTTCATCCGTATCCCGCGCGAGCGCCAAGTCCAACGGTTTTGCATCGTCCAGACAATCAGCGCCTCTTTCGAAAAGAAGTAGCTGCGGGCCCCTTCGATTTTGTGGGCAGCGCAAAAGTCGGGGACGTCATCGAAACTGAGTGTCTCGCTGGCACGGATGGCTTCTTTCGTGTCTGCCCAGCCAAGCCCGGCGAGAGACGCCAGATTGACGATAGACGCGCCATCGGCCAGTTTCGGCACAAGCTGTCGTGTGAGGTATTTCAGGCCGATGAGATTGACCTTGATCACCTCTGTCGCGGGCCGAGTAGGCGGCAAGCCCGCGATGTTGGCGAGGCCATTTACACCGGGCGGCAGATGCGCGACCAACCGGTCAATGGAGTCCTGACTGGCGAGGTCGGCCTGGACGAACTGACCCACGGGATTGGCGGGGGGCACGATATCCACCGAGATGACACTCGCACCTTTCGACGCGACGAACGCCGCCGTTGCAGCGCCGATCCCGGATGAGGCGCCCGTTACGATGATGGTCTTGCCATTGAGCATGTGAGACGGTCTCCGTTTTTGAAATGAAACGCGATGTGGCCGTACTCAACGCAAGGCTAGTGCCAACCACGAGGCACCGCTTCATCCACAATTAAAACATGCACTTACGCGACGAGCGTCGGTACATTCCCGAAGTTCAAATGTTTTGTTTTAATCTAGAATTGATCATCAATTTCTGATCAAGCCGGTGGTCTATCTCATGGTTTCCCCTTCGTGAAGAAAACGCCGTCACGTTTGTCGCTGGCTGAATTGCAGCAACAGGCGGCCTTGAGCCGCACCAGCGCCGACATCGACGAAGGTGCCGCGCCGACGCTCCGGGATCTGACCGAGTCCCTGGTGTTCTCGCCAGGCGATGGCCGAATCTGGCTCAACGATCAACGTATGGTGTTATGGCGTTCTTCAACGTATGGCGCCCTTCGACGCGAGCTGATCTCGAGCATGGGTCAGGAGCAAGCTCGATCCCTGCTGACCCGTGTCGGCTATGCCGCGGGCGCGCGCGATGCCGAACTCGTCCTTCGCGTGTGGCCAGACAGCGACTATGCGAATGCATTTCATGCTGGTCCTCGGATGCACCAGCTCGAGGGCATTGTTCGACCCGAAACCATCACCTTCGAATTCGATATCGCGCGCGGTGATTTCTTCGCCGACTATTGGTGGCATGACTCAAGCGAAGACGACGAAAACATTGCGGCGTTTGGCATCGGTGCGGAACCTGCCTGCTGGATGCAGGTGGGCTATGCGAGCGGGTATGCCAGTGCGTTCATGGGAAAGATGATCATCTACCGCGAAGTGGCTTGCCGCTCGAGTGGAGCCGACGTCTGCCGAATCGTGGGTCGCCCCGCTGATCAATGGGACAACCCGGAACAAGACCTGCACTACTTCGCGCCGGAGGCGTCTGCGATGCGGGTACGCCGCAGCCTCGTGCCCGTGGTCTCGGAAGTGACGAAGTCGCGTAAGCAGGCGAATTCGGAAGATGGCCGATACGACGCGGCGGCATCCAAACTCGTGGGGATCTCTTCGAGCTTCAGCGCCGCGCGTCATCTCAGCGAAAGAGTTGCGCCGACACAGGCCACCGTGTTGTTTACAGGCCCTTCCGGGGCCGGCAAGGAGTTGTTCGCCCAGACCCTCCACGCCATCAGTCCGCGAGCCGGCGCTCCTTTCATCGCGATCAACTGCGCCGCCATCCCTGACACGCTCATCGAGTCCGAGCTGTTTGGTGTTGAAAGAGGTGCCTTTACGGGCGCCCTGGCCTCCCGTCCCGGACGGTTTGAGCGGGCGCACGGGGGCACGCTGTTTCTGGACGAAATTGCATCACTGAGCTTTGTCGCGCAAGGCAAGCTGCTGCGTGCGCTTCAGGAACGCCGAATCGAACGCATGGGAGGAACCCGGGAGATCGAGGTCGACGTACGTGTCGTTGCGGCAACCAATGTGGATCTGCGCGATGAGGTGGCGGCAGGACGGTTCCGGGAAGACCTGTTCTTCCGGCTCAACGTGTTTCCGATCGTCCTTCCGCCGCTCAAGGAGCGCCGTGACGACATTCCGCTGCTAATGGAAGTGTTTCTGCGCCGCTACTCCGAGCAACACAAGCGTTTGGTGCCCGGGTTCACATCTCGCGCCGTGCAGGCGCTGTTGCAATATGACTTCCCCGGAAATATCCGAGAGTTGCAAAACCTTGTCGAGCGGGGCGTGATCATGGTTGCTCACGGCGAACCGATTGACGTCAACCATATGTTCCGCGGTGAAGAGCCGCATCATGCGAACACGCTTTCCCTCAACGAGGGGGGGCGCCTGGTCGAGACGGCGTCCGCGCCTGAGGTTCCGGCGCGTAAGGCAGGAACTCCCCTGCCCGGCTCGAATTCCCAGGCAACTGTGTCCGCAAAGGAAGTCGCGACTTATCGGAATGCGCTCACGTCGAACCGCTACAACGTAGCCGCAGCCGCACGCCAGCTGGGATTGACGCGAGCTCAGTTAGCCTACCGTTTGAAGAGACACGGCCTCCTTTAACGGCGCGTGCGGTGAAGCTGCTCGCGTGCGCGCCGACCTCGCCTGAAGGTATCAATCTGCGCGGGACCTTCGACTTCCTGAACTTTCGACTTCCGGTCGCAGCCCGATTGCGCTCACCACGCATCGATGGTGTGCGCTGATATGCCGCACCCATCGTCCTCATGCCTGGGCATTCAGACGATTCCGAATAGTTTTGAGTTTGTGTTGAGCGTCGCGAATTAGTGCCTTCTGACAGTATTCGAGATCGGCTTTCGATATCGTCTGCGGCATCGCTACGTTGTGCAAAAAAAATGAATGATCGTCGTTATCGCCTGGTGTTCAACCGGCGGCGGGGCATGCGGGTGGCCGTGGAAGAAACAGCGCGCGGCGCCGGCAAGGCCGGCCAGGACGAGACGGCTGCAATGGGTTCTGTCTCGGGTTCTGCAGTGAGTTCTGTCTCGGGCTTTGTAAGGGGTTTTGCAAGGGGTTCTGCATCGGACTCTGCCTCGCGCTCTGCAGCGGACGCCGCCGCGCGCGGTGCGGCGGTCATGTCAGGGTTCGCACGGTCTCATACTGCACGTGCCGCTCATACAGCTCGTGCCGCGATGCTGCTGCTCGGCGCGGTGCCGGCGGTATGGGTGTTGCTGCAGCAGGAGGTGCGCCGACACTTATTGGAATGGCAGCCGGCAGCAGCATCGGCGCAGCGGCGAACACCGGAGCGCAGTATGTATTCAACGACGGGAAAATCAGTCTAGCCGATACTGCGATAGCCGGAGCGACAGGAGCTCTGACGTTTGGCACGGGCCTCCTACCCGGCTTGCTGATGAATACGGGAGGTGCATTGGCCGGCTCGGGTATCAAGGGCGACAATCCGAATGTGAGCATGCAGGAGCGGCTGTAGGTGCCGCGGTCGGCTACAAGTCAGGCGGCTCGCTCGAGGGGGCGCTGACCGCAAAACTGAATCCGTGGTACCGACCGGAGTGGCTTGACTTGGGCTTGGGTATCTCCAAATACGTTACGCCTAATGTATTATCTTCGCTTGGTGGAACAATGTTTGGCGCTATTGGTTCAGAAGGAACAAGCGGCGCGGTCAGCGCAATCTTTAATGCTCCCTCCAAGGATCCCAAAAAATGATTCGAGTAAAGCGCGAGGTAATTGCGATTGGATCCTTATTTCTGTTCTTTTTGGGGCTAGTGCTTGCAGCAGGGGTCTTCTTCGAACTTCTGTTTTGGCCTTTTCTTTCATGGCAATTAGGTGCTACTGGCTACGAACTTCCAACAATTGATCGCTTGTACAAGTGGGGAAAGTTTATTTTGATTATTTCTCCCGTTTGCTCGGTGATTATGTGGATTTACAAAAAGAAGGCGTCTTGTCGTTAAATTGGGTAATTCTTGGTCTGCCTACTGAACAGGCGACTCGAGGTTCGCAGCTTGGCTTCGATGTGTATGCGATGAAGCCTTTCGCGGAAAGCTTACCTAAGGTCTTTACCAGTGAGGTCGCACCGGTCCAACAAGGCGGATACTCGGCTACGGGCGGGGCACAGCAAGTCCTCGTTCCACATCGCAACCAGTGGACTGACCCGAATGCTAACAAGATTGGCGAAATTAAAGGGATCCGATGATGGATGCTCTCAAGCTTAAAAAGTATGCAGAACTACTAGAACTATCGCTAAAGGACAATCTCGGCCGGAGTCCTGATGTCGATTGGCTGGCAAACTATCGGCTACTGGTGGAAGCCATTGAACAAGCGAAGCTATGCGTACTACTTCATCCTATTGATCTCGGGCCTGAGCGCTGGGAAATGGAATCAAACATTCGAGGGACGCCAGACGTTTCCCATCGTCTCGCACAGTTCGAACTACTTCTAGAGGGGTGGGATCTTCCTAGTGGCGATTAATCACGCGGAGAAGGCGAAGCCGCACTTCTGGGAAGCAGGGCCCGGCCCGAGCCAGGTTCGTCGTTTCTGGTAACAAGAAACGCGCATACACGGCGTACAAAATTCGCTGACGCCGGTGTTCTCGATCCCGTTCAAGAAGTGAATCTATGGCACATGAAATCAATACTCGCGATGGCTCGATGCATTTAGCCAACGGATTGGTGCTTGCCCACAATTCGAGCTATCAGCGAATTCTTGCAGCAAGAATTGAAGATTTGCCGCCCCCGGCATCTCAGCGCGACTGAACAGGCTGGGTCAGGAATCGCTCCGCCGATACCGGTAAATCAGGCTCCTCGACACTCCCCGCGCTCCCCTGCTGCCCCTCGAGCATCTGTCGAAGGGTCGCGACTTCATTGGTGATGTTCTTCTGGAATTCCGGCCCGACCTGCTCGAGGAACGCCTGGTCCTTCGGCTTGGGCCGGGCCACGCGAATCTCGATGTGCGTGCCGCCACCCGTGCTTTCCGAGAACGCATACGTCATAAGCACCTTGGGAGCTTCGGGCATGGGCAGCAGCGTGGTCAGTGTCAGATAGTCGAACGGGTGCCAGTCGATCACCTCCTCGATGACGGCGTGGGGACCATGCATGCAGTGGTTGATCGTGCCGACCCCTCGGCGGCCGCTCTCCGACATTTCGCGTACCTCGTCAGCGGCCCGCCATTTCGGCCGTTGGCTAGGCAGGATGAAATATTCCCAGACGATCGGACGCCGGGCCGCGATGTCGAACTCGATCACCAAGGCCGCCTTGCCGCGGGTCACTTCATTTCGCTGGCGCTCGCTCTCCTTCTTCCATGCCTCTTCGAGATCGCGCACCCAGCACTTCACCTCGCCGATGATGTCGATCGACTCCCGGTGCTCGACGAGGCCCTGCGCGAATGGATCGATGCCCATCGCCTGGATGCAGGGGTCGGAATACAGCGCATAGGCGTGGCCACCGAGGCGCTCGTTCACTGCATTCTTCAGGAGACGATGAATGACGATGACATCCCGACCGGCAAGCTCCTCGCGGCCAGCCATCCTCTGCCTGATGAACTCGCCATGGTGGCCGACGAACTTCAGGTCAAGGTTCTGTATGTTCCTGCAGGCACTGCATCCGCAGGATGATGCTTGCTTGATGTTGCGCAGACGCTTGCGGAAGGCGAAGTAGGCCGACTCGATGGCGTCCTGGAGAAGCGATCCGTCAACCTTCTCGTTGATCGCGTAGAAAAAGGCTGCGTCACCCTCGAATTTGGCGAGTCGCAACGGGGGGCGCAGGCATCTCACGACCGTGTCCATCAGGTCGGCGATAATGTCTTGTGCGTGATCGAGTTCGACCCCGGCGAGAAAGCGGGTGTAGCCGGAAATATCGGCGATCACGAAACAGGCGGATTCGGTTTTCTTCAGCATCCCTGAAATCCCTCCCAGGTGCCGATTGTGCCACGTTCAGCAAGCGTGCACTGCAAGTATGTCTCGCGCCAAGGAGTACGCGTGACAGCGACACGCCTCTCCCCTCACGAGGCGCTCGCGCCGATCGAAGGCAGGCTGAACTGGAAAATGGCACCGTGCCCCGCGTTGTTGGACGCCCAAACCTGGCCTCCGTGGGCTTCGATGATCGAACGGCAGATCGACAAGCCCATGCCCATTCCGTCGGACTTCGTGGTGAAGAAAGCCTCGAACAGCCGATCCGCGTCTTTCGGATCGATGCCCGTGCCAGAGTCCTGCACGGCGACGACCACATTGCCATTCTCGGCACGACGAGACTCGATCAAGATTTCCCGCGGCCTGTCCCGGATGCCGGCCATCGCCTGTATGCCATTGATGACGAAATTGATGATCACTTGTTGGAGCTGGGCCCGGTCGCCCAACAGCGCAGGCACTCGGGGGCGAGGTTGAGACGCAACCAGACCTGATGGTTGGACACCTCGCGCTGAACGAGCGACACAACTTCGTTGACGACCTCGTTGAGCTCGAGCCGCGTTTTCTGCGGGGTCGCCCCCTTGATGAGCGTGCGGATATGCCGGACGATTTCGCTCGCTCGGTCGCCTTCGCTCACCATGCTCTGCACGCAGGCCCGCGCCTCGTCCAGCTGAGGTGTCGCCCGGTCCAGCCATCGAAGGCAGGCATCGCCGTTGATCAGGATGGCAGCAAGCGGTTGGCCGATTTCGTGAACAATGGATGCACTCAGTTCAC
>NZ_CADIKM010000033.1 GCF_902859895.1 Pararobbsia alpina
CCGCACAGGGCAGCACGACCGTGACCGGCTCGACGGTGGATTCGACGGGCACGCTGGCGGCAGGTGTCGACACCCATGGCAAGCTGACGGGCGCGGGCGATCTGAACGTCATGACGAGCGGCGCATTGAGTGCGACGGGGCAGAACACGGCGAGTGGCAATCTGGCGTTCTCCGGCAGCCGTATCGCGATGAACGGCGCGCAAACCTTGGCCAAGGGTTCCGCCTCGCTCACGACCCTCGGCGCGTTGGGCGATTCGGGCGATTCAGGCGATAGCGGCAATCTCGCGCTGACGGGGGCACGCTGCAGACGAACGGTGGGTTGACTGTTCAGGCGAGCGGGGCGGTGTCGACCGATCGGGCTCAGGTCGGAGCGGGGCAGCTTTCGCTGTCGGCGGCGAGCTTGTCCAATCACGGCGGAACCGTGTCGCAGACCGGGAATGGCGCGACGGGCGCGATGACCCTGAACACGTCAGGTGCGATCGACAATACCGGTGGCACGATTTCGAGCAACGGCCAGACCGTCACGCTTCAGTCCGGCAGCCTCACGAACGCGGATGGCGCAATAACGCAGGCGGGCACCGGTGCGCTGACGCTCTCAACCGGCACGCTCGACAACAGCGGGGGCACGATCGGTACCCACGCACAGGCGACAGTGACGGCATCGAGTGTCGATAACCGGCGTGGCACGATCACATCGGACCAGGCGCTCGCCGTCAAGGCGAGCGGCAACTTGGACAACACGTACCGAGCAAATAAGCGATGCCAGTATCGAAAATTCTTGGATGGAAAAGAACTACCTAAGCAAGAAGGTGCGGAAGGATCGGTGGGCGTGGCCGGGCTCGAGAAAGAGAAATTAGCAGCGTAGGCACTACGTTGGTGGGCGGAAAACTCGCCCGATCTCATATTCCAACAGCCTGCTAATGCACGCGCAAGCGCGGCCGTGCGATGATACGGCCGCCTTTTTTGTCGACCGCCCCCCATGCCGCTGAACCCCAAAATCGCGCAACTACTTGATTCGATTGCCCGTTCGAGATTTGCCCCACTCCACACCCTGACGCCGGCCGCCGCGCGCGCGTCGTATGCCCGCAGTGCGCCGATTCTCGATTTGCCGCCCGCACCGCTCGCGGGTGTCGAGGACCTGGCGGTGCCAGCGAGGGACGGTACCCCGCTGCGCGTGCGTTTTTATCAGCCCAGCGCTCCCGACTGGACTCGGCCGGCGCCAGCGCTGCTCTTCTTCCATGGGGGCGGTTTTGTGGTCGGCAGCGTGGACACACATGATTCGCTGTGCCGAATCTTGGCGCGCGATGCCGGCTGCATGGTGCTGTCGGTCGACTATCGGCTTGCGCCCGAGCACAAATTCCCCGTTGCAGTCGAGGATGCGTTCGACGTGCTCCAATGGCTGTTCGCCAATGCACTGTCACTCGGGATCGATCCAGCGAGGATCGCAGTCGGAGGCGACAGCGCGGGCGGCACGCTCGCGACCGTCTGCGCGGTGCTCGCGCGCGACGCGGGATGGCCGCTCATCCTTCAGTTGCTGATCTACCCGGGTGTCGGCGCGCATCAGGCGACCGCCTCCCACGCCGAGTACCGGAACGGCTATTTTTTATCGGGCGAGACAGTCGAGTGGATGTTTTCGCAATATGTGCATGACCGCGCCGAACGCGACGACTGGCGTTTCGCTCCGCTGGACGGTACGCTCAACGCACCTGCGAGCTTCGCCGGGGTCGCACCGGCGTGGATCGCGGCGGCGCAGTTCGATCCGCTGGTCGACGAGGACCGCGCCTACGCCGACAAGCTCAGCGCGGCCGGCAATGCGGTGACGCTGCGGGTCTATGAAGGCATGGTCCATGAGTTCTTCAAGATGGGCCGCTTCGTACCCGAGGTCGCGCAGGCTCATGCCGATGCAGTCGAGGCGTTGAGAAAGGCCTTCGAGCAAGACTAGCTTAACCACACTTTGGGATTGACATGCACGAAGCATCCTCGATCGAACTCGTTTCCGGGGACTGGGAGCAACTGGGCCCGGACGCGGCCCGTATCCGCGATGCCGTCTTCGTTCGCGAACAGGGTATTCCGGCCGAACTCGAATGGGACGAGGAAGATGCGAGCTCGGTCCATGTCGTCGCGTATCGGACCGCGCCGGTGCGCGAGCCCGTCGCGACGGCACGCCTGCTTGCCGGCGGCTGGATCGGGCGTGTCGCCGTCGTGAAGAGCGCACGGCGCGGCGGCCTTGGACGCTTGCTGGTGGAGGGGCTCGTGAAGGTCGCGAAAGAGCGCGGCGAACCGATGGCCCGGCTCTATGCACAGACCTATGCCATGCCGTTCTACGAAACCTGCGGCTTTACGGCAGTGGGCGAGCCGTTCGAGGAAGCGGGCATCCCGCACATCGAGATGATCCGTACCTTGTCCGATAACACTTTGTCCGATGCACCCGCCCCCTCCACGGGGCAGCCTCAGGCTTCGCTCGGCAATACGTAAGGCAGTGGCAGGAAGGTCAGCGCGGGGCCTTGCGCGCTGCCCACATGCACGCTCGCGCTGTCGAGCGAGGCGAGCTTGATCTCGACCAGGCAGTCGACGCCCCCGCCGGGTGCGGGCGCGGCATTGACGATCATGCCGCATGGTTGCCCGGGGTCGGCGGAGTCGAATACTTCGTCACCCGCGCTGGCCGCTTCGGTATGCACGAGCATCGCACGCCGCTTGATGGTGCCGCGGTATTGGCTGCGTGCGACGATTTCCTGACCCGGATAGCAGCCCTTCTTGAAGTTGACACCGCCGAGCACTTCGAAATTGATCATTTGCGGCACGAACTGCTCATAGGTCGCCGCGGTGATCCGGGGCTCCCCAGCATGAATGTCGAGCCAGTCCCACAGGGCAGCGGGTACTTCACCGAGTTGTTGGGCCAGCATGTCCCGGTGCGACTCGAACTGCTCGCGCGAAGTGACCCACAAAAAGCGCGCCCGCCCGGCCGGCGCGTCGGGCACGCGAATCAGGCTGCCGGCCTCGGTCGTCACGACGCCGTGCACGGTGTCGGGCAGCACGGCGAAGATTCGCGACAGGACCGCGGTCACCTCGCCGGCGATGCCGATGGCGATATGGGTCGTGGAGAGATCGGCGAGTTTGGCCTTCGCGCGCAGCACGAACATCGACAGGCGCTTGACGAGGCGGGCCGACAGATCGGCCGAGGCAAGCATGCGGATCGTCTGGTCGGCACGCCAGACCAGCACGCTCGCGAGCAGCCGCCCCTTGGGCGAACAATAACCGGCGAGCCGCGCGGCGCCCGAATCGAGGTTCTCGACGTCGTTGCTGAGCTGGGTATGCAGGAACGACCCCGCGTCGGCGCCGGCCGCATCGATCACGGCAAGCTGATCGAGCACCGCAAATGCGCCGCCCGCCGTGATCCGGTCGAAGTCGGCACGTTCGGGTACGCGGTTGGCGGCACCGGACGATGAACCTGAGATGCCGGAACTGTCGCCCGCGCCTGCGACCGGACGTGGGACGGACGAACTGGCGGACGCCTCAGTGGCCGCATGAGAGGCCGCATGAGCGGCCGTACCCAGGCCCGGACTCGGGGCGGATGAGGCAACGGCCGCTTGCACGGCTGCCGCATTGAGGGGGAAGGTCGAATTGGCAGCGGTGGTCATAAGCACCTGACGGTGATCTATCGGAGGCAAGCAAGTATTATATGGGCCGTTCGGAAACCCCTTTGGTCGCATGTCCTTTCTACGAAATTTATTGATCGCCGCACTGGTGCTCATCGCTGCGGCGGGGGGCGCCTTTTACTTCTGGGCAAACCGGCCCCTCGTGCTTGCGAGCAGCCCGCTCGACGTGACGATTCGCCCGCACAGCTCGACACGCAGCGTGTCGGAACAGCTCGAGACGTCGGGCGTACCGGTCAATCGCTGGCTGTTCGAGGCGCTCGCGCGCGTGCTTCAGCAGACGACCGCGCTCAAATCGGGCAACTATGAGTTCACGAACGGGCTGACACCGTACGACATTCTCCTCAAGATCGCACGCGGCGACGTCAACCAATCGGCCATCACGATCGTCGAGGGCTGGACGTTCGCGCGCATGCGCGCCGAGATGAACAACGACCCGGCGCTCGAGCACGACAGCGCGAGCATGTCGGATGCGCAATTGCTCGCGGCGCTCGGCGCATCCGAAAGCCAGGCCGAAGGTCTGTTCTTTCCCGATACCTATCTGTTCGACAAGGGCGAAAGCGATATCGCGATCTTCCGCCGTGCGTACCGGGAGGGGAAGGAGCGCCTCGCCCAGGCCTGGGCCGCGCGCGGCCCGAATCTCGCGTTCCAGACACCCTATGAGGCATTGATCATGGCCTCGCTCGTCGAAAAGGAAACCGGCGCGAAGGCCGACCGGCCGCTCGTGTCCGCTGTCTTTTCGAACCGGCTCAAGAAAGGCATGCCCCTGCAGACCGATCCGAGCGTGATCTACGGGCTGGGGGCCGCCTATGAAGGCCGGCTGCACAAGCATGACCTGCAGACCGATACCGCTTACAACACCTATCTGCACACGGGCTTGCCGCCCACGCCGATCGCGCTGCCCGGCATGGCCTCGCTGATCGCGGCGGTCAATCCGGCACCCAGCCAGGCGCTGTACTTCGTCTCGCGCGGCGATGGGCATAGCGAGTTTTCCGACAGCCTGAGCGAACATAATCGCGCGGTCGACAAATACATCCGGGGTAAGCAATGACGGTTCGGCGGGGGAAATTCATCACATTCGAAGGCATCGACGGCGCCGGCAAGACGACCCATCTGGAATGGTTCCGCGCGCGCTTGGCAGCCGAGCGCGTTCCCGCGGGCGCGGCGGTCGTGATGACGCGCGAGCCGGGCGGTACGCCGCTCGGCGAGGCACTCCGCGATATCCTGCTGCACCAGCCGCTGCATCTCGAAACGGAGGCGCTGCTCATGTTTGCGAGCCGCCGCGAGCATATCGCGAGCGTGATCGAGCCGGCGCTCGCGCGCGGCGACTGGGTACTCTGCGATCGCTTTACGGATTCCACGTTCGCTTATCAGGGCGGTGGACGGGGCTTGTCTCTCGACAAGCTTGCGACCCTCGAGGTCTGGGTCCAGGCCGGGCTCGATCCCGACTTGACCGTGCTGTTCGACGTGCCGACCGAAACGGCGAGCGCACGGCGTGGCGCGGCACGCGAACCGGACAAGTTCGAGCGGGAATCCGATAGTTTCTTTTCCCGTACACGTGCTGAATACCTGCGCCGGGCAGCGGCGGCACCGCAGCGGTTTGCGATCGTAGACGCCACGGAAGCCATTGCTGAAATTCGGAAAAAACTTGAGAAAGTCATAGCAAGCCTATGATTTTCATGGATGATGAATCTGCGACTAGCTCGATATGAAATTTCTTCAGGTACTTTCAAAAACAATCTTAATCGATTGATTTTGGGGATAATTCAGTAGAAGAAATGCCATCGGCAATGCCCGATCGCCGGCGCTGTACATAATGGATTGCATGAGAAATATCCAGCAATTATTTGATTTTTATAAATTTATTGAATGATTTACCCTTGGCAGCACGATGACTGGAACAGACTCCAGGGCTTGAGAGCCACTTGGCCGCACGCCTTGCTGTTCCATGGGCTGGCCGGCACGGGCAAGGTCGATTTCGCACGCCATCTCGCGCAAGGCTTGCTATGCGAGACCCCGCAGCCGGACGGGCAACCCTGCGGTCATTGCGTCGCCTGCACCTGGTTTGCGCAGGGCAACCATCCGGACTTCCGGATGGTCTGTCCGGAAAACGTGGCGGCCGAGAATCCCGGTGGCGCACAGGCCGGCGGGGGCGCGGGCGACAATGTCGCCGACGCGGACGACGGCAAGGAGAGCGGCAAGAAGACCAAGACCCTGAGCAAGGAGATCAAGATCGAGCAGGTTCGTGCGCTGCTCGATTTCTGCGCGCTGGGCTCGCATCGCGGCGGTGCCCGGGTCGTATTGCTCTATCCCGCGGAGGCGCTGAACACCGCAGCCTCGAATGCTTTGCTCAAGACGCTCGAGGAGCCCACTGCGGGGGTCTGCTTCCTGCTCGTGACCCAGCGGATCGACCGACTGCTACCGACGGTGATCAGCCGTTGCCGGCAATGGCCGCTTGCGACACCCGATCCGGTCGCTGCCCGCGCATGGATCGTCGAACAAGGCATCGAGGGAGGGGCCAAACAGGCGGCCCAGACGCTCGCAGAGGCGGGCGGTGCGCCGCTCGCGGCACTCGCGATCGCGCGCGATGCCGAGCATGCGACGTTGCGCCGCTTCACGCTCGGCCAGCTTGCCGCGGGCGCGGGCTGCGATGCGTTTGCCTGTGGTGAGACCTTGCAGAAAGTCTCGGTGCCGCTGGTACTCGGCTGGGTACAGCGCTGGCTCTACGATATCGGTGCCCAGCAAGGTGCAGGACGGCCACGCTATTTCCCGGATGCGGGCAAGGCACTCGAGCGCTGCGCGAACGCGGTCGAGCCGGCCGCGCTCGCGGCGTTCTGGCGTACGGTCGTGAGCCAGCGGGCCGTCGAGAACCATCCGCTCAACACCCGGCTCGTGTTCGAGTCGCTGTTCGCGGAGTACCGGAAACTGTACGAGGTGGACTGAAGGGCCCTCGCGGGTCACCCGGCGCTGCAATATGTACACGATCCATTTACAGATTCGACTGGAGGACTTCGCTCGATGAACCTGGCTTTTCGGGATGCGACGCTCGCGGACCTGCCGGCCATCGTTGCCATCTACAATTCCACGGTGCCTTCGCGGCTCGTGACGGCCGACCTCGAACCGGTGTCGGTCGAGAGCCGTCTCGCGTGGTTCGAGGCCCACAGGCCCGGGCGCCGCCCCCTCTGGATGGCGGAACTGGACGGCAAAGTGGCTGGCTGGCTCAGCTTCTCCGACTTCTATGGCCGTCCAGCCTACTTGGCGACGGCCGAGATCAGCATTTATCTTGATGAGAACGCGCGAGGCAAGGGCGTGGGCACCGCGATGCTCGCCCACGCGCTCGAATGCGCGCCCGGGCTGGGCATTCAAAGCGCGCTCGGCTTTATCTTTGGTCACAATGAGTCGAGCCTGAAGTTGTTTCGCCGTTTCGGCTTCAGCGAATGGGGCGTGCTGCCGCGGGTCGCGAATCTCGACGGGATCGAGCGCGACCTCGTGATCGTGGGCCTGCGGCTGACTGACAAGCGACCAGGCGACTAAGCGACTAAGCGACTAACCGATCGACGCCGCGGGCCGGCGTCCACTACCGATCTTTGATCGCAAGAACGAACGGAACCATCCATGTTTGTCGATTCACATTGCCACATCTATTTCGAAGGGCTCGTCGAACGCCTGCCCGAGTTGCTCGACCATATGCGTGAGCAGCAGGTCAGCCATGCCCTGCTTGCGTGTGTCGATCTCGAAACCTTCCCGGCCCTGCTTGCGCTGGCCGAGCAGCACGACAACCTGTTCGCTTCGGTCGGCGTCCATCCGGACCATGAAGATGTGCGTGAGCCCGCCGTGGCCGAACTGGTGGAGCTCGCCGCCCATCCGAAGGTCGTGGCGATCGGCGAGACCGGGCTCGACTACTACCGTCTCGAAGGCCGCACGATCGACGATATGGAGTGGCAGCGCGAGCGCTTCCGCACGCATATCCGCGCCTCGCGCCTGGCGGGCAAGCCGCTGATCATCCATACGCGCGCCGCATCCGAAGACACGATCCGGCTGATGCGCGAAGAAGGCGCCGACCAGGCCGGCGGCGTGATGCACTGTTTCACCGAGCCCTGGCCAATCGCGGAACAGGCCCTGGCGTTGAACTTCCATATCTCGCTGTCGGGCATCGTGACGTTCAAGAGCGCGGCCGACGTCCAGGACGTTGCACGCCGCATGCCGATCGAACGCCTGCTGATCGAGACGGATTCGCCCTATCTGGCGCCCGTGCCGTATCGCGGCAAAACCAATGAACCTGCCCACGTCAGCCATGTCGGACGGTTCATTGCCGGCCTGCGCGGCGTCGACGAGGCGGCACTTGGCGCGGCGACGACTCAGAACTTCTTCCGCCTGTTCCCGAGCGCGGTCGAGGCGTAGAAGAGAAGTTCCTGTAAAATCAATTATCTGCTGAACTTATTTGAGGTAGTCAATGAAGCTTGCCCGCTCGCTGTCGATCGCCTGCCTACTCGGTTGCATGGCCTCAGTCACGTTTGCCCAGACGGCCCCCGCACCCGCGGCCCCCCAGATGAGTGGTGAAATGTTGCGTGCCACTCAGCTCGACTATGGCGCGAAGGTCAAGGAGCTGGTCAAGCGGGGCGAAAGCCCGAATTCAGTCGAGCAGGGCATGCCGCTGATCGTCTATGCGGCCAAGTACAAGGCCGACAGCGTGGTGGCGGCATTGCTCGAGAATCCCGACACGGATATCGACGCGGTCGATTCGGCTGGGGAGAACGCCATGATGCTCGCCGCGATCAATCAGGACCGGCCGATGGTCCAGGCGCTGCTCGACAAGGATGCCGAGGTCAACAAGAAAGGCTGGACACCGCTGCACTACGCGGCAAGCGCCGGCGACGACGGAATCGTCAAGCTCCTGCTCGACCATTCGGCCTATATCGACGCGGGCTCGCCGAACGGTTCGACACCGTTGATGATGGCCGCTGCGGCGGGCCACGACACGACGATCAAGCTCCTGCTCGATGAAGGCGCCGATATGACGATTAAAAATCAACTCGGATTGAACGTCATCGATATTGCCAAACGCTACAATCATTCGGATATCGCCGACGGTCTGTCGAAACGCCTGGCAAACCTGGGCTCAGGCAAACCTGGCGCAGGAGCGAGTGCGGTAACGGGGGCAGGCGCATCCGCGGCCCAGTAGACGAATACAAGAGGGCGACGGCCCTGATAAAACCAAATACGAAACGAAAGGACTATCCATGCTGCGGGCCTTGCTCTGCACCTGTGCGCTGGGTTTGCCACTGACGGCGGCCGCGTTTACGGGAACTGACCTCGTCAAGCTGTGCAACCGGTCGGATGTGCCATCCAAGAGCGCATGCCAAGCCTATATCGAAGGTGCCGCGGACGGCGCCTACAACACGATCGAGGCGATCGGCGGCACCACGGGGCCGCTCGTCGGCCAGTACTTCTGCCTGCCGGCGGGTACCACGCCCGATGAAATGACCAATGCCGTGCGCCATTGGGCGAACCACAACGGCGACAAACTCGAATACAACGCGAGCACGGTCGTCGCGCTGGGTCTCGGCGCCACCTACGCTTGCCGGGCCTCCAACTGATGCACCTCGGGGCGCCGAGCAAAAAAGACGCCCGCAGAATTCGCCAGGGCACAATACTGTGCCGGGAACGGTTTTCGCTAGAGGGCATGGGGTGCCATTGCATGGCAGTTGTGTGCCAACTGGCATCGCCTTCCTTCAAATAGGGGAAGATGTCAAAACTGCCGACTTTGAATCGGCAAGCAATCCGGGCTGGCCGGCTTGTATAGGAGACATGAAATGAGAATCGCGCAAGTCGCGCCGCTGACCGAGTCGGTACCTCCGAAACTTTACGGCGGTACGGAACGGGTGGTGGCCTACATCACCGACGCACTGGTAGAGCTCGGGCATGAGGTGACACTGTTTGCGAGCGGCGATTCGCAGACCAGTGGCAAACTCGAAGCAGTCTGGCCCCGGGCCTTGCGCCTGGACCCGGGCATCCGCGATCGCATCGCCCCCCATATGCTGCTCATGGAACGCGTGCGCTGCATGGCCGACCAGTTCGACGTGCTCCATTTCCACATGGACTATTACTCGTTCTCGCTGTTTGGCAGGCAGGAGACGCCTTTCATTACGACCCTTCACGGCCGTCTCGATTTGCCCGAACAGCAGCCGGTGTTCGATGTCTTCAGTAATGCCGCAGTCGTCTCGATCTCCGATAACCAGCGCCATCCGCTGCCGCAGGCCAAATGGCTGACGACGGTCTACCACGGTCTGCCCGAGACCTTGTACATGCCCCAGCCGGTCGAGCAGCAGTACCTTGCCTTCCTCGGTCGGATCTCGCCAGAAAAGCGTGTCGACACCGCGATCCGGATCGCCGAGAAGTGCGGGATGAAGATCAAGATCGCGGCCAAGATCGATGCGGCGGACCGCGAGTATTTCGAAAACGAGATCAAGCCTTTGTTCGATCTGCCGCACGTCGAGTATATCGGCGAGATCGCCGACAAGGACAAGGCCACCTTCCTGTCGGGCGCGCATGCCTTGCTGTTTCCGATCGACTGGCCGGAGCCGTTCGGCCTCGTGATGATCGAGGCGATGGCCTGCGGGACCCCGGTCATCGCATTCAATCGCGGCTCGGTACCGGAAGTCATCGACGAAGGCGTGTCGGGTTTCGTGGTGGAGGATGAGATCGGTGCAGTGGCGGCGGTCAACCGCATTCATACGCTGTCGCGCGAACGCGTGCGCGAATGCTTCGAGAGGCGCTTTACCTCGCGCCGCATGGCGCAACAGTATATCGATGCGTACAACACTGTGATTCGCGCGCAGAAGCGTTCACGTTTCAAAGTGGTCGATGGCGCGCCGAATCCCTGAGGCATCGGTCTGGTGAGGCTCAAGGCCGGAACATAAGTCAGAGACACAGGTCAGAGACACAAGTCGCCGGCACGGAGGTCGCAGGCAATTTCATGACAAAGCCCGCTCGAGCACATGACTCGGCGGGCTTTGGCATTTTCCGGATCTTCTCCGGACAGTCAGGCAGGGTGGCCCGGGCGACCGGTTTGCGCTTGACGGCCCCCAGCCACGCAAACCGGTCGGGCCAAACCGTTACAACTTCATCTTCGAGACTTTCGTGCCGTCGACGGACAGATCGGCCATGAGTCCGGCATTGGTCAGCACGAAAGCCTGAACGGGTGCGGTGGCCGTGGTGGTGTCGACCGCGCCGTTCGCTCCGAGTTTAAGCACGGCCACCGAGGCGTCCCCGCCCGCCGACCATCCATCGCGATTGCGGAAGGTATCGAGCGAGTCCTGTGTCATGAACAGGAAGATCAGAGCCTTCGATTGCGCACCGGCCTGCAGGCCGACGGAAAGGGCTGTCGTGCTGTAGTAGCCGCTCGTCGTGCCGCCCACGCGCAGCGCGCCCTCGCCATATTCACCGCCGACGATGAAGCCGGCCTTCACGACATTCGGGAATACGAGGATGCCGCGCGCTTTGGAGACGAGCTCACGCGAGCCGCTGACCTGTGTATAGAGCTTGCCCAGCGTGGCGTCGACCTGGGAGTCGATGCTTTGACGCTCCTGCGCCGCGTCCTTGTTCGCGCCCGTATTGGTGGTAGCCGTGCAGCCCGCGAGGCCGACTGCGAGTGCTGCGACCGCCAAGCCTGATTTTAGGAAAAAATCCCGTCTTTGCATCGTGACCTCCGTCAGGGTTGAGTGCTTTCCAACATCGAACCGTTCACGCTTGAGGCGTCTTAGTCGATACGCAACACTTATCGAACAATTTCGTTCGGGAGGTATAGAGCACTTACCGTGCCATTAGCGCACAAAGGCTTGTGCGCCGCCGCGTCATGGTCGTAGGCATTCGGGCAGGCCTACTGTAGGAAGCTGCTGCAGCGTGGGCCGGTAGCCCGATTTGCGTACCGATCCGCCGACACTCCGCCATGAGAAACCGCATCGGGTACACACTCGGTTTGCTGAGGGAGACCGTAATTTGTACCCGCCTAGGGTCGTCTGGCCGCCGTATTTGCGCCAGCCTTGAAAACTTTACCGGGGTCGCTCGGCGGTTCCGACCGAGCCGGGAGGCCCGGCCGATGGCGTCGACGGCGGGCGGCGCAGCACACGGCGTATCAATGCAAGCACGATACCGACGGCGAGAATGAAAACGCAGGGCATGACCCAGTAGAAAATGGCGGCCTCGAAGAAACCGGCGACTTGCGTCACACGCCGCGTGTGTACTTCGGCGATCGCCTCATTGCGCAGCGCGAGATTCGCGTCGACGATGACAGCCGGACACCCAGCCGCGCGCGCGGCCTCGAGCGTACCCGTGCAATGTGTGGAACCGGGCAGTTTGTGTTGCGGATCACTGAGCACCCAGCGATCGAGTGTGACCTTCAGATCAGCCGAGTCATACAGCATCTCGCTGACCATCTCCTTGACGCCCAGCGCGACGACCGGTACTGCCCACACCAGGCAAATGACCATCCAACGCCGCCACCAGCGCCCCGGTTGCTTGCGGGTCGCGGTTTCTGTCGCCTTCGTCGCCATCGCTGTCTCCATGCGTTGTGCGGCAACTCGCGCGGCAGTCCAGGCTCTGTATCGAGGCCGTCGTATCTCACGGTGGCGAGTGCCTTGCTCGTGACCCGACTCAGGTAAAACCGCGCGTGGCCATGATAAGCGAAATGGCGGACTGTTACCTGCACGTCGTTACGTAATTCTTGCGAATGCCGTGTAAGAACCGCGTCGCGGGGGAGTCCGGCACGCGCCGCGCATTCGGACCGTCAAGGGCGTTGGGTAAGGAGGAAGGGCGTTTTGTTGTTTGTCCCGAGCGAAGGCGGTAAGGGTTTCCGTGGGGATAAGTCACCCGGTACGGCTTTTGCTTTTTTCCTCGGCTGATCGGGTTCGACCCGGTAGTCGAAGAGCCGGCCGATGAGCGGGGCTCTTTGGGTCGATAGAAGATAGAAGAGCGCGGGCCACCATGTGCGGGTAGGAGAAAGCATGAGAAGCAGGAACAGCAGCAACAGCAGCGACATAGCAAGCCCAGGCAGGATGCAGCATCAGCCGCTCGTCATGAACGGCGCGCCGGTGTGGCCATGCTCATGAGAGCCGGATTGCTGAACACGGAGCCGGTCGACAGCTCGACACCCGGCGGGTCGCAGCGCGGCGGTCCGACGCCCCTGCGGCCACTGGACCCGCTTGCCCCGGATGCCGATCCGCAAGGGGTGGAAATGCGCCGCGATGCGCTCCGGGTACTCGTGGTCGACGACAATGTCGACGCCTGTGAAGGCACGGCCATGCTGGTCGACTTCGCCGGCTATATCGTCGAACTCGCGTTCGATGGACCGATTGCAATCGAAAAGGCCGAGCGGTTTCGACCGCATGTGGTCCTGCTCGATATCGCGATGCCGCGCATGAACGGATATGAAGTCGCGCAGCGGCTGCGCGCCAATCCTCTGACGCGGGACACCTTGCTGATCGCTCTCACGGGCCTCGGTGCCGCGGACGACATTGCGCGTGCCTGGCAGGCCGGCTTCGACGACTATCGTCTCAAACCGGTCGACATCGACGAGCTTCTCGATCTGCTTGCAAGCCGTCTCAACGAACGACGCAGACGCTGAGGAGGGTTGCCGCACGAAGCATCGTGCGCGGGCCGCGCGCTGCACATCCCACTGATCAGGCCGTCCATTACCTTATTCAGAGATTAGAAGCTTCCACCTTGTCTTCTATTGCACAGAAGGGCACGCCGCAGTTGACTTGAGGCCGCACCACGCCACAATCGGGCAGAGCAATTCTTTCCGAGTCGAGCATGGCCACCATTAAAGATGTTGCCGCGCGCGCGGGCGTGTCGTTCACGACGGTATCGCACGTCGTGAACAATACGCGTCCGGTCAGCAGCGATGTGCGCGTGAAGGTCGAAGCCGCGATCAAGGAACTGAACTTCGTGCCGAGTGCCGTCGCGCGCTCGCTCAAGGCCCGGACCACCTCCACCATCGGCGTGCTGGTGCCCAACAACACGAATCCCTATTTCGCCGAGATGTCGCGTGGCATCGAAGACTACTGCGAGCGTCACGGCTATTGCGTGATCCTCGGCAACTCCGAAGACAACGCCGAGAAGCAGCGCAAGTATCTGCGCGTGCTGATCGAGCGACGCATCGACGGCCTGATCATCGCCTCGGCCGGCGACGAAGCGACGCTTGCCGAATCCTTGCGCCTCATCGATCTGCCCGTGGTGATCGTCGATCGTGAAGTGTCCGGCGTCGAAGCCGATCTCGTGCAGATCGACCACGGTGTGGGCGCCTATATGGCTGTTCGTCATCTGCTCGATCTCGGGCACCGCCGGATCGCGTGCATCTCGGGACTCGAGAGCATGGCGGTCGGGCAGGCACGTGTCGCGGGTTTTCGTCGCGCACTGCTGGAGGCGGGGGTGTCGCCCGACGATTGCCCGATCGTTCAGAGCGACTATACGAGTCCAGGCGGCTACCGTGCCGCGGTCGGACTGTTCGAGGGGGCTCGGCCGACGGCCATCTTTGCGACCAACGACATGATGGGGCTCGGGGTGCTGCGCGCCGCCGCCGAGCGCGGAATCGCGGTGCCTCGCGAACTGTCAGTCGTGGGTTTCGACGATATCGAACTGTGCCGGTTCTTCTTTCCGGCGCTGACGACCGTCGGGCAGTCGATCGTGATGCTTGGGGAGCGCGCGGCCGAAACGCTGATCGAGCGTGTCACCAAACGCTATGACGGCGTCGCCAGACAGCTCGTGATTTCCCCGAAGATGACCCTGCGCGAATCCACCGGTGCGCCGCTCGCATAACGAATGGCCGATCGTCGTGGGCGGGTGAAGCTTCGTGACAGGACACTCGTGTACCTTAGCGGTTTGTCCCATTCCGACCCAGAGATCGAAACTGATGGAACTGCTGCTCTGCTTGCACGGCGATGGCGCGCCGCCCTGGCTTCATGCATTTGCGCGCGCACTGCCTGAAGCGTCCGTCCGAGTATGGCAGCCGGGCGATACAGCACCGGCCGACTATGCCGCGGTCTGGAGGCCTCCGGTCGAAGTACTCAAGGGGCGGCCCGGCCTCAAGGCCGTGTTCAACCTCGGCGCGGGCGTCGATGCGATCCTCGAGATGGCGAAGCGCGAGCCCGATGTGCTACCGGAATCGGTACCCCTGATCCGGATCGAGGACGGGGGGATGGCCGCGCAGATGGTCGAATATGTGATGTATGCGGCACTGCGCTTCATGCGCCGTTTCGACGAATACGACCGCGAACGGGCGGCGCGCCGGTGGACGACGCTCGAGGCCATGCGGCCCGCGAACTTTCCAATTGCGGTCATGGGCCTCGGCCAACTCGGCGCAGCGGTTGCACGCGCGCTTGCGCAGGCCGGCTGGCCGGTGCGAGGCTGGAGCCGTACGGCAAAGTCGATCGAGGGCATCGACACCTATACGGGCGAAGCGGGACTCGAGCCGTTCCTGGCCGGCGCGAAGATGCTGGTCA
Organism: Pararobbsia alpina; assembly: GCF_902859895.1. GTDB lineage: Bacteria > Pseudomonadota > Gammaproteobacteria > Burkholderiales > Burkholderiaceae > Pararobbsia > Pararobbsia alpina. The sequence goes on from NZ_CADIKM010000033.1 coordinate 15,152, forward strand.
ACCTGCTGCCGAGCACGCCGTCGACGCGCGGCCTGATAGGACACCGGGTTTTCGATGGGCTTGCGCACGGTGCCTATCTGGTCAATATCGCCCGTGGCGCGCATGTGGTCGAGGCCGATCTGCTCAGCGCGATCCGCAGCGGCAGGATCGCGGGTGCGATGCTCGACGTATTCGCGCACGAGCCCTTGCCAGTCGCCCATCCTTTTTGGGATGAACCGCGCATCGAGATCACGCCTCATATCTCGGCCATCACGCTGATCGATGAAGGCGTTGAGCAGATGGCGGCGAAGATGCGAGCGCTCGAGCGGGGCGAAACGGTCACGGGTGTGGTCGACCGGAGGCACGGTTACTGAACGCCCCCGGATCGCTCCACGCTACTCCCACCCTCCGCCCAGCGCCAGGAACAGGTTGACCTGATCGATCGCAACCTGCGCGTCGGCGGCGGCGACCTGGGAGTCGACCGTACTCAGCGTGCGCATCGCATCGAGGTCGGCCAGCGACGACTCTCGGCCGGCCAGATAGAAGCGATGCATTTCATTGGCCGAGCGGCGGGCCGATGCCTGAGCGGCCTTGAGTGCATCCGCGCGCGCGAGATCCGCCTGATAGTTTGCAAGGCTGCTCTCGGTCTCCCGCAGCGCATTGAGCACGACACCGTCGAATTGCGCGAGCGCCGCCGAGCTCGAGGCTTCGGCTTCGTGCACGCGCTCGCGCTGGCCGTTGGTCGGAAACACCCAGGAAATCATCGGGCCGACATTCCAGCGCGCGGTCGAAGGCTCGCCGAGATCCTCGGCGATCCCCGTCACGCCCGCGGACGCGCCGATGCTAATGGTCGGATAGAGCGCGCCAGTCGCCACGCCGATGCGGGCGGTGGCCATGGCCAACTTGCGCTCCGATTCGCGGATATCGGGCCGGCGCTTGAGCAGCGTGGCGCCGTCGCCAACCGGAATGGCCTGCTCGATACGAGGTGTCTTGTTGCACGTGCCGATTGCCGGCGGCAGGTCGTTGGGCGTGCGGCCCGTGAGCATCGCGAGGCGATAGAGCGCAAGACGCTTGCGAGCCTGGAAGCGCGGGATGTCAGCGGCCAGCGTGGCCACCTGCGTCTGCGAACGCGTGACCTCGGGCCCGTTCGCGCGGCCCGCCTCGCGCAGGCGCCGGGTCAGCGTGAGGCTCTGGCTCTGCAGATCGAGCGAGTGCTGCGCGACGGCCAGCTCATCGCCCGCCGCGCAGTTCTCGACATACGAACGCACGACATCGGCGACCACGGTGATGCGTGCGACATCGGCCGCCGCCTTGACCGCCTGCTGGTTGGCGTCGGCCGCCTCGACCCCGCGCCTGATCGTCCCGAACAGGTCGATCTGGTACGAGACACTGATGCCGAAGTCGCCTTCGTTGAGGACCGGGACTTTTTCGGTGAGGAGGAAGGCCTGCGCCGATTCCTGCGCGCGCAGGAGCGCGCCGCTGGTCCCGCCCGAGAATCCGCCTTGCGCCGCGGCTTCCTGCGTCACGAAGCCGGCACGCTGGAGATTGGCCGCGGCGACACGCAGGTCGGTGTTCGAACGCAGTGCATCCTGTATGAGGCTGTCGAGCAAGGGGTCGTTGTAGAGGCGCCACCAGTTCGAGGGCACCGCATCCTCGGTGACCTCGGCACCGTGTGCGTCCGTCAGGGAACCGGCGGCGCCCGGCGCATTGACCATCGCGTCCTTCGGCACCTCATAGTTCGGACCGACCGTGCATGCGGCGAGACCGAGCATCAGTGAGGCGAGGGCTGTCCTGTAAGACGGGGCGTTCATGGCGCGCTTCCACTTGCATGCGAGCGCTTGTTGCCCGGAAGCGGATCGATCGACACGGTCGCCGTACGCCCTGCGATCAGACGGACGCCAGGCGGAATCTCGTCGAGTTTCACACGCACCGGGATGCGTTGCGCGAGCCGGACCCAACTGAACGCCGGGTTCACATTCGGCAACAAGTTGCTGCCTTGCGCGCGATCGCGGTCCTCGATTGCCACGGCGATGCTCTGCACATGGCCATGCAGCGGACGGTCATCGCCCATCAAATGGATCGTCACGCCCTGACCGATCGAGATGTCGTGAAGCTTGGTCTCCTCGAAGTATCCGTCGACGCGAAACGAGTTCGTATCGACGATCGCCATGACCGAACGCCCGGCTGTCACGAATTCGCCATCGCGCGGCGCGCGATCGCTCAGGTATCCGTCGACCGGACTGACCACGGTCGCACGCTGCTGGTTGAGCTGCGCGACGCCGATCGCAACCTGCGCATCGGCATAGGCGGCTTCGGCGGCCTGCACGCGCGACAGGCTGACCTCGAGCACTTCATGCGCGACCAGGTCGCTGAGCGTCTTGTTGCGCGCGTATTCGCGGCGTGCCTGATCGAGTGTCGCCTTGCGTTGCAGCGCGTTGGCCTGGGCCTGCTGCAGCGCGAGTTCGAAGCGCGCCGGATCGATCACGAAAAGCACCTGGCCCTGCCTGACTGCCTGGTTGTCGGCCACGTTGACCTTCAGGATCAGGCCAGAGACGTCCGGCGCGACCTGGATCACATTGGCGGAGACGCGGCCATCGCGCGTCCACGGCGCGAACGTGTAGTAGTCGACCACGCGCCAGAGCACAAAGGCGGCGATCACGACCACGACCAGTGTCAGGGCGACCCGTGCGAACAGCGTGGCGGAAAGAAGAGGTTTTTTCACGTTGGAGACCAGAACACCTATTGGGGAAACGTCAACGACGCGTGAGCGTAACGACCGCGCCGAGCACAATCACATAGAGGCCCAGGTCGAACATCGAACGGTGCCAGACGATGTTGTAGAAACGCGTTCGCCCGAGCAGCTTGCGAATCGCGAGACTCACCACATAGGCAATGCCCATCAGCCAGAGGATGGCGGGGACATACACGCCGAGGATGTCGACTTCACCGATCATCGGAGCGCTCCGTCAGGCAATAAGGGACGACGTTCAAGGCCGTGCCTCGAGGTTCAGGGACGCCGGCGGTGGCGTATTTGGGAACACCGCGAGGCGCAGCGAGATCAGGGTATGCATCGAATCGAGCGAAGCGCCCGCGAGCGAGGCCCGCACGACGTCGCCGAGCGCCGCGTCGATAGCGTTGAGCAGGGCGGTCGGCGGGGTGATGCGCGCATTGCGTGCAATGCGGTTCTCGAAATGCTCGCGTAGGGCCTGCAGCACCCGGTCGATCGCCGGACGCAGCGACGGCGAGACCTGCTCGCGCTCGATCTTGAGGTCGATCGTATTGAGACCGGCGCGCATGTCGCGGAAGCTGTCGCTCGACAGGGGGTGGGCCTCGTCATCCACGGGCAGGCGCGGCAGCAGTTGCAGAAGCCGGTCGAGCATGCGTGCGGACATCGGCTGGGGAGCGGGCACCGGATCCGGCGAGGCCGCGCTCACGACGTCTCCCCAGCTCGAGCGGATCAGCCGGCGTGCCGCGAGTTCCGCACCGAACGGGCGGGTGACACGGATCCACACATAGGCGAACAGCAGGCCGACGAGGGCCGATGTATTGCCGTTGAGAAAGACCTGGAAATCGGCTTCGTAGGCGCTCTGGATACTGATGAACGTCGCTGTGTTGAGTGCGACGAGCGTGGCCATCAGGCTGAATCGCGGATGCGGCATCAAGGTGCCGACGCAGATGAAGGGCACGGCGAACACGATGACCAGCATCGTGAAGTCGTGCATGTTCGGCAACACGAGAAACAGGTAGAGACCGGCCGTGACGATGCTGACCGCCCCCGACACAAAAAATTTGAATACTCCGGACGCGGGATCGTCGAGCGCCGCGAAAAAACAGCAGGCGACCGCCGCAAGCGAGACGCCCACCGCTCCGTCCTGCCAGCCCGACTCGATCCAGAGCACGCTGGCAAGAAACACGGCGGCCATGGCGGTGAGGGTCGAGAAGCTCAGGATCCCATGATCGAAGAACCGTGCCACGCCGCCGACGCGCCAATGTCTGAATTGCGGCGTCCACCCCGCAATGTCGTCGGCGGCGATCGCCTGGTGCAGGCAGATGCAGTCTTGCCACAGGTCGACCAGCATCCTGATACGTACGAGCAGGCTCGAGACGAGTGCAAATTCCCAGGAATGCAGTGCGTCGCGCGGCGGTTCGATGCGCGCGAGGGCGGCGCGCAGCAGTTCGGCCGAGCGGTGCACGTCGAGTTCGGACTGCGCATCCGGCTGCTGCCTGGTCGCGTCGATCCATTTGGCAATGTCGGCGACGACGGTATTCACTGCGTCCTTACCCGCGAAGCCGCCTTCGCGCAGCACCCGCAGCGGATCGGACAGCGACGAGATGATCGGCAGCAGAATGCCCATGCGGCCGCGCAGCTCATGGGTTTGCCGCACGATGTCCGGGCGCGTATGGTCGTGGCTGAGCTGGCTCAGCAGGAGCTCGAGCCCGTTGAGGGTCACCGCCATGCGCTGCCGGCACGTCAGGATGTCCTTGTCGATCGGATGTCCCGCGAGCGTTTCGGTTGCATAGAAAGCGGCGTCGCGAAACCATGCGCGGGTCCGTTCGGCGAGCACGGGGGCGAGCCGGTTCGGCAGGATCGTCATGTTGACGACACTCGCGCAACAGATGCCGAGCACGATTTCCTCGGTTCGCGTGATGGCGACGTCGAATACCGTTGTCGGGTCCGTGACGGTCGGAAAGGCGATCAGCGGCAGCGTATAACCGGCCAGCAGGAACACGTAGGCCCTGGCCGTGCGGTCGGTAATCGACAGATACAGCATGATGCCCATCCACAGCGCAATGGCGGCGCTGAGCAAATAAGGCGTCTCGACGAGCGGCGGCACGAGTGCGACCGACGCCGCTGCGCCGAGCATCGTGCCGAGTGTCCGGTAGAGCGCCTTCGACGTGGTGGCGCCGACGAACGGATTCGAGACAATGTACACCGTCGCCATGGCCCAGTACGGGCGAGGCAATTCGAGCTTGAGCGCAATGTAGAGCGCGAGCATCGAAGCGCTGAAAGTCTTGATCGAAAAAATCCAGTCGCGGGTGGTGGGCAGGGCCATGCGAACTCGCGATTCAGTCGTCGGTCGCGCGATCCTGGCCGGCGGCCAGTTCGATCGCCTTGAACACGCGCAGCGTGGCGGCAAGATCCGCCGCGCTGATGCCCTTGAGCTTTTCGGCACGCAGTGAGATCAGTGCCGTTTCGATCTGGGCGCGCAAGGCGCGGCCGTTGTCGGTCAGCCAGATTGTCTTGGCGCGGCCATCGGCGGGATCGTCCTGGCGCACGGCGAGGCCCGCGCTGCACAACTGATCGAGCAGGCGCACGAGCGAAGGCCCCTCGATGCCGACATGTTCGGCAAGCGTGCGCTGTCGGACACCTTCGCCGAGCCGGCCGATCATCAGCAGCGGCGTCGCGCAGGCCTCCGACACGCCGTAGCCCGCGAGCACGTGGTGGCTCGCGCGGCGCCATTGGCGCGCAATCCGGACGAGGCCGCCCGTAACGGATAGTCGGAGGTCGTGAATGTTTGGCATCGCCGCATTTTAAGATAATATTTAATTCGGTAGCAAGCTATTGAAATAGCCAACCGATTCTCACCGTGAACTTTGCCTCGGCCTACGCGCCGATGGGCGTCGCCGGCATCCGGACTGGACCAGGCTGACGTAACATCGGAGTTCCGCGCGGCACGCCCGCGCATGACCAGCGTTGACCTTCATGAGCGCAAAACTCGATCTCGAGGCCGAGTGGCTTGAAGCCGATGGTTGCGGAGGGTTTGCTTCCGGAACGGTGGGCGGGGAGCGCACGCGCCGCTATCACGCCCTCCTGCTAAGTGCGACCACGCCACCGACCGGACGCTATGTGCTCGTCAACGGCTTCGAGGCCTGGCTCGAAACGCCGGAGGGCCGGGTTTTCCTGTCGACGCAGCGTTATCTGCCCGACGTCGTCTATCCGGACGGCGTATCCCGGCTTCGTGCATTCGAGCGCGCGCCTTGGCCGACCTGGCGATTTGCGATCAGCGATGCCGAGTCGGTCGATTTCGAATTGTTTGTCGCGAAGGACAGTTGCGAAACGGTGCTGCGCTGGAAGACGGTGCCCGTTTCATCGAGTCCGGCAGGCACAGGGCGTGTGCTCAAAGTGCGTCTCCTGCTATCGGGCCGCGACTATCACGGCCTGCACCATGAGAACCCTGTCTTCGACTTTGGTTTTCGTAGCAAGGACCGTGCAAGAGCGACGACTTCAAGCGATGGGGCAAGCGATAAGACCGATAAGACAAGCAGTGGAGCAGGCGACGGGGCGAGCAACGGGACAGGCGAAGGGGATGGCAGAGGGGATGGCAATATCGAGTGGCAACCTTACAGCGGCCTTCCGGCGATCACCGCGCTCAGCAATGGCCGCTACGACCACGCGCCCGACTGGTTTCGCCGGTTCTTCTACCGGGCCGAGCTGGCGCGAGGCCTCGACGATAGCGAGGATCTTGCCTCGCCCGGGGTGTTCTCTTTCGATCTCGGAACAGGCGAGGCGGTCCTCGTCCTGAGAACCGGCAGGGTGCTCGATGACGATGCGGTGACCCACACAGGCATGCTCGCCGGCCGCGAACGGGATCGCCGCCGCACCTTCACTACGGAGATGGCGTGCGACGCCGATGCCTATCTCGTCGCGCGCGGATCGGGGCAAACGCTGCTCGCGGGCTTTCCGTGGTTCACGGACTGGGGGCGCGATACCTTCATTGCGATGCGCGGGCTGATGGTCGCGACCGGGCGTCTTGCCGAAGCCGAGGCGATCCTGCTCGGCTGGGCCGGCGTGCTCTCCGAGGGGATGATGCCCAATCGCTTCCCCGACGACGGGGGCGAACCCGAGTACAACTCGGTCGATGCGTCGCTCTGGTTCATCGTCGCGGTGCACGACTACCTGGCAACCGGGCACGCGGGCACGCAGACGCAGGCTCGCCTCCGGCACGCCGTCGGCGCGATCCTCGACGCTTACTCGCGCGGTACGCGTTTCGCTATCGCAGCCGATGCCGACGGCTTGATCCGCGCGGGTGTGCCCGGCGTCCAACTGACCTGGATGGATGCGAAGGTCGGCGACTGGGTCGTGACGCCGCGCATCGGCAAGCCGGTCGAGATACAGGCGCTCTGGATCAATGCACTGCGCGTTGCGGGCGTGTGGACTCAGGATTGGCGCACCCTCGAGCAGCGCGCGGCCGATGCATTTCGCGAGCGTTTCATCGATACGTACGGGGGTGGACTGTTCGATGTCGTCGATGTCGATCATGAGTCGGGCAAGCTCGACCGGGCCATCCGGCCGAACCAGATCTTCGCGGTCGGCGGCTTGCCGTTCAGCGTGCTCGAAGGCGAGAACGCACAGCGTGTCGTCGCCCAGGTCGAGGCTGAACTGCTCACACCGCTTGGCCTGCGATCCCTGTCGCCGCGCGACCCTGGCTACCGTGGCCGCTACGAGGGGGACCGGCTCCAGCGGGACGGCGTTTATCACCAGGGGACGGTATGGCCCTGGCTCAGCGGACCGTTCGTCGAGGCATGGCTGCGCGTGCGCGACGCGTCGGCCGCGAGCCGCAACGAAGCCGCCGCGCGTTTTCTCGAGCCGCTGCGCGCGCACTTGCGCACCGCCGGGCTGGGCCATGTATCCGAAATCGCCGACGGCGATGCGCCGCATACCCCGCGCGGGGCGCCATTCCAGGCCTGGTCGCTCGGCGAACTGATCCGTATTGAAAAGCTGCTCGCCGGGTAGCGCGAGCCGCTCACGGCGCGACCTCCATCGCGCGACATTCACAGACTTGACTGCCTGGATGGGTTAAATTCAGGTTTCCGTCCGCCAGCACAGGGGAAATGCCATGCCGACGTTTTGTCCTAACCAACTGCTCAAGACCGTGGAGGGGCGCCGCCTGAGTTCCCCCGAACTCGCGAGCTGGCGCCAGTGGGGACCCTACCTCAGCGAGCGCCAGTGGGGCACCGTACGCGAGGATTACAGCCCACACGGCACAGCGTGGGACTACCTGCCGCATGATCATGCACGCAGCCGCGCCTATCGATGGGGCGAAGACGGCATCGCGGGTTTCGGCGACGACAAGCTCGACTGGTGCATCTCCCTCGCCCTCTGGAACGGACATGACCCGATCATCAAGGAACGCCTGTTCGGCCTGACCAACGCCGAGGGCAATCATGGCGAGGACGTCAAGGAACTGTACTTCTACCTCGACGGCACGCCGACCCATTCCTATATGCGCATGCTGTACAAATATCCGCATGCCGCATTTCCCTACGCCGACCTCGTCGCCGAGAACGCGGCGCGCGGCGCCGACATGCCGGAATATGAAGTGCTCGACACGGGCGTATTCGACGACAAGCGCTATTTCGACGTGACGGTCGAGTATGCGAAGCACGGTCCCGACGACATCGTCATGCGCATCACGGTCGAGAACCGCGGCGACATGGAAGCGTCCCTCGACGTGCTGCCGCAGGTCTGGGCACGCAATGTCTGGTCGTGGGATACGAAGCTCGAGAAAGCCTCGATGACTATCGACGAGGTTGACGGTGAGAAGCGCGTTCATGCGTTGCACCCGACTCATGCGCCGATGGTGGTGACCGCATCGAGTTCGGCCGCGCAACCCGTCGAGTGGATCTTCTGCGAAAACGAGACCAATGTGCGGCGCCTGTTCGGCAGCACCGGCGAAGGCCCCTTCAAGGACGGCTTCAACGACTATCTCGTCGCTGGGCGCGAAGAGGCGATCCGGCGCGATCGGGGTACGCGCGTCGGCGCGCGTGTCCATTTCGATCTCAATGCGCATGGCATAGCGACGGTCTACCTGCGCATGCGCGCGGCCGGCCCGCAGTGGCCGGCCGAACTCGACATCGATGCGACGATCCGCCGCCGGCAGGCAGAGGCTGACGAATTCTATGAAGTGCTGCAAGCCGGTATCGAAAATCCCGATGCGCGGCTCGTCCAGCGCCAGGCGCTCGCGGGCATGCTTTGGTCCAAGCAGTTCTACCAGTTCGACGTCGCGCGCTGGCTGGACGGCGACCCGTCGCAGCCGAAACCGCCGGCGGCCCGCAAGCGTGGACGCGATTCGGACTGGCGCCATCTGTCGAACGCCGACATCGTGTCGATGCCCGACAAATGGGAGTACCCCTGGTACGCGTCATGGGATCTCGCGTTTCAGGCCGCCGCGTTTGCATTGGTCGACCCGGATTTCGCGAAAAAGCAGTTGCTGCTGCTCGTCAAGGATCGCTATCTCCATCCGAACGGACAGATCCCTGCCTACGAGTGGGCACTCAGCGATGCGAATCCCCCCGTGCACGCCTGGGCCGCATGGCGTGTCTACGAAATGGACCGGGTGCTCACGGGCAAAGGCGATCGCGATTTTCTCGAACGCATCTTCCACAAGTTGCTGCTGAATTTCTCGTGGTGGGTGAACCGCAAGGATGTCGACGGCCACAATATCTTTCAGGGCGGTTTTCTCGGGCTCGACAACGTCGGCATTTTCGATCGTTCATCGCCGCTGCCGACCGGCGGCCGGATCGATCAGGCCGACGGCACCGCGTGGATGGCTTCGTATGCGCTCGACCTGATGCGCATCGCGCTCGAACTCGCCGAGGAAAACGCAGTGTTCGTCGATATCGGGGTCAAGTTCTTCGAGCACTTTCTCTATATCGCCGAGGCCGTCAGCAGGAGCGATACATGCGAGACCGGCCTGTGGGACGAGAGCGACCAGTTCTTTTACGACGTCCTGAGGCTGCCCGATGGCAACACCGTACCGATGCGGGTCCGATCGATTGTCGGGCTGATCCCGATGTTCGCGGTCCATGTACTCGAGCATCGCCTGCATGGCCACCTGCCGATGCTTCGCGAACGGCTCAAGTGGTTCCTCATGCATCGGCCCGATCTTGCGAAGCTCGTGTCACGTTGGAACGAGCCGAAGGGCGGCAATCAGCTCTTGCTGTCGCTGCTGCGCGGCCACCGGATGAAGGCACTCCTGCGCAGGATGCTCGACGAGAGCGAATTCCTCTCCGACTATGGCGTGCGTGCCTTGTCTCGCGTGCACCGCGATTTGCCGTTCGAATATCACCACAACGGTAACAGTTTCGGTGTCAAATACCTGCCCGCCGAATCGGACTCGCGGGTCTTCGGGGGCAACTCGAACTGGCGTGGGCCGATCTGGATGCCGGTCAATTATCTGTTGATCGAATCGCTCTATGAATTTCACCGTTACTACGGTGACGACTTCAAGGTCGAATATCCAACCGGCTCGGGTGCCAAGCGCTCGCTCAAGGGCGTGGCGGGCGCGCTGAGCGAGCGTCTCACGCGTCTGTTTCTGCTCGACAAGGACGGACGGCGCCCGGTGATGGCCGCTTATCCGCTATTGCAGGCCGATCCCGCCTGCCGCGACCTGGTGCTGTTCCACGAATACTTCCACGGCGACAACGGACGAGGCGTCGGGGCTTCGCACCAGACTGGCTGGAGCGGCCTGATCGCGCTGCTGCTCCAGCCGCGTATTCTCACGGACGTGGCGAACGTACCCGCCGCGTCACAGACCGCGGCCGAAGCGGAGGCCGTGGCACCGTAGTCTCCCACACCCGATGGAGGAAGACATGTATTTGAAGAACACTTGGTACGTCGCGTGTACGCCCGACGAAATCGAGGGCAAGCCGCTCGGCCGGCAGATCTGCGGCGAGAGGATCGTATTTTTTCGCGGCCCCGAAGGCAAGGTCACCGCGGTCGAGGACTTCTGTCCGCACCGCGGCGTGCCGCTTTCGCTCGGCTTCATGCGCGAGGGCCATCTGGTCTGCGGTTATCACGGTCTCTCGATCGGTGGCGATGGGCAATGCGCAAGCATGCCCGGTCAGCTTCCGGGCGGCGTTCAGGCGATTCGCCGTTTTCCGGCGGTTCGCAGCTTTCCGGTCGTCGAACGCTATGGCTTTGTCTGGGTCTGGACGGGAGATGCCGAACTTGCCGATCCCGGCAAGCTGCATCATCTGGCCTGGGCCGAAGATCCCGAATGGGCCTATGGTGGCGGTCTTTATCACGTGCATTGCGACTATCGGCTGATGATCGACAACCTGATGGATCTCACGCACGAGACGTATGTGCATGCGACGAGCATCGGCCAGCCGGAAATCGAGCACGCGTTGCCCGACACCCAGGTCGACGGCGACCATGTTGTTACCCGCCGTTTCATGCAGAACATCAAGGCGCCCCCGTTCTGGGCCGCCGCCTTGCGAGGCAATGGCCTGGCCGACGATGTGCCGTGTGACCGCTGGCAGATCTGCCGCTTTACACCACCGAGCCATGTGCTGATCGACGTCGGCGTCGCGCATGCGGGACATGGCGGTTTCGACGCGGATCCGAAGTATCGGGCGGGCAGTATCGTGGTCGACTTCATCACACCCGAAACCGAGACCTCGATGTGGTACTTCTGGGGCATGGCGCGCAATTTCAAGCCGGCGGATGCCGAGCTGACCGCACGTATCCGCGAAGGCCAGGCGAAGATATTCTCGGAAGACCTCGCGATCCTCGAAGCGCAGCAACGCAATCTGTCGGCGAATCCGCAGCGTCGGATCCTGAACCTGAATATCGATGCAGGCGGCGTACGATCGCGGCGAGTCATCGATCGTCTGCTCGAGAAGGAGCAGCAGGAGCGGGCCGCATTGCGCAAAGCGCGGGAAGCCAAAGGCGCGATCGATAGCACGTCGAGCGCGGCGCCGGCCTGAGAGAAGGCGGGAGGGCGGAGAAAGGCGAATGGTGAAAGCTGAGGGGGCGGTTCGAGGGAAACGACCGCTTAGCATGCCACACCAGGTTCGCGCTAGACTTGCTGTCGTCCCGCTGTCTCGAGCGCGATCCCGCGTGCATACTTCCGGAGCCCGCCTCATGAATGCCCCTTCCGCCGCCCCGTCCGAGGTTGTTTTCCTGATCGACGTCGACAATACTTTGCTCGACAACGATCGTGTTTCGCAGGATCTGAGCGAGCATCTGCAAACTGAACTCGGTACCGCATGCCGCAAGCGTTACTTCGAAATCTTCGAAGACCTGCGCGCCGAACTCGGCTACACCGACTATCTTGGCACCTTGCAGCGCTTGCGAAACGAAGATCCCGACAATCCCCGCCTGCTGTTGATGTCATCGTTTCTGGTCGACTATCCTTTTTCGGACCGCCTGTATCCACGGGCGCTCGATGTGATCCACCATCTGAGCAAGATCGGACCGACCGTGATTCTTTCGGATGGGGACGTGGTGTTCCAGCCGCGCAAGATCCAGCGCTCCGGTCTGTGGGAAGCTGTCGGTGGCAATGTCCTGATCTACATCCACAAGGAGCAGATGCTCGATGCCGTCGCGAAACACCATCCGGCCACGCGCTATGTGATGATCGACGACAAGGTGCGGATTCTGGCGGCGATGAAGGCGGCCTGGGGCAGCAAGCTGACAACCGTCTTCCCGCGGCAGGGACACTATGCGCTCGATGCAAAGCAGCTCGCCTCATTCCCCACGCCGGACGTGACGATCGAGCACATCGGCGATCTCTTGGGCCTCGATATCCCGGCCATGCTAGGAGCAGCGACACACATTCGTTGAGCTGCCTTGAGCGTGGCGAATGACATTCAGCGTGACTATGCTGGGCAGGCTTGGGTGGCAAGCGTGCCACGACGGGCGGTGAGGCCACCGCCCCTCTGTACTTCTGTGCGTTGATTACTGGACTTCGGCGCGTGCCGACGTGCGTGCGCGTTCGAAGATGTCGACCCATTCCCGGTAGCGCTTACCGATCCTCGCAGCGGCTTCTTCGCGGCTGATCTTCTTCGCTTCAAAATCGGCTACCGCATCCCAGAAGCTCGTGCGGCCCACTGCGAAGCCGATAAAGCCGGGAACCGCCGCAGCCGTCTTGAGCCAGCTTGCCACCTTCTTGTCGTCCGCACCTCGGCCCAGAATGATGCAGCCGACATTCGAACGCCCGCCACGCCGTGCCGTTTCAACGATCTTCAGGCAATCGTCACGTGAATCCAGGCCTTCAATCTTCCAGACCGACGGGTCGACTCCACCCTCCTGCAACGTCTCGATCGCCTTGCGCATCAGTATGGGACGAAGCTGCGTATCGTAGGCGTTCTTGTCGTTGTTGACCTTTGCCAACTGGGCTTGCGTCGCCGGCACCAGCAACTCGAACATGAAGGGCTGCTTGTGTTCGGCGCAATAGTCGGAGAGTGCCTTGAGCCGCGCGGTCTGACGTTTGTTCAGTTCCGCGTCGCCCTCGGGGTTGTAACGCACGAGCGCTTTCGCGAAAGTCGGCTTGAACGCCTCGAGGTGACTCGCGAAATCTTCATACTCGAACTCGAATTCCGGCGAGCCGCTTTGCTCGGTCGACATCGCGGTGATGTACTGCCCTTTCGCCGCATCACGAAGGATCTCTGCACCAAACTCTTCATCGACGAGAATGCCGGCGGTTTCCTTAGGAACACCGTCTTTCAATGCGTGCTGAAAGCCTTCATAGATCAGCCGCTTGCTGTCCGATACCTTGGCATGCTGATCGTCGGTCAACGGCGCCTTGAGGTGGAACATCCCGCTGATATACGAAGCGCGGTGATCGAAAGGCAGAATGTAGAGGGGTTTGCTGTAGCCAAGGGTCATGTCGATTCTCCTTTGCGACGGCGGCCGAGCTCGCCTGATGGATGGATGCTTGTGCATGCCGTTGAACGAACGGCACCAGAAAATAGAGAATGCGCTGCGCGAAAGGAACCTCACCGTCGTTTGCAACGCGGCGTGCAGCCGTTCCATTATGTGCCACACAACGGCTCGCGCAGATCAGAACTGCTGACAATTACCAAAGTCCGCCTTGATGAAGGCGTCGCTGTTGCGAGCAAGATAAATGCCCGCCGCAGCGCCGCGACACACAAGTCGCCCATCCGGTCGTGTACAGTGCCAGCCATGATGAAATTCCTTATCGTCTGAAGGAAAAAATACGCCAGCGCAGTCCAACCGATTGGAGTCTTCAGAATGTCCGCCAGTCCCACCTCGCTGTCTTCGTCGTCCAGCGGAGCACCCAAGTCTTCCGCGGCGTCCGGCATGCCGCCCGATGCGACCTATGCGGGGATCATGTCCTTCATGCGCCGGCCGCAGACAAGGGAACTTGCGGGCGTCGATGTCGTGGTGTCCGGGATTCCGCTCGATCTGGCCACGACCTTTCGGCCGGGCAGCCGCTTTGGCCCCGCGGCGATTCGAGCGGCCTCGGCACAGCTCAGCGAACTCAAGCCGTTTCCCTGGGGCGTCGATCCGTTCGAGACCCTCAAGGTCGTCGACTACGGTGATTGCTGGTTCGATGCGCACAATCCGCTGACGATCCGCGACGCGATCGTCGCCCACGCGCGGACCATCCTCGCTTCGGGCGCACGGATGTTGACGTTCGGGGGCGATCATTACATCACCTATCCGCTGCTGCGCGCCCATGCCGAGAAATATGGCAAACCGCTGAGTCTGATTCACTTCGATGCTCATACGGACACCTGGCCTGACGAGCAGCCCGATTCGCTGAATCATGGGACGATGTTCTACAAGGCCGTGCGTGAGGGCTTGATCGATCCTGCCCGCTCTGTCCAGGTCGGTATCCGGACGTGGAACGACGATACGATGGGGATCAAGGTGCTGTCGGCGCCCTGGGTCCATCAACACGGCGTTGAAAGAACGATCGAGACCATCCTGTCGATCGTTGGCGATTCACCCACTTACCTGACATTCGACATCGACTGCCTCGATCCCGCCTTCGCGCCGGGAACGGGCACACCCGTGCCGGGCGGCCTGACTTCGGCCCAGGCGCTTGAAATCATCCGGTCGATGACACCCGTGAATCTCATGGGTGCCGACGTCGTCGAGGTTGCCCCGGCTTATGACCACGCCGAAATCACGGGACTCGCTGCGGCGCACATTGCGGCGGACCTCCTGTGCGTGATGAACGAACAAAAGCTCGCGAAGGGAAGGGGGCAGGGCGTCGCCGAACATTTCGAGCGCTCGCGTCAGCGTTATCCGGCCATCCGGCCATCCGTCGGCGAACCCAATACGTTCCGGCTTAAGTATCGCGAGGCTTTGATTCAAACCGTCCAGGAAGTCATCCGGGGCAAGCTTCATGGCAGCCGGCACGAAGTCGAAGCGCTTGCACAAAGCTTCGTCGCCGCGCACGACATGCCCTCTTTCGTAGATGCGGTTCAGTCGGACCTCGATTGCCTGTATCTCGGGAATGTTGCGCGATTCCGGCTCAGGCTCTCGGAGTATGAGGACTGGCCCTTCAAGCGATCGAATATCCAATGAGTCGGAGCGAACGTGTGGCGGCGATGCCAAGGCTGACCGACCACCCCGCATCCGTGCGCAAGATGCGTGCGTAGCCTGGTCTCCTTGCAATCTTTGACGTTTTTCTAGCGGGATTTATCGATCCTTGAAACTCGTGGCAGTCCGTCGAACGTATGCTTCCAGTTCCATTCGTGAGGTGCTGCATGACGCGAAAGATCGCCGCTCCGCCGCGGTACCCGCTTGCCGGCCGATCGCCTGGAAGGCGCAGCGACGCCGATTTCAATCCGCTGTTGAGTGCGTGGGGTATTCCGACCCAGCCCCCTCATTCCAGCAAGGCGCCTGATTGCGTCGCGACGCAAGAAATCGCGAGCCCATGGGCCGCGCTGATGTCGCCGGAATCACCCGCTACATGAGTGCTTCACAAAACCCGATATATTGTTCACAGCCACGTTGCAATCGGTAACAGCGATGACGAATAGCACGGACCTGCAGCGACTCATTATCCGACTGAGAAAAGAAAGCGAAGCCGCAAAGGCACTGATGATCGAGTATGGGCTGGTGCCTGGCAGGAACCGGAACAGCAGGCGCAACACACGGCTGCTGATGCGCCACGCGGCCAAACGGGGTACAAGCCAAACGACCTCTGCTTGAAGCAACGCACGCGACTAATCCCAAGCAGCGCGTCATGCGAGTATAGGGATATGCTTACCTAAGCAAATACACAGGGTGGGTGTGTCAAAGCCGCATGCAAAGGCTGGACGATGGTTACCCGGATTTTGGGAAAAAACGCGTGGGCTTTGGCAATGAACGTATTTGCAGGTGAGGGACTCGACTATTTGAGCGCGGTATTCCCACGCCGGAAGGTGGCCAATCGAACATGGACGAGACAGAAACCAGCAAGAGCACGTTGACCCACCGGACGATGAGAATCGCAGTGCTCGACGACGATCCTGCCCAGACCGATTTCGCGTGTCAGACCTTGTCGGCGGCGGGACATATCTGTCACCCGTTTTCAGCGGGCGGTGTGCTCGTGAAGCACTTACGCCGCGAGACGTTCGACCTGCTCCTGCTCGACTGGAACGTCCCGGACATGGCGGGAGACGAAGTCCTCCGCTGGGTGCGGCAAAGCCTTTCCGTGCACCTGCCCGTGCTTTTCATGACCAGTCGCAGCCACGAGAGTGACGTCACCTCGATGCTCAACCTCGGCGCGGACGACTACGTGGTCAAGCCCGTGTCGGGCGCGCTTCTGCTTGCGCGGGTCAGTTCGCTGCTGCGGCGCGCGTATCCACACGACCCCGCGGCGATCAGGGAAGTCTACGACGATTTCGAATTCGATCTGAAGGCCCGTCAGGTACGGGTACGAGGACAGCTGGCGATACTCACGCAAAAGGAGTTCGAGCTCGCG
Organism: Pararobbsia alpina; assembly: GCF_902859895.1. Taxonomy (GTDB): domain Bacteria; phylum Pseudomonadota; class Gammaproteobacteria; order Burkholderiales; family Burkholderiaceae; genus Pararobbsia; species Pararobbsia alpina. The sequence goes on from NZ_CADIKM010000033.1 coordinate 31,801, forward strand.
CTTTTGCTGTTCTAGTATCTGAACCGGCCTTTGTCGCGCGCCCATATCCTCGAGAGGATATGGAAACAGGCCATCGACATCCCGTCGCGTACCATGGACACTCACGTGTCGATGCTGCGCACGAAACTCGGGCTGCGTCCCGAACACGGTTATCGGCTGACACCGATCTACGGCTACGGATATCGCCTCGAGACCGTCGAACCGGAGGCCGTATGACCCATTCGGTCGCGTCGAATGGGCGTGCCTTGCAGCGCGGTGTCCAGGGCATGCTTGCCGCGCTCGTACCCGTGTTGGTACCCGTGCTCGTGCCGATATTCGGCGCGCTGCCGTCGGTGTCGCACGCAGCCACCGGTGCCGCAAAACCGGTCCTGCAGACGCAGCGGGCTACCGCGACCTACGTGACGCGGCCGGGTGACAGCCTATACGGCATCGCTGCACGATACCTGCTCGATCCGGGCGACTGGACCGTTCTTCGGCGCATGAATCTTGTGAGGGAACCGCGCCGCCTGCGGCCCGGCATCACCTTGCGCCTGCCGGTTGCGCTACTGCAGCGCGATCATCTGGCGGCGCGCGTCGTGGCGACGAGCGGGCGAGTCGAACGTGCATTCCGCAAGGGCCCATTGATGCCGCTCAATGTGGGTGCAACGCTCTCCGAAGGGGACCGCATACGCACGAGCGAGGGCGCCTTCGTCACGCTGGAATTCGACGACGGGTCTCACGTCAGCGTGTCACAGAACAGCTCGATCGATCTCGGCACGTTGCGCAAGACGGCGCTCACGGGTACGACAGAACGAGTGATCAATCTGCGGCAGGGCAAAGTCGACAGCGAGGTCATGCACGCACCGAAGCCCGGCGACCAGTTTCAGATCCGCTCGCCGTCAGTCGCGGCCGGAGTCCGCGGCACCCGGTTTCGCGTGAATTATCTTCGGGACAGCAAGGCGACCACAGTCGAAGTGCTCGACGGAACGGTCGGCGTCGATGCGCTAGCCGCCAGACAGTCCGCGCTACAACTCATACCGGCCCGGTTCGGCAGCGTGACCCATGGCGAGGCGAGGGCAGGGGAGCCGGTCGCATTGCTCGCGGCTCCCACGCTCGTCGATCCCGCCAGACTGCAGGATGCACAGGATGTCGTATTCGACCTCGTGCCGCTCGCCGCTGCATCAACCTACCGCGTGCAGATCGGGCGCGATGCGGGGATGCTCGACGTGATGTGCGAGCTTCATGTGGCGCAGCCGCGCGCCGCGCTCGACGAGCTTGCGGACGGTACCTATTTTGTGCGGGTGTCGGGCACCGACGACCAAGGGCTCGAGGGGCTGTCGCAGGTCTATGCGTTCGAGCGTCGGCACCTTGGGCTTGCGGCGTCGGCGGTCCCGGAGCCGGGAAGCCACGACTATCAGTTCCGCTGGCTCATGAGCCAAACAGGCGTCGAAACCCGCTTTCGCTTCGTGCTTGCAAGCACGCCGGACTTGCACAACCCGATTTTCGACAAGACCGATCTCGCGGGCCGGCAGATCGTCGTCACGGACCTGCCGCGCGGTGTCTATTATTGGACTGTGATCGCCGAGCGATTCGACAACGGGCGTTTCGACGAGACGGGCAGTGCGGTGCAGTCGTTTACGCTTGCCTATTGACACACAATTTCACATCTCGCCGCCCGCTGACCGGGCCGCCCTCGAGCATGGACTTCGACGCTCCCCCGAGTCTTGGACGGTCGGTGCGCCGCCGCTTTATCGTCGAGTGGCTGGCGGTCGTCTGCCTGGGCATCATCGTGATCGTGGCAGGGGCCGCTTGGCGCATGACGACGAGTGTCGACCGGCTCGTCTATGATCACCTGCTCAGTCTTCGTCCTCTCGCCCCTTCGTCCGAGATCGTCGTGGTGACGATCGACAACGCGAGCATTGCGGCGCTGGGCCGCTGGCCCTGGCCGCGCAGCACGCATGCGAGGCTGCTCGATACGATCGCCAAGGCCCAGCCCGCAGCGGTCGTCTATGACGTGCTGTTCACCGAGCCCGCCGAGGGCGATGGCGAGCTTGCGGCTGCACTCGCGGCGACGCCCACCTATCTTCCGGTCCTGCTGAGTCCCGTGACGCCCGGTGGCGGGCGGGAGGTCGTCACACCGGAGGCGCAGTTGTCGAGCGCCGCCGCGGGACTGGGGCACATCAATCTGGAAGTCGACGGCGACGGCATCGTGCGCAGCGTCGCACTCTTCGAAGGTGATGCCCGCTGGCCGCAGCTCATGATGCCGGTCTATCGCGACTTCACGCGCGGGGCGCTGGTGACGACGGACCAGTTGAACGTCGCGCGCGGTGCGCTTCCCGATGGGACGGGCCCCGGCTTGTTGCCCAGGCGGCTTTTCAAGGGCGTGGACTTTCGGATGCCAATGACCGCGGACGAAGTCCGCTTTCTGATTCCGTTCAGCCCGCTATCCGCATCGTATGCGACAGTGTCCTTCGTCAGCCTGCTCGCGGGCGAGGCCCCTGAAATCGATCTGCACGGCAAGATCGTCGTGATCGGCGTGACGGCCTCGGGTTTGTACGACCGGTTTGCCACGCCGGTATCGGGCCAGATCGGACCGTTACCGGGTGTGTTCACTCATGCGAACGTGCTGGATATGCTGTTGAATGCGCGTGCGATCGATCAGTCGAGCGGGGCATGGCTTGCCATCGTCTCGCTGTTGCTGCTGGCAGTCCTGCTCGCAGGTTTCCTGATGCTCTCGCCCTGGCGCTCGCTGGCCTTGACCGTCGGGTTGTGCGTCGTGGCCCTTGCCGGCAGCGCGGCATTGCTCTATTACCGGAACCTGTGGATGTCCCCGGTGCCCCCCATTGCGGGACTCGTTGTCGTGTATCCGATCTGGAGTTGGCGACGGCTCGAGATGACGATGTCGTATCTGCGCAGGGAATTGCAGCGTTTCGCCGAGGAGCCTAATCTGCTGCCCGATGTTCCGCATAAGAACGAATTCGGCGGCGACGAGCTTGAACGTCACATGGCATTGATGGCGCGCGCAGCGCAACGCATGCAGGACATGAAGCGTTTTGTCTGGGACAGTCTCGACAGCGTGCCCGCGCCGATACTCGTCAGCGATCTGAACGGTGTCGTGCTGATTGCCAATCAGGCGGCGAAGGCCCATTTCAGGGCGCTCGGCGAACCGTCGCCCGAAGGCCGCAGGATGTCGGCGGCATTCGAGATTCTGACACTCGTAAAGACGATCGACGCCTCGGCCGCAACAGCCGCGCACTTGCTGTGGCCCGCGGCGCTCGATCCGACCCGTGGCTATGCGGACGTGATGAAGGACGGCGTCGAGGTACGCGATCGGGAAGGGCGTGATCATCTCTTGCGCTATGCGACCTGCACGAACGCCGAAGGCTCGCGCACCGGCTGGATCGCTGGGCTGGTCGACGTGACCGAACTGCATGCCGCCGAGCGGCGGCGCGAAGACGCGCTGCGCTTCCTGTCGCACGACATGCGCTCACCGCAGGCGTCGATCCTTGCGCTCGTGGAACTCGAACGCCCGCGAATCGAGTCGGACAATACGCGGGCGCTGCTGGATCGTATCGAACGCTATGCGCAACGTGCGCTTACGCTTGCTGACGATTTTGTCCAGCTCGAGCGCGCGGAGTCGCAGAGGTATGAGCTCGAGCCCGTGAGCTTCGTCGAACTCGTCATCGACGCCTGCGACGAAGTCTGGCCGCAGGCGCAGGCGAAACGCATCCACATCGACACGCCGGTCGAGGCTGGCGCCGCGTGGGTCAACGTCGACCCCTCGTTGATGACCCGCGCGCTGGTGAACATTTTGAACAACGCGATCAAATACAGTCCTCCGGACACGCGGATCGCCTGCCGGATCGTCGAAGACCCGGCGCTGCCCACGTATGTGCAATGTATGATCAGAGACGAGGGGTATGGCATACCGCTCGAACAGCAGAAGCATTTGTTCGAGCGATTCCGGCGGTTTCACACGGCCGATCGGCCGGAAGTCGGTGGGGCGGGGCTCGGCATGGCGTTCGTCAAGATCGTCGTGACGCGTCACGGCGGTGAGGTACGGGTCAGGAGTGTGCCGGGTCAGGGCACCACATTCACGGTGTCCTTGCCGTCGCTCGACGAAACGCCGGATGATGGCCGCACTGAAGTGGGGGCGACGTGAGGATTTTACTTGCCTGTGGCATTGCGGTCGTCGTGGCAAGTCTGACGGGATGTGCGTACGTGCAGACGGACGCGCGGGTTTCCGGTGCACCAGGTCCGCTTGAACCCGGGCGTACCTATAGTCTCGCGCGCACCTCCTTGCAGGCAACGGACCCTGCCCATCAGCGATACGAAGAACGCGTGCGGGACGAACTCGCCGGATACGGTTTTGTCGCGGCGTCGCCAGACTCGGCGCCCCTTCCGCACTACCGGCTGTCGATCGCCTATGACACCCATCCAGTTTCCGTCGGCATCAAGGAGGGCGGTTGCGGCGGGTCCGGCACAAACGTGGCCAACAAGGGAACCGACGCGGTGGGGTGTGTGCCGCTCGAGGTAAGGCCCACTGTTGGACATGGACCCTACCTGCACTCGCTCACGCTTCGATTTTTCGATTGGGCGAACGGCCGGGAAGTCTACAAGGTTTCGACTACCGAACGAGATGGCGACGAGGATGCCACGGGTGCGACGCCGTATCTGGTGAAAAGCGCACTCGCGAAGTTTCCTTATGCCGGGCATCCTGATTGGCGAGTCAAGCTGCGTGAGGTGGGTGCGGATGGCGCGCCCGAGGTCGTTTCTGTTGAACCGCTCGCGAAATAGAGAATAACCAAGGGCGCAGGGGATTCATCTCCAGATTGCGTTCGGACTTGGTCGTGTACCGGCGTCGCGTATGCCGACTCCTGGTGCACGTGTACTGGACAAGCTGGATGGTCAGCACGAGCACGACAATCGTCGAGATCATGATGTTGTTGTCGAAGCGCTGATAACCGTAGACAACCGCGAGATAGCCGATCCCGCCCGCGCCGATCGTGCCGGCGATCGCCGAGTATTCGATCATCGAGATCACGTTGAGCGTGATCGCCAAGACGAGGCTCGGTAGCGCTTCATGGATTTGTGCGGTGAAGATGATCTGCAGCGTCGAGCCTCCCGAGACGAGCCCGACCGCGGAAACGTCCTCGGGCAAATCGCGCAGCGCGTTTTCAACGAGCCGCGCAAAGAACGGGATGCCCGCGAGCACCATCGGCACGACGGCCGCGGGAATGCCGATCGTCGTTCCCGTGATGACCCGCGTAACGGGAATCACCGCGGCCATCAGCACTAGGAACGGCAGAGAACGGCCCATATTCGCGATCCAGCCGATCGCGAGGTTCGTCAGCCTGTGCGGGAACAGGCCCCGCTGCGACGTATTGAACAACAGGATGCCGAGCAGGCCCCCGATCAGCACGGTAAAGACCATTACCACGCCGACCATCAACCAGGTTTCGGCGTAGGCCGGTCCGAGCAGCGTGTGGACCTGGGACCACGGCGTGTCGTTGCCGAGCACCAGCGTTTCGTTTGTCGGCGCGCTCATGCGGCCTCCGAGACGAATTCGGCCGGGAAAGCGGCGGTGGGCGACGGCTCGACCGCGTGTAGCACGGTCGCCGCGAGGCCGAGGGATTCGAGGTAGCGGATCACGGTCGCCGTGTCGTGATGAACACCTTGATGAAACGCAAGGCTGATCTGCAGGCGTCCGGCAGTCCGCGCGCGGATGTCTTCGATGATGCCGCCGTGGACCGATACCCGCGCGTGCAATGTTTCGCCAACGAGGCTGATCCAGTCGGCCCGCACGGCGGCCTGCGCGCCATAGTAAACCTCGAGCGCGAGCGAAGCGTGATGGGCGACCGGAGCCAAGCTCGGCCTGATCGGCAGCAGTTGCCGCCCGATCCGCGAGTGCGAATTCGCGATCAAGTCGCGCACGCTGCCGCTTTCGACGATTTCTCGCCGTGGGGTGAATAGAGCCGACTCTTTAGCGGATTGCAGATACCCACGCAATCAGACGTGCGTCGTTGAGTTACGGAACTAATAGGCGCGGGGCGGGGTGAAGTGTGGTCAGGATGTGCTTCTCGTGAAAGGCGGGCATTTGATCTCCCAAAAAACATGCCATGGGCGAGCGACACGGATTGGTACACAACGGCTAACGTTACCTTCGTGTCAGGCCGCGTCAGGGCTGCCCGCCCAAAAAGCAGACTAATGCAACTGTTTTTTTAAATCAGAAAGTTCGGCATGAACCGAGGTGATTGCACTTTTGACTTTCGCATTGATTTTGGGCGCACGTTGGCACGCCTGATCCGCACGGTCGCCGACTTGCTCCAGCTCGTCTATCCATTGACGCATGCGCTTTTCGTCCTTCGACTCCATTATTTTCTTTCCGCCTTCCGACTTCTTGTCCAGCTGATCAACGCAGTCCATAAGCTCCTTGGGCAGCGTAGCATCGGCGTGACAGGCCTGTGAAGCTTTCTCAATGGTTTGCTCCAGATGCGTGAAACGCTTCTGGATTTCGCTAGCTTGCAGCATGATGAAGCTCCTTCTAGAAGGTTGTTCGACGACGAAATTGGGCACCGTTTTTCCTGGTCCCACGTCGCACAGTCCGTCTCGTCTGCCGGAGCAAGTCGGCGCAATGCTGCCCCACGGTTCTCAGCCAATCGACGAGTGGCGGCTTCTTTACTATAGAACGCTCCACCGCAAGCAGACAGGTCCCGTTCCTTTCGAGTGGCGAATGCGTGCGGGAAAAGCTGCCCATCCCTCAAGCCGTTGAATCGGTCTCCCAGAGTGGCGTCCGCCTGGAATCGTGCAGGTTGCGGCGGTGTGCGCTGCATCAATTGATGTCGAAGGTCAACCGCGCCTCCACCCGTTCACGGGCAGGAATTTCGTTTCGAGCCAACGTCACCTTGCGGACCGTCGGTTCGGTCCAGGTTGACGGCAGGGGCAAGGTGGACAGAATCGCTATTCCAGCCAATGGCGAAAGTCGTAATAAGCGGCGCTCGTTCCGGCGCAAAACTGGCTTCCGGTTGGAATGCGAGCGAGACCAGACGCGCAGGCCATCGAGCTCACCGATCCGGCGCCCTGTTCCGCGAACGGAACGAGTTCCGCTTGCCCGTCGTCGGCGGGACGACATTGCACACGAAGGAATTCGTCTCGATCCCCGCCACCACGTGTCACTCCGCGCAACGGAATGCGCGAGACGGGGGGGAAGACGTTGGCGCGACCCTGCATGTGCCTGATCAGCGGACTCACCAGCAGCGCGAACACGGAGAATGCGGCACCGGGGTTGCCGGGCAGGCAGATCACGGGCTTGCCCGCGACGTAGGAGGCAAAAACCGGCTTGCCGGGCTTCATGAGGACTCTACAGAATGCAAGCGAGCCGCCGATCGATTCGAGCACGGGCTTGATGAAGTCCTTCTCGCCGACTGAAGCGCCCCCGACGCTAATGACCAGATCGCATTGAGTCAGCAGTTGCGAAAAAGCACACCGCAGCTCGAACTCGTTGTCCCGCGATAGGAGGACACGGGAGACTCTCGCATTCATGCCTTCGACGAGCGCCGAAAGCATCGGCGCATTGCTGTTGAACACTTGCTGGGGAGCCCGGACGTTGCCGGCTTCGACAAGTTCATCACCTGACGTCAGAATGCCCACCTCCAGCTTGGCGAAGACCCTGACCTGCTCGATCCCTTGTGCCGCGATGAGCCCGATTTGTGCCGGTTGCACGAAGGTCCCGGCCGGCAACAGGAGCTGGCCTTCGCGAATATCCTCGCCCCGTCTGCGAATGTGCTGACCAGCGCAATGTACCGCGTCGATCTCGACGCCGCCGTCGATCTCGCGTGCATGCTCCTGCATGACGACGGTGTCCGCGCCTTCGGGAATCATGCTGCCGGTAAAGAGGCGCGTCGCGCGGCCTTGCGCCAGTGGCGCCGGCGTCTCACCGGCAAAGCAGTGTTCCTGCACGGGCAGCGCTTGGCCCGCCTGGAAGTCCGCGTGGCGGATCGCATAGCCGTCCATAGCGCTGTTGTCTGCAGCCGGCAGGTCGAGCACCGCGTGGATCGGTTCCGCTAGCACGCGGCCCGCCGCGCCATAGATGGAAATCAGTTCGGTGCGTGTCGGCGAGGGCGCGTCATGCACGAGCCGCTGTTGAGCGTCGTCAAAGGTCAGCATGGTGTTCGATGGTTGGATCGCAGGGTATCTTTTCACTTCGGGACAGGGGAGTGCGGGGCATCGCGTCAGGGCCACCCGCATTCCGCATGAAGCATCGTACGCAAGCGGTGGCCAGCGAAAGGGTACAGAGTGGGCCGCATCGGCAAGCTACAGACTCCCCGCAGACAGACCGGCGGCCCTGTCAGAAGACGTGGGGGATACAATTTCCGCCCTATGGCAGGATCACAGTCTCGACGTTGACCCACCAGGTGCTTGACACAGGGCCTCGATTCGACCCGTCGCGAAGGTATGCGGCACAGGCTCAAGCGCATGCCGTGCGGTGCCGCTATGATTACGGCTGCAATTCCTTGCCAACCCGCTAGAGATCGTTATGCCAGAAATCATTGTTTACGCAGTAGCCGGGCGCTCAGCCGAGCAAAAGAAAGCGCTGATGTCGGGGATTACCAAAGTCGTGGTCGACAACTTCGGTGTCGACGCCGAGCAGGTTGTCGTGCAGATCGTGGAGTCTTCACCGGACTCCAAGTCAAGAGGCGGCATTTCGTTCAGCGAGCGCAAGCGCACGTCTTAAACCGTATGGCGAGGTCGGGCTTCCGATGGCTCCGCTTCGGGGCTCGGTTCGTGGCGTTCAGCAGCGCGACAGACTTGAGCCCGATCTCGAGGATCGATTGCATAGCCTTCAGACGGACCCGTTCGTCGCTGGGGCGGTGAAACCGCGCATTGGGTGTTTCGGCGCGCTGGATGACGGAGCAGAACAGCCGAACGGAAGAGTACGAGCCTCGCGTCCCGGGTGAGCCACTCGCGAGACTTGATGCTCTCGCCGCGCGCTCGTACTACTTCGGGGTTGGCCCGCTCGCGGGCGGCGGACGCGACATCGGATCGTTAGTTGGCTGTTCCGGTCGCTTGATCGGCATGTTATCCGGATTGTGCGCGTCCACGCCGCTCGCGGGTGACTGCGGCGGTTTGACCATCGATGCGCCGTCAGGCAGCGGCGCCTTCTGCGCCGACTCGGCCGTCGCGAACAAGCCCGCAAGGGCCGCGATCGATGCCGCGCGCGCAAAAGAGATCGGTCTCATCAGTGCCTCCGAGAAACCTTGGCCTTCAGGTTTCAGGATTACCCATAAGTTGAATGATCATGCTATTCGCTTTGCTGAAGAGGCGACACATTTCGTGATCTCGTGCAAGAGAGGGCAGGACACGACGGAATTCAACTTGTCTCATCTGTCCGTCATCGAGGACTGGGCTGCGCCGCGAAGACCAATCCGCGTGGCTTCAGGTACCGCTAGGCCAAATACTTGCGTCCTCGTTGCTCGGGCGAGCAAGCAGGCCCGTACTGCCTACTGCAGGTGATTTTCAGAAACGTTTGGCGATGTAAAACCTGCAACGGACGCATCAATTCCGGACAATTCCTTCGCAGGAGCTAGTCATGATTTCCTTCCTCCGTGGGGCGTCATGTCGTGTTCTCGGTATGTGTCTTTTGTTCCTGGCCGCCTGTGGAGGCGATGGCTCTGGAGATGGAGCCTCAGGCGCTGCAGGAAGCTCTGGTAGCTCGGGAGGGAGCGGGACTGCGGGCGCGTTGTCGCTCTCGGTAACTGGCCTCCCGACTGATACGGCCGCCAACGTATCTGTGGCCGGACCTGGCGGGTTCAGCCGGGTAGTGAGCCGATCCGACACGCTGGCGAATCTCGCGACCGGAACCTATACCGTCACGGCTGACCATGTACTGAACGGCACCTCGCTGTACAGCCCGACTAAGCGAAGTCAGTCTGCTACGGTGACTGCGGGCGCTTCGGCGGCAGTCACCATTGCCTATGGGCCTGCTGAAACGTTTCGCCTCACCGTGGCCCCGGTAGCGAGTGGACTTACCGCTCCGATTTTCCTTACCGCGCCTGCCAATGACCCCCGTCTTTTCGTTGTCGAGCGAGCAGGGCAGATACGGATCGTCCGCGACGGGACGCTGCTCTCGACGCCATATCTCGATATCTCCGCGCTGACTTCGACCGATGGCGAACGTGGCTTTCTGTCCATGGCGTTCGACCCGGCATACGCGTCGAACGGGCGGTTTTATGTCTATTACACCGCAGCCGATGGCGCGATCACAGTATCTCGATTCCAAGTCTCTTCCGCCAACCCTGACGTGGCCAATCCGAGCGGCACGGTGCTCCTGACAGTTCCGCACCCAGGAGCATCGAATCACAACGGCGGCCAGCTAGCCTTTGGGCCAGACGGCATGCTGTACCTGGCACCCGGCGACGGTGGTGGCTCGAATGATCCCGCCGGTAATGCGCAGAACAAAGCATCTTTACTCGGAAAGATGCTGAGGATTGACGTGGGGGGCAACGGCTACGCGATACCTTCTGGCAACCCGTTTGCTACAGGCGCAGGCGGCCGGCCAGAGATCTGGGCAGTCGGCCTGCGAAATCCGTGGCGATTCTCCTTCGATATCACGGGGCAGATCTACATCGCGGACGTCGGCGAGTCCGAGCGCGAGGAGGTCAACGTCGCCCCGGCGACAAGCGGCGGGCTGAATTATGGCTGGGACAGAATCGAAGGTACGTTTTGCGTCGGCGCGGCCACCTGCGATACGACGGCTCTGACGCCCCCTGTCTTCGAATACACCCACGCAAGCGGAGGCTGCGCAATCCTCGGGGGCTATGTATATCGAGGCGCCGCAGTACCTGAGATCCAGGGACGCTATTTCTACACCGATCTATGCACCGGCCGCCAGCAGCGCCGCATGCAAGGGAGCGCCCTGCGTCGTGCCATCCTCGAGCGGACGCCGCCAATGGCAGGCGAGCAGGATGCCGCGATATTCGAGACTATCGGCGGCACGGCGTGCAAGGACTTCCTGATCGGCCGGCGAAAGGTAGTACGCCATCTCCGACACGACGATCAGGTCGAAACGACCCGACGGCCATTCGTCGGGCACCACCCCTTGTTCGACTGTCACGTGCCCATGCGCGGTAAGCCGGTGCCGCGCGAGCGCGACGGCTCGTTCGCTCAGGTCCCAAGAGAGGAGCGAATCGCAGCGCAGCGCAAGTTCGGCGCTGAGTTCGCCATTCGCGCAGCCGGGCTCAAACGCGCGCCGGTAACGCGAGTGAGTCAGCATCGCGAGCGTCAGCACCCGTTTGCGCTGTTCGTACCAGCACGAACGGAATCGCCACGGGTCATCGCTGGCCGCGAACAGCGCATCGAAATGCTGGGGGCCGGCGTTCATAAGTGCGGCTCGCGTGAACCGGGCGTTACGACCTGGCTTGGGGCGATTACCGGCAACGCGGCGAGTCTTTCCCAGGCCTGCCACTTGGCTTGTGGCGTGTCGCGTTCCGGGAGGATGTGCGAGTTCAGAGTGTCCATCCGAGCGTGGCCGATTCCCGTTGTGTGAGCAGGTCGCCGAGCGCGGCGAGATCGCGTTCCGCGTGGCTCTGCCGTAGGAAGACCGGCAGGTTCGCGACGCAATGCGCGAAAGCTTCGTTACGGCAGAGGGGGCCTGCGCCGAGCGCGCGGCACGCGTGGTCGAGGATCGTGCTGGTCGCCTGTTCGACGTGCAGACGCGCGCGCAGCGCGTGCCGGATCGGATCCGCGCGCGGGGTGCGGTCGATCCATGCGGCGGTCTCGCGCAGCACGGCGGCGGCGCCGTCGAGCGCGACGTCCACCGCACCGAGATGGGCGGCCCGATGCCCGTCGCGCTTCTCCTTGGCGGCCGCTTGCAGGTGGCGCGCAAGCATGCGCGCCGCGCCGAACCAACAGGCCGCGATACCCGCGCCGCCGTGCCAGAACCCCGGTCTCGACACGTAGGCGCCGGGTGTGCCGACCAGATGACCACGCACACGTTCGAAGTGGACCTCGGCGCTCGCGGTCGAGGCCATGCCGACTGCATGCCAGTTGCGCGTCGACATCCGGACGCCGGGCTGGTCAAGCGCGACCGCGACGAGTTGCGGGCGCGCCGCGCGGTCGCGACAAGTGACGAGTGCGTGCGTGAGCGAGACCGCGCCCGAGCACCAGCCCTTGGTGCCGAACAAGTCAACCTCGCCGGGCTCCAGGCTTGGGGCGCCGCCAGCGGGACCGTCGCGCGCCTCGATACGCACGCGCATGTCGGGGGCTTCCGCCGCCCAGACGCCCCAGCGGCTGCCGGACGGTGGCGAGACTGCGCGCAGTTCGGTGAGGATCGCGAGCGCGTCAGTGTGGCCTTCGAACAGTTTGACGAGTCCGAGATCGCGCTCGGCGACCGCGGCAAGCAGACGCCAGCGCTCGAGCGTACGTCCCTGGCCGGGCAGCGGCAGACAGTCGAGTCCACCGTCGACCAGCGTGGCCAATGCGTTGCCGACCGAGGCCGGATCGTCGCGTTCGAAGGCAAGATTCGCGAGGACGCCGCCAAGTTGCGTGACAGGCTCGGTAAATACGGGTTTGACGGGCGTGTCCGTGCCGTGTTGTCGCGGCGAGTTTTCGGTCGATGGCGCCGTACTGTGCGCCGGCAGGGCGGACAGGCTGCCCGTCAGTGCGGCATGGGCCGCTTCAGGTGGAACCCGCGCCGGTTCGCGGAATTCGGCAGGCCGCCTGGAGGCAAGTGTTGCGTTCACGGCATATTCCTCTCAAGGCGTGCTGGAGGGCCCGCTGGGTGCGCGTCCTCTCAGACGACAAGCAAGCCATGTGCCCGCGCCTCCTGCGAGTCGAAGAACTCAGGCGCGCGAGGACGCAACAGGCGTCCGGCCTCCGTCGGCCCGCTACTCAGTGCTGAGACCACTGCGCGGATCACAAGATGGATCCAATGGTCAAAAGGCCCTTCGCGAGCGAGCCGTCCGGCGGTGCCACCGTTGGTCCTGTTCTAGCGGCACCTCTGCGGCCAGTCTCAACCTTGAGCCACAGATGGTGACTGTGATCTAAGCGAAGCGCCCGAAGTCGAACTTTCTTGGAGCGTCGCTCCGACTAGTATCGACCTAGTCCAGCTGTTTGCCGATGAGCTGGACCCGTTGCGAGTAGTGCATCCGGACCGTCAGGTCTATCTGGACGTGACCGGTAACTGCAAAGTGTTTGGGATGGCCGACGTCTACAGCAGTTGCTTGGCAATCTGGTTCTGAATGCGATTAAGTACGGAGCGCGAGCGCAAGACGCGCCGGTACGTGTGACAGCGACCGGTAGCGACACGGAAGTCCTCCTGGAGGTGAGGAACGCTGGCGCCGTCATCGATCGCTCGACGCTCAACCGCGTCTTTGATCCACTCCAGCGTGGCCCGTACCATCAAGGCAGAGATTCCGTCAGCAGCCTGGGGCTCGGACTATATATCGCGCGCGAGATTGCCAAGGCCCATGGGAGCGAGATCGACGCGCGATCCGACGAGACGGAAACGGTGTTCTCTGTACATCTGCCTTGTGGCAAATAGCGCTCATGATGCGTTACGCAGGTCGCTGCGGGAGATGATTTAGTGTGCCGCCCCGCGGGCGTGTTATCGGTGCCCGGGGTCTATGGCGGACTGCTCGACAAGATACCGTTCGGTGCGGCGAGGAACAAAGGCCTGATACGTCACCGAGCAGCCGGTGCATGTTCCGCAATTCAGCTTGGTCATCCAGCACGTTGATGCGCTCCGGACACACAGGCTCCGATCATACTTGGCCGACATGCGACCCTTCGCTCGCCGACACTGATTTCCCAAGGATCGGTTGTGCCTGTTGATTCACCCGCAAGCGATCGGCGGTCGAGGCCGCACAGTTGGCGAGAGGTGGCACAGGATTGGCAGTATCAATGCGGTCTACGAGTCATGAGGGCGGGCCTTAAGCGTTGCAATCATCCGCTCGACCGTGCGCGATGATACGAGACCAAGCCGGTAGCTCACTTCGTCGGGAGGGCAGTCTGCCAGCAGTCGCCGGCGGCAGTCCGTATTGCGCAGAAGGCGCGGACTCATCTCTTCCGCTTGGACGTGGATAGCAAGCAACGCGTCGCGGACGATATTGCCAACCATGGCGACGGTATAAGGTTTGCCGCTTTTGTTTGGAAAGAGCAGGGGGCTGTCGGTGTTGATTGCACTTCGAACTTGAAGCCATGTCTCGAGGGTCGGAAGAGCGAACGGTTCGATCTGGACCGTCCTCATCGGTCGCGGGCCGTGAGCGATCACGGTCACATAGGGTTGTGAACTTACTAGCCTCACATCTGCGGTTGCCACCCTCAGAAACTCGGTCGCTGTAACACCGGTGCCAAGCAGAAAGGCGACAACGGCCTTGTTGCGTACCTGACGGACGTCGTCCGTGACTCCCGGCTGAATGGATAGCTGAAGGCGAGCGTCGGCATCTTCCCGCAAGAATACCGGCTCAGGTTCGTCTGGCCACTGCAGACGACGCAAGAGGTCAAACCCCGGATTATCAGATCGGATGCCGAGGTCTACGAGATGACGGCACAGACGGTCGATCAGTTTCGCGTACCGGATGCGCGTCGTCGTGTCTTCGGCGAAGCCCCCGCCCGGGGCCAGAAAGGAGTCAACGTGATCGTTGCCGAACGTGGTCAGCGATACTCCATGCTCGACAAGATAGCGGGCGAACCGATCGAACATGGCGCAATGCTGGATGATCGAACGCTCAGCAAAGGGTCTTCGATCGGCGCCGGCAGCCTCGTGCTCTTGCCACACCCTGAAGGCTCGAGCGGGGTTCGTGTGCCAAGGTGAAGCGTCGAATTTCATAAACTAGTTATTTTATATACTGAGGTTGCGTCACCTCCAATCCTAACGAATCTTCGATTCGCCCACAAACCCTGCCTACAAAAATTGGGCTCAAAATCGAAAAGTCTATTTGCCGAGATGCAGGTTCTCCTCCCCATAACACTGGCAAGGCTCCTAAATGCACAACAATCTGACATGAGTGGCATAGCGACGGCTCTTGTTCGTGGTGAACCCTTGCTGGGGCGGGCGGCGTTGATGCCGCCAGGATGAGCGTCCGCGCATGACAAGCCAAGCCAGGGCCCAAGCTGGGTGGCATGTGATCAATCGGGGGCTGCCGCTATCTGCGCGACTTCGGTAGGCAATGCGTGACGCCGTACAGCAGCATCGATCCGATTAAAACGTTGCGAGCGGTAACGTGCCCGCCGTGTTTAAAGCGATTTCCCGCGGGCGTTGGCCCAATAGCTGAAGCCTGCGCCGTGTCATCTTCGCGCCCAGCGGACGAAGCTCGTGCTCTAGCGCGCGCTCGGCCGCAGGTAGCAGCACCGTTTCCTCGTCGGCGACGTGATGCATGACTTCTCGCATCAGTTGCAGAAATAGCTCGTCGTACGCGGCATTCTCAGGTCCCATCGCGCGCAGCTTGTCGATGATCGCTCGCATTTCGACGGAAGATCGTTCAGATGCGATCGACTTAGTCGCGGACGGATAGAAGGGCACCGCTCGCGCAGCGAGTAGACCGCCGCGCGAAAGGGACGCTTGGCGAAAGCCCGTGATCTCATAGACTGCGATGTCACACATGCCGTCGATGCGCGCACAAGGCGCTGCAGCTGCGGGCCGAAGGCGATCTCTTCGCTCTGATACCGTCGGACATACATATGCCCAACAGCGCGACTGGCATCAATCTCGCCGAGCATGTGCGCGGCAATTCGCCCAACCTGACGATCGTTCTGATAACACAGCCTGTAGTAAGGGGTCCTCGATGTGTTACTCCGAGGTACCCGATATCAAGCAGCCTTACTTGCCGCCACCGACCCCGCCTGTACCGCCCCCGGCCCCGCCCGCGCCGCCACCAGTCCCACCGGTCCCGCCGCCGGAGTTGGCGCCGCCCTTGCCGCTACCCCCCGCGTTTCCGATATTGCCGGTGTTCGGATCATTGGGATTGGCCGTCTTATTGCCCATCGCCGGCGACAACTTCTTCTGCATCGCTCCGGTGTCTCCACTATCCGAAGACATGGTGCCCGATGCGTTGGCCGTGCCCCCAGTGTTGTTTTGCGCGGACGCACCGAGCGGGGCAGTGGCAAGCATGATAGCCAGTGCTCCTGCGCCGAGTGCACAGGTGATTTTGCTGTCCGTCTTCATAATCCCTTTCTTGATAAGTTAGACCGCATGATGCTTAGAGCAACTGCTGTACTCAATCCCAATTCACGCATCTGCTGATAGCTCCAGCGTGCGGAAAGCGCTCCACGAGTTCACATTGAAGCATTGCGGGAGCGCGATTGTATTGATGGAATGATTGGCTTCTTGCCCCACTGGACTTTTCGCTAATTCGTTATCCAAAACACTTTGAAAATGCGCTTGACGATCCCGGAAACTGCCGTATGATGGTTTCATGCTGCATCGCAGCAAGTGCATCGTTCGGGTTCTGAAATTACCTGGCCACGGCACAAACATTTTTAGGAGTGGTAAATGTTCCCTTATTTTTCTCAGCAGGCTTCCTCGGGTTTAGGATCGAATTTCCAGACATATATGAACGTGACGAATCGATATATGAACGGCCTCCAGCAACTCACCGAGTTGAATGTGCAGACACTCAGGACGGTGTATGAAGAAAATACCTCGATTTTGAAGGCAGGCTCTGGCGCGAAACCCGTCGAGTTTCTGGGCTGGCAGTCGACCCTGTCGGCCGAACTTCCGGAGAAAGCGGCGGCCTATACGCGGCATTTTCTGTCAATCATCCGCGCGACGGAAATCGATATCCTGAATGAGACACGCAGCTATTACGAGCAGTACGGCATCGACATGAAGAGCGTACTCGAATCGGCGCTACGCCAGAGCCAGTCGGCGTTGCAGGAACCGGTCGAGCGTGTCTCGAGCCTTATCGCAGCATCGACGGATGCTGCCAGCGAAACGACGGATGCTGCCAGCGAAACGGCTGAGAGCGCACTTGAAGCGAGCGGGGCAACTTCTCAGAGGACGACCAACGCAAGCGCTTCGACTGCCGAAGGAGCGGCATCCGAGGCAGCGCCAAGATCTGTCAAAGCCGGCCCGAAGCGTCAATTATGAACGTCTCGCCTTTGTGTGCATCACCATTGTTTTCGGGGCCCGCCTCAGGCGGTTTTTTTATTGCGCTCCGACGCGCCTAAGGAAAACCGATGAACCCTTTCGATCCGCTCGAGTCGTCGAACGACACATTCTGGTCGCTTTTGATGCTTGGACCTTTACGGCTCGTGGCGCCGTTCTTTATCGACCCACAGACGACCGTTGCCAGCCCCGCGCTGAAAGTGCGACTGCGGCCGGTACGTAAGGAGGCGCCCCCCCACGACAGCGATGCCTCGGATGTGCAATTGCGCGCGGATGAGTTCACTGTCGAGCGGCTCTTGCCGGACGCCGATGGTCCTCGATGGTTGAGCAGCCACTTCGAGCACGGGGAGGATACGCACCTCTTCAAACTCTATGTTCCAGGCGGCTACACTGGCGAGCCGCTACCGATGATCGTCATGCTACACGGCGCGCAACAGGACCCAGACGACTTCGCGGCAGGAACCGAAATGAACGCCGCCGCCGAAGCGAAGGGCTATATCGTCGTCTATCCGTTGCAGTCGGAAAGTGCCAATCCGCTCAGGTGCTGGAACTGGTTTCGTCCCGCGGACCAGATGCGCGGATCGGGCGAAACGGCGATGCTCGCGGCCCTCACGCGTGAAGTCATGGCGGCCTGCAACGTCGATCGAACTCGAGTCTATATCGCGGGTATGTCGGCCGGCGGTGCCATGGCAGTCAATCTCGCGGTGACACATCCGGACCTCTATGCAGCCGGCGCGATTCATTCGGGCGTGGCCTTCGGGGTCGCCGACGAGCCCCTTTCGGCACTCAGCGCGATGAAAGACGGCATGGTCAAGGCCCGCCTGCCCGAAACGCTGACCGATGGGGTTCGACCTCGCGCAGTGCCTCTGATCGTCTTTCACGGCGATGCTGACGACACCGTGCATCCGCGTAATAGCGACCAGATCATCGCAATGAGTCAGCAGCTGCCTAGCGCGCCCGAGACGCAGCCGCCTGCGTCGACCCACACTGGTAACCCAGAGAACGGCCACGCCTATACGCGACGCGTCTTTCGCGATCATGAAGGCGTTCCAACCGGCGAGCAGTGGCTCGTGCACGGGCCCGGTCATGCGTGGTCTGGAGGCCACCCTGCTGGTAGCCATACCGACGTTCGAGGTCCGCATGCGACCCAGGCGATTGTTCGGTTCTTCGGCCAGTTTGCGCTTCCTCTGTAGTCGGCCGCACGGCGAATTGTGCCGGCCGGTCCGATCAACCAGGCCTGTTGCTGGCACCCGCGTCCGACATACGCGGAGTCGCCGCTTGAGCTCCCCACGGGGAAAGACAAGATTGTGAGCGTCGACTAAGCGATGGGATGGATCCAAGGACGGGGATGCCATCTGCTGTCTCAACCTTGTCGGCGTCGGTAAATCGGATAAACCGCTCGTTGCTCGATGCGCCACTGCCTTAGGGTCTGCGTCATTGGAGGACCGTCCATGCGCCTGCTTCTCGATACACACGTTTACATTTGGCCCGCCATCAAATGCGAGTATCTCCGCTTTCAGGGGGCCAAACCCTGCGGGCGTGATAGGCCCGTCGCTTGCTGGTAGATGCGTATCCAATCCATTCACGCGAGGAAATCGCCATGACCCAAGGCACCTATCCTGCGCCGCCGTTCTCCGAGCAACAGCAGAACAGACAGCCCGGCCTCACCGAGCCAATGGACCCCCAACCCGATCACGGCGAGAACACCTACATGGGCAGCGGGCGTCTCGCCGGCAAGGTCGCACTGATCACGGGCGCGGACAGCGGGATTGGCCGCGCCGTGGCAATCGCGTACGCGCGCGAGGGAGCGGACGTCGCCATCTCGTATCTCGATGAGGAGAACGATGCCATGGAAACTGCGCGTTGGGTCGAGAAAGCGGGGCGCCGCGCGCTGCTCTTAGCTGGCGACATCACTGACCCCACGCACTGCCGCGATCTGGTGGCAAACACGATCGAGACGTTCGGGCGCATAGACGTGCTCGTCAACAACGCGGCGTACCAGATGAGTTACGACAGTCTTGAAGACATCAGCGACGACGAGTGGGACAAGACGTTTTCGACCAATATCGGTGCGATGTTCCGCATTACGAAGGCGGCGCTGAAGCACATGAAGGCGGGCGGCGCGATCGTGAATACGACATCGATTAACGCCGACGCGCCTAATCCTGGCCTGATCGCATATGCGACGACCAAAGGCGCAATTCAGAATTTCACCGGCGGTCTCGCGCAACTGCTTGCAGAAAGGGGCATTCGCGTGAACTGCGTGGCGCCAGGCCCGATCTGGACGCCGCTTATCCCCTCGACAATGCCACCCGAGAAAGTCAAAAATTTCGGCTTGCAGGTGCCAATGAAGCGCCCCGGCCAGCCGGCCGAACTCGCTGCCGCGTACGTGATGCTCGCCTCCGACGAAGCGAGTTATGTTTCTGGCGCGACCATCGCGGTGACCGGTGGCAAACCGATCATTTGAACTCGGTGCGGCGCTCTCCCGAAGCGGCTAGAACAGCAGCACCGTCGCTTGCAGTTTTGCGCGGTCATGCGGGCAATAGGGCAAAGCCAATTGCAACGCGTGGTGTTTGCCGGCCACCGCCGGCCTTCGCTGCAGCGCTGACTTGGGCGACATCGAAGGAAACGCGGCAGCGGGAACTTCCGTACTCTATAAGGAGCTCGGGACGCCAGGCGCGCACGACCGCCTCGAACTGCGGGCCATAGCCCAGCGTGTCAGGATAGCCTTTCGCGCGCGTCGCGAGCCGGAATACCACGCACGTATACTGCGTACGCATACCGGCTTGAGCTGTAGAAGGCCCCGGTACGTACCTGCGTTGTCGATAGACCGTAGCTGAAGGATCGTGAACCTATGCAGCGGTAAAGCGCAGGTGCGTGGTGCATGCCGAGGATCGCGCCCGCCCATGCTGTTGTGCCGAGGTATTCGGTATCAATACTACTGTCTTCGCGCATCAGAATCCTGGGGGGCGAACAGTGCAGCCTTTGGACTTCCGGTCTTGGTGCAGAACTTGCTGGAACACGCATATGCAATATTGATGGCGTGAACCAGCCGTCGGTGCGGCAAGCCACGGTCACGAGCAAGTGATGTGCTTCGCGCCGCGCGTCCGCCAAAACCAGGAGACGGCCATGGACTCACTATATTGGCAGGAACTCTTCTCGTTTGGCATATCGCCGCTCGAGATCATCCTGCGCGGTACGTTTATGTACTGGCTGCTCTTTCTGCTTTTTCGCTTCGTCGCAAGGCGGGACATCGGTTCCGTTGGCATCGCCGATCTGCTTATTATCGTCATCGTCGCAGACGCCGCACAGAATGGAATGGCCGGCGACGGCGATAGTCTTGCTGACGCCGGGCTATTAGTTGCCACCCTCATAGCGTGGAACCGTCTTATTGACGCAGCCGCCTTTCATTGGCCGGCGTTCAACCGGTTCGCGAATGCCAAAAAAGTGCTCCTGGTTTCGCATGGAAGAAAGGTGCACGATAGTATGCGCCGGGAGGCGATTACCGATGAGGAGCTCGAGGCCAAGCTAAGAGAGAATGGAGCGAGCTCACTCGAAGAGGTGGAACGAATGTACCTCGAGTCCGATGGACAGATCAGCGTCGTAAAGAAGAAATGATGACGCGGGCTTTGCTCAGACGGGCGACGCGAGTCTGATCTGGGAAGGACGCAAGGGCCGACAAGATGTCGGCTAGAAGCTTCCCAGTCTCGCGTATCTGCCGTCGACTGGTCCACCGTCGTCTGCTCTCGTGCGTCATCCACTACCATCGTCGAGGCAACCCGGATCGAATCGGTGCAATAGGGGAAACATTCGCGTCTCGAGCGACATCAACAGGCTCAGGGGCGCATATCGCCCACCAGTGGATCCAACCTCAAGGGAAAGCGCGCAAATTTCCAGCCAATAAGGCAGAGGGGAGTCCAAACCGACACCTGAATGTAGGCGACGGATTTTTGTTTTGGATACCTCATCCCCGCTAGTGACAATATCGGTGGGAGGCGTGCCGAATCGGTATCCGGTGCGGTGGTTCAGAAACCGACGCCGACACCGGCACCGACACCGCCGCCTATGCTGCCGCCGCCAACGCCGATGCCAATACCGGTGCGCGGCGCGTAATAGCCGGGACCATATCTGTACCCGGGATCACCGTAGCCATAACCGTCCGGCTGGGGGGCAACACAGCCCGCGAGGCCGGCCCCTAAAGCCAGTATGACAAATATCCTTATCATGATTTCCCCCGTACGTTCGGACGTCCCGTGGCCATGCTGCTTTCGGAAAGCGGTGTCGCCCCCGAGCGACTCCGCCCCATTCCCCTCGTAGCCGCGCAAAAATAATGCCCACGCCTGCGCGGTCGCGACCAAGTCGCGCAAAGCGGCGTCAGCTAAACAGGAAACCGAAAAGCGGAATGCATGCTCGGAAAGCGCTCGCCGGTGCGGGCTCAACCATGTGCGACTGCAAGAAAAGTGCGCCAGTGATGAAGCGAAAGTGTCGTGTAGCGGGAGAGGGGAGCCGACATCGATTGCGCTGCAAAATCAGCCCTTTAAAAACTATCGGTTCGTCACGCTGAACACAGGGTGCTCCTCGCGCTACAAGCGCGCGAAACAACGGTACGACGGATTGCCAGGCATGCCCATTGCGCCCGAGCAAGGGGCCTTATACTTAGGAGTGAAAAATGAGTATCTTCTCAACTATCTTGAACAAGATTTTTCCTCACGACCATCCTGCCACTGCAGCCTCAGCCTCCACAGCTGCTCCGGTAGCGGCCGCCACGTCAACACCCTCAGCAGCGCCAGCTAACACCCCGTCGACGCCATCCACCGCTGCGGCGCAGCCTTCACAGCCGTCGGCCACGCCGATGCCGACGGTCGACGTCGAAGCAGTTCTTACCCGTATGCAGGAAGGTAACAGCCAACAGCTGAACTGGCGCACATCCATTGTCGACCTCCTCAAGCTTCTCAAGCTGGACAGTAGTTTGGATGCACGCAAGCAGCTGGCCGCCGAACTTCACTACACCGGAAACACGGAAGATTCTGCCGCCATGAACGTCTGGTTGCATCGTCAGGTCATGCAAAAGCTTGCGGAAAATGGCGGCAAAGTACCCGAGGGGCTTAAAGCCTGAGCGCGTCTTGCGGGCGGAAGATCGACAAAGCTTCAGGCGCAGCATGGTCGCATGCACTACCGAACATGCCGTTGCCAGTTCAAACAAACGACAGCGCGGTGCGACCTCGCGCTGCCCATCTCGGGAATGTGCCTGCGCTTTCGGTCCTAACTCTGGATGAAGGAGCCGAAATGGATAGCTCGGAACGCGCCTCTCGTGGTTTTTCAGCCCAGCGAGGTTTCATGCCCGTTGCACGCGGGGCAGTTACGGGCTTCCTAGATGACCGGTGCACCACGCTTGGTGCCAGCATTGCCTTCTACTCCGCCTTTTCTCTTGCTCCGACACTCCTCATCGTCCTCGCGGTTGCAAGCTGGTTCTTTGGAGCGGACGCTGCCCAGGGTCGGCTTTTTGGGCAAATAAAGGACATTACCGGTCCGGAAGCGGCGGGCGCCATGCAAGCTATCGTTGAGCACGCTCATCGAGCGAGTGGTAGCGGCATCGCCGCTTCGCTGTCACTCGTGCTCTTGGTGGTCGGTGCGTCAGCCACCTTCTCCTCGTTAAACACCGCGCTGGATACTGTATTCAAGGTCAAATCGCCGAAGGGTATTTCCGGTCTAGCACTGCTCTTGCGCGCCCGCGTGATTTCGTTCGGGCTGGTTATGGGCTTCGGTTTCCTGCTCGTCGTCTCGCTAGTCCTCGACGCCGCGATACAGACAGTGGGGCACGCGGTTTTGGGCAGCATTACGTTGACGGTTGTCGCGGCCGTTGCTCAGTTGATTTTTGGACTGGTGGTGATGACCGCCGGCTTTGGCGCGCTCATCAAATGGTTGCCCGACGTCAGGGTTGGCCTGCGCCATGCGCTGATTGGCGGGTTGGTATCAGCGATTTTGTTTTCCGTCGGCAGGCATCTGTTCGGTCTTTATCTTGCCCACGCGGGGACGGCAGGGTCGTTCGGAGCGGCCGGGTCGCTCGCTGTACTCATGATGTGGCTGTATTTCTCAGCAGCGGTGTTTTTCCTCGGCGCGGAGGTAACAGCCTGTCTCGAGCCCGTTCATGAGCATAACGCTCAGTCCCAGCATGACGAGCCGCTGGCGTGCGACAGAAGCGGGCATTGAATCCCACCACATGAACTTCTGAATCGGTGCCTCGTTCGACGGTTCGTCAGGTTGGCCTGCGGGGACCAGGCCGTCGAATGTCAATCTGCTCGGTAGGCAGCTCTCGGTCTCGCGGCTTTTGCCATCCTCGGACCAGAAGCCTGGTAAGCGTTAGATTGCAAACCGGAGAAAGTCAGACTTCGAGTTACCTTTCGACATCAGTTCAGCGCGAGAAGCACAAGCATCTGCTACAGATACGCACGAATGTCGATGCATCTTGTGGAGCTTTTGTCGAGGCCATTCTTAAATGTCGGGGGTGGGGCTACATAGAAATGTCGTGTTTTTAAGGTTGAAAGTTTTGTCTCTAACGGGTTACCGCTCACGCAGTGTTGAAGAACCG
>NZ_CADIKM010000034.1 GCF_902859895.1 Pararobbsia alpina
CATCGCGATGACGACGGCGCTGGTTTCCGCATTGACCAATATTCCGGTGCGTGCGGACGTGGCGATGACCGGCGAGATCACGCTGCGCGGCGAAGTGCTGCCGATCGGCGGACTCAAGGAAAAGCTGTTGGCCGCTCATCGTGGCGGGATCAAGTTGGTGTTGATTCCGGAAGAGAATGTGAAGGATCTCGCCGAGATGCCCGACAACGTGAAGAATGCGATGGAAATCATGCCGGTCCGCTGGATCGACAGGGTTCTCGAACTCGCGCTCGAACGTACGCCCGAAGGGCTGCCGGATGAGGATGTGAAGGAAGAAGCCAAGGCCGCGCCGGTTGCAGATCCGGCCGCCGCGACCTCGGAAATCATTAAGCACTGACTCAGCAGAGTATTACCGTTTGAAGAAACCCGCGCTCAGGCGCGGGTTTTTTTATATTCAATCTTGAGATTGGAGTAGGCACAATCGGGTTGCGTCACTGGTCAAAAAAGGTGGTCAAGTCATGACGAAAAAAAGCGTAATAAAAATCGGCCTTAATGTGTGACTACGCGCAGACGCGATGCAAACTCGCTTGACATCAGGGGTTTGTGGCTTGTCTAATTGGTTCCGCCGGCAAACCGGTCGAGTCAGACGAGGCGCACCGGGACCAATGCGCCGTATAAGCGAACCGCCCATTTAAATAAATTGAGAGGGCTTCAAGAATGAATAAAACAGAGTTGATCGATCATATTGCATCGCAGGCCGACATTTCGAAGGCCGCAGCAGGGCGTGCGCTGGATGCCGTGATCGGTGGCGTGACGAATACGCTCACGAAGGGAGGCACGGTGACGCTCGTGGGCTTTGGTACATTCGCTGTGGGCAAGCGCACCGCGCGCGCGGGCCGCAACCCGCGCACGGGTGAAACCATCAAGATCGAGGCCGCAAAGGTGCCGAAGTTTCGCCCTGGCAAAGCGCTGAAGGATGCGCTAAACTAGCGCGCTCTACGGCAGCGATGTCTGCTGCCGGAGCGACGGAACGGGCGCTTAGCTCAGTTGGTAGAGCGGAGCCCTTACAAGGCTTAGGTCGGGAGTTCGAGCCTCTCAGCGCCCACCAGTTCTGTCTCCTCGTTTGATGATGTGGCGGCTCTTGGCCGCTCACGATGTCGACAGGTCCAGCTTTCGAGGAGTGGTAGTTCAGTTGGTTAGAATACCGGCCTGTCACGCCGGGGGTCGCGGGTTCGAGTCCCGTCCACTCCGCCAATAAAAGCAAGGAACCCTGTAAGTCATACGGCTTACGGGGTTTTTGTCTTTCTGGCTCTCGCATCCTTCAGAGTCGTCTACAAAATGTCCCTGCCCAACCTTAGCCGCCCGATCGCGATCGATTGGCCCAGGGATCGAGCGCATTCCGTGTAGTCCCCGCTCCTTGCCTCCGATCCGCGCGAAAGACGAAGTGAGTCGCTCGTCAATGCCCCGTCATCGGCGATGATTGCCTGCACACGGCACACGGCACACGGCACACGGCACACGGCACACGGCACACAGCACACAGCACACAGCACACAGCACACAGCACACAGCACACAGCACACAGCACACAGCACACAGCACACAGCACACAGCACACAGCACACAGCACACAGCACACCTGGTCATCGGCACGCACACACCTGCGTGCTGCCGCGCCGAAGCATCGACAGTGTGAACCAACGCCCGTGCTTCAGCATGCTTTCGCCAATCATCAAGTGGAAGCGTTGAACTTCACGGACAGCGCCCTAAATGCACGCTTACTTTGAATGTGGCGAGACGGCTGGATGCGTTCGACCAGTTCCATTCAACGGTTCTGTCGGGTGATTTCGAGTAAATCATGAGAGTTCATGGTTTCTCATTTATTGTATTCCTGAAATTTACTCGGATCGATGCTATTTAATTCATCTATATCGTTTGTTGCCAGGTCCGATGTTTGATTTTCTCAATGACCCTGATACTCTCATCCGTGGTGAAAGATCATCTTAGGGAGTTATATGTGAGAGGTGGAGTTCGATGCGGAGACCGGCAAAGTGGTGGGAATGGGAGTTGAGGTGACCATAAGCGCCAAAGAAAGAATCCTGCTCGATATTTTGATGGGGAGTGCGGGTCAAATTCGTAGTAAGGATGAGTTGCTCAGTCTCGTGTGGCCTGAGCGAGCGGGCTGGAATGATTCGACCAATCTCACCCAGCTGGTATCTAAACTCAGGCGCTCCTTGCGGCCGACTGGAACCGATAAATCTATTATTACCTGCGGTCGAAATGGGTATAAGTTCGTTCAACCCGGCAGCACGACGCCGGTCAAGTTTCGGGGGCACGGCGTGCTCCTTGCGATACTGCTCGTTTCGCTTTTCTCGGCCGCGCTTTCCTATTTTTGTAGCGAACTGATGTTCGACCGTCACGCTTCCAGGATGGTTGAGAAGAAAAATTCGATAAAAGGCGTGCGCGTCACTCTTCATATCGTTGATTCACTATCACTTCAGCCTGAGTGGATTTTGAGCGCACTCGAAGACAGTATCGATTCTTCAGCAACCGATATCTTTGCCGCGAGATGCGGCGAAGTTGTCTACATCGCCACCCTTGGCAAGCATGGCGGAAAAACCAAAGTTATCGATTTGGAGAGTAAATAGTGAAGATTCTCGGGTGGAAGCGTCTGGCAAGCGCGTGCGCGGCTTCCGTCTTGTGCGGATTGCTGGTCGGGGTGTTCGTCGAGGGTCGTCAATGTCAGACCGGTGCAACACTTTCGTTGTTGGCCAGTATTGAAAACAAAGGTCGGCGGAATTACTCCGATCGATATCGGATCAATATTTCGGAGAATACCTATGTGATCTGTGCGGAGGCGGCTGACGAAAGCGAGCGCATGTGTTCGAAAGGTGAGATTCGGATTGGCCGGCGCCGTGTCGATTTGCTTGAACAAAATTTCACGCGTTTCTCCGGTGGTGTGCCGGTTAGCAAAGGTTCGTCCACGGCTCACTGGAGGTTCGAAATCCTCTTTCAATCCGATAAGGAAGTGGTGATTTACAGCCCCTTGGAGGGTGTGTTTGTCCTGAAGAAGACGGTTTAGTTTGTACCGTTGTGTGACTACGTCGGCTGCAATGCCAGTCGGCAAGGCACGTGACAATTGGGTGTGCGATATTTTTCAGAAGGAACTGTGATGATCAATCATTAATCACGCGTTTTTCGGAGGGTAAGGCTCGAACATGCAGGCAGCCAGAGTCCTGGCTACTTAACTGAATGGAGTCGAAAAACATGAGCGTGGTGAAAACCGATAGCCTGGTCCAAGTCGATCAATACAGTGAGCAGGAATACGCACAAAATGGGTTCGTCCCGCGATCGACGGAAAGCGAGTTGAGCTATACATCGGGACGTGTGGCGAGACCGGTGTATAACAAGTACGAAAAGAACGAATTTCAGGTCTTTGGATACTACACGGACTGGTCGCAGTATGATTCGCGGCTGCCGCCAGAAAGCGATTTTACGTCGACCAATTGCGGACGGGGGATCGACATGATGACACTCGACGTCGAGGCTTACGACAAGATCATTTTGGGCTTTGTTGGTATTGTCGGGGATGCCGGTGAGGAGAAAGACACCATCGACAAAGCGGCGATTGATTTCGAGCGCAAGACCGATGAGCCGACATTTTGCGATTCATGGGGCGACGTTCTCTCCTATACGAATTGCGGCTTTAGCCAATGGGTCACTAACGATGTCATGCTGATGTTTCACCAGGAGAGTGCGCAAGGCGTCCTCGGTGGCCTGCGCAAACTTCACGAGCGCAATCCCGCACTACGGCTTTCAATGAGCATTGGAGGCTGGACCATGAGTCAGGCATTCCACTTCATTGCCGCGGATGCTACAAAGCGAGCCACGTTCTGCAACGGCGTCATCGATCTGTTCAAGCGCTTCCCGATGTTCAATGAGATCGACCTGGATTGGGAGTATCCGGGGGCACCCGGCAATACGGGCAATACGTATAGCGACGCGGATACCGCCAACTATGTATTGCTTGTTGGAGACCTGAAGCAGGCTTTTGTCGCGGCGGGGCGCGACGACGTGCGCATCAGCATTGCCGCCTCGGCGAATGTCGACGCACTCAGGAAGACAGATATTCCCGCGATGCTGGCCGCCGGAATGTACGGCATCAACCTGATGACTTACGATTTCTTCGGCACCCCCTGGTCGCCGGAGCTTGCGCATCACACGAATCTCCATCCGAACGGCGTCGATGTCAGCAACTGGAGCGTCGATACAGCGATTCGCTATCTGAGGGAAATCGGCACGCCGATGAACCGCGTCTTTATCGGTTACGCATCGTACAGCCGCAATGCACGCAATGCCGATATCAGCAGCCTCTCGCCGCTCGCCGGCACCTATGTGCCCGGCGTGGGTACCACGACCGGCACATTCGAATCCGGCACCACGGAGTGGTACGACACCATCGCCAACTATCTCGATCTCGAGAATCAACGCGGGCGCAATGGTTTTAGCGTCTACACCGATGAGATTGCCGATGCAGACTATCTGTACAACCCGGACAGCAAGCTGTTCATGTCGCTCGATACACCGCGAACCGTTAAGGCGAAGGGGGACTACGTCGTGAAGAACGGTTTGGGAGGTCTGTTCACGTGGACCATCGACCAGAACGGCGCGGTGCTGGTCAACGCCGCGCGCGAAGGCCTGGGATGCGCGATCAAGCAACAGACGATCGACATGGAGCCGTTCTACTTCAAGGGGATCAATGTCACGCCGATCGACCCGATCTTTCCAATTGACCCAATTGACCCAATTGACCCGATTGACCCGATTGACCCGATTGACCCAATCGCCCCTCATTTGCCCTACCCGAAGTGGGATGCGACGACCATCTACACGGGCGGCGAAACCGTGTGCTGGAAGGGCCACGTGTACTTCGCACAATGGTGGACGCAGAACGAGGAACCAGGCACGCCGGCCGGCACGGGCGAAGGCAAGCCGTGGCGCGATGACGGCCCCTATGGCCCGGTTGACCCGGTTGATCCAATCGACCCGGTTGATCCGACGGCCCCCGACTTGCCCCACCCGCTGTGGAGTCAGACGACGATCTACTCAGGGGGTGAAACCGTGTGCTGGAAGGAACACGTCTACTTCGCGCAATGGTGGACGCAGGGCGAGGAACCGGGCACGCCTGCCGGGACGGGCGAAGGCAAGCCGTGGCGTGATGACGGTCCCTATCGTCAGGGCTGAAACCGGCGGCTAGGCATGTCCGGATCTAGCCTCTGACCTGATACAGATATCGCTAACAGGATATCATCGCGACCTGCACCTGTGCCCAGGGCACAGGTGCAGTGAATAATCGCAACCAAGGCTGATTTATCCATGAGTCTCTCTCGCTTGCTGACCGGATTCATTCGGCAGCAGTGGCGACCCTATTCGTTGTCGGCGGTGATGTTGCTGGGCGTGGCGATACTGAGCGTGCTGATCCCGCGCCGCGTCGGTCACATCATCGATCAGCTCGTCGCCCATCGTCTCAGCCGTGCCGACCTCCTCACGCAGGTCGCGCTGGTGATCGCCATGGGCGTGGCCATCTACTTTCTCCGCGTGGGTTGGCGCCTGAACCTGTATGCCGCGGCATACCGCCTCGGCTCATCGCTGCGCACGCGTCTGTATCGCACGCTCGCGCAGCAGGGGCCGGGCTTCTATCATGGCCGCCGCACGGGCGACCTGATGGCGCGCGGCACTAACGATATCGACGCCATCGAAATGACGGCTGGCGAAGCGCTGCTCGCCGGCTTCGACGGCGGCTCGACGCTGATCCTCGTCGTGGGGATGATGACCGTGGGCGTCGACTGGCGCCTCGGTCTTGCCGCGCTGCTGCCTTTCCCGTTCATGGCGTTCGGCTTCTGGCGCATCTCGAATCACATCCATCATGCCTGGCAGGATTCGCTGGGCTGCTTCAGCCAGCTCAACAATCACGTTCAGGAGACCCTGAGCGGCGTTCGCACCGTGCGCGCGCTCGGCCTCCAGGCGCGCAACAGCCGCGAGTTCGCCAAGCTTGCCGAAGATGCGGCGCGCAGCAGCCTGAGTGCCCAGCGCTGGGAGGCCGCGTTCGAGCCGGTGGTCGCTCTCGCGCTGACTTCGTCCACGGTGATCACGCTCGGTTTCGGCGGCTATCTTGTCTGGCACGATCAGTTGTCGATCGGCTCGATGACGAGTTTCGGCATGTATCTCGCCCAGTTGATCTGGCCCATGTACGCGGCGGGCTGGGTGCTGTCGCTGCTCGAGCGCGGGCGCGCCGCATGGGGACGCCTCGGTCCGATCCTTGAAGAGGCGCCATCCGTGGAGGACGAGGGCGTACTCGACACGATCAAGCCCGATGCACTCGCCTACCGCCATGTGAGCTTCGTCTATCCGGGCCAGACGGCGCCGGCGATCGACGATGTCTCACTCGCGCTCGCGCCCGGCCAGACGATCGGACTGGTCGGTCCGACGGGTTCGGGCAAGTCCACCTTGCTGCGTCTGTTGTTGCGCCAGTATCCCCTGCAGCAGGGCGAGATCGTCTGGAACGACGTCAGCATCGAGGAATACCGGCTGCAGACGCTGCGCGGCATCATTGCCTGGGTGCCTCAGGAGCCGTTCCTGTTCTCGGCTTCGGTTGCGGACAATATCGCGCTTGTGAAACCCGAGTCGAGCCGCGCCGAGGTCGAACGTGTCGCACGCCTCGCGGCAGTCCATGAAGACATCCTGCGCCTGCCGCACGGCTACGACACGCCGGTCGGCGAGAAGGGGGTCGCCCTGTCGGGCGGCCAGCGCCAGCGCATCGCCATCGCCCGTGCACTGCTGGCCGATGCACCGCTGCTGCTGCTCGATGACGCACTCTCGGCCGTCGACACGCACACCGAAGCGCAGATCCTCCAGCACCTGCGCGAAGCACGACGCGGCCGCACGGTGATCATCGTGAGCCATCGCCTGTCGGCGGTTGCCGATGCCGACCATATCGCCGTACTGAAGCAAGGTCGCATCACCGAGCGCGGCACCCATCTGGATCTCGTCGAACACGATGGCTGGTACGCGAGCCAGTGGCGCTATCAGCAACTGGAGGCAAGTCTCGATGAGCTCTGAGCAAACGATGGTCGAGGACGACAAGGTGCGGCAGTCGTCCGCCGACGCGCGCACGGAACGTCGCGCCGCGGTCGCGCTGTTGCGCTCGGCTGCGGCGCCCGAGCGCCGTCATCTCGTCAAGGGGACCTGCTGGCTGTTGGTCGCCGCGCTGCTCGAAGCGATGTCGCCCCTGCTGGGCAAGACCTTCATCGACAGCTACCTGCTGCCGCGCCGGCTGGTCTGGCCGGAAATGGCGGGTCTGCTGGCGGGCGCGCTCGTGGTCGGCTACCTGGCCGCGACCCTGCGCTATCTGCAGCTCGCGCGTCTGGCAGGGGTTGCGATGCGTTCGGTCAGGCGGCTGCGCGAAGACGTCTATAGCCATGTGATCCGTTTGCCGATGACGTTTTTCGACAAGGCGATCACCGGCCAGCTCGTGAGCCGCGTGACCAACGATACCGAGTCGGTCAAGGCGCTGTACGTGCAAGTGTTGTTCGTGATGCTCGACAGTTGCATCGTCGTGACGGGTGCGATGCTCGCCATGGCCTGGCTCGACTGGCATCTGATGGTGATCGTGCTGACGCTGTTTCCGGCGATGGTGCTGATCGTTTGGGGCTACCAACGCCTGAGTGCGCCTTCGGTCGCACGGACGCGCGAGTTGCGCAGCGAGATCAACGCCCAGGTTTCCGAGTCGATCGCGGGCATGAGCGTGCTGCAGGCGAGCAATGCGCAGACGCGGTTTGCCGAGCGTTTTGACACGACCAACCAGACTCACTATCGCGCGCGCCTTGCCGAACTGTCCGCCAACGCATGGCTGCTACGCCCGGCGCTGGACCTGCTGAACGTGCTGATTCTCGGCATCGTGATCTACTCGTTCGGGGTCCAGCAATTCAACGGCATCGAGGTCGGAGTGCTCTACGCGTTCGTCAGCTACATCGCACGCGTAGTCGATCCCCTGATCCAGATCACGCTCCAGTTCAGCCAGCTCCAGCAGGCCGTTATCGCGGCGGCCCGCGTGAATACACTCCTGATGGAACCACTCGGGACCGCTCCTGACGGCGAGGCGCTGATCACGCGCGGCGCAGTGAGTTTCTCGCAGGTGCGCTTCGGCTATAGCCCCGGCCAGACGATTCTGCACGACCTCACGCTCGATATTCCGGCGGGGGCGTTCTATGGGATCGTCGGGCATACGGGCAGCGGCAAGTCGACCCTGCTGTCGCTGCTATTGCGCTTCTACACACAGCAGCAAGGGCGCATCGAGATCGACCGCTACCCGTTGTCGAAGATCGGTGACGAAGCGTTTCGCGCCGGCGTTGGCCTCGTGCCGCAAGACCCTTTCCTGCTCGCCGCGACGGCACGCGAGAACATCGATATGGGACGCGGGCTGTCCACGCTTGAAATCGAGGAAGCGGCCAGGGCGGCGAGTGCGCACGATCTGCTGATGTCGCTCGAAAACGGCTACGAAACGGATATGGGGGAGAGCGGTACGCGGCTCTCCAGCGGGCAGAAGCAATTGATTGCGATTGCGCGCGCGCTCGCCGGAAAGCCGCGCATCCTGCTGCTCGACGAAGCGACGTCGCATATCGACAGCGAAACCGAGCAAGTCGTGCAACGCGCACTCGAAGCGCTGCGAGGCAAGGTCACGCTGATCTCGATCGCCCATCGTCTCTCGACCATCCGCAGCGCCGACCGGATCATCGTGCTCAATCACGGCCGCATCGCCGAATCGGGATTGCACGAGGAATTGATGGCGATCGAGCAGGGTATCTACCAGCGTCTCTATCTGCTTCAGCAATTGCAGGAATAGGCTCTGAGTGAATACCCGAAATGACCTCGAATTTGCAGTGAAAATCCTGACTGATCAATGACTTAGTGAGGCCGTAGAGGTGATTCGCCGATTTCTCCATCCTACCGCGGTGAAAGCCGACTGACCCTTCCCGATTTTTACGCTGTCAGTGCGGTAGAATCCACGTTTTTCCGACGAGCCCTTTCGCAATCCATGCTGGATTTCATTCGTAACCACAAGCGTTTGATGCAGGTGTTCCTTGCGCTGTTCATTGTCCCTGGCTTGGGGCTGGTCGGTATTCAGGGATTCCGGGGCTTCTTCGACAACAGCGGCAACGTCGCCAGCGTCAATGGGCACAAGATCACGTTGCAGGAATTCGACGGGGCGCAGCGCCAGCAACTGGACCGGATGCGCCAGATGCTCGGTGCAAGCTATGATCCGAAAATGTTCGATACGCCAGCGATGCGTACTTCGCTGGTCGACAGCCTGATCCAGCAGCGCATCACGAATGACGAAACGCAGCGCGAAAACCTGACCGCATCCGACGGTTCGGTGCAGCGGGCGCTGCTCGCCATTCCCGCGATCGCGCAACTGAGAGGGCCCGACGGACAGATCGACACCGACGCGTATGTGAAGCTGCTCGCTTCGCAGGGCATGACACCCGATCAGCTCGATGCGCGCATCCGTTTCGAGATCGCGAACTCGCAGGTCACCGACAGCATCCAGAAGAGCGCGTTCACACCGAGCGCACTGGCCTCGCATCTGACGGCACTGTCCGAACAGACGCGTCAGGTCCAGGGGCTGGCCTTCCATCCGATCAGCTATCAGCAGAAGGCGCAACCGACTGACGATCAGCTCAAGCAGTATTACGAGGCTCACAAGGCGGATTTCCAGATTCCGGAAAGCACGCAGATCGAGTATCTGGTGCTCAACGGCGATGCGCTTGCCGCGTCGGTCCAGCCGACCGATGCGGATGCGAAGAAGTATTACGACGACAATGTCGCGCACTACAAGACCGATGAGCAGGTACGCGCGAGCCACATCCTGATCACCGTGGCGAAGGGTGCGAGCGACGCCGATCGCGCGAAAGCCAAGGCCAAGGCCGAGGCGGTGCTCGCCCAGGTTCGCGCGCATCCCGACCAGTTCGCCGAACTGGCCAAGCAGGATTCGCAGGATCCAGGTTCGGCCGACAAGGGCGGCGACCTCGGCTGGTTCGGTCGCGGCCAGATGGTCAAGCCGTTCGAGGATGCGGCGTTCAGCCAGAAGCCGAACCAGATCAGCGATCTCGTGCAGAGCGATTTCGGCTATCACATCATCAAGGTGACCGATACCAAGCCCGCGCAGACCAAGTCGTTCGACGAAGTGAAGGCGGGGATCCTGACGACGCTCAAGGCCCAGCAGGCCGCGACGCTCTATAGCGGGAACGCCGAGCCGTTCACGAACACGGTGTATGAGCAGGCTGCGAGCCTCAAGCCGGCGGCCGACAAGTTCCACCTGCAGATCAAGACCGCGACAGTGTCGCGTACGCCGAATCCGGCGCTTGCGCCGACCGATCCGCTCAACAATCCGAAGCTGCTCGCGGCGATTTTCGCGGATGACTCGATCGTCAAGAAGCACAACACACAGGCGATCGACGTCGGCGACAACACGCTGGTCTCGGCGCACGTGACGCAGTACTCCCCAGCCAGCACGCCGTCGTTCGACAAGGTCAAGAGCGAGGTTCACGACAAGGTCGTGGCCGAGCAAAGCGCGGCGCTCGCGAAGCAGGATGGCGCGGCCAAGCTGGCCGACTTCGAGAAGTCGAAATCGGCCGACGGGTTCGGTACGGCCGTCAATGTGTCGCGCAACGACGCGCAAGGGCTAACGCCGAGCGTGATCGCCACGATCTTCAAGATCGATCCGGCCAAGCTCCCGGCCTATGTCGGCATCGATCTCGGCAAGGACGGCTATTCGATCTATCGCCTGAATTCGGTGACCACGCCGCCGACGCCTGACGCCCAGCGCCTCGCGGCCGCCCAGCAGCAGCTGTCGCAGATGGTCGGGCAGGCGGATGTGCAGGCCTATACGGCGGCGTTGCGCGCGCGTTCGGATGTCAAGATCTACAAGGTGCCGAGCGGATCGGACGACCAGGAATAAGTGGCCGGCAGCCGGACCTCGAGCTCCGGTGCTTCACGTTGTGAAATGAAAAAAGCCCCCGGGGTGCGATTCAAACGCACCCCGGGGGCTTTCTCATGCAAGCCTCGACCCAGTGGATGGCTCGACGGCTGCTCGAGGGCTTACAGGCAAGCCTGAATATCGCCTGCTGCCGCACTGGTATTCGCGCCGCTGCCCTGACGCAGACCGACCCAGGTGCCGCTGCCTTGCCAGTTCGGACGGACCACGGCCGCCGCGCCGCCCGGCGGCTGACCCGGCATGAGCACATCGGCTGCCTGGTTATTGGCGATAATCGTTTGGGTGGTAACGGGTTGCTGGGACTTGTCCGCCCAGGCCTGTGCGATGCATTGCGCGACAACCGGAGCGGACTTCTGGCTCGTACCGACGTTTTGCACGCCCGCTTGCATAGGCTGGGCGACACAGGCGGAAAGCAGCACGGCAGTGGCGGTAATGGCGAGTAGTGGTAAATATTTCACATCATCTCCTTCGTCAAAGCGCGGTTGGACGCGCAGTTTCCAAGGGCCAGGCACCGGTTCTGGCAAAGCGGGAGGCGGCTTGCGCCGCCATCGTC
Organism: Pararobbsia alpina; assembly: GCF_902859895.1. Taxonomy (GTDB): domain Bacteria; phylum Pseudomonadota; class Gammaproteobacteria; order Burkholderiales; family Burkholderiaceae; genus Pararobbsia; species Pararobbsia alpina. The sequence goes on from NZ_CADIKM010000034.1 coordinate 11,586, forward strand.
ACCAGGAATCGTGCACAGCTTCGGTTACGGTCGCTCTGCGAGCCGTAACAAAGGCAGCAATCGGGGTGCCTGGAGATGGATGAAAGGACAAGATGGGACAGCGGGGGTAGGGGTGCGGCTTCCTTGAGCGCTCAATGAGCACTCAAAGCACCTCAACGCGCGCACTCATTGCGCGTCTTTCAGCATCGGCTTCAAGGCGGGCCACACGTTATCCAGCATGTGCGGTTGGGCGGCCGCGGTCGGATGGATCTGGTCGGCCTGGAACAAGCTCGGGTCGTCGACGAGTCCATCGAGCAGGAAGGGCACATAGGCTGTGCGATATTGCTTCGCGAGCTCAGCAAAGGTCTGAAAGAAATGCTCAGCATAGTCCGGTCCGTAGTTTGGTGGAATCCGCATGCCGATGACCAGGACCTTGGCGCCCGCTGATTGAGACGACTCGATGATCGCGCCGAGGTTCGATGTCGAAAGGGTAAGCGGGATGCCGCGCAAGGCATCGTTCGCCCCGAGTTCGACGATGACGACGCCAGGTCGGACACGCGCAAGGATGGCAGGTAGGCGCGTCTTGCCGCCGGTGGTCGTCTCGCCGCTGATACTCGCGTTCACGACGTTATAATCCGGCGCCGACTGCGCAAGGCGCTTGCGCATCAATGCGACCCATCCTGTATCGCGATCGAGCCCGTACTCGGCGGACAGGCTATCGCCGAGCACGACGATCGAAGCGGGCCCTTTCGACGCGGGTTCTTTCGATGCCTGGACTTTTGAAGCCGGCACCGATGCCGTGGCCGCGATACCATCGACGGGCACGCTCGCCGCGACGGCCGCCATGCACAAGGCGGCGAACCCGGCCGCGCGCGAGGACAGACGACCCAGCAGGGCCAACCGATTTGACACCATGCAAAACACGCTTGATCCGATCATTGCAGTAGAAGGTTTACGTAAGGTTGTCCGCGATGCCACGGGCGAATTGACGATTCTCGACGACATCGGCTTTACCGTCATGGCGGGTAGCAGTGTAGCGATCGTCGGCGCGTCGGGCTCGGGCAAGTCGACTTTGCTCGGCTTGCTCGCGGGGCTGGACACGGCGAGCTCGGGCTCGGTGCGCCTGTTCGGCGAAGACCTGACGCGCCTCGACGAAGATCGCCGCGCCGCGCTGCGCAGCGGGCGGGTTGGCTTCGTGTTCCAGTCGTTCCAACTCATGCCGCATTTGACGGCGCTCGAGAATGTCATGCTGCCGCTCGAGCTGCGGGGCGAGACCCAGCATGCGGTCGAACGCGCGACCGAGCTGCTGACACGCGTTGGGCTCAAGGCGCGCACGACGCATTATCCGAAGCATCTCTCTGGCGGCGAGCAGCAGCGTGTGGCGCTGGCCCGCGCATTCGTGAGCGAGCCCGATGTGCTGTTTGCCGACGAACCGACCGGCAGCCTCGACGCGGCGAACGGTGAGGCCGTCATCAACCTGATGTTCGAGCTCAATCGTGCGAGCGGCGCGACACTCGTGCTCGTCACCCACGACGCCGAACTGGCGAGCCGCTGCGATACGACGATCACGATCGAGGCCGGCCGGGTACGCGCGCCGGCCTGATCGGGTGCTCGAACGCGGTGCCTTCGCGCGAGGCCGCTGCTCGATCGCGTACGGCCTGGTTGCATCCGGCTCGCTGCCTTCAGCTCACTTACGCCCGGCTTTGGCACGCGCCTTCGCGATGAGTGCCGTCGTCGACGAGTCATGCTTGGTCGCCGCAACCGGCTGGTCCGCGGTCAGATCGGCCTCGACCACCTTGCCGAGTATCTTGCCGAGCTCGACGCCCCATTGGTCGAACGAGTTCACATTCCAGATCGTTCCCTGCACCAGCACCTTGTGCTCATAGAGCGCGATCAGCGCGCCGAGCGACTGCGGGCTCAGTTCGTCGAGCACGATCGTCGTGCTCGGCCGGTTGCCCGGGAACACGATGTGAGGCACGAGGTCCGGACGGTCGGGGCCGGCGATCTTCCTGGCTTCCTCGACCGTGCGGCCGAGCATCAGCGCCTCGCTCTGTGCAAAGCAGTTCGCGAGCAGTTTGTCGTGATGGTTCGGCAGCGGATGTTCAGCCGTCAGTACCGCGATGAAGTCGATCGGGATCAGCGTCGGACCCTGATGGATCATCTGGAAAAACGCATGCTGGCCATTGGTGCCCGGTTCGCCCCAGATCACCGCCGCGGTCGGATAGTCGACCATCGTGCCGTCGAGTTCGGCCGACTTGCCATTGCTCTCCATCTCGAGTTGCTGGAGATAGGACGGCAGAAAATGCATGGCTTCGGAATACGGCGCGACGAGCTGGCTTTGCGCGCCGAAGAAATTGCGATACCAGATGCCGAGCAGGCCCATGACGACAGGCAGGTTGCGCTCGAGCGGCGCTTCGCGGAAATGGCGGTCCATCCGTTCGGCGCCCGCCAGCAGGTCATCGAAATGCTTGGGGCCGATCGACAGCATGATCGACAGACCCACGGCCGACCAGAGCGAATATCGGCCGCCGACCCAGTCCCACATCTGGAAGACGTTCGCTTCGGCGATACCGAACTTCACGACTTCCGCCGTATTGGCCGACACGCCGACGAAGTGCTTCGCCATATTCGCTTCTGACACGCCGTTGCTCGCGAACCATTCACGCAGCGAACGCGCATTGGTCATCGTCTCCTGCGTCGTGAAAGTCTTCGAGACGATCACCGCAAGCGTCGTCTCGGGATCGATCTGTTCGAGCACCCGTTGCAGATCCGCGCCGTCGACGTTCGAGACGAAATAGCTCTTGAGCTTGGGGTCCGCAAAATGATGGAGTGCATGCGTGACCATCTTCGGGCCGAGGTCCGAACCGCCGATGCCGATATTGACGATATGCCGGATCGGCTTGCCCGTATGCCCGGTCCATGTTCCGTTGCGGACCTTGTCGGCGAAGACGGCCATCTTGACGCGCTCGGCCTGGACTTCCTTGGCAAACGGCGCGTTCACGTCATGCGAGCGCAGCGCAACGTGCAGCACGGCACGCTGTTCGGTCGGGTTGACGATCTCGCCGGCGAACATCGCGTCGCGGCGCGCCTCGACGCCTGTCGCTCTGGCAAGGTCGATCAGCAGCGGGAGCGTCTTGTCGTCGATGCGGTGCTTGGAGAAATCGAAGCCGAGGCCGGCACCCGAGATCGTGAAGCGCTCGACGCGCTTGGGCGATTCCTTGTCTCCCGCAGCGAACAAGTCACGCAGATGCGTGTTGCGAATCTGTTGAAAGTGCGCTTCGAGCGCGTTCCAGGCAGGCAGTGATTTCAAGGTCATGGCAGCTCAGTCAGGCAAGACATAACGGGAAAGGACACTTCCGATCCGCCGCGGCGCACGGGCAGCCGAGACCTGGGTCCGTACAGGCGAACCCGGAAGGAAGCAGGCGACAAGGCATCCAGTATAGCGAGGGCTGGTGACAGCCTCTATGCAAAGAATACGAATTGACCAAGCAGTCGAGCTATCGCCAGCCGATCGGCCGGGCTGCAGCGCGGCGCGTGGCGAGGCTCATCGCGCGCGTTCGCGACACCGGCTTCAGCTTTCGAGCACCAACCGGTTCAGCAGGCGCCGGAACATCGGGGCAAGCTCACCTGCGGTCAAACCGGCGGGACCTTCACCCTCGGCCGCGAGCGCTTCGGCCGCACGCCCGTGCAGGAATACGCCCGCGCAGGCCGCCTCGAATGCGTGCATCCGCTGCGCGAGCAGAGCACCAATCAGGCCGCCGAGCACATCGCCAGAGCCGCCGGTGGCCAGTCCCGCGTTGCCGGTTGGGTTCACCGCGATATGCCGGCCATCGGCGGACGCAATTACCGTTCCCGAACCTTTCAGAACGACCGTCGCGCCATATCGGGCAGCCAGCGTGCGTGCGCTGCGCAGCCGGTCCTGTTCGATTGCGGCGACGTCCGTGCCGAGCAGCCGTGCGGCCTCGAGCGGATGGGGTGTCAGTACGGCATGGCCCTCATGCGCGCGCAGGAGGTTCGCCGCTTCGGGGTCGCGCGCGAGCCAGTTGAGCGCATCGGCATCGATGAGCTTCGCGCAGTCCACCGACAGCGCGCGGTGCAGGGTCTCGCGGGCTGCATTGCTCTGGCCCATGCCGCAGCCGATGGCGAGCGCGCTCATGCGTTCGAGTGAGAGGCCGTCGACCTGATCGAGCATGAGTTCAGGGTGAGGCGGGTCGTAGGTCGGCCGTTCGTTACCGATGAAGCCGACATGGATCTTGCCCGCGCCCGCATACAGGGCGGCGCGCGCGGCGAGGATCGGCGCGCCCATCATGCCATTGGCGCCGCCGATGACCGCCAGGGTTCCGAAGGTGCCTTTGTTCGCGCTTGCCGAGCGTTGCGGAAGATGCGGCACGAAGCGCGCCGGTGCAATGAGCGTGGGCAGGCGGGCAGTGGCCTCGCGGCGTTCAGGAATTTCGGAAATCTCAGGCTCGCGAAGGTAGGCCTCGAGTCCGAGCGGGGCGATGAAGACCTCGCCGGCGAAGTCGCGCCCCCGCCCCGTGAACAGACCCGGTTTCGCGGCGATGAACGTCAGCGTATGAGTGGCGATGACGGGAGCACCGCCGCCGACGGCCTGTCCCGTATCGCTGTTGATTCCGCTCGGCACGTCGAGCGCGAGGATTGACAGGCGTGCGGCGCGCGCGTCGGCGAAGCGCCGCGCAAATCCTGCAAACGGCGAGCCGGACTCGCCCGGGAAAGCACGTTCGAGCCCGATGCCGAAGACGCCGTCGACCAGCCACGCACAATCCTCGAGCGAAGCGGGCAGGGCGGGATCGATCCGCACGCCCGCCGCGCGCGCGTTCGCGAGCGCCCAGCGCGCATCGTCGGGCTTGACCTCGACAGGCAGCGCGACGCCGACCGCAAAACCATGCCGCTTGAGTTCGACCGCCGCCACCAGTGCGTCGCCGCCATTGTTGCCCGGGCCGGCCGCGAACCAGACGCTTCGATGGCGCGATGACAGATTGGCGAGGCGGTGCGCGAGAAACTGCGCGGTGGCTTCGCCCGCGCGCGCCATCAGCGTATGCGCGGGCAGGCTCGCCTGTGCGGTGCGCTCGACCTCACGCAGCGCGTCGATCGTATAGAGGGGGAGGGAGCGATCCAGCGGCGAAACGATCTGATCGGTCATGGCGAGATGGCGTCATCGGTGATCGAAACGGGAAGAAGGCGATCCGCCGACACCGAACCGTGCGGGCGAGATCGCCGCGAGCGAAGGGGCGTCGAGTTCGGACGGCTGGTTGCTGACGAGATCGGCGACGACCTTCGCCGTGCCGCAGGCGAGGCCCCAGCCGCTGGGCCCGTGTCCCGCGTTGATGAACAGGCGCGGATGCGCGGTCACGCCGGTGACGGGCAGGCCGTCGGGCGACATCAGCGCGATGCCGTCCCAGTCGCGCAGTGCGGACAGTTTAGCCGCACCGGGCACCCAGGTGTGGCCCGCTTGTCCGAGGGTGGCGAGCGCGCGCTCGCGCAGTTTCCGTTCGGTCGGACGGAAAGTCTTGCGTACGCCTTGCAGCAGCGGCGCACTCGCGAAGCGCATCCGGTTGTGCAGGCGACTGATGGTCACCCGGCTTTCATAGTCGACCACGGCCAGATGCGGCGCGTGTTCCTCATAGCCGATCGGCGCGGTCAGCGCATGCAGCCGCACGGGGTAGAGCGGCACGCGCATGCCCAGCTGCGAGAGCAGGTTTTGCGTGCCCGCACCGGCAGCAAGCACGAGAGCGTCGCCGGCGATGATCTCCGTGCCGGCCTCGAGCGGACGCGCGCCCTCGCGTTCCGGCGCAAGTTCGACGACCACGCGCCCCGACTCGAGACGGATCGTTTCGGCGCGCCGGCCCAGCGCAAACTGGACGGCATGCTCGTCGAGCAGGCTCTTCAATTGTTTGGCGAACAGGGGGCAGTTTGCGCTGCGTTCATTGGGAAAGAACACGCCGCCTGCGAGCGCCTCGAGCTTCGGTACTGACGGCTCGATCGTGCGGCATGCGTCGCCGTCGAGAACCTCGTGGGGATAGTCGAATTGCTGAAGCAGGCTCAGCGCGGTCGCGGCCTGCTTCAGTTCGCGCGCTGAGCGGAACAGGTGGAGCACGCCGTCTCGTTGCTCGAACTCCATCGCATGACGTGTCTCGATCTCACCCAGCTCGCGGCGCGACAGTTCTATCAGAGGACGCAGGTGGGTGCATTGCTGCGCGAACCGCTCGGGCTCGCGCTCGACGTTCAGATGCCGCGCGAAACTGCGCGCGGCGGCGCTGAGCCCCGGCTGATAGAGCATGCCGTTGCGAGAGCCGAACAGCATCTGGCGCATGCCGAAACTCAGACCCGGCCCGAACCAGACATCGAGCGGCGTAGGCAGTACGAGGCCGCCTTGGCCGAAACTCGCTTCCTGTGCCACCGTCGCGTGTTGCTCGATCACGCACACGCGGTGTCCTGCGGCGCGTAATTGATACGCGGTGGTGACGCCGGTCAAGCCGCCGCCGATAACGATTACGTCCATGACTAGTAGGAAGCCGGATACCGGTACTGCATTCGGGAGTGCGCGCCCGCGGCCTTCTGGGGGCCGCCGGAAAGCGCGCAATCATAGCGCGGAAGAGGTTTTGCCGGAAGCGGCGCCATCGTGCGACGGTTGCCGCCCACAGAGGGGTATCGCGGCGGGCGGCAAGGCCGGGCCGGCTATCAAAGGTCATCGCAGGTTATAATTGCGGTCCTCTCAGACTGCCGCTGACGGCTTAACGCCGTGCCGCGGCAGGGCGCCCAGCCTTTTAAGCCGCTTCGATCCAGCTCGCACTCATGGCCCACTTTTCGTACTTCGCCGGCGCTTCCGCCCTTTCCGACTTTCGCAGGACTCGCCTGTTGGCGACCCTGCAGGCACTCGAGGCGGACATCGCCGATGTCGAAGGCCGCTATGTGCATTTCGTGAACAGCGACGCACCGCTTGCGACGCAAGACGCTGAACGCATCGAAGCGCTGCTGACTTATGGCGACCCGTTCGAATCACGCGGCAAGGGCGGCGAATCGTTTCTCGTCGTGCCGCGCCTCGGCACGATCTCGCCCTGGGCGAGCAAGGCGAGCGATATCGCCCACAACAGCGGCCTTACGCAGGTGCGGCGCATCGAACGCGGTGTCGAGTACACGGTGACGCTGAAGGCGGGCCTCGGCAAGCTGATCGGCAAGACGCGCACGCTGTCGGACGAAGCGCGCGCCGCCATCGCCGACGCGTTGCATGACCGGATGACCGAAACCGTCGTCGCGAGTCATGCCGATGCGGCTCATTTGTTCGACGTGTTGCCGGGCCGGCCGATGGCCTCGATCGATGTGGTCGGCCAGGGCCGCGACGCGCTGGCGGCCGCCAATATCGAACTCGGGCTCGCGCTGGCCGACGACGAAATCGACTATCTCGTCGATGCGTTCACGCAGCTCAAGCGCAATCCGACCGACGTCGAACTCATGATGTTCGCGCAGGCCAACAGCGAGCACTGCCGTCACAAGATCTTCAATGCGCAATGGACCATCGACGGCGAGGCGCAGACGACATCGCTGTTTCAGATGATCAAGCACACGCATCAGCAAAATCCGCAGGGCACGATCGTCGCCTATTCGGATAACGCCGCGGTGATGGAAGGCGGTCCCGCCGAACACTGGTATCCGACGGGAGAGGCCGCACACGGCCGCGCGTATGCGCGCGAGCAGGGCGTGTTGCACACGCTGATGAAGGTCGAGACGCACAATCATCCGACCGCGATTTCACCGTTCCCCGGCGCCGCGACGGGCGCGGGCGGCGAAATTCGCGACGAAGGCGCAACGGGCCGCGGTGCGAAGCCCAAGGCCGGCCTGGTCGGTTTCTCCGTCTCGAATCTTCTGCTTTCCGAACTCAATAACCATTGGGAAACCGCGTTCGACGCGAGTGTGCCGCTTGCTCAACGCAGCCCGGACGCGATCGGCGCCGCACGGCCTTACGGCCGTCCCGAACGCATCGCCTCACCGTTGTCGATCATGATCGATGGCCCGCTCGGCGGTGCCGCGTTCAACAATGAATTTGGCCGCCCGAATCTCGGCGGCTATTTCCGCGTCTATGAACAGAATGCGGGCGGTACCGTACGCGGCTACCACAAGCCGATCATGATCGCCGGCGGCATCGGCAGTATCGCTGCCGGCCTCACGCACAAGAACGACTTGCCGCAAGGCACGCTGCTGATCCAGATCGGCGGCCCGGGCATGCGCATCGGCATGGGCGGTGGCGCGGCGAGCTCGATGGCGACCGGCGCGAACAGTGCCGAACTCGATTTCGATTCGGTCCAGCGCGGCAATCCCGAAATCCAGCGCCGTGCGCAGGAAGTGATCAATGCGTGCTGGCAGATGGGCGACGCCAACCCCATCCTGAGCATTCATGACGTCGGTGCAGGCGGACTCTCGAATGCGTTCCCGGAGCTCGTGGACGGCGCGCAGAAGGGGGCACGCTTCGAGCTCACGCGTGTGCCGCTCGAGGAATCGGGTCTTGCACCGCGCGAAATCTGGAGCAATGAGGCACAGGAGCGCTATGTCCTCGCGATAGCACCGCAGAGCCTGGCCGCATTCGAGGCGATTTGTGCGCGCGAACGCTGCCCGGTCGCGGTCGTCGGCATCGCGACCGACGAGCCACAACTGAAGCTCGTCTCGCCCGACGGCAAGGACCCGGTCGACATGCCGATGGAAGTCCTGCTCGGCAAGACTCCTCGCATGCATCGCGACGTCACGCGTGTGAAGCCGTCTTTCCCGCCCGTCGACGTGACGGGCCTCTCGCTCGAATCGCTCGCGCTCACGGTGCTCCGGCACCCGACGGTCGCGAGCAAGTCGTTCCTGATCACGATCGGCGATCGCACGGTGGGCGGCCTGTCGGTGCGTGACCAGATGGTAGGACCGTGGCAGGTGCCCGTGGCCGACTGTGCGATCACCTTGCTCGACTTCGCGGGTTATGGCGGTGAAGCCATGACGATCGCCGAACGCACGCCGCTGGCCGTGATCGATGCGCCCGCCTCCGGCCGGATGGCGGTCGGCGAGGCGATAACCAACATCGCTGCGGCACGGATCGAATCGCTCGGCAAGCTCAAGCTCTCGGCCAACTGGATGGCCGCCTGCGGCAGCCCCGGCGAAGATGCCGCACTGTTCGACACGGTCAAGGCGGTCGGCCTCGAACTGTGCCCGGCACTCGGAATCAGCATTCCGGTCGGCAAGGATTCGTTGTCGATGCGGACCAAATGGAACGAGCAGGGCATCGCGAAGGAAGTCGTCTCGCCGGTCTCGCTGATCATCTCGGCGTTCGCGCCGGTCGCCGACGTGCGTCGCCATCTGACGCCGCAGCTCCAGCGGGACCTTCAGACGGTGTTGATCGCGATCGATCTCGGGCGCGGCAAGAACCGTCTCGGTGGCAGCATTCTGGCGCACGTGACTCAGCAGATCGGCGATACGGTGCCCGACGTCGACGATGCCGAGGACCTCAAGCGCTTCTTCGCGGCGATCCAGTCGCTGAACCAGGACGGCAAGCTGCTTGCCTATCACGACCGCTCCGATGGCGGGCTGTTCGCCACCGTTGCTGAAATGGTGTTCGCAGGTCATGTCGGTGTGTCGCTCAACGTCGATATGCTGACGCTCGATACCGCGCACGAGTCCGACTACGGCGATGCGAAGGACTGGGCCAAGCAGACCGCCGGCCGCCGCGACGACCGCACGATTCGCGCGCTGTTCAGCGAAGAGCTCGGCGCCGTGATCCAGGTCAAGACAGCCGATCGCGATGCGGTGCTCGGCGTGTTGCGCGAGCACGGTCTGGGCGCCTGCAGCCATGTGATCGGCCAGCCCAACGACCGCGACGACATCGAGATCTACCGCGACGCGAAGAAAGTCTATTCGGCCACGCGTGCAGTGCTTCAGCAGGCATGGGCGGAAGTCTCATGGCGCATCGCGCGGCTGCGCGACAATCCGGCCTGCGCCGACAGCGAGTTCGAGGCCATTACCGATGCGGCGGACCCGGGTATGACGCCGTCGCTCAGCTTCGATCCGACGGCCGATATCGCGGCACCGTATATCGCGTCCGGTGCGCGTCCAAAGGTTGCGATCCTGCGCGAGCAGGGCGTGAACTCGCATATCGAGAAAGCCTATGCGTTCGATCGCGCGGGCTTCGAGGCACGCGACGTTCATATGAGCGATCTGTTGTCGGGCCGCGCGAATCTCTCGGAATTCGCGGGTTTTGTCGCGTGCGGCGGGTTCTCGTACGGCGATGTGCTCGGCGCGGGCGAGGGCTGGGCGAAGACGATTCGCTTCAATGCCGTGCTCGCCGATATGTTCGCGGCCTTCTTCTCGCGCGGCGACACCTTCGCGCTCGGCGTCTGCAACGGCTGCCAGATGATGAGCAGCCTCGCCTCGATGATTCCGGGTGCCGAGGCATGGCCGAAATTCACGCGCAATCAGTCGGAACAGTTCGAGGCGCGTTTCACGATGGTGTCGGTCGAAGCCTCGCCGTCGATCTTTTTTGACGGCATGGCGGGCTCGCAGATTCCGGTCGTGGTATCGCATGGCGAGGGCTTCGCGAATTTCGCGGCGCAGGGCGACCCCGCGCATGCACCGGTCGCGATGCGTTTTGTCGACAATCGCGGCGAGCCGACCGTGCGTTATCCGTTCAATCCGAACGGTTCGGCGAAGGGGGTTGCCGGCGTCACCACGGCTGATGGACGCTTCACCGCGATCATGCCGCACCCGGAGCGCGCGTTCCGCACCGTGCAGATGAGCTGGCATCCGGCCGACTGGGAAGGGGACAGCCCCTGGATGCGCATCTACCGGAATGCGCGCAAGTGGATCGGTTGATCGATCAAGCCCCGCGGGGGGCTGGCACAGCTGCCGGTACCCGCGGCGGTACCGGCTTGGCGTAAAGGACTACCGGATCGCCCAGAATGCCTGCTGCATCTGGGCGATTTCCTTTTGCAGCTCCGCAAATGGGCCGAACACCTTGATCGCTTTCTGGCTGTGGTCGAACACGGTGCGGCATGGCAGCGACATGGTTGGATTCTCGTCATGCGAGCCGGTTGCGGCGAGCAAGTCCTTCTCATCGGCACCATAGACAAGGCGACCGATATTGGCCCAATAGACCGTTCCCGAGCACATGCAGCACGGCTCGACATTCGTATAGAGCGTGCAGCCCCATAGGTAGTCTTCAGAAAAACTCGCGGCCGCCGTTCGTGCAAGCACCGATTCCGCATGGTTGACAGTATCGACATTGCCCTGTTCGATCAGGACCGTCTCGTGATCGGGCGCAACGAGAATCGCGCCGAATGGATGATGACCGAACTTCACGGCACGTTCGGCGACCTCGCCAGCGCGCCTCAGATGTCGGATCATCTGCTCGCGCGTTGGATCCGCACCCGGCGGTGTGGGACGTCCAGACGTGACCGGCGGCTTGTGGGAGGCGGGCGAAGCGTGGGGAGTCGCGGGGGCGTGGGAGTCGGTCATCGTTTGAGCCTCGGCAGGCGACAAAAAAACATATTGTCTCTCGCCGGAGGCGGTTCGAGTTGATGCTGGGCTTATGCGCAGGATACAAAAAGGGCGGCGAAGCCCGATGGCCTCGCCGCCCTTTTTGCTACGCTCATTGCTACCGCTCACCCGGGGCCCGTAAACCCCGCGCATGCGACTTACTGGATCTTCGCCTTGGCGCGCAGGCTTTGCTCATAGGCCTGCAGCTTTTCCTGCTGCAACTGCTGAGCGATTTGCGGCTTGACTTCGTCAAACGACGGCACCTTTACGTCACGCACATCGTCCAGACGGATCACGTGCCAGCCGTACTGCGAGTGCACGGGCTCATCGGTGATCTGGCCTTTCTGGAGCTTCTTCGCAGCCGCGCCGAATTCAGGCACATAGCTCTGCAGGTTCGCCCAGTCGAGGTCGCCGCCATGCGCGGCCGAGCCGGTGTCCTTCGAGTATTGCTTGGCGAGCTCGTCGAAATTGCCGCCGGCCTTGAGCTTCGCGATGATGTCCTTTGCCTGCTTCTCGTCGTCGACGAGGATGTGGTGCAGATGATATTCCTTGCCTTGCACCTGCTTGATCGCCTCGTCGTACTTCGCGTGCATCTCGGCGTCGGTCGGCGCGTTGGCCTTCATGTAGTTGGCGATCAGCGCGCGGATCGCGACGCTTTGCGAGGCAAGGTTCATTTGCACCTTGACTGAGGGCTGATTCGGAATGCCCTGTTTCTCGGCTTCCTGCATCAGGATTTCGCGATTGATCAGTTCTTCACGCACGGCAGCCTGCAACTGCGGCGAATCGGTCTGGCCCTGGCGGACGAGCTCAGCGACGAGTGCATCGACGCGCTCCTTCGGAATCGCTTTGCCGTTGACGACCGCGATGTTTTGCGCGAAAGCGGAAGTGGCAGCACCGGCGGCAACGACAACGGCGGCCGTGGCAATCCACAGACGGACGTTCTTAACACTCATGGCTTGATTCCTAACGAGGCAGGTTATTGAATTCTTCTGGGGTGTAGGCCGCAATTGCGAGTGCATGAATACCGTTTCGCATCGCATCGGCCAGCGCATCATACACTAGCCGGTGCCGCGCCACGCGGCTCTTGCCGGCGAATACGGGTGTCACGATGGTGACATTGAAGTGCCCTCCCGAAGCCGCGCCCGGATGCCCTGCGTGACGTGCGCCGTCGTCTTCGACGACCAGGCGCACCGGTGCGAGGGTGGCGTTCAGACGGGCTTCGATGAGTTCGGTGGAGATCGTGGTCATGATCATTCTTCCTTCATATAACGGGCCAGCCAGAAGCTCTGCGCGATGATGAACACGACCATGCATCCGATCCCGCCATAGAGTTTGAAGTTGACCCAGACATCAGTCGAAAAGTGATAGAGGATCACAAGGTTCGCGATGCCGAGCAGTGTGAAGAACACCACCCACGCGAACGTCAACTGCTTCCAGACCGGATCGGGCAGCTTGAGCTCTTTGCCCATCGTTGTCTTGAGCAGGTCCTTGCCGAACCCGAAACGCGATGCCGCGAGTGCGAGGGCGAAGAACCAGTAGGCGACGGTCGGCTTCCATTTGATGAAGAGGTCATTGTGAAGCACGAGCGTCGCACCGCCGAGCACGACGATGACCGCCAGACTGACCCACTGGAGCGGATCGACTTTCCGGTGGCGGAATGCGACCCACGCGATTAGGACAAGTGAGGCAGCAATCGAGATCGCCGTCGCGGTGTAGATGTTCGTCAGCTTGTAGGCGACGAAAAACAGAATGATCGGGAAGAAGTCGAATAGAAGTTTCATGCAGAGTCCGGTAGCGGCCGCCAGCTACCCAGGCCATGTCTGGGCACGTCTGGCGCGCGGCGCATGAGGGCGTCGCGCGGCCGTCGGGTTTATTTCTGGCTGCCGGGCTCGAATTGTAGCGCAGCCGAGTTGATGCAATACCGGTCGCCGGTATCGCTCGGGCCGTCGGGGAAGACGTGGCCCAGATGCGCGTCGCAGACTTTGCAGCGCACTTCGACACGTACCATCCCGTGCGATACGTCGCGAAGCTCGTTGATCAACTCGCCGTTGAGCGGGCGATCGAAGCTGGGCCAGCCGCAGCCCGCATCGAACTTGTTCGACGATTCGAACAGTTCGGCGCCGCAGCAGACGCATTTGTAGACCCCCTTGTCCCAGTGATCCCAGTAGCGGCCTGTAAAGGGTCGCTCGGTCGCGGCGTGACGGGTTACCTGGTATTCGATCTCCGACAGTTCCTTCTTGTAGTCGGCATCGGTCTTGGTCGGCGCGGTGCTCATTTCAGGCCTCTCGTTGAATTCACTCTGCTTTGGTCGGGCGGAGCGCTGATTCCTTACAGTTTTTTCCGAATCTCGCCGATGCACGCAAGTGAGCGGCGCAGGCAAGCGTGATGGGGGCTGGCCGTCGTCAACGTGCAACCCATGCTTCGGTTCAGCGCTGCGTTCAGGACGAGCAGCTCACTTCGAGCTCGCTCGCCCATGAAGGCGGCAGCGCGGCATAGGCCTCGCTGCCCGGTTGTTCGTCGAACGGATGGCGCAGCACCGCGAGAAGGCGGTCGACTTCGCTGAAATCCTTCTCGTTGGCCAGGCGGATCGCCGTTTCGGCCAGGTGGTTGCGCAATACGTATTTGGGGTTGACGCGGTTCATTGCAATCGCTCGCGCGGCATCGTCACGCGTCTCGCCCGCAAGGCGCGCGCGGTATTCGGCAAGCCACCCGTCGATCGCGGCACGATCGATGAACAGGTCGCGCACCGGAGCATCGCCTTGTGTCCCGTCGCGCGTGACGCCCGCCAGATGCCGGAACGTCAGCGTGAAGTCGGCGCGATTGGCCTGCATGACTTCGAACAGGCGGTTCGCGAGCGCGTCGTCGCCGTCCCGCGTTTGGGCGAGACCGAGCTTCGCGCGCATCATCCGGTCGAGCGCGCCGGCGAAATGGCCCCGATAGGTTTCGAGCGTGCCCTGGGCCGCTTCGACCGCGGCTTCGCCTTCGCCGAGCAGGGGCAACAGCGCCTGTGCGAGGCAGAAGAGGTTCCAGTAGGCAACCTGTGGCTGGTTCTTGTACGCGTAGCGGCCGCGGCTATCGGTGTGGTTGCAGATGTGATTCGCATCAAAACCATCCAGGAAGCCGTAGGGCCCATAGTCGATCGTCAGGCCGAGGATCGACATATTGTCCGTGTTCATCACACCATGGCAGAACCCGACCGCCTGCCAGTGCGCGATCATGATCGCCGTGCGCTCGACGACTTCGGCGAGCAGGGCGAGATAGGGGTTGGCGGCCTGGCGGCAGGCCGGGTAGAGCCGGTCGATCACATGATCGGCCAGTTGCCGCACGCGGTCGGGCTGGTCATGGGAAAACCAGTGCTCGAAGTGGCCGAAACGCACGAAGCTAGGCGCCACGCGGGTGACGACCGCGGCAGTCTCGATCTCCTCGCGGCGCACGGGGGCATCCGAACCCACGATGCATAGTGCACGCGTGGTCGGGATGCCGAGGTGATGCATCGCCTCGGAACACAGGAATTCGCGAATCGACGAGCGGAGCACGGCGCGACCGTCGCCCATTCTCGAATACGGGGTAAGTCCAGAGCCCTTGAGCTGGATTTCCTGGGGGCCGGCCGGCCCGTTCACCTCGCCGAGCAGCAGCGCGCGGCCGTCGCCGAGCTGGCCCGCCCAGACGCCGAACTGATGGCCCGAGTAGACCGAGGCGAGCGGCAGGGCGTCGTCGCTGAGTTCGCGGGTCAGGTTGCCGGCAAACCATTCAGCAAAGCCGGGCTGCATCGCCGCATCTTCCGGCAGGCCGATGAGTTCGGCAGTTTCCGACGAAAAGTCCACCAGATAAGGGGCTGGCAGAGGCGCCGCGGGCAGGCGCGTATAAAACGCACTACCCAATGCCTTGAACGGGTGGGGTGTGCTTTCGGCAAGCGAAAAGGAGAACGCCGGGCTGATCAATGACGACATGGACGACATGGCTTCGGGAAAACGACATATTGAGTGGCGATAGCGCTTGTGGCTATTGTAAGTCCGCTCGCAAGCGTGTGCTGGTGTCTGCACTTGCCACAATTTGAAGGTCTTGCAGGTAGCCCCGCGGATGCGACGCTGCTCGCGGTCTTCTCTGTGCACTGGGTTGGACCTACTTTTCAGGACAGGAGAATCATCGATGTCACTGCCCCTTGCACCCCCGTCGATGGCTGGCCAGATCATGGACATGCCCTTGCTCGTGTCGTCCATTCTTCAGCACGCGGCACGTCATTTCGGTACAACCGAAATCGTCTCCCGGCGTGTCGAGGACAACCTTCTGCATCGCTATACCTGGCGCGACTGCGAGGTCCGCTCCAAGCAGCTCGCCCAGGCGCTTGCACGTCTAGGCGTCGAACGAGGCCAGCGCGTCGGGACGCTTGCGTGGAATACCCACCGGCATGTCGAGGCTTATTACGGCGTGTCGGGCGGCGGCGCGGTCGTGCACATGATCAACCCGCGCCTGTTCTGCGAGCAGTTGACCTTCATCGTCAACGATGCCGACGATCGTGTCGTGATGTTCGATGTGAGCTTCGCCGCGCTCGTTGACGAGCTTGCGCCGCAATGTCCGCAAGTCCGGCACTGGATCGCGATGACCGATCGCGCGACCCTGCCCGCGATGCAAACGCGAGTGCTCTGCTATGAAGACCTGCTCGCCTCGGAAGATGGCGTCTATGAATGGCCCGAGTTCGACGAGCGCAGTGCCTGCGGCCTTTGCTACACCTCGGGGACGACTGGACATCCGAAGGGTGCGCTCTACACGCACCGCTCGAATGTGCTGCATGCGATGGCCTCCGCGATGCCTGATGGTCTCGGTCTGTCCTCGCGCAATGTGGTCATGCCGGTGGTGCCGATGTTCCACGTCAATGCATGGGGCATCCCTTATTCGAGCGCGGTGGTCGGTGCGAAGCTCGTGCTGCCCGGACGGGCCCTCGACGGCGCGTCGGTCTACGAGCTCATCGAACGGGAGAAGGTCACCTTCGCCGCGGGCGTGCCGACGGTCTGGCTTGCGTTGCTCAATCATGTCGAACAGGCCGGCGTGCGATTTTCGACACTCGAGCGCACGCTGGTCGGTGGCTCTGCGCTGCCGCCTTCGATGCAAGACGCATTTCAGGACAAGTACGGCGTTCAGGCCATTCACGCATGGGGGATGACCGAGATGTCGCCGCTCGGCACGGTCTGCAAACTGAGTGCGAGCCTCGCGGAGCGCTCGCCCGAAGCGCAGCAGCATTCGCTGCGCAAGCAGGGCCATGCTTTGTTCGGCGTCGATATGAAAATCGTCGACGACCACGGTACGGAATTGCCATGGGACGGCACCACGTTCGGCGACCTTCATGTGCGCGGCCTGTGGGTGATCGAGCGCTATTTCAACCATGACGAATCGCCCTTGAAGGACGGCTGGTTTCCGACCGGCGATGTCGCGACGATCGATGCCGACGGATATATGCAGATTACCGACCGCAGCAAGGATGTCGTGAAGTCCGGCGGGGAATGGATCAGTTCGATCGACGTCGAGAACATTGCGATCGCCCATCCCGGTGTCGCCGAAGCCGCCTGCATCGCGGCTCGCCATCCCAAATGGGCTGAACGGCCCTTGCTCGTGGTCGTGCGCAAGCCGGGTGCGCACGTCACGCGCGACGAATTGCTCGAGTTCTATGTGGACAAGGTCGCGAAATGGTGGATTCCCGACGAGGTCGTGTTCGTCAACGAGCTGCCGCATACCGCGACGGGCAAGATTCAGAAACTCAAACTGCGCGCTCATTTCGCCGACTACCTGGTCGAGCATGCCGGGGCCGCACAGTAGGCGCGGGCAAGGGCGAAACTCGGGCAGGAAGGCTTCAACCAAGCCCCACCTCAGCATCGACTGGAATTGAACGATCGTTCTTTTCTGGGTATGCTTGTTTCCATTCAATCTGGCGGCACGCGGGATGGGGTGATGCAGGGCAGATCTGGCGCCGCGCCTTGTCGAGCGCCTTGCATCCGCCGTCTGGCGGGTCCGCAAGCCAATGAGGCATGGAGGAAGACAGATGGCATGACGTATTCGACGCAGGACGGCGTAGCCGTCATCACCTTTGACAACCCGCCGGTCAACGGCCTGAACCATGTGACACGCGCGGGGATTGTCGAGAACCTCAAGCGCGCGCAGGACGATGCGCAGATCGTGGCGATCGTGCTCACCGGTGGAGGCAAGGTTTTCTCCGGCGGGGCCGACATCACGGAGTTCAATACGCCCAAGGCGCTTGCGGAACCCCATCTGCACACGCTGATCGCCGCGGTCGAGGCGAGCCCCAAACCGGTGGTCGCCGCGATTCACCAGCTCGCGATGGGCGGCGGGCTCGAACTCGCGCTCGGAGCTCACTATCGCGTCGCGACGCCGGGCGCGCAGATTGCCTTGCCTGAAGTCAAGATCGGCCTCCTGCCGGGGGCCGGCGGCACCCAGCGCCTGCCGCGCGCGATCGGCTTGCAGCGGGCACTGACGATGATCGTCTCCGGTGAACCCGCGCGCTCCGAAGCGCTCGCGGACGGCACCTTGTTCGACGAGATCGTCACGGGCGACCTCCTAGAAGGTGCGGTCGCGTTCGCACGGAGAATTGCGGCGAAAGCCGGACCGCTGCCGCGCGTGCGCGACCGGGAGATCGAGGCGACCGATCCCGATGCGATTCTCCAGCGTGCTCGCGATGGGATCGCGACTGCGAGCGCGCGCTTTCCGGCTCCCGGCAAATGTATCGAATCGGTCGAATACGGCCTGCGCCACGGCTTCGATGCGGGCCTCATCCGCGAGCGCGAAGGCTTCACCGCACTGCTCCAGACACCTGAAAGCCGCGCCTTGCGGCATGCGTTCTTCGGCGAGCGGGCGGCCTCCAAGATTCCCGATGTGCCTGCGCACACTCCTGTGCGCCCGATTCGCGAGATTGGCGTGATCGGCGCGGGCACCATGGGAGGCGGCATTGCGATGAACTTCATCAATGCGGGCCTGCCCGTCGTGCTGGTCGAAACCACCCAGCCGGCGCTTGACCGCGGGCTCGCCACGATTCGCAAGAACTACGAGAGCAACGTCCGCAAGGGCAAGCTCACGGTCGAGCAACTCGAGGCGCGCATGAAGCTGATCCGGCCCACCCTGTCCTACGACGATTTGAAGACGGCCGACCTAATCGTCGAAGCGGTGTTCGAGGAGCTGTCGGTCAAGGAGCAAGTGTTCCGGAAACTCAACGCGATCGCCAAGCCTGGCGCGATCCTTGCATCGAACACGTCGACGCTCGACTTGAACACGATCGCCGCTTTCACGAACCGGCCGCGGGACGTCGTCGGCATGCATTTTTTCAGCCCGGCGAATGTGATGAAGCTCCTCGAGGTCGTGCGCGGCGCGCAGACCGAGAAAGACGTGCTGGCGACCGTCATGGCGTTGGCCAAAAAAATTTGCAAGACGGCTGTCGTGTCGGGCGTCTGTGACGGCTTCATCGGCAACCGCATGGTCGAACAGTACCTGCGGCAGGCCTTGTCGCTGCTCGAGGAGGGCGGCTTGCCCGCACAGATCGACCGCGCGATCGAGCAGTTCGGTTTTGCCATGGGCCCGTTCAGGATGAGCGACCTCGCGGGCAACGATATCGGCTCGGCGATCCGTAAGCGCCGCGGCCTCGAACACCCGGAGAGGGTCTATTCGAAGATCGCCGACCGCTTGTGCGAGGCCGGCCGCTTCGGCCAGAAGACCGGTGCGGGTTGGTACGATTACAAGCCCGGCGAGCGCACCGCCTTGCCCTCCACACAGGTCGACGACATGATCGTGGCCTATTCTGGTGAGAGAGGGGCCAAGCGCCGTGCGATCGGCGATGAGGAAATTGTCGAGCGGCTCGTCTTCGCACTGGTCAACGAAGGTGCGAAAATTCTCGACGAGGGCATTGCGTCGAAAGCCTCTGACATCGACATGGTTTATCTGACCGGCTATGGCTTCCCACTTTTCCGCGGCGGGCCGATGCTCTATGCCGACACCGTCGGTCTTGCGCGTGTGCAGGCGGCGATAGAGCGGTATGCTGCTGCCTCGGGTGATGCGTTCTGGGCACACCCGGCCGCGCTGCTGACGCGGCTTGCAAAGGAAGGGCGCGGGTTCAATCGCTGAGCTTGGGTGGATGCGGATCCGCCCACTGAGGGGTGGGGTCCCGCCAGGACGGAAGGTGCGGGTCGGGCGTCGGAGGACGCGTATTCGACTGCCGAGTGGCAGGACTGGGCGTTTCGCGCTCGTTTTTCATCCGATCAAAGGAGTTTCGATGCGACCGTCGAGCGATGTGTTGCTGGTCGTCGACGTGCAATACGACTTCATGCCAGGCGGTGCGCTGGCGGTGCCCTTTGGCGACGAGGTCGTCGCACCGATCAACCGGCTCGCGAAGGGGTTTTCCCACGTCGTGCTCACGCAGGATTGGCATCCGGCCGATCATGCATCGTTTGCCGTCAACCACCCGGGCTCGAAGCCGTTTGCGCGCACACACATGCCTTATGGCGAACAGGTGCTGTGGCCTTCGCACTGTGTGCAAGGTACGCGCGGCGCGCAGCTTCATGAAGGGTTGTCGATTCCGCAGGCGCGGATGCTGATTCGCAAGGGGCATCATCGAGAGGTGGACAGTTATTCCGCGTTTGTCGAAGCTGACCGGGAGACGCCGACGGGGCTGACCGGCTACTTGCGCGAGACCGGCGTGAAGCGCGTGTTTTGCTGCGGCCTTGCGACGGACTTCTGCGTGGCGTGGTCCGCGCTGGATGCGCGCGCGTGCGGCTTCCAGTCATTCGTCATTGAAGAGGCAAGCCGCCCGATCGATCTCGATGGATCGCTTGAAGCAGCGTGGCTCCAGTTCAATGACATGGGAATCGAAAATCTCGAGGTAGACGAAGTGCTCAGCATGGCGGTGGGCTAGGGGGTAGTTTTGGACCCGCTGGCCGAATCTGACGTGGTGGCAGATCGGCGACTGGCAAGGAGCCCAATCCAGGTATAAATTTCAGCCAGCTATATTTTCAATATAACTTCTGAGGACCGAGGTCGCCTCCGGTTCAAGCAGCATAGCCTTCGCTTGGCGCGACGGCGGAGCCACATGCATTCGCCGGGCGTTTATCCTCCACGGGGATCCCTCCATTCGTCAGCTACCCGATCGATCTCCCCACCTTGCGCGACACAGTTCGATCGCGGGGGATGAACATCAATATCGAACCCACTGGAGTCGGAAATTTTTGATAGGCTCTGTCGCTGCCTTAGCCCGTCGGATCTTGACGTCGGCGAGTGGCATGGAAGAAAACCGGGTGTCGGAAGACTGAGTCTTAAGCATCCCGAACACGATAAAGCCGCGACGTTTATCGGCAAGGTCGGTGAAGCGCGTGAATGCTTTGATTACAACATTTGAAGTGGTGTGCTGATGTCTGAATTTATCGAGTTCCCCGTGCGCAGTCCGTTTATCGATGCGCTCGGAATGCGGCTGGTGCGTGCCGAAGATGGTGTGAGCGAAGTCGTCCTGACCCTCGAGCCTCAACACCTGAATGCCTGGGGTGTCGCCCACGGCGGCCTGACGATGTCGATGCTCGATGTTGCGCTCTCGATGGCGGCTCGCAGCGCGGCGAACCAATCGGGTGTGGTCACGGTCGAGATGAACACCAGTTTCATGCAGCCGGGTCGCGGAGAACTTCGCGCCCATGCGCGCGTGATGCATCAATCGAGCACGATGGCTTTCTGCGAAGGCGAAATTCGTGACGCAAGCGGAGCGTTTGTCGCGAAGGCCATCGGCACGTTCAAACACGTGCGCAAGCTGGCGGTCGGACGGGCGATCGTTGAACAGCAAGAGCAGTAGAGCAGTAGAGCAGTAAAGCAGTAAAGCGGTAGCGGAGGCGAAGGCAGCAAACAAAGCGGGCGGCATCAGGTTTGGGTTTCGCCTCAAGCCGATAGCCTTCAAACAAACCGAAAATCCAAGCCGGCACGGACGGAGACGAACCCACATGACCGAGATCAATCACCAGATCCTGCTCGTCTCACGTCCGGAAGGCGAGGTCGAGGCCGCGAACTTCAAGCTCGTCGAGACACCGCTTGCGCCGTTGCAGGATGGCGAGGTCCGGGTACGCAATCATTTTCTCTCACTCGATCCGTATATGCGCGGGCGCATGAACGAAAGCAAGTCATACGCCTCGCCGCAACCCTTGAACGAAGTCATGATCGGCGCGACGGTGGGTCGGGTGGTCGAGTCGAAGAACACCCGATACCAGGTGGGCGACAAGGTCGCCGGCTTCTTCGGGTGGCAAGAGTTCGGCACGTCGGACGGCAGCGCGCTACGCAAGCTCGACGATACGCATATCCCTTTGTCGGCCTACCTCGGCGTGGTCGGGATGCCGGGTGTCACGGCGTGGTACGGACTTAATCGGATCATCGTGCCGAAGGCCGGCGAGACCCTCGCGGTCAGCGCAGCATCGGGCGCGGTCGGTGGTGTGGTTGGTCAGCTTGCGAAGGCAAAGGGCTGTCGTGTGATCGGCATTGCGGGTGGTGCCGACAAGTGCCGCTATGTCGTTGAAGAACTCGGCTTCGACGCGTGCATCGACTACAAGCAAGACAATCTTCACGACGATTTGAAGGCGGCGGCACCCAAGGGCGTCGACGGGTACTTCGAGAATGTCGGCGGTCCAGTGCTCGACGCGATGCTGGCACGGATGAATGCGTTCGGTCGCATTGCGTTGTGCGGGATGATCGCTGGCTATAACGGCCAGCCGATGCCGCTCAAGTCACCGCAGCTCCTGCTGGTGTCGCGCCTCAAGCTCGAAGGCTTTATCGTCAGCGAGCATATGGAAGTCTGGCCTGAAGCGTTGGCAGAACTCGGCGGCCTCGTGGCCCAGAAGAGGCTCAAGTATCGCGAGTCGGTTGCCGAGGGACTCGCCAGTGCGCCTGAAGCGTTCATGGGGCTGCTCAAGGGACGAAACTTCGGCAAGCAGATCGTCAAGCTGGTTTGATGCAAAGCCGGCCAGTCGCCCGGTTCGCGGCGCGCAAAGGGGAGTGTGCTAGCCTATACTAGTGGGTTGGCGGGCATTGTCGTCGTGACTGCATCCTGATCCTCAGGCAGCGGTTGAGGAGAATGACCGACCTGCGGTGAGCCCTAACCCGATTTCGCAACACCATGAAAGCAAGCCCCCGGCGCGTGTCCGTTGCCCCGATGATGGACTGGACGGATCGCCATTGCCGCTATTTTCATCGACTTCTGTCGAAGCACACCTGGCTGTACACCGAGATGGTGACGACAGGTGCGCTGCTGCATGGAGACGTTCCACGGCATCTTGCGTTCAACGACGAGGAGCATCCCATTGCTCTGCAGCTGGGTGGCAGCGAGCCCGGCGATCTGGCCCGGTGCGCGACACTGGCGCAACAATGGGGTTATGACGAGGTCAACCTGAATTGCGGGTGCCCGTCCGAACGCGTTCAACGCGGTGCGTTCGGCGCATGCCTGATGGCCGAGCCGGCGCTGGTTGCCGATTGTGTCAAGGCCATGCGCGATGTGGTGTCGATCCCGGTCACGGTCAAGCATCGCATCGGCATCGACGATGTCAGCGAATACGCCTTTGTGCGCGATTTCGTCGGCACGGTTGCGGATGCTGGCTGTGAAGTATTCATCGTGCATGCCCGGAACGCGATACTCAAAGGTTTGAGCCCAAAGGAGAATCGCGAGATTCCGCCCCTGCGCTATGACTTCGCGTATCAACTCAAGCGGGATTTTCCTTCACTGGAGATCCTGATTAATGGTGGCATCGAGACGTACGAACAGGCGCGGACCCATCTCGAGCATGTCGATGGCGTGATGTTCGGCAGGCAGGCGTATCACGACCCATGGATCCTGGCGGAGGTCGACGCGCTCTTCTATGGAGAGCCGCCCTCGACTTTTACGCGTGCTGACATCGAAGCGCGGATGGCCGAATATGCGGCACGGCTTCTTGCCTCGGGCGGGCATCTGGGGAACATTACGCGCCATATGCTCGGTCTCTACAAAGGCGCGGCGGGTGCGCGAGGCTGGCGCCGGACCTTGTCGGACAACAAGCGTCTGGCGCGTGGGGACCTTTCCGTGTTCGATGAAGCCCGTGGATTTCTCCAGGCCGAAGCGACTGCCTGAAAAAAATCGGACCGAGCCGGAAGAAGCACTAGCAAAAGGCACAATGAGTTTGTATAATCGCTTTCTCTTTGGCGAGCCTTACCGGCAAGCAGAAGACCGTTTCACAGTGGTGGCCGTAGCTCAGTTGGTAGAGTCCTGGATTGTGATTCCAGTCGTCGTGGGTTCGAGTCCCATCGGTCACCCCACTCGAAGCTTTTCGGCGTTGCGTAAAGGATATTCCTCGAATTTGCGTAGCCGATTTGCTCTAAAAAAGCCCTGCATTCGCGGGGCTTTTTTGTTGTTGCATCCAGCCAAGCCGTTCAAAATAATCCGACGAAATTTATCGGACCTCTTTCAGCTTCGCCTCACACCTGGGTCACCCACACATAGAATGCGCAAGTGGCGCCTACAGCCAGTGGAAGCCCTTCGCCATCATGCCGGCCAGTCCGAGCGCGACGGCGATCAGGCCTGCCCAGGTCAGGCGAAAGTCCGTCGCCATGAGCGACCGGATTTCGCGGACGTCCTGCCTGAGGTCCGACACATCCTGTTGAACATGTTCGACGCTCGCTCCGAGCTTGCCTATGCGTGTTTCCGTTCCCCCACCATTTCCGCCCCCATCACCGCCAGTTGGCGAGCGCCGCAGGCGCGATAGCACAAGCGACCGGGGCCGGTCGGTTCGACGTTCCGCAAAAACGGAAGGCGGGGCGGACGCTGTGGCGAGCGTCTCGCCTGCAACCGCGTGATTGTACGAGTCCATAGTATTCGAGCGTGGTGCCAATGGAAGAATCGTATCTCGCGAATCGCAAATTTGTTTGCGCACCCCGACACTTTCCGCATTTTCCCGCGCGTTGTGCGCACAAGCCTACAACACCAGGCGGTCCAGCTCTCTGTACGCACGCTTCAGCCACACTTTGATCCGCTGCTGTTTGAGCAGATCAAGGCCGATGCGTTGAAGGCGGCACGACAGCTGTCGCGCTCATTGTTCCGCCAGCATCGCCTCGCGCGCCTCGCGCAGCATCTGGACGGTGACCTTCTGAACCTCGGATTTGCTTTCTAGAATATGCGAACGGATAAGCAGCGACGCTTCGGTCGCCGAGCGTCGCATGATCAGCTCGAGAATGGCGGCGTGCTCGTCAAAGGTCGTTTCGATGCGCAAAGGCTTCAGGAAATCGAAGCCGGCGCACGACGCGGATCTTCTCTGTCAGTTCCCGATGCACTCGCGCCATCTGTCGATTGCCGGCGAGCTCGACGAGGCCGATGTGAAACGCTTCGTCGAGGCCCGACACTTCGCGCGGGTCGCGGCATCGCTCGGCGGAACCGGCAAGCCAGACACGTGCGAGGGGCTCGAGTGCGGATACGTCCTCGCAATGGCAGAGGCGTTCGATGGCCGCGGTTTCGAGCACGATCCGCATATCGTAGAGTTCGTCGAACAACTCGAAATCGAGCGGCTGCACGGACCATCCGCTACGAAAGGCAACGTCGAGGAATCCTTCGCGTTTGAGCCGGTATAGCGCATCGCGCACGGGTGTGCGCGACACGCCGTAGCGCTGCGCCATTTCAGTTTCGGTGAAGCGTTGGCCCGGCAAGAGCCGGAAATCGAAGATATCGTCCTTGACTCGCGCATAGATGTCTTCGGCCAGCGGGTTCGTCGGACTTCGGGCCATATCTCTAGTACACGGTGAGCTTGTCCGGATTGACGTTGCTGACATGGGCGGAAACGATCTTCCAACCCTCGGGAAAGCGGATCCACATCTGCGACTGGCGTCCGATCAAGGTGGTATCGGGCGCAAGAAATTGCGTGCATGCACTCGCACTGTCGGCGCTGAAGGCGACCACGACAGTTTCACGCAGGCTCCGCTGTGGATGCACGGGTGCCGTGTCGGCCCGAAACGCGTGAATCGCGCCGATGCCATGCGAATGCTCGTGTATGCCGTAGCGGATCGTATGCGGACTGTCCCAGAAGAAGTTGCTCAATACCGCGTTGTCGTGACGCACCAGCGCCGCTTCATATTGATCGAAGACCGCGCGAACTTCGGCTGCGACTTGGGCGAGGTCAACATCGCCTGCGTTCACCGCGCGGTCGGACCGTTCTGCATTGGCCATCTCTTGACTCATGTACGGGCCTCCAGTTCTGCCGTGATCGGCAACAGGTTTTTCAGGGGAGCAGTCCAGCACACGATGCCGCCTTGCGAGCGCAGCATCTCGACGGTCTGGGCGTGGTAATCCGGGAAGTAGCTCGCGGCGGCGTCCTCGACCAGCAGGCATTCGTAGCCGCGATCGTTTGCCTCGCGCAGGGTGGTCTGGACGCAGACTTCGGTGGTCACGCCACAAACGATCAGGCGGTGGATCCCGTGTGCTTCGAGCATCGAGCCCAGTGTCGTCCCATAGAACGCACCTTTGCCGGGCTTGTCGACGACGAGTTCGCCGGGCAGTGGCGCGACCTGCGGGATGATCTGACTGCCGGGCTCGCCGCGCACGAGGAGGCGCCCCATCGGTCCCGGGTCGCCGATGCGGATCTTTGGGTTGCCACGCATCCGCTTCGCAGTCGGGCAATCGGACAGATCGGGCAAGTGAGCCTCGCGCGTGTGCACGATGGTGAGGCCCAGCGCCCGGCCCCAGGAAAGCAGGGCGGCGACAGTCGGCACGATTGCAGCGACTTGGCGGATGTCGTTGCCGAGGGTCGCACCAAAACCGCCGGGCTCGATGAAATCGCGCTGCATGTCGATCGAGACGATCGCGGTCGACTCAGGGTCGAAATGAAACGGGTACGGCAGGGCATCGACTGTGATCATCACGCGGCTCCTGTAACGCCGGCGAGGCAACGAGGCGTGCCCGCCTGGACGGAATGGCGCGACCGGCCGGGATACACCGGTCCCGAAAAGCTGGGCTGTGTGCGTCCTCTCAGCCCAGGGACTTCAGCAATGCTTTTGACTCGGAGACGGTACCGAACACGCCCCCCTGCATCTTCACCATATGCAGTGCCGCGAGGTGGTTGGAGTGGTCGGTGGCCGCGCAGCAGTCAGCCAGCAGCATGCATTCGAAACCACGGTCGTTGGCTTCGCGCATGGTCGTGTGCACACAGACATCGGTCGTGATGCCCGTGAGAATCAGGTTGCGGATGCCCTTCGTGCGAAGAATCAGTTCGAGGTCGGTCGCGCAGAACGAGCCCTTGCCGGGTTTGTCCAGCACGATTTCGCCATCGAGCGGCGCGAGCTCGGGAATGATGTTCCAGCCCGGCTCACCGCGCACGAGGATCTTGCCGCAGGGTCCGGGATCTCCGATGCCCGCGCCGATCCGGCGCGAACGCCAGCGCTTGTTCTCAGGCAGATCCGACAGATCGGGGCGATGACCCTCGCGCGTGTGGATGATCGTGAAGCCGAGCATGCGCATGCGCGAGAGGACGGCGCGAATCGGTTCGATCGGCGCACGCGTGAGCGCAATGTCGTAGCCCATCGAATCGACATAGCCGCCGACACCGCAGAAGTCGGTCTGCATATCGATCACGATCAGCGCGGTGTCGTTCGGTGCGAATTCACCGTCGTAGGGCCACGCGTAGGGGTCGGCATCGACCGGGGGCAGAGACATCGACAAGCTCCTTTTCAGTGTTCAAGGATGGTCAAGAAAAATTCAGGGAGGCGGCTCCGTGTCGAGCCGGGTGTGCGGCGCGCGCTCATCCGGAACGAACGCACAACAATTGTTGTGTACAAGATTGAGCGCCTCTTTACGCAAAGGCTGTGCCAATGAATGCGCACTTATGAACCGTCGATGCCATGACGATCGGGGCGCGATGTGACCCAGCGATCGGACGTGTCATTTCACACGGCCAAGCCACGCATGCAAGGCAGGGAGGGCAGACACCGCCCCGCACGCTAGGGCTGAGAGGCAAGGAAGTCCAATCGACAAATGCCGATCAGTGGATTGGGTCGCAAAAAACAGGAGGGGTGGAACGGGCCCAGGGGCCGCGTCCGACGATCGGCGGCAGAGGCGGGTGCCGCGAGTTGGTGCCGCAAAGCGTCCGAGTTGGTGCCGCACGCACTCCGACGGGGAGACGTGCCAATCCGGTGGGGGGCAGCTAACTCGCCCTTGCCTGGATATTCCCCCTCTGAACGCGCATGGCAAGCCGTGCGCGTTCACGCTCGATCGAGTCGTCGAGGAATCGTGCAACTTCGCTCAGATTGCCCACCATGACGGTTCGGGACGGCGTCGAATAGATCCGCACGGGGTTCAGCGTCGCAGGCTGTGCGCCACGCCGCGACGAAACACGGGCAAACGCGGGTTCCGAAGCGGGTGCCACCGCAATGGCCCTTGCCATAATGGCCATTGGGCGCAGCGTTGCCGCGGCGACCGGCGCTTGTCTCTCCGAGCGCTGAACAGCGGACTCTACGCAAGCCGGGTTCCGGGAAGCCGAAGCGTCGGGCGCCGGGGCTTGCGGATTCCAATCCTCAAGAGACAGCCCTTGGTGAGACAAGTCTTGCGAGACGACACCGGACAAAGCGAGGCCGGCGCCGAACACCGGCGATGCAGCGTGTGCGGACGGTCTGACCGGAGTTCTCGCCGCAGCCGTGGTTCTGGCGGCGACCGCATGCGCGGCAGCCCGCGCTGCTGCGACACGCTGCGACTGACCAGCGGTCCGGATACAGGTCCGAACGAACGAGCGGACCAGCGAGTTCACGAGATTGCCTCGTGGCATACGCCACACGGCACCCAACGCTGCATCGACTTCCATTGCGGTCTTGAACATTTCAAAGTCCCTTCGTTCGGTTTCTGCGCCGCGTACGAGGCCCGGCGCTTCACCGTCGCCCGTCACCCCAATGCGATCACGCTGGATTCAATCAAAAATCGCCAGACCGGATCAATCCGACCGCGATGCCTTCGAGTTCGAAATCCTCACGTCCGGCTGCGACCATGATTGAGGGAAAATCGGGGTTCTCGGCGATCAGCTCGATTCCGCTCGCATGCCGGCGAAAGCGCTTGACCGTCACATCGTCGCCGAGGCGTGCCACGACCACCTGACCGTCGCGCGCCTCGTTGCGCCGCTGGACGGCGAGCAGATCGCCGTCGAAAATGCCCGCGTCGCGCATCGACATCCCGCGTACCTTGAGGAGGTAGTCAGGCGTCGCCGTAAACAATGCGGGATCGACCGAGTAATGTTGCTGAACATGCTCTTGCGCGAGAATCGGACTCCCCGCGGCCACCCGCCCAACCAGCGGCAGCGACAATTGCTGCAAAGCCGGATGTGGAAGCGTGAACTGATGCGGGCCGTCGAATTCCTCGAGTGCTTCGGGCTTGAGCCGGATGCCGCGCGAGGCGCCCGCCGCAAGCTCGAGGACACCCTTGCGCGCAAGCGCGCGCAGGTGCTCTTCAGCGGAATTCGCCGAACTGAATCCCAACTCGGCCGCGATTTCCGCACGCGTCGGCGGGAAGCCCGAGCGCTCGATTGCGCGCCGGATCAGATCGAATACCTGCTGCTGCCGTGCGGTTAATTTGACCATGATCGCAATGAAAGCACTCTGTTAGCTATGGAGAGTAGGTAGCACTGTATGGATGAACAGCTTGCTGTAGTTTTATACAGTACCAAAAATCTTTCAAGCGATCTCTTCGAAAACAGGCATCTTTTTTCACTTAGATTGAAAACGATATAAAAGAATAAGTAACAATTCTTTTTATGTCTGAAAGCATATCGATACACTCGGCCCTCATCCAATAACCAGAAAAGGGCAGCGATGACGTACGGACTCACGCAGGCGAACCGGGGGTGGCGGGCCATCCGCGCAGGGGTCAATGCGCAGGTTGAAGCTTTGGCATCTTCATTGACGTCGGCACTGGGCCGCATGCCCGCAGCGGCGGCAGCGGCGGTGGTCGCCTCGTGCAGCCTGTTCGTCGCCATGCCCGCGCATGCCGATACGACCCTCCTCAACGTCTCGTACGACCCGACCCGCGAGCTCTATCAGGAGTTCGACCAGGCCTTCGCCAAGCACTGGAAACAGACGACCGGCGAGACGGTCGGCTTCAAGCAGTCGCACGGCGGCTCGGGCGCGCAGGCACGTTCAGTGATCGACGGACTCCAGGCCGATGTCGTGACGCTCGCGCTCGCCTACGATATTGATGCGATCGTGGCTAAGGGTTTTATCGAACCCGGCTGGCAGAAGAAGCTGCCGGAGAATGCCGCACCCTATACCTCGACGATCGTATTCCTGGTCCGCAAGGGCAATCCGAAGCACATCAAGGACTGGGACGATCTCGTGAAGCCGGGCGTGTCGATTGTCACGCCGAATCCGAAGACCTCGGGCGGCGCGCGCTGGAACTACCTGGCAGCATGGGCCTATGCCGTGCACAAGCCAGGCGGCAACGCCGATACGGCAAAGCAGTTCGTCGCCGCGCTCTACAAGAATGCGGGTGTGCTCGACTCCGGCGCGCGTGGCGCGACCACGAGCTTCGTCCAGCGCGATATCGGCGACGTGCTGATCGCATGGGAAAACGAAGCCTTCCTGTCGCTCAAGGAGTTCGGGCCGGACAAGTTCGAGATCGTGGTGCCGTCGGTCAGCATTCTCGCGGAGCCGCCGGTCGCCGTGGTCGACAAGGTCGTCGACAGGCACGGCACGCGCAAGGTCGCTGAAGCCTTTCTGCAGTACCTGTATAGCGAAGAGGGGCAGGAAATCGCCGCGCGCAACTTCTATCGCCCGCGCTCGGACAAGGTGCCTGCTGCGCTCACCAAGCAGTTTCCGACGCTTAAGCTCTACACGATCGACGATACGTTCGGTGGCTGGGCCAGCGCGCAGAAGACGCATTTTGCCGACGGCGGCGTATTCGATTCGATCTACCAGACCAAATAAGATTTCCCCATGGCGAGTTTGACGTTCCGCAAACCCAGCGCGCTGCCCGGCTTCGGGCTCACGCTGGGCATCACGATCGCGTATCTGAGCCTGATCGTGCTGATTCCGCTGGTCGCGCTGTTCGCGAAGGCCGCCACGCTCGATCTGCATCAGTTCTTGAGCGCAGTCTGGGCACCGCGTGTCATCGCCTCGTATCGGCTCACCTTCGGCGCCGCGCTGGCCGGCGCACTTATCAACGCGGTGTTCGGCTTTCTCGTCGCCTGGGTGCTGGTGCGCTATGAGTTTCCGTTCAAGCGCGTGGTCGACGCGATCGTCGATCTGCCGTTTGCGCTGCCGACGGCGGTAGCCGGCATTTCGCTCGCGGCCGTCTACGCGCAGAACGGCTGGATCGGCCAGCTTTTCGTGCCCTTGGGCATCAAGATCGCTTTCACGCCGATCGGGGTGTTGATTGCGCTGACCTTTATCGGCCTGCCGTTCGTCGTGCGGACCGTACAGCCGATCCTCGAGGATTTCGAACGCGAGCAGGAGGAAGCGGCCGCCTGCCTCGGTGCGACCCGTTGGCAGACGTTCCGGCGCGTGGTCCTGCCGGCGCTGACACCCGCGTTGCTGACCGGCTTCGCGCTGGCTTTCGCCCGTGCGCTCGGCGAGTACGGTTCGGTGATCTTCATCGCGGGCAACGTGCCGATGAAGTCCGAAATCACGTCGCTGCTGATCATCACCAAGCTCGAGCAATATGACTACGCGGGCGCAACCGCGCTGGCCGTCGTGATGCTGCTTGTTTCGTTCGTCCTGCTGCTGGGGATCAACACACTACAGTGGTGGCTCCAGCATCGCGTGAGCCGCGCCGCCGGCGCGAACCGCCCTCCGATCGAGGCCTTGCACGCATGAGCGCGGATATCGCAAAGAACAAGGTCGAGGCGAGAGCACGCCATGCCGCGGAAGCGGCCGAGGTGCGTGCACGCGCGGAACGGCTTCGGGCGACGACCGAACGGGCCTGGGTCCGCGTCACGCTGATCGCAGTTGCCTTGCTGTTTCTCGCCTGCTTCCTGGTCGTGCCGCTGGTGTCGGTGTTCGTGCAGGCATTTTCGAAGGGCGTCGAATACTATCTGGCCTCGCTGGCCGATCCGGACGCATGGTCGGCGATCAAGCTGACGCTGTTGACGGCGGTGATCGCCGTGCCGTTGAACGTCGTGTTCGGGCTGACGGCGTCCTGGGCGATCGCGAAATTCGAGTTTCGCGGCAAGAGCTTCCTGACCACCTTGATCGACTTGCCGTTCTCGGTGTCGCCCGTGATCGCGGGCCTCGTCTACGTGCTGATGTTCGGTGCGCAGGGCTGGCTCGGTCCCTGGCTCCAGGACCGCGATGTACAGATCATCTTCGCGGTGCCGGGTATCGTGCTCGCGACCATCTTCGTGACCTTTCCGTTCGTCGCGCGCGAACTGATCCCGCTGATGCAGGCACAGGGCACCGACGAGGAGGAGGCCGCGCGCGTGCTCGGCGCCTCGGGCTGGCAGATCTTCCGCCGCATCACGCTGCCCAATGTCAAATGGGGCCTGCTGTACGGCGTGATTCTCTGCAATGCGCGTGCAATGGGTGAGTTCGGCGCGGTGTCAGTGGTGTCGGGCCATATCCGCGGCTCGACCAACACGATGCCGTTGCATGTCGAGATTCTCTATAACGAATACAACTTCGCGGCGGCGTTTGCCGTGGCCTCGCTGCTCGCCCTGCTGGCGCTCGTGACGCTGGGCCTGAAGCTGCTGGCCGAGCGCAAGATGGCGCAGCAACTGGACGGGCGGGGCGAAGGCGTTCGCGAGGCCGGTGCTGAGGCAGGCAAAACGGTGGTATCGGAGTCACTATGAGCATCAAGGTTCGCAATCTTCACAAGCAATTTGGCGACTTCGTCGCACTCGATGATGTCTCGCTCGATTTTCCGTCCGGTGAGCTCGTCGCCTTGCTTGGCCCCTCAGGTTGCGGCAAGACCACGCTGCTGCGCGTGATTGCCGGGCTCGAGCATGCCGACCGGGGGCAGGTGGTGCTGCACGGTAGCGATGTCGTCGATGTCGGCGCGCGTGAGCGCCAGGTGGGTTTCGTGTTCCAGCACTATGCGCTGTTCAGGCATATGACCGTGTTCGAGAACGTTGCATTCGGGCTGCGAGTCAAGCCGCGTGCCGAACGGCCGAGCGAACGGACGATTCGCACCAAGGTGCATGAGCTGTTGCAGCTCGTCCAGCTCGACTGGCTTGCAGACCGCTATCCGTCCGAGCTGTCGGGTGGCCAGCGCCAGCGTATCGCGCTGGCGCGCGCCCTGGCAGTCGAGCCTAAAGTGTTACTGCTCGACGAACCGTTCGGCGCGCTCGATGCCAAAGTTCGCAAGGAATTGCGCAGCTGGCTGCGCCGGCTTCACGACGAACTGCACATTTCGACGCTGTTCGTCACGCACGACCAGGAAGAGGCGCTCGAAGTGGCCGACCGGATCGTCGTGCTCAATCGTGGCGGGGTCGAACAGGTCGGCAGTCCGCAAGAGGTCTACGACCATCCGCAAACACCCTTCGTCTACGAGTTCCTTGGTGCGGCCAATCAGTTGAAGGGGCATGTCGACAGCAAAGGCTTCCTGGTCGATGGCGCGCACCGCGCGATCACGGCCGAGGCACCGTTCGAGGGGCGCGCCTATGCGTATGTGCGGCCGCACGACCTGTTGCTGTTCCCGCGCCTCGAGGCTGAGTCGACCCACGCCGACGGTATCGTCGTCGATGTCCAGCGCGTGGTGCCGCTCGGCGGCCAGGTGCGCGTCGAACTCAGTGTGCCGACCGGCGGCGTGCTCGAGGCGGAACTCGACCGCGAGACATGGCGCGGGCTCAAGCTCAGTGTCGGCGACGGCGTGACCGCCGTGCCGCGTGAGCTGCGTGTGTTCCCCGCTGCGGCGCGTCGTTAAAAAGAAAAGCGGAGATCCATTTTGAACTTCCAGCAATTGCGCTTCGTCCGCGAGGCGGTGCGGCAGAACATGAACCTGACCGAGGTCGCCAATGTGCTCTACACGTCGCAGTCCGGCGTGTCCAAGCAGATCAAGGACCTCGAGGACGAGCTCGGCGTCGATATCTTCGTGCGGCGCGGCAAGCGCCTGACCGGGCTCACCGAGCCGGGCAGGGCGGTGCACAAGACGATCGATCGGATGCTGCTCGACGCGGAGAACCTGCGCCGCGTTGCGCGGCAGTTTTCCGAGCACGACGCGGGGCATCTGGTGGTCGCGACCACGCATACCCAGGCGCGTTATGCCTTGCCCAAAGTGATCCAGCAATTCAAGGCGGTGTTCCCGAAGGTGCATCTGGCGTTGCGTCAGGGAAACCCGCAGCAGATCGCGCAGATGATCATCGACGGCGAAGCCGATATCGGCATCTCGACCGAGGCGCTCGATCGCTACCCCGATATCGTGACTTTTCCGTGCTACTCGTGGCGCCACGAAGTCGTGGTACCGAAGGGACACAAACTCGCGTCGGTCGAGAAGCTGACGATCGAGGACCTTGCCGAATTCCCGATCATCACCTATGACCAGGACTTCACGGGCCGCTCGCATATCGACGCGGCGTTCGCCGCGGCCGGTCTCATGCCCGATGTGGTGCTGACGGCGATCGACGCGGACGTGATCAAGACCTATGTCGAGATCGGCATGGGCATCGGCATCGTCGCGGCGATGGCCGTCGATCCCAGGAAGGACACCGAGCTCGTACGCATCGATACGGGCGAGATGTTCGAGGCGAACACGACGCGCATCGGCCTGCGCAAGGGCGCGTTTCTGCGGGCGTACGCCTACAAGCTTATCGAGATGTTCGCCCCGCAGCTCACGGAAGCCGCGATCTCATCGCAACTGCGCGAGGCCGCCTGAGGCGGCATATAGATAGAGGGGAAAAGGGGCGAATGTGAGGCGGGAAATGTGAAGCGAAGACTGTGATTGTGTCAGGTCTGTGACCGCGTCAGGTCCACATGCACATTCTTATGGAAAGTAGACGTCGGTGGTGGCTACAATCGACGCATGACTTCTCCGAACTCTTCCCCTTTGCCACGCATTGCGCTGATCGGCACCGGTGGCACGATTGCCGGTGCGGCGGCAAGTGCCACACAGACCACCGGCTATCAGGCCGGTGCCCTGACGGTATCGCAACTGCTTGAGGCCGTGCCGGCGCTTGGCGCCATAGCACGGATCGACGGCGAACAGCTCGCGTCGATCGACAGCAAGGACATGAGCGTCGAGCTTTGGGTTGAACTGTCGCAACGTCTCGACACCCTGCTCGCGAGCGATGCCGTCGACGGTGCCGTCGTTACGCACGGGACCGATACACTTGAGGAAACCGCCTACTTCCTGCATCTGACGCTGAAGTCCACCAAGCCGGTCGTGCTCACGGCCGCGATGCGGCCGGCGAGCGCGCTATCCGCAGACGGTCCGATGAACCTGCTCAATGCCGTGACCGTCGCGGCGGCGCCGGCTTCGCATGGACGCGGCGTGCTCGTCGCGTTCGCCAACCGGATCCATTCGGCACGCGACATCTCCAAGACCAGCACGTTCTCGGTCGATGCCTTCGAGTCGCCGGAGACGGGCCCGCTTGGCTGGGTTCAGGACGGCCGGGTCGAGTACGTCCGCCGAGCCGAGCGCAGGCATACCATTGCGACACCGTTCAGGCTTGCAGGCGGCAGAGCCGATGCGCAACTCGATGCCGGCGCGCCGGCCGAAGACGTCGGCGTCCTGCACGATGCCGTTTCTCCCTTGCCGACCGTCGGCGTGGTCCACAGCTATGGCGGGGCCTCGCGCATCGCGGTCGATGCATTCGTCGCGGCGGGCGCGACGGGGATTGTCGCGGGCGGCACGGGCGGCGGTTCGCTTCATCATGATCTTCAGCAAGGGCTGGCGGATGCGGCGGCGCGCGGCATCGCGGTGGTGCGCGCGTCGCGGGTGGGCGCGGGCCATATCCTGCGCAATGCATCCGCGCCTGATGACAAACTGGGTTTTGTAAGCGCGGGATCCCTGTCCCCCTTCAAGGCCCGCGTGCTGCTGATGCTCGCGCTCGCGGCGGGACTGCGCGAAGCTGATGTGCTGCAGGGTGTGTTCGATACGTTCTAGCGCGCGCGGCCAGGGTTGGGCAAGTGTACGAACGCGCAGTACCGGGCCGAGATGCAGGGCGTGGACGTGCCGCTCGATCTTGCCCATATCGCACGTCTGTCGCGCGCGTCTGATCTGCGGGCGGCTTGGGGATGCTGGTCGGAAGCGCGTCGATCCAAGCCCGATCGATCTTGTCAAGTGCTCGCCTTCGGGCTACAATCCCCGGTTTCCCCCTTGCCACACCGAACCCGACGCTCGGGTGGCTACGATCCACAAGGAGAGTTCATGCGTCACTACGAAATCGTATTCATCGTGCACCCCGACCAAAGCGAACAGGTCGGCGCGATGATCGAGCGCTACAAGGCGACCATCACTTCGCACGGCGGCCAGATCCACCGTGTCGAAGACTGGGGCCGCCGCCAGTTGGCCTACATGATCGACAAGCTCGCGAAGGCGCACTACGTGTGCCTGAACATCGAGTGCGACCAGACGACTCTGGACGAACTCGAACACGCGTTCAAGTTCAACGATGCCGTGCTGCGTCACCTGATCGTCAAGACGAAGAAGGCTGAAACGGCTCCGTCGCCGATGATGAAGGAAGTGGCGCGCGAAGAGGCCAAGAAGGCCGCCGCAGCACAGCCGAGCGAAGCTTCGGCGTAAGCCGCGGCCCGAGCGAGGCGTTGAACAGGCTGCAGCTCGACGCGCAAATCGTCGAACGTGAGCCCCTGCGTTATACCCCGGCCGGTGTGCCGATCGTCAACTGTGTATTGACGCACCGTGGGACGACGCAGGAAGCGGGCACCGCCCGCCAGACGGACCTGACGCTTGTGGCCATGGCCGCCGGCGAGATCAGCGGCAGTATCGTGAATCTCGACCTCGGCCAGGCAGCGCGCTTCGCAGGTTTCCTGGCACCGCGCAACCGCAACGCCAAGAGCTTGGTATTTCACATCACAGAATTGTTAGAGATTGAAAAGGACTGATCATGCCGCGTCCCACTGGTAAAGGTAAGAAGTTTGACCGCCGCCGCCAGCAGCAGAACCCGCTGTTCAAGCGTAAGAAGTTCTGCCGCTTCACCGCCGCCAATGTCGACCAGATCGACTACAAAGACCTCGAAACGCTGAAGGATTTCATCGGCGAAAACGGCAAGATCACGCCGGCCCGCCTGACGGGTACGAAGGCGCACTATCAGCGTCAACTGGACGCTGCAATCAAGCGCGCCCGGTTCCTGGCCCTGCTGCCTTACACGGACCTGCACAAGGCCTAAGCGTCGACCTTTCGGAGAATTCGAATGCAAGTCATTTTGTTGGAAAAGGTCGCGAACGTTGGCGATCTCGGCGAAGTCGCCAAAGTCAAGGACGGTTTTGCACGTAACTATCTGATTCCCCAACGTCTCGCCAAGCGCGCGACGAAGGAAAACCTCGCGACGTTCGAAGCCGAACGCGTGGAGCGGATGAAGGCTGCAGCGGAGAAGCTG
Organism: Pararobbsia alpina; assembly: GCF_902859895.1. Taxonomy (GTDB): domain Bacteria; phylum Pseudomonadota; class Gammaproteobacteria; order Burkholderiales; family Burkholderiaceae; genus Pararobbsia; species Pararobbsia alpina. The sequence continues at coordinate 48,581 of NZ_CADIKM010000034.1, forward strand.
GCCGTGTCGCAAGCACAAGGTGAAAAGCTCGCAGGCTCGACCGTTTCGATCAGCCAGAAGGCGGGTGTCGATGGCCGTCTGTTCGGTTCGGTCACGAACTTCGACATCGCCGAATCGCTGAAGGCCGGCGGTTTCGCGGTTGAGAAGATGCAAGTGCGTCTGCCCAACGGCCCGCTGAAGACGGTTGGCGAGCACGCTGTTCAGATCGCGCTGCACACCGACGTCGTCGTGGACGTGACGGTTGCGGTGATCGGCGAACACGCCTGAAGCAGCTGTCTTGATCTGAGCCGCTTGCGATGCTTCGCGCACTCGCCAGCGGCAAGGTTCGAAAAACGGAAACCCTCAAACGGTTTCCGTTTTTTTTCGCCGATGGGAATTGACGGCAACGCCGGGAATATAATCCCACTCCATGAATGCCAAAGATCCCCAAGTCGATTCGCTCAAAGTCCCACCGCATTCGGTCGAGGCCGAACAGTCGGTACTCGGCGGTTTGCTGCTCGACAATGGCGCCTGGGACCGCGTCGCGGATTTCATCCACGAGAGCGATTTCTACCGCTTCGACCACCGCCTGATCTTTCAGCACATCGGCCGCCTGATCGCCGCGACACGGCCAGCCGATGTGATCACCGTATTCGAGTCGCTGACCTCAGCCGGCAAGGCCGACGACGTCGGGGGCCTCGCGTATCTCAATGCGCTCGCGCAGAACACGCCGAGCGCGGCGAACATCCGACGCTACGCGGAAATCGTCCACGACCGGGCGGTGCTGCGCAAGCTGGTCACCGTCGCCGACGAAATCTCGGGCGACGCGTTCAACCCGCAAGGCAAGGAAGTCCGTCAGTTGCTCGACGAGGCGGAGGCAAAGGTTTTCGCGATCGCCGAAGCGGGTTCGCGCGGCACGCAGGGCTTTCTTGAAATCAAGCCGCTGCTGTCGCAGGTCGTCGAACGGATCGATACGCTTTACCACCAGGACAATCCAAGCGATGTGACCGGCACGCCGACCGGTTTTATCGACCTCGACCGGATGACCTCGGGCATGCATGGCGGCGAGCTGATCATCGTCGCGGGCCGTCCCTCGATGGGCAAGACGTCGTTCGCGATGAATGTCGCGGAATATGTCGCGGTCGAATATGGGCTGCCGGTCGCGGTGTTCTCGATGGAAATGCCGGGTACCCAGCTCGCGATGCGGATGATGGGGTCGGTCGGGCGGCTCGATGCGCACCGGCTGCGTACCGGCAAGCTGGTCGACGAAGACTGGCCGAAGCTTACGCACGCGATGCAGAAGATGAGCGAGGCGCAGATCTTCATCGACGAGCAGGGCGGTCTGAATCCGATGGAACTTCGTTCGCGCGCACGGCGATTGTCACGCCAGTGCGGGCAGCTTGGCCTGATCGTGATCGACTACCTGCAGCTGATGAGCGGTTCGTCGTCGGGCGAGAATCGTGCAACGGAAATTTCCGAGATCTCGCGATCACTCAAGAGTCTGGCGAAGGAACTCAATGTGCCGGTCATTGCGCTGTCGCAGTTGAACCGGAGTCTCGAGCAACGTCCGAACAAGCGTCCGGTGATGTCGGACCTGCGTGAGTCGGGTGCTATCGAACAGGATGCGGACGTGATCCTGTTCATCTACCGCGATGAGGTCTACAACCCCGACAGCCAGGACAAGGGCAGTGCGGAGATCATCATCGGCAAGCAGCGTAATGGCCCGATCGGTGTGGTCCGGATGACCTTCCTCGGTCAGTACACGAAGTTCGACAACTTCGCAGGCGGCAACGCTTTCTTTAACGCCGAGTAAGCTCACATCACGAGTACTGTACCGATCACGCATACGATTGCCGGTGCACTCGTTGGCGTCGGCACGACGCGCAAGCTCGGTGCGACGCGCTGGGGTGTCGCTCAACCACCTGTCGCAAAACGGGCGATCGGGTCATCCGCCGATGCGGGGGTACCGGGTAAATGAGGGGCATCACCGTCTGGCCGGCTTGCACGTGGCTCATCACGAGGCGATGCGCCGCTATTTCCAGGAGAGTGGTTGTTGCCCTCAACCCTTGAGTTCGCGAACGCCGCGATAGGGTCCACGGTGCTCGCGTGCTCGGCGGCAGCCTGAGTCTCGGCTGCCGCGCGAGAAGGGGGCGGTGGCTCGAAGGCATCGCTGGATCGGCTCGTCGCCTGAGCCTGTGGTTCAAACTTCGATTCTGTCGATGCCTGAGATTCGGCCGCGGCACGTGAAGGAGGTGGCGGCTCGAATGCATCGGCATTCGTCGGCGTTGACGTCCGCGCCTGCGACTCAGGCCGCGTTTGGACCACAAGCGGTTCCTGTGTCGATGCCTGCGTCTGTACCTGGGTCACCGCTCGCGACGTAGCCGGCTCGGGACTTGTCGACGTCATGAGTCTTGGCGCATCGAAGGGCGTCGCCGGTTTGTTGGTCGATGCGACGCGGCGAATGCCGTCGAAACGCTTGGCCCAATACGGATTCGAAATGTAATCGATGCGGACGGTGCCGCCTGTCGATGGTGCATTGACGAAACGATACCCACCGACATAGATGCCGACGTGAGAATGCGGGCGGCCCGTGGTGTTGAAGAAAATCAGATCCCCAGGCGCTACCTCATCAGGCTCGATCGAATGGCCGACAAGGCTCATTTCGGCCGTCGTCCGCGGCAGATCGACGCGTGCCGCCCGCGCCACCACATAACGGACCAGCCCGCTGCAATCGAATCCCGCATCGGGCGTATTGCCGCCCCAGCGGTAGGGCACGCCGACGAGACTCATTGCCTGAATCGACACTTCCTCTGCGCCGACACTATGGTCGACAAAAGCCGGAAGACCCGCGGGCGGCTTGAACGCACGCGGCGCGGTGCCCGTCGGCATACCGGCCGAACGCTCGTTGCGTGTCGGCGCGCTGGAACAAGCAGCCAGCGCGAGCACGATAATTAGTAGGCAGACTCGCAGCATGAGGAGGCGGGGAAGTCGCAGGGTGCACACTCAACCAGGACGAACGACCCTCCTTATAAGACCAGGGCACATCATAGGCTTGAATCGCATAGTTAAGAAAGCACTTTAACTTTTTTTGGCGCGCCATGTCGTGCCCGTCCCGCCACATGATGCGCAATGTAGGCGCTAGGTATGAGTGGAATATGAAAGAAATGATGGCTATTTTTCGAGGAAAATATAGGGGAGATTTTTTAAACTGCGGCTATTTCAAGAGTGCTCGAGTGAGGGCTCGATCCGCATTAATTGCCCGTGCGCCGTCATGAACGCCATGCCCTCGAATCGCGCTTCCCCGCCGCAGAATCATCTATCGCTTTTGGATCATTACTGGAGTGTGCTGATGCCTTGCGTGGGGTATTGAAAGAACGCAACAAAATCTCAGAAATACCGGATCGCTAAGCTAAAAGAATCGTCCGCATTCTATAGTTTAAAATCCATTTTATCGATATCCGCCAGACCGAAAGGTTGCCCTGCGTGACTCCGCGTGAAGTTATCCGATTACTTATCGAATCGGAAATATCATGCAGGTGCTGGTTTATATATAAATAAATTCGTATTTATGAATATAAGTCCATCAGGAAGCCGCCGCAGTTCACCTAGTTCACCTGTTTCGCAGTCCAATCTTGACGCCGTCCAGGAGTTGCTCGCTTCAAACCGAGCACCCTGTGACGTCGACACGACGGGGCTTCCTGAATGGCATGCCTGGGCAAGTTGTAATGGAACATCTCATGAAAAAAATGAAGCGCTTTCGAGAATAATTCAGTGTTTCCAAGAGAAAAATACTTCCCTGGATTTATCGCGATTAGGTCTTAGAGATTTGCCGAATAATCTACCGGAACATATCGAAGAACTCAAATTGAATGCGAATTCATTGAGTACTCTTCCTCGGTTGCCACCGTTCCTCAAAACGTTGGATGTCAGTTACAACTCCTTCACCTGCCTGCCTGAAAATTTGCCGGACGGCCTCGAGGAGCTTGATAGATCCCATAATGGTCTTAAATTTCTGCCGGGAAGGTTACCCGCAGCGTTGGAGAACCTTAACCTAAGGTGTAACGTGATCGAGAAGCTTCCCGAAAATTTACCTGCGGAGTTGCGATACCTGGACGCCGGACTGAATGAATTATCTTGGCTTCCCGATAATCTGCCCGCCAGCCTACTGACGCTCAATGCGGTGTATTGCGGTTTGCGCGGGTTGCCTAGCACACTGCCATCGAGCCTGTACGTACTGGAGATGAATCACAATTCGCTCCAACGTCTTCCAGAAACATTGCCTGAGAGCCTGGAATATTTGCGCGTAACCAATAATCAATTGACTCGACTTCCTGCCAGCCTTCCATCCAAATTACTAGAACTCAAGGTTGAAGGAAATCGAATAGAGGAACTGCCAAATGGACTTCCTAATTCGATTAGGCAAATTTGGGCTGGAAACAATCGTCTTAGAGGTGTTCCGACCAATTGGCCATCGTCGTTGACGTGGGCGTGTTTGAAGGAAAATCAGATTACCTCTTTGCCAGAAAACATATTTTCTGCTTTGGGAGGTGCTTTTTTGATGCTCGGCGGAAATCCACTTTCCGAGAGAACGCGTGCCGGCATTGCCCAAGGCAATCCCGATGTAGACACCACGGATGGACCAAGAATCTCGTTTACTACGGGTTCGGGCGACGCTTGGAAGCCGGCCTCTCAGCCGATCGAACAGGCAGTCGCCGACTGGTATCCGGAGAGTCGGCGAGACGAGATCGTTGCGAGTTGGGCAGACATCGATATCGAGCCCGGATCAAGCGCATTTAGTATCTTCCTTGGCCGGTTGCGCGATAGCGTGAATATCCACGACGAGGCGTTCGGAAGTGAGGTGCGTAAATGGCTAACTACCTTGTCGAATTCGCGTTCGCAGCGAGAGACAACGTTTGATGTCGCACTGGATGCGAGCGAGACGTGTGAAGATCGCGCCGCCTTGGCATTCGTCAAGATGCAAATTGCCACAATTTCAGAAGAGGTTCAGAGCGGAGCATATGACCACAGAATGGATGAACTCGTATCGCGTGCGAGGCAAGTGTTTAGACATACCTGCCTCGAATCCATTGCCGCCAAAAAGGTGCCGACCTTGCGCTTCGCCGACGAAATCGAGGTTCACCTCGCGTTCCAGGTCAAGCTCAATGAAGTCCTTCAATTGGGGTGGGCGGTGCGGGATATGCGATTTTTTGATGTGTCCGGGGTGACCGAAAGTGATCTTGCTAAAGCGATGACTGAAGTACAAACGCAGGAAAACGAACAGTTCGGCGCGTGGCTGGCGTGCTGGTCTCCATGGGGCTCAATGTTGAAACGCCATGACTGCGAGAAATACAACGCCGTACAAAATGCACTTTATCGGGAGGAGGAGCTATATTTGGAAGGTGAGGTCAATGACATGCATCGCGAAGTGGGTTTGGAAAATGATATGGATGTGAGGGTAGGTGCAGGAAAAGCAGCCATGGAGGCGATCGAACGGCGACTAAAAATACCGCTGACAATGGATTTCCTCGCAAATCAGGGGAAAACTCATCTATTGGATCCAGTATGGAACACGTCCGTGGACACGTAGGCGCAGGCATCGATGCTGTTTGCAGAAAAGCAGCCGCAGTCCATGGCACGTTTCCATATCGTATCGACTGATACGAGGTAATGGAGCTTAGGGCTAAAAAACCGGCCCCAGGGCAAGGGCCGGCTTCCTCAGATTGTATCTATCGGGTTTCCTACAGTATCTCTGACGCGTAGTCCGCGAGCCGCGAGCGTTCGCCGCGCGCGAGCGTCACATGCCCGCTGTGGCGCCAGCCCTTGGCGAAACCCGCGGCCAGTGCCATCAGCGTCTTGCCGGTACCGGCCTGGCAGAGTCATAGGCTTGAATCGCATAGTTAAGAAAGCACTTTAACTTTTTGGGGCGCCATGTCGTGCCTGTCCCGCCACATGAAGCGCAATGCGGGTGCTAGGTATGAGTGGAATATGAAAGAAATGATGGCTATTTCTTGAGGAAAATATAGGGGAAATTTTTGAACTGCGGCTATTTCAAGAGTGCTCAAGTGAGGGCTCGATCCGCATTAATTGCCTGTGCGCCGTTATGAACGTCATGCCGTCGAATCGCGCTTCCCCGCCGAGGAATCCCCCGTCCAGCGGTCCTGTTACTGTTGCTTCTTCATCATCCACGGACGGTAGATGGGAAATTCTTGAAGAATGGGATAGATGGGCCGGCAGGTCAACCTCGTTCGAGCGACGGCTCGCTGCGGTCAGCGCGGTGAGAACGTGTATCGAATATCAGGACCGCTACCTCGATCTTAGTTTTCTGGGGTTAAGGGCATCTCGTTATACACATCTTGACTGGCGAGTCTCGGTCGCGAAAAAGCGTGTTTACTTTCAATGACATAGAGCGGCGCTTGTAAACTGGCGGCGGATCGCGTTTACTCT
>NZ_CADIKM010000035.1 GCF_902859895.1 Pararobbsia alpina
TCGAAGGTCTCCTAATGCTCAAGATACAGATTTTCGCTGCGGCGACGTGCCATGCTTTCGATTCGGCAGTCCATTCGAATTGGCCTGCGATGAAAAAAAAGACGCCGCCGGTGAGCTGGCGGCCAACAGGAGACGTTTAGGGCAATCGTTGCAGCAAAAAATCAAGACAGCCTGAACCACAATAGTTACGGCACTGCCGGTGCTTACCCTGACTCGACCTGCCTCAACCATGCGAACCTGCAGGCCAAGCGACCGGGTGCTGCTGCCTAACCCGAGACGGACGGCGTTTCATCGTCGATATCGAAACAACAGGCGTAATCTGGTTTCCAGGGGATGACGAGCGGCGTCGCGTACCTCTTTCAAGTTGCAGATTAGCTTGGAACGGCGCCCGGCGACATGATACGAATGTATATGTGAAAGAACCCACGTCTGTGCCGGCCGCTTCGCGCGTCACGGTGAGTATTACCTCCAGACTTCAAGCCTCCCCGTATCGCTCAAGCAACTCGCATTAAACAATCGGCCACACAAAACGCTTGGCTGGAAAGCACCGGCGGAAGCCTTCAATGAAAATTTCGTTATCGACTGTACTCTTTTCGTTTCCGCCGATGTGTGCGTTCTGCACATTGCTTAACACTCGTAACCTTTAGTCACGGCATGCCGAGCGATACACCCGACATCCGGGACGCACGCAAGCGCGTGCCGACCGCCGCGCCTCCGCGCTACGTTCGCGTCAGAGAGGCCCCATAGCCTACCCAACTGTAAGGACCAAAAATGAGCAAGCTCTTCTCTTCCACCCTCCCTGTCGCATTGACACTCGCGGCATCGCTGTTCTGTTCGGCAGCACATGCTGCGCAAGCAGACACGCAGCCGCAAGTTTCCGAAAACCAGAACCTGTCCTCCGCCCCCGCGATTCAGCAAGGGCCCGGACTGACGCGCAAGCAGGTCTACGCCCAGCTGGTTCAGGCAGAAAAGGACGGCTCGATGGCACGCCTTCATGAGGAGTACAAGCGCTGACTGTATCGGCCAGAGATGGCAAGTTGAATCGACTACGGCACTCGTCTTGCGCAAGCTGCGGTCGGTCCCGATCTCATCCCAGCGGCGTTTTTTCGCCCTTGCTCCCATGGCCTGAAGGCGGTCTGTCACAAGCAGGCCTGTCGCTTCGTAGACAAAGACAAATGCCCGCAAACGAGATACATTGAGAACACGCTGAGTGTCCGGCCGCGCCGGGGAGAGGCGGACGATGGACCGAGAAAAAAGTTCTGAAGTCGGCCACCGGCGCGATCTCATGCTCCGCCGCAGGAATCTCTGCCACTCCAGCCTTTTCACATATCGCAGTGTTGCTTGCTCGTCGTCAGCCGGGTTGATGAGGAGCAATGGCGGCGAACCGAGGCAGCCGGGGACGCAGCGGTGCGAGCTTCGTGCCGCTCGTTCCAGCCGCTGCGAAGCGTCGCTCCGATGGTGAAGCTAGCCACCGTTGTCCCGGAGGAACAGCATTTCATCCTCTCGAGTTTGGCGCCCAGCCGGGCGCAGAGACGGCTCGCCCTTGCCGTTGTGCTCGCCTTGCTGGTTGTCCTTATCCTCATTGAGGGACCCCTCTCGACCATCGAACCGGAACGGATCTACGCATTCGTCCCGGCCTACGCGATGGCTCTGTTCGTGGTCGATTTGATCACCGCGGTGCTGCTGTTCGCCCAGTTCTCTATCCTTCGTTCGCGTGCCCTTCTCGTGATCGCGAGTGGATATCTCTTCACGGCGCTGACCGTGATCCCCTGGATGCTGACCTTTCCGGGCGCCTTCGCGCCAGGTGGCCTGCTTGGCGCCGGGCTGCAGAGCGCGAATTGGCTTTATATCCTGTGGCACGCCGGTTTTTCGATGTTCATCATCGCGTATGCCCTATTGAAGGATGCCGATCCTACCAAGGGGCTGTGGCAAGGTTCTGCGGGTGCAGCCATCCTTTCAAGTGTGGCCCTGATCGCGGCCGTAGTAGGTGCGGCGACACTTCTTGTCACAGCGGGACATGCGCATTTGCCCCGCACCATGCTCGACCCGGTCCGTTTTTCCACCCTCCGCCTGTATGTTGCGGGATCTCAAGTCCTGTTGAACGTTGCTGCGCTCGTTGTGCTCTGGGTCCAGCGGCGTTCCTTGTTGGATCTGTGGCTGATGGTGGCGATGTGCGCCCACCTGATCGAACTCTGTCTGATCGTGTTTCCCGTTCCTGTTCGCTTCAGCTTGGGCTGGTATGCCGGCCGACTCTGCGGGCTCGTGTCCGGCAGTCTCGTCCTGTGTGTCCTGCTGTACGAAATCACGACGCTCTACGGGAATCTGCTGAGCGCCGTCTTTGCTAGACGCCGCGAGCGCGAAGCGCGGCTGCTGACCGGGGACGCGGTAGCGGCCACGATTGCACACGAGGTCAAGCAGCCATTGACGGGGATGGTGACGAATGCCGATGCAGGCCTGCGCTGGCTGAATCGCGCGATGCCCGATCTCGATGAAACGAAGGCGGCACTCGATCGGATCGTCTCCGATGGCCATCGCGCGGCAGCAGTGATCGACAGGGTTCGGGCAATGTTCAAGGGGGATCTGAACAGAACTGCGTTCGACCTCAATAGCCTTGTCGGGGAGACCCTTACCCTGGTAGGAGATGCCCTGCAGAAGGACCGGATACTGGTCCGGACCGAGTTGAATGCACAGCTACCGTTGGTAATAGGGGATCGAGTCCAACTGCAACAGGTGCTTCTGAACTTGATCACAAACGCCATTGATGCGATGGCCGTCAGCGATAAGGAGCGGGTTTTGCGTGTGAAATCCGACATCCACGACGATGGTGCGGTAAGGGTCTCGGTGGCGGATACCGGTACAGGAGTCAGCTCGCAAGACATCGATCGGATATTCGACCCGCTCTTCACCAAGAAACCTGGCGGGATGGGAATGGGCCTGGCAATTTGCCGCTCGATTATCGAGGCGCATAGCGGCCGCATATTGGTGGCCCCAAACAAGCCTCAGGGCACCATTTTTCAGTTTGTCCTTTTCGCCAACGGTGCGACCTCTGCCGGTGCTTTACGAGGAGAGCAACCCGAGAATCTCCCGCATAGTTCGCACGCCTGATTCTGATGAGATCAGTCTACGACCGCCTCGACATTCTTGGCTCGATAGCTGCTCGCCATGGCGCGCATCAGACGTTGCACTGTACTCTTTCGATCACCGAAGATGTGTGCGTTCTGCGCATGACCGAAGGCCCTTAACCTTCAGGCACTGTCCTTCATACCGAGTGCCGGGCGGCTCAAGCCGCCGCCCCCCACTCCACTGTTGTCCTGAAGGAGAAAAGATGCCCTGCGATCCAACCACTGAACATGCCGGAAGCGTTTCGCGCCCGATCATTCGCCGGCGGCGAGGTGAGTCGACGGCCCTCACGGCTCGAGTCGTCGAGGAATTCCCGGTCGCGCTCGTCTTCAACGACATGTCGCATGCGGTCATGATGGCAACGCCGCTTGATCTCGAAGCGTTCGCGGTGGGCTTTTCGCTGACGGAAGGTATCGTCGAGCGCGCCGCCGACGTCTCTGATCTCGAAGTCTTCATCCATGCCGACAGCGCGGAGGTGCAGCTGACAATCGCACAATCGGCCTTCCTGCAATTGAAAGGCAAGCGGCGCGCCCTCGCCGGCCGTACCGGCTGTCGGGTATGCGGCATCGAAATCTTTGAATTGCTGGATTTGAAACCGCAGAAGATTGCGCGTCCAAACGATGCCCCCGCAATATCCCATTCGGCTATCGAATCGGCCGCGTGCGAATTGCCGGCCCGGCAGATGCTGATGTGCGAGACAGGGGAAATCCACGCTGCGGCATGGTGCAAGCCCGACGGCTCCATTGTCGAAGTGTTCGAGGACGTGGGCCGCCACAACGCGCTCGACAAGCTGATCGGCGGTCTCGCTCGGCTGCGCGAAAACATGCAGGATGGCTTCGTCTTTCTATCGAGCCGGGCGAGCTACGAACTCGTTTGCAAAGCGGCACGAATGAACATTCCGTTGCTCGCCACGGTTTCCGCCCCGACCTCGCTCGCGATCGACGTTGCGCAACGTGTCGGCATGCGTCTGTTGAGTTTCTGCCGGCATGAGGGATTTGCCGAATACACCGCGAGCGCCTCTCCAGTTCCGGTGTGACCGCGGCGTTCCAACGTGTCGCGATCTGATGCCTGTAGCCGCGCCATCTTTCCTATAGCTTCACCGACTCTCTTCGATTGACTCCGGCCGCGACAGGATCCCGACCCGAGCTGCGTCGCGGGTTTGACGGTCTACTGCACGCTTCAAGATGGCATATTGCTATGGTGTGCGAACCATAGAATAACTGTGCTCTCTAGGTCAGCAAAAATGTGTGCGCTCTACGCAGGGTCGAAGCCTCTTAACCTTCAGTCCTGCGCGCTCCAAGTGCTACACCTGAAAATCGGGGACGGCCACGCGCACAACAACCATTGACCTGCAATCCGTATCCGACAACCTCGTGACCCGCATCGACCACCGAAAGGCGATCCTCTCGATCAACAGCTTTGCTGCTGCCATGCTGGCCCTCTATCTTGGGTTCAGCATCGGCCTGCCGCGCCCCTATTGGGCGCTGGCAACTGTCTATATCATTGCCCACCCCCTGTCCGGGGCGGTAAGGTCGAAAGCGGTCTACCGAGCCATCGGCACATTGTTAGGCGCAGGCGCGGCGGTGGCGGTGGCGGCGATCCCAAGTGTGGTCGACTCTCCGATATGGCTGTCTTTGGCTCTGGCGATTTGGAGCGGATTGTGCCTGTTCATTTCGCTACTGGATCGCACACCGCGCGCCTATATATTCATGCTCGCCGGTTATACCACCGCCATCATTGGGTTTCCCTGCGTCTTGGCCCCGGACACCGTCTTCGACGTCGCGGTCTCGCGGGCGGAGGAAATACTGCTCGGCATCATCTGCGCGAGCCTCACCCACAGCCTGTTCTTCCCGCGGCAGGTCATCGAAGTCCTGGGTGATCGTGTCAACCATATTCTGTCCGACGCGTCCGCCTGGGTCCGGGGGGCCCTGAACGAGCGGTGTTCTGTCGAGATGGACCGCGAACGTCGCCGGCTCGCTTCACACGTGACCGAACTGCACATGTTGAGCACGCATCTTCCGTTCGACACGATGCCAGCGCCCTTGAAAACCCGCGCCGTCCATGCGTTGGAAGATCGACTTTCAGTGCTGTTGCCGCTGGCGACGGCGGTCGAGGGTCATCTCGAAGCTCTGGAGGCCAATGGCCACCCGTTGGAGCCGGATTTGCGGCGTCTCGTAGGCGAGGTGCGCGAATTCGCCGACGCGGGGACGACAATTTCGGGGAAGCAGGCCGACTACCTGATGCAAGCCTGTGTGGCGCTTGAGCCCGCCATTGACGCCGCGAGCGACTGGCCCACCCTGCTCAAGACGACCCTGCTCCAACGGCTCGGCGAACTGATCCGCGCGCTGCAGGACTGCCGGGACCTGAGCGCGTGCGTCTACGATCCCTCGTGTGCGCCGATGCATCTGGAGCCGCCGGTACGGGCCCGGTCCGAACGCCGTCTGCACCTCGACCCGGGCATGGCGCTGCTTTCCGCAGTGGCATGTGTGTTGGCCATCCTTTTATGTTGCGCGGCCTGGATCGGCACCGCCTGGCCCGACGGCGCGGTGGCCGCCATGTGGGCAGCGATCGGTTGCGCGCTGTTCGCCACTCAGGACGATCCGGCGCCGGCGATCGCCAAATTCCTGGTCTATGGCGCGGTCAGCCTCCCCGTCGCGGCGCTTTATCTGTTCGCCATTCTGCCGTCGGTCGATGGCTTTCCCGTGCTGGCGCTCTCTTTAGCCCCGCTGTTGCTCGTGATCGGCTATCTCCAGGGCGAGACGAGCGGGGCTAGCAAGGTGCTTCCGTTCATCTGGCTTTTCGCCGGCATACTCAGCCTACAAGATACTTTTAGTGCGGACTTCGGCAGTTTCGCCAATGTGGGTCTCAGCTCTCTCGCTGGCCTCGCCGCTGCCCTGATCACTACCCGCCTTGGCCGCTCGGTGGGCGCCGGTTGGGCCGCGTGGCGGATCCTGCGATCCGGCTGGCGTGAACTCGCGGGTCTGGCCCAGGCCGGCGCCGCGGCGGATCGCGCCGCGTGGACGAGCCGGATGCTTGATCGGTTGAACCTGCTGGCGCCGCGTCTGGCCCTGGCGTCGGCAGATGGGTCCCTGGTGGCGACCGACGCGCTCAACGACCTGCGCGTCGGAATGCACGTGGTCGACCTGCAACGGGCCCGTCCCGCCATCGGAGCCGTCGCGGATCAAGCGATCGGCCGCGTGCTCAAAGGCTTGGGCCATTACTTCCGCACCGCCTCGAGCGGTCGCCTGAACGTCGCGCCGCTCGAACTGCTAGGTGATCTGGATCAAGCGATCAGCGCGATCACCGCGAATCCGCCAAGCCCTGGAGGCCGAGCAGGGGTCGTCGCCCTGACAAGCCTGCGCCTCGACCTGTTCCACGATGTGCCGGCTTATCAGCCACCCTCGGAGGGCGCGCGATGATCGGCGAACTGAATATCGAGGGGGTGTTTGTCGCGCCTCTCGCGGTCTGGGCCGTGGTTGCGTTCGGCGTCAATCAGCTGTTGCGCCAGGTACTGATTCGGGTTGGTCTGTACCGCATGGTCTGGCACCCGGCTCTTTTCGACACGGCCTTGTTCGTCATCCTCTGGGCGCTGGTGGCCGCTCTTTCCGCACACCTTCCATTCCTTCAGGAACCCGTTCGCTAGTCTGGCTATGAATATCCTTCTGATCCAATTGGGCCGATTCGCGCTCACCGCTACGGTGGTCGCCATCGCCGGGTTCGCCGGCGAGTGGCTGTGGATTCACTACCACGATGACCCCTGGACCCGTGACGGGCGCGTGCGCGCCGATGTGGTACAAGTCGCGCCTGACGTGGCAGGATGGGTGACGCAGGTCGCGGTCCACGACAACCAGCGCGTGCGAAAGGGGCAACTCCTGTTCATGATTGACCAGCCCCGCTACGCCATCGCCTTGCGCCAGGCCGAAGCGGTTGTCGTCAGCGACCGCGCCAGCCTGGCCGAGGCCCAGCGCGAGGATCAACGCGACCGCACGCTGGGTGAACTGGTCGGCGCTGAAGCGCGCCAGCAGAGCGCCACCCGCGTGAATGAAGCCGAGGCGGCCCTTACCGAGGCCCTCGCCAATAGAGACGGCGCCCGCCTGAACCTCGAGCGCACGTCGGTCAGCGCTTCAGTCGACGGGGTGGTGACCAACCTCGAGTTGAGGCCTGGGGACTATCTCAGCGTTGGCCGGCCCGCCCTCGCCCTGGTTGATACGGGAACGCTCCGTGTCGACGGCTATTTCGAGGAAACCAAACTACGCCACATCCGCGTCGGCGATCGGGCATCGGTACGAATCATGGGCGTGCCCACTCTGCTCTATGGTCATGTTCAGGGCATCGCCGCAGGTATCGAGGATCGCGAGCGCGGGTTGGGGGGCAACCTGCTGTCGAACGTCGATCCGACCTTCAACTGGGTGCGCCTGGCACAACGAATTCCCGTGCGCGTAGAGCTGGACACCGCTCCGCCGGATATTCGATTGATCTCTGGCCGCACGGCCACCGTGACGGTGCTTGAGCCCACCACGGTCCACACGCCGGCGGAGGTACGTCCATGAATCGCCGCCTTGTTCCAATCCTGTTGTCGACCGCGATTGCCGCGTCGCTGCTGGCAGGGTGTCAGGCGGTGGGTCCGAACTACCACATGCCGGACCACGCCGTGGCCAAGCAGCCGGCGGCGAGCGCACCCTTCATCAGCGTCGAGCCGCGCGCCGCTTCGAGCGAACCCCTCCCCGACGAATGGTGGCAGCTTTACCAGGAACCCGTGCTCGACGACCTCGTGCGCCAGGCATTGACGACCAATACCGACCTGAGGGTCGCCCAGGCCAATCTCGCCCGCGCGCAAGCCGGGGTGGAAGCGGTCGAGGAGTTGCGCCGCCCGTCCACGGGCATTACCGCGGGACTGACGGAAGGCCAGCTTTCGGGCGAACAGTATCTGCAGACCGCAGCCCCGCCGTTTGGATCCATCTATCAGATGAACTTCCATGTCGCGTATCAATTGGATTTGTTCGGGCAGATCAGGCGCGGGATCGAAGCGGCCAAGGCCGATACCGAAGCTGCGCAAGCCGCCTATGACGTCACGCGCGTTACCGTGGCTGCCGAAACCGCGCGCGCCTACGCTGACGTTTGCGGCGCAGGACTCGAACTTTCCGCCGCCCACCACATCCTCGATCTTGAGCACCAAAGCTCGGACTTGACGGCGAAAATGGTGCAGGCGGGGCGAGGGGTCTCTACCGACGTGACCAATTCTGAAGCCCAGGTCGCTGTGACCAGCGCCAGCATCCCAACGCTTGAGGCTCAACAAAAACTGGCTCTTTACCACTTGGCCACCCTCACGGGTCGGCCGCCAGCCGAATTCCCCAAAGCCGTACAGGACTGCGAAACACCTCCCCGGCTGACCGCCCCGATTCCCGTCGGAGACGGGGCCGCACTACTCAAGCGCCGCCCCGACATTCGCGGCGCCGAGCGAACGCTGGCCGCCTCGACGGCACGCATCGGCGTGGCTGTCGCCGATCTTTATCCCAAGATTACTTTGGGTCTCAACGTGGGCTCCATAGGCTACACCAGCGTTTTTCTCCAAAAGCAAACCGACACCTATACGCTCGGACCGCTGATTTCCTGGGAGTTTCCCAACGTCGGTGCGGCCAAGGCCAAGATCGCAGCGGCGAACGCGACCACCGCGGCCGACTATGCCCGGTTTGACGGCGTGGTTCTGACCGCCCTACGCGAGGTCGAAAGCGCCCTCACTGTTTACGCGCGCGACCTGGACCGTGAATCTGACCTTAAGACCGGGCGCGCCCGCGCCGCGACCGCCTTGAGTGACGCAATGCGTCTGCAACAGAGCGGTCGACAGGGATACCTGCCCGTGCTGAGTGCCGAGCAAACCGTCGCCTCCAGCGATGCATCACTTGCCTCGCAGGAAGTCAAGCTGGCCCAGGACCAGATCGACCTGTTCCTGGCGCTCGGCGGCGGATGGGGCAAGGCGGCACGTTGAAGATGGTGAATAAGGTAAGGATATGACTACCCCTACGTAAGTCAGCGCCGAAACGTGAACCCTCACCGCGGAATGATCACCATGAGCATGCGCGAACTCGAGCGGCTCAAGTCGATCGGAGCCGCCGATCACCGACTCGGGGTTTATCAAGCGGCTGAGCGCTTGGTTGGCGTGCCGCGGTAGGATGCGCCGAAAGCTTGCCGTGCCCTTGCGGTCCCGTACTACAGCGCGCGCTGAACGGTACGGGCCGAACCCGTAATGTCCTCACCGAGGCCGGCCACCGTGTTGCAGCCCGTCAACGAAAGCAAAACACCCAACAGCGACAACACCGCCACGCAACGTCCAAACATACGCACCTCATGCTTTATAGGATAAGTGAATTGAAACACGCGTTTTTCTGTGGTGTCAATTCAGCGCTTCCGTATGAGCGTGCCAGGTTCAGTCAGTCTCGCGCTGCTTCTCATTGAAATCGACCACCGTGATATGGCCGACCTCTCTAACGTCTTATCCGCAAACGGAATTTCTTCAAGTGATCGTCGAAGACCACGGGTAAGTGCAAGTATCTGTGTGCGAGGACGTTACGCATCCGTTCTCGCCCGCCTCGCTTAGACCCGAAGTGGTCATGTCGCCATTGAGCCAAATGCAAGCCTGCTATTCGGCCCAATCCCCGCCACTTCAAATAAGCCTCGACAGACAGCGTTCGTACGTTTAGTACGTCTTGTACGGCAGGAACTTGCCGGACAGCAACACCTTGACGCGGTCGCCTTTCGGATCCGCCTCACGCTGGATATCCATCGAAAAATCGATCGCGCTCATGATGCCGTCGCCGAACTCTTCGTGAATCAGTTCCTTGATCGTCGTGCCATACACGTTGACGATTTCGTACCAGCGGTAGATCAGCGGATCGGTCGGCACCGCGGTCTCGAGCGAACCCTTGTACGGCACGATCTGCAACCACGCCACGGCTTCGTCCGACAGCCCGAAAATCTTGCCGGCAATTTCCGCCTGCTGCTTGTTGAAGGTCATCTGGCCGAGGCAGGCAGCTGTCGTCCACTCCTTGCTCTGGCCGATCTTCTCGGCGATCTCACTCCACTTCAGGCCCTTCGCGACCTTGGCGGAAACGATCATCTGCGTCACTTCATTGCGGCTGGAAATCATGGTTGGTTCCTTGGTTAAGAGATCAGGCAATCGCCTTGAGATAGAGTCCGGCACGATAGGGGTGCCGAGCGTACCGCCAGGATCGAACAGTTGATAGCGCTTGCCCACATGGTTTTCGATGCGTGAGGGTTGGGTGTCAGGCCGCGAGCTCGATGCGCCGACTGCCGACCGTCAACGACGAAACAATCTCCCCGTCACGGTACTGCGCCATCGCGAGGTGTTCGTCATCTTCTTCGACGATCTGCCAGTCCAGTTCGCGCGAAGGCATGCCCCGCACGACGATCGGCGTCGAGCGCGTCTTCACGCGGATCACGGGCGGCTCGTGATGATAACCTGCGTGTTCGAAGCCGCTCACCGCGTGCGCAATCGCTGCGGCCTGCGCGGCAATCGGGTCGATGAAGCGGCATGGCTCGCCGGCAAAGCTGATACAGTCGCCGAGCGCATAGACATCCGGCACGCTGGTCCGCAGCGTCCTCTTGTCGACGACGATGCCGTGCGCGAATTCGAGTCCTGCCATTCTCGCAAGGCGCCCTTCGGTGGCGAGCCCCGTTGCACACAGCACGAGATCGACGGCAATGCGCTCGCCGTGCTGCGTGGTGATCACCTTTTCGCTTTGCATCGCGCGGACATTCGCGAGAGGGCTTCCCGAACTCGCCTCGCTCGTGCGCTGTGCGGCGCACGCATCGGTCGCACGCTGTTCGTCGACGCTCGCCCTGCGTCCGGGCAGAAAGCGGATGCCTAACCGCGTCCAGTTGGCAAGCAAGCGGCGCGACGCGGGCACCGGCAACAGCGCCGCGAGGGGCCTGTCGCTCACTTCGAGCACGGTGACCGTATGTCCCGCTCGAGCCAGGTCTTCCGCCAGCTCGCAGCCAATCAGTCCCGCGCCGATCACTGCCACGCGTACCGGCCCCGCTTCCAACTGCCGTTGCATGCGGCTCCACATCGACAGATCGTTGACGCGCCAGCACAACTCGCGTGGCAACCCTGACGGCACGATCGGCCGCGCCCCCTGGGCGAGAATCAGTTGCCGGTAACGGAACGTGCCCGCCGTCGTGCGCAGCTGGCGCAGCGCCGGCGACAGCCCGATCGCGTAGGCATGGGCGACCAGCCGTATGCCGAGGCGCGTTGCCGCGGCTTGACCGCTCTCGAATACGAGCCGCTCCGGTGTGCGTTTTTCGCTCAGCGAGACCGACAGTTCCGGCTTGCGGTAACGGTCCGCCGAACAGGCGCTCACGAGCGTGATCGATACGTCCGGATCGAGCGCCCGGAGTGCTTCGACGGCTGACCAGCCCGCCGTACCGCCGCCGACCACGATCACCCCAGGCGAGCGCGACGGCGTGACGAGAGCCGGCGCGCGCACTGTTGCACTGACTTCAACCGGCTGGTAAAACACAAAATCCGCTTTAGTCACCCCACAAAGCGGGCACTCCCAGTCCTCCGGGATGTCGTCGAAGCGTGTACCGGCCGCAATGCCGCTATCAGGGTCCCCCAGTTCTTCGTCATAAATCACGCCGCACGCGCGGCAGACGTATTTCTTCCAGTCGGCAATCGCGACGCTCATGCAGGAAGCTCCTCGGCCGAAAGACGAGCCATTTCCCAACGCAGATGCTTGATCGCGGGCGTGACGATCGCCACGAAGTGCGACTCGCGAATCCGCCGCTGCGGCGCCGCGCTCATCAGATAACCGCGCGCGCCCTGGTGCAGCAGCGAGGCCTGCGCCGCACGCAACGCCAGTTCCGCGCCGCGCGCACGCAGATCGAGCACCTCCAGCAGATAGTCGGTGCTGCCGTCGTAAGCGGTGCGGGCAAGTCGCTGCGTATCGCGCACCGCCTCGTCGAGTTCGGCCGTGAGTTCGTCCGGCCGGTCGTGCAGAAAGCGATTCACGTGACCGAGCACCGGCTCGACTTCGAGACTCGAATCGATACTGCCCTGCGCAATGCCCAACGTTATGCCGACCTGCAACAGGATGAATGCCGCCTTGATCCGCGCGACGAATGGCCGCGCCGGATCGGCAATCAGCTCGGCTTCGCCGACGAAATAGTTGGTGAGCTTGATGCCCCACGTGCTGGTGCCTTCCATCCCGGAGAACATCGGGCAGTGGCGCAACTCGACCCGCTCGTCGCAGTTCAGCAGGAACATCACCTCATGCGAGACCGAACCGTCACCGCGATGCACGGCGGCGATCGCGCCGCAATACTGGCCGCGGCCGATATGACTGACCCATGGCAGCGTGCCATTGATCAGATAACCACCTGGCGTGAGCGTGGCGCGGAACGACATGGGCTCGATGCCCGAGAACGCCTTCATCGGGTTCGACAGCGCGGTGCCGCCGAACGTCAGGCCACGGGCATGCGCCTCGAGCCGCGCGCCGCCCAGATGCGGGTTGCCGGACTGCTCCATGTACAGCCCGCAGACATCATGGGCCCACATCAGGAAGCCGGTCGAGCCACACGCCCGGCTCGCTTCCTGCATGGCGGCGAGAGACAGCCCAAAGCGCGCGCCGTACCGGTCGAGGTGAACGCCGAGCGCGCCTGCCGCGCCCAGCTCGCCCATGATGTCCAGGGGGTAGAGCCCTTCGCCGTCGATCCGCGGCGCGGCCGCCGCGAGCGGGCCGCGAGCGATCGCGGCAACGCGCGCCAGTACCGTTTCATCACACCAGGTGTGCGGGCTGGACTCTTCTGCTACCACGTGTTCCATGTTGGCTTTCCTTGCGGGTAGCTGGGGCGGCCGCTATGCGCGGCGCAGACGAGGAAAGCGAGACGCATTAGTCAGCGAGCGTGACGGTCATGGGAATCGGATTGCGCATCGAGTTTGCAACCGGCGAAAAGTAGTTTGCGCGACGAACGATGTCGTCAAGTTCCTCGCGCGTCGCGTCGCCTTCGATCACGATCTTCACGCGGATCGCCTGGAAGCCCATCTGCGCCGATTCCATGTCGGCGCCGCCTGCGCCCCATGCAGCCGGATTGCCGATATCCGCTTCGAGGAACACCTCGAGCTTCGACAGCTTGACCTGCTTCCACGTCGCGACGGCCGTGATGCCGACCGCGAGGCAGCCGCCGAGACCGGACAGCACGATCTCGCCCGGCGCCGGCGCGGTGTCTTCACCGAACAAATGCAGCGGTTCATCGACGACGACAGGCGCATGGTTGCCGACGTAGCTCAACGAGCGGTATTGACCTTGCATGACCGTGTGCACGTTGTTCTTGCCGCGCATTCCGGGATTGTTGCGGCCCTTTTCGGCGAAGACCATCAGCCCATCGCGGTCGATCGCCCGCAGATAGGTGGAAACGGTCGTAGCAGTATCGTTGACGGTGTTCAAGTGACGCTCCTGATGCGTGAATGGTGAAAGAGCGGCCGTCGCATCAGGTGTGACGCGGCGCCGACAACTTCGTTACCGCAATAGGCGTGCCAGTTTGGTGATGTGTCGTCGGAAGGCTTTTCTGGCGGGGTTTCGGGCCATACACGCGGTGCCCCCACGACGTCTCGGGTTTTGCGCAATCCGTCATCGAACCGACATTGTCGACATTGTTAACATTGATCATCCAGAAGTGGATGTGCCGGACCCACTGTCAGTCGCTCGCCAGGCCGAGCTTTTGCCAGCGGTAGGTGAACTGGCGCGAGGTCATGCCCAGTCTTTGCGCCGCACGCGATTTGTTGCCGCCGCACTGTTCGAGCGCGTCGACGAGCGCCTTCGCCGGATGCGAGCTGACACGCTGGTAGGGCCGAAGCGGCAGCGCCGCACGGTAGCTCACTGGATCATGCAAGGAAATGTCCAGCGCCCCACCCTGCCCGTGCACGACAGCCGCCGGATGTGCCGACGCGTGCGCAAGGTCATCCGTCGCGCACGACGGCAGCAGCCGGCCAATATCCGCTGCCTCGAGCAGCGGCTTCTCCGCCAGCAACACGATCCGCTCGATGAAATTGGTCAACTCGCGGATATTGCCGGGCCACGGATACTCCTCGAGCCGATCCAGCGCCGCCGCCGTGAGATTGACGTTGCGCTGGTTGAGTTGATTCGTATGACTGATGAAATGCAGTGCGAGGACGCGAATATCCTGGCGGCGTTCAGCGAGCGACGGCAGGTGGATCGGAATCACATTGAGCCGGTAGTACAGGTCCTGGCGGAAGGTGCCGCGCGCCACATCGCGTTGCAAATCACGATTGGTGGCCGCGACGAGCCGTACATCGACCCGGATCTCCGCCCTGCCACCGAGGCGCGTGATGGTCCCTTCCTGAAGCGTGCGCAACAGCTTGGTCTGCATCGTCAGCGGCAGTTCGCCGATCTCGTCGAGAAAGAGCGTCCCTTTGCAGGCTTGCTCGAACCAGCCGGCACGCATGCTGTTCGCGCCCGTGAACGCGCCGCGTTCGTAGCCGAACAGCTCGGACTCGAACAGCGTATCCGGTATCGCCGCGCAGTTGATCTTGATGAAAGCCCGGTCGCGGCGCGGACTCGCCAAGTGCAAGGCCCGTGCAAACAACTCCTTGCCGGTACCTGAGTCGCCGAGCAACAACACGCTTGCGGCGGAATCCGATACGCGCTCCAGTTCGGAAATCGCACGCAGCAAAGGCGGCGAGGTACCGAGGATTCCATAGCGGGCCGCCGCCGATTCGAGGGCACGCGCGAGCACGGCGTTCTGCTGTTCGAGCACGCGGGTTTTTTCCTCGAGGCCGGCTTCCAGCTGCAGCAGCTGCCCCGCCAGGGTCGCCAGAATGCGCAGCACCGTGATGTCGTCTGCCAGCGCACGCGAACGGTGGCGAATGCGGTGACACGCAAGCACGCCGATCGCCCTCCGTTCGATGACGATCGGCAGCGCGATGAACGCGACCGGGTCGGCAGGCAGCCGTGAACGATCAACCGCGCGAGCCAGAAAATCCGGCTCTCGATCGATGTCCTGGATGATCGTCAATTGGCCATGCTGCAGCACTCGCCCGGTGATGCCTTCACCATACGCATACACACCTCGGCCGACTTCCTCGGCGGTCAGCCCGTACGCATACCGGATGCGCCCGCTGCGACGCGTTTCGTCCGCGAGCACGATGCGGCCCCGGTTCAGTCCGAGCAGCTCGGACATCAGATGCAGCATTTCGCGCAACGCGGGCGCGGGGGACAGGCCTTTGCCGACCAGTGCCATCACCTGCTGCAACAGCAGCATTTCATGTTCGCGCCAGTAGCCGGCGGATGTGCTGTCGGCGGAGGCGTCAGATCGTGTTTGCATGGGCGTCGGCCGCTGCGGTCGTGAGCGACACTTATTATTTCAGAACATCGAGATGCTCGCAGGCACACCAGCGGATTCACCAAGGTTCTGGCGGCGTGGGGTCTTCTCGGCTGGCAGCGCATGGGCTTCGCGTGCCATCGACATCGCGGGCCAACTTCAGATAGCCGCATTCGGCCGGCTGCGCGCAGTCACGCGCAACACGCTTTTCTGCGCGCTGACCCCTTGACCTTCCAGCGGCGGGAAGCTTGAGGATCAGCATGTTCGGTCTCGGAAAAGGACCCGCTATCGCTGCGTCCAGCGATCAAATTAACCCCCTGTCAAGGAATTGAAATGCAAGCTAACCGTTTGGTCACCATCCTTTCAACGAGCATCGGCATCGCATTGTCTCTCGCGGCATTCGAAGTGAGCGCGCAACCATCGGGAGCCATGGCGGATGGCCAGATGGCGAACGGGCAGATGGCGAACGACCAGATGGGCATGCCTGCACCAGCCGGCGATAGCCAGTCACCATCAACTCAAGCGTTTAAGCAAAACGCGGCGAGGATGATGAAAAATATGAGCGCACCCGCCTACACCGGAGATGCAGACGCAGACTTTGTGGCACACATGATCCCGCATCATCAAGGTGCGGTGGATCAAGCCAAAGTGGAACTGAAGTATGGCGTAGATCCGAAAATGAGGGCACTGGCGGCAAACATTATCAAGACTCAGCAGGAAGAGATTTCGTATATGAAACAATGGCAAGTCATGCACAAGAAGGGGATGTGACGCGGCGGGAAGCCAAGACAAGTCTGCGCACAACCTGGGTAGCCAAACCGGCCAAAGCGTGTTCCGCCAGGCAGGATATCGGTATAGCTGGTAGATTGATTATCGGGGCATGACAACCTCGGGCACTCGAATGTGCGGCGCAAACGGGTGATCCGATCGCTCGAGGAGATGCCAGGCAGTGAACCCTCTCAAGAGGAGTTAACATGAACTCGCTCAAGCTGCTTCTCGTTTCGTTTTCGTTCTCGCTTTGCGCTGCTGTTGCTCAAGCCCAAGATTCGTCGGCGCAACCTGCCCCGGCGACCAACACCACGAATGCGCCCCAGGACGCGCAAGGCAAGAACGCACAATGCAAGGGCTTCTTCTCGAGCTTCTTTCACCAGTTCAATACAAGCAGCAGCAGGCCGGCAGATAGTTGCGTAGGCCCCGCAAGCTTTTGCAACATCTACTTCGGTGGCTAAGAGATTGCGCTTCCGACGTCTCAAGTCAGACTCGACATCTTCCCCTCCCTGAAGGAAGGGGAAACAACGTCAACACCCTCTTCTATTCTCCCCGGCCTGAAGCCAGACAGCCGGCGGCACGACCTTTCATCTTTGTATGCATCCATGCGCCACGGGACAAACCGCTATGAGAACGGTTGGCATTCTCGGTCACGCCTCGTTGCGGGGTCTTCGTGTGTTTTGACGGCACCATGGGTTACCGTACGCGTTGAGCAATCCGAGCGCGAGAGATAGTGCAATGGCATCGAAGTATGAACTGAAAAGGTATTCGGCAAATCTGGCTGACGAGCTTCACAGTGCGGCATTGTACGAAACGCTCGCACTGGTCGAGAAAGACCACGAGAGAAAAGCAATCTACAGCGAGCTCGCCAAGTCAGAGCGAGACCACGCGCAGGTATGGGCTGACAAGTTGGAGGCCCATGGTATTCATGCGCGCCGCAGCGGCCCCAGTATCAAGACACAACTCATGCGGACACTAGTGCGCGTCTTCGGACCCGCGTTCGTGTTGCCGACGCTCGCAGCGGCCGAGTATGCCGATCGCAACAAATATTCCGGGCAACCGGATGCCGGTCGGATGTCGGCGGACGAGCACCACCATGCGGATGTGGTTCGGGCGCTCGCTCACGGCGGCAATGCCGAGATGTCCAAAGGCGCTCAGATCGCGTCGGCGGAGTCATGGCATAAGGGCGTATCGTCGGGCAACGATTTACGGGCTGCGGTATTGGGCGCAAACGACGGCCTGGTCTCGAACTTCTGCCTGGTCATGGGCGTAGCAGGTGCCGGTTCAGGCAACAAGACCATTCTTCTTGCGGGCCTGGCCGGACTCATAGCCGGCGCCTGCTCCATGGCGCTGGGCGAATGGCTCTCAGTCACGAACGCACGCGAATTGGCAAGCACCCAGATTGCCAAGGAAGCGGACGAACTCGAGCACACCCCTGCAGCCGAGGAACACGAGCTGGCGTTGATTTTTCGCGCCAAGGGCATCGACGCGGATGAGGCCAGGCGCGTCGCCGCCCAGATCATGCAGGACAAGGACAAGGCCCTCGACACCCTCACCCGAGAGGAGTTGGGGCTCGACCCCGCAGAGTTGGGGGGCAATCCCTGGACAGCAGCAGGTGTGTCGTTCTGTCTCTTCTCGGTCGGCGCAATTTTCCCCGCGATGCCGTTCTTTTGGTCGAGCGGTTTCACAGCCATGGCCCAATGCATTGCCTTCAGTGGCTTTGCGCTGGTGACTATCGGTGTCTTTACGTCCTTGTTCAATGGTCGCAGTGCTGCGTTCTCCGCAGTGCGCCAGCTTGCTATCGGGATGGTTGCGGCAGCCTTTACATTCGGCGCGGGACGACTGCTTGGTGTTTCCATCTCATGAGTCGCCTGCGAAATGTTCGATGAGCAGCTTGGCGCCACGAACCTCGCGAGCGGGCTTCGGTCAAACCACGACAAGTGCCTCTGCCGATCGGCATGCTCGTCAGCCTCTCGTGAGTCGCCGACGGCATCAACCCGCCGATGACGAGCCAGCGCACCCTCTGCGCACACCTTTCTTGAAGTCGACATCTCCGTGGCGCTGCCATGCGGCATCTACCGCTACGGCGCCCCGGCAATCGGCTGCCCCTCAAACACCGGATCGATGCGCAGAACATGACGGGCTATCAGGATTTCGGTGGCGAGGCGACGCTCGATCTCCTCTATGTGAACACATGTCATCTCGACATCGAGATCGTGTCGACCATACCGGCTGCAGCGCCGGGCAAACCGAGAACCGGTAACGGGAGGATCTATGCGCATCACCGTTCATCTCGACACGTTCAACGGGCTCAATCCGAGCGCCTACGCTGTCCTGTGGCTGGACAAGGAAGCGGGTCAATGGTCACGCGAAGGACATGCGGGCATCGAATTGCCCGCGTGGGGGAGACTTGCCAATGATGGGAGGAGCACCCAGATTCGGGGGGCCGAGGGCCTTCGGGCGCTCTGCGTGCTTGAGGGACTCAAACTGGGCTCCCAGACGGGTCCCCGCGTGGGGGACACTGGCGAGGCCCTTTGGTACGCGCCGCCAGCCGGCAGCCCAATCCCTGGGCGTTGGCATGTACAGTTCGTCGATCTCGATATACCGCATCCTGAACATGGCGTTTTCGCTGACCCCGGTTACACATCGCACGCTTGAATCTTATGGCGATATGCTTACCCGTTCGTCGGCGTTTCTGACACCCAAACCCTTGGCTCAACCGAGATCCAGGGCGCGGCCTGCAGAGTGTTCTTGCGTAGTGCATTGCGCATTCCTTACGTTGCGTGAGCCGCCCATTCAGGGGGCCAGTGCCTGGCGGGCAAGTTCCTTTGCAACCCCCTTGATGTTCATTTCAACAAGGGCCTGAAGCGGATAGTCCGGGTAGCGGCGCAGTAGCTTCCGAGCGATCGCGCCCCTTTCTTCCGGCGTGGGCCGCTCCAGGTCGGCGAATCCCTCGCGTACGCAATCACGAAACACCGTGAGGTACTCCGCCTGCTGCTCCAGGGCGTTCAAGTCGGCGACCTCGCCATGCCCTGGGAATACGACCGTCGCATTCAGGTAACGCTGACGAACGAGTTCCAACTGGTTCAGCCACTGCTGTGTCCGACCTTCAGCAAGCCAGGGATGGACACGGTGATACAGCAGATCGGAAGCGATCAACTGCTCGCTCTGCGGTAAGTGGATAACGTTGATGTCGGCGGATTCTCCCTCGCCGAGATCGTCGACCCGCAGTTCGAGACCATCCACGAAAATGGACTGGCCGGCCACGACCGCTGTATTCGGCGCCACCGTCCGGGGAGGGTAATCGGTACCGTAGACGGGCGTCCATTCAGCATACTTTTCGGCTTGCGTCGCGCGGATCATATCGATCGTCGACTGGGTTGCGTAGATCGGCAGTCCGGGCCAGTCACGCGCAATCTCCGCCGTGCCATTGAAGTGATCGGGATGAGGGTGCGTGATGAAGATCGCCAGAAGCGGCTTGTCGTGGGCCCGGATCGTGTCGCGCAATTGGAGCGCGCTGGACCTCAGGAACTGGGTGTCGACGAGCACCAGGCCATGCCTGGTTTCGATAATGAAAGAGTTGACTAAAAACGCGGATTCGGGGGAGCCAAAGACGTGGACGCGAGACATTCCCTCTCCTGGACAGATTGAAAAGTCCGCGAATTGTCGAGTGCAGTCCGGTATGTGAGAAGGGGTACGAAGCACATATAATTCATGCATAGGCCGCATGAGCGAACGAGTGATGAAGGATGCCTCCCTGCCGCAACTGAGAACGTTTCTGAGAATCGTCGAGCGCGGCAGTCTATCGGCCGCGGCGAAAGACCTCGGCACGACGCAGCCGACTGTGTCACGGCAACTCCAGGATCTCGAGACGACATATGGCGCAGCGCTCCTCATCAGGACAACCCGGTCCTTGCGTGTCACGGATGCCGGAAGAATGGTCTACGAACAGGCGCGGCTCGTCGTGCAATCCGACGACATCCTGCGAGAGCGGTTGATGGGCGATGACGCGCAGGTTGAAGGACGAATTCGTATCGCCGCGCCGTCCGGTTTCGGCGCATTCGTGATCGCGCCGTTTTGCGGCCGTTTCGTCGAACGGTACTCGAGGGTCGAGTTACAGCTCTGTCTATCTGATGGTCGCAGCGATCTGATCAGCGAGGGAATCGACGTCGCAGTCCGTATTGGACAGCTGGGCGACTCCTCCCTGTTCGCAAGGCCGCTGGTGGCGCTGGAGGAGATTCTGGTCGGTCATCCGCGCTGGTCGAGTCGACCCATTGCCCGGCCCGTCGACTTGCTGACCTTACCATGGGTCGCATTCTCGGGCCTGTCTGACGGCGACGAAGTTGTTTTTGAACGCAACGCTCACAAGCAGAAAATCACGGTCATGCCCCGTTTCAGAATCGATCAGATCAATGGGCACCGTGAAGCGCTGCTGGCAGGTGCAGGCATCGGGCTGATTCATCGATATGCCGTCGACACCGATATCCGCGAGGGCAGACTTGTCCAGCTCCTTCCCGACTGGCAGCGGCCCGAGTGGCCGGTGAATGCCATGTTTCCGGTCAGGAATCCGGCGTATCGTCTGCAGGCCTGGTGTGCTGAACTCAAGAACGAACTCGCAAGGATTCCCGGAACGAAGAACGCGGGAATGTTCCGGCCTGTTTGACGTCGTCCCGCACTGAAATCTTCATACCGCCCAATAGTTGAACATACACGGATCGCCATCACCGGGATGGTGGCTTTCTTAATAATCACCAATCTTATTAAATAAGGTTAAAAGCGTTCTTCAAGCACTGGTGTCACGCTATATTCATTGAGAAAAACAACGTACGGACATCGACACCGGCACCCTATCCAGTCTGCCCGCGCTCGAGAGCATCAAGATGGAAGCAGATCGTGCGGCCGTCCTCAGGCAGTGGCACCCACTCGTGTCCGCAAACTAGCACGACCACGCGCCAAGGGTAAGAAAATGCAGGTTTCATTCGAAAGCATCGATCTGAGCTACGGCGGCCAAGCTTTATTCCGCCAGCTCGATCTTGTGATCCCGAGCGGTCAGTTCTTTACGCTGCTCGGGCCCTCCGGCTGCGGCAAAACCGCGCTGCTGCGCATGTTGGCGGGCTTTGTGCGGCCTGACAGCGGACGCGTTCTGTTTGGTAGCGAGAATGTCACTGCGGTACCGGTGCATCGCCGTGGTGTGGGCATCGTCTTTCAGGACTGTGCATTGTTCCCGGACCGCTCCGTTCTGGCGAACGTTGCCTACGGTCTTCTCGCGAGCAACGTACCTAGAGCCGAGGCCGCAGAGCGCGCCGTCGCCATGCTCGAGCGAGTCGGCCTCGAGGCATTGATCGACCGCGCCCCCACAGCGCTCTCCGGCGGGCAGCGCCAGCGTGTGGCGATGGCACGCGCATTGGTCATCGAACCCAAAATGCTCCTGCTCGACGAGCCGCTCTCAGCACTGGATGGCAAGCTGCGAGTCGAGTTGCGCAGAATGATTCGGGAACTGCAGATCGAGGCAGGCATTACCACCGTGTTTGTCACGCACGATCAGGAGGAAGCGCTGGCGATGTCCGATCAGATTGCCGTGATGGACCGAGGACAAGTCGTGCAGATCGGTCCGCCGCACGATATCTATACGAAACCCCGAACCGCCTTCGCAGCGGACTTCGTCGGAAATGCGAATCTGATCCCGATCTTGCAGGAGCTGTCGCCCAACAGCGCCGGTGTGCGGCGCCTCAAGACGCCTGCGGGAATCCTTTTCTCAAACAGCGACGCCCCATGGATGTCAGGGGCATTGCTGGCCGTGCGCGGAGCAGAGATCTCAGTCGTGGACCGCAGCCCTGTGCGGGAGGGTGAGTTGCCTGGCGTGATCGAGCACGTCGAATACCGGGGGAGCACGGTTGGCTACACGATACAAACCGCCGTCGGGCCGATCCAGGTCGAGACCTGGGCGCGTCAACATGCGCGTATGCGAGGCCGTGGTGATGCCGTCGTGCTGGAAATGCCGCGCACCGCACATATCGTCGAGGGGCGGGCATGTTAGGGACGCTACGACGCGACCCCGTCTGGCTGGCGCTTGCGATCTTGTCGGTCGGAATGCTTGGCGTTTTTCTCGTTTGGCCACTGATCACGATGTTTGGGAAATCGCTGATCGGTCCCGACGGCTCCGTAGACTTCAGTGGCTATGTGCAATTCTTCTCGGAGCGCTCCTATCGCGAAGCCATCTCTAACACGCTGATACTCGGGATCACCGTTACGTTCAACTCGATGCTCGTGGGAGCGGGCCTCGCTATTGTCGTTGCCCGATGCAAGTTCCCGTTCGTCGGCCTTGTCACCGCGCTTCCGCTCACCGCGCTGGTCATCCCGGATGTGGTCGTCGCAGCGGCGTGGGTGCTGGTCCTCGGCAAGGAGGGGCTCATCAACGCATGGCTCGCCCCGATGGGCATTGAACTGCCGTCTCTCTATTCGTGGTGGGGGCTGGTTTTTGTCATGACGCTCAACAATTACGTTTACGCGTTCGTGGCCGTGTTCGTTGGGTTGCAATCCATGGACCGCAATCTGGAAGAAGCCGCGCAGAGTTTAGGAAGTCCGATGGGTCGTGTGATCCGCGGCGTCACCCTGCCGACGTTGCTGCCCTCGGTTTTAGCCGGTGCCATGATCGTCTTCACCCATGTGATCGGTAGCTTCGGCGAGCCGGCAATCCTTGGGGCTCGAACGCCAGTGCTGGCCGTCAAGGCTTACAACGAGTTCGTCAGTGAAATGGGCGGCAACGCGCAGATGCAGACGACGATGGCCTCCCTGCTGGTCTTCCTGGGTGTGGGTGTGTTGTTGATCCAGAAGTTTGTCGTAGAACGTCGCCAATTCCAGATGGAGTCAAAGCGCGCCCCAACGGCTTCGCCGATCGCGGGTTGGCGCGCGCTCGCCGCGACAGTCAGCGTGTTTCTAGTCATCGCGCTGTCGATGCTACCGGCTATCGTGGTGATCGTTACCGCGTTTACGCCGTCAGTCGGGCCTGTACTGCGGTATGGCAGTTTCACGCTGGACAACATGGAGCACGTATTGTTTCAAGCGCCCGAGCCCCTGTACCACTCCTTGCTCCTGGCTACCGTTGCGATGATCGCCGGCACCTTGTTCGCGATCGCAGCGGCCTACCTCATCGTCAAAAGGCGCTCGTCGCTCACCCGCACACTGGATGTTCTGCTCGCCTTGCCGCTGACTATCGCGGGCACGGTGCTGGGCATCGCGCTGACGAACACATTCGGTAGTGGCTGGCTTGTCTTGACGGGAAGCTGGGTCATCATGGCGCTTGCCTATTTTCTGCGGCGCGTGCCCACCAGCGTTCGCGCGGCGATGGGTCCGCTTCACCATCTCAAGGACGACATCGAAGAAGCCTCCATGAGTCTGGGTGCGAGCCCGATCCGAAGTTTTTTCCAGGTCGTACTGCCCGTGACGGGTCCTTCGGTTGCTGCGGCGGCAGTATTGATGTGGGTCACCACGCTATCGGAACTCTCATCCACCATCGTTCTGTACTTTGGTGGCATGAGCACGATCCCCATCGAGATTTTTCAGCAGGTTGATAGCGACCGCCTGGCGCTCGCGAGTGCGTACAGCCTTCTTCTACTACTGGCCATCTTCGTCCCGCTGGCCATTGCCAGATGGATCTTCCGCCTCAGAATAGGAACCATTGAATAACGACTGCCACTGCTAGCGGACAGGCTTTTCTCGCGGGCATGCCGATCGCGCACGGGCGCAAGCGAAGCCGGTCAGCGATCCTGTGCGAGTATTGAGGTCTGGGCGACAGACCATCCTCGGAGACCACCATGGGCAAGCTCGACAATCCCTTGCACGACCAGGAGGTCGGCTCCGCCGACGCCATCCGCGATGTGACACGTATCGACGATGTCCGCATCGGCGCGGTGCGTCCGCTTATTTCTCCGGCGTTGCTGCAAGACGACTTGCCCGTGCCGGACGACGTGCAGACGCTTGTCGAACACAGCCGCGCAGCGATCGCCGATATCCTCCACGGCCGCGACGACCGGCTGGTGATCATCGTCGGCCCCTGCTCGATCCACGATCACGACCAGGCGCTCGACTATGCCCGCTTGCTCAAGGCCGCCGCGGATGCGCTGCAGGAAGATCTGCTGATCGTGATGCGCGTGTACTTCGAGAAGCCGCGCACGACGCTCGGATGGAAGGGGTATATCAACGACCCGCGGCTCGATGGCAGTTTTCGGATCAACGAGGGGCTACGGCGTGCGCGGCAGCTACTGCTCGATATCAACGGACTCGGCCTGCCGACAGCCACCGAATTTCTCGACCTGCTGAGTCCGCAGTACATAGCGGACCTCATCGCCTGGGGCGCCATCGGCGCACGCACGACGGAAAGTCCGAGCCACCGCCAGTTGGCCTCGGGGCTCAGCTGCCCGATCGGTTTCAAGAACGGCACGGACGGCGGCATGCAGATCGCCGCGGATGCGATTGTCGCCGCGGGTGTACCGCATGCTTTCATGGGCATGACGAAAATGGGCATGGCTGCCATCTTCGAGACGCGCGGCAACGACGACGTGCATGTCATCCTCCGCGGCGGCAAGAGCGGGCCGAACTACGACAGCGCGTCCGTCGACGCCAGCGCCGCCGTGCTCGCGGCCGCCGGATTGCGCGAACAGGTCATGGTCGATTGTTCACACGCCAACTCGAACAAATCGCACCTGCGTCAGCTGGACGTCGCCGAAGACCTGGGCCGGCAACTCTCGCAAGGCGAAAACCGCATCATGGGTGTCATGATCGAGAGCCACCTCGAGGAGGGCCGCCAGGATCTGAAGCCGAACGTACCCCTGCGACGCGGTGTTTCGATCACTGATGCGTGCCTGAGCTGGGCACAGACGCTGCCGGCACTCGAGACGCTGGCAGTGGCCGTCCGCACGCGGCGCAAGGGCCGGATCATGACGGACAAGTCAGCGGCGTCGAGCTGACGCCCTTCGCCTCAGAGAGCGGCCCGCGGGCACGCCTCACGCAGCCTGCAAACGTGGCTCGCACTGTTCGAGTGCGAGCCACGCGCCGAGCTTGTCCTGGCCGGCCATATCGCAGACGGCCAGCCACCCGCCTCTAGCGGGCGAGAAACGACTTCAGCTTCTCCGAACGGCTCGGATGCACGAGCTTTCGCATCGCCTTGCTTTCGATCTGGCGAATCCGCTCGCGCGTCACGTCGAACTGCTGGCCGACCTCTTCGAGCGTATGGTCCGAGGTCGTATCGATGCCGAACCGCATTCTCAGCACCTTGGCCTCGCGGGGCGACAAGGAATCGAGCGCGTCCTTGATGGCGAGCCGCATGTCCGCGTGCATGGCGGCATCCGCGGGCGACTCGGTAGCCGCATCTTCCACCATGTCGCCGAGCGTCGTATCGCCGTCCTCGCCCAAGGGCGTCTCGAGCGACACAGGCTGCTTGGCAATCTTCAGAATGTCCCGGACCTTGTCTTCCGACAGGCCCAGGCGCTCCGCGAGCACCGAAGGATGGGCTTCAGAGCCGGTTTTCTGCAAAATCTCGCGCGAAACGCGGTTGAGCTTGTTGATCGTCTCGATCATGTGCACAGGCACCCGGATCGTGCGTCCCTGGTCGGCGAGCGAGCGGGTCACGGCCTGGCGCACCCACCACGTGGCGTAGGTCGAGAATTTCCAGCCGCGCCGGTATTCGAACTTGTCGACCGCCTTCATGAGGCCGATATTGCCTTCCTGGATCAGATCCAGGAAGTGCATGCCGCGATTCACATATTTCTTTGCGATCGAAATGACCAGTCGCAGATTCGCTTCGGTCATCTCGCGCTTCGCCTGACGCATCTTGAGCTCGGCCGAGGCCATCTGCCGATTCAACGCCTTCAGCTGCGGCAGCGAGATCATCAGGTTCGCTTCGATCTCGATCAACTTGCGCTGTTCGGCCTGAATGGCCGGTTCGCTTCGCGCGAGTGCCTGGCCGTACGCCTGCGGCGCGGCAGCATGACGGGCGGTCCAGCCAAGATCCGTCTCATGGCCCGGGAACGCCCCGACAAATGCCTCGCGCGGCATGCCAGCCAAGTCGACGGCGACTTTCAGGATGCGCCGCTCGATCACGCGGACCTGCTCGACCTGGTCGTGAACTTCCGTGCAAAGCCGGTCGATCGTGCGAGCCGTGAATCGCACGGGGGCGAGTTCGAGCTGGATGCGTTCCTGCACGTGCTCCCAGGCCGTCGTCGCGCGATCGCCGGTACGGAACGCGTCGAAATACTCCCGGACTTTTGCGAAAATGGGCAGGCAATCGTTCAGAAGGGTCTTGAGGCGCGCGGCATTCGCACGCGTCGCCAGCTCTTCCTCTTCCTCGCCGTCATCGTCCTCATCCGCATCGCTGTCTTCGGCGGCAAGCTCGGCCGGATCGGCGTCGTCGGAGATCGCGTCCTCATCGAGCGGACCCGCTTCGTTGAAGCCGTCGACCAGCTCGTCGATGCTCGTTTCACCCGCCACCACCCGATCCACGGTCGCGAGCAGAATCGCCACCGTCGCCGGGCACGTGACCGCGGCCTGGATCATCTCGCCGAGACCGCTTTCGATACGTTTGGCGATTTCGATCTCACCCGCCCGCGTAAGCAGCTCGGTGCTACCCATTTCGCGCATGTACATGCGTACCGGATCGGTCGTCCGGCCGAATTCCGAATCGACTGTCGTCAGCGTGACTTCGGCTTCTTCCTCCGATTGTTCATCCGACACGGCGCTCGGCGCCGTGTCGTTCAGAAGCAGTGTCTCGGAATCAGGGGCTTCCTCGTAGACCGCCACGCCCATGTCGCGGAAGGTGCTGACGATGGCTTCGATCGCCGAGGTCTGCGTGAAATTGCCTGGCAGGTGGTCGTTGATCTGGGCGTGCGTGACGAAGCCTTGCTGCTTGCCCAGTTGAATCAGAGCCCGCATCTGGCGCTGGCGTTCATCGGTTTGCTCGGGCGAAATCGGGGCGCTGTCGGCAGCCGCGTCGCGCAGGTACTTGTCTGTCGTAGCGCGCTGGGATTTGGATTTTTTTGCGGGCGCCGCATTGCCGGCCGCAGACTTGCTCTGAACTACACTTACCATACCTCTCCTCAACAGGTTCGCTTTGTGGCGGCAAGCCAGCGCACGGACGACTGGACACGCACACCGCGAGGACCCCGAGGGGCCATCACCCGGGTCTCGATGTGCTCGTCGATGCCGGTATTCGACAACGATCGAGCCGTTCCCGGGACGGAACGCGCCAACATGCGCAGAATTCGCGCGGCCCGGCAGTCTATAGCAATTCGGGCCCGCGTGCCTGCTTTGCAGGCCAAATGAATACATCCGGGCCGGCCGGCACACCGGCCGCCGAACGTAGAATTTCGACGAAAACAACGCCAAGCCTCGTACCTCGGGCACCCCGTCCATCCCACATAGCAGGCACGTGTTCGCGCAAGGGCGGCCTCAAGGCGGCATTCAGCTCGGCGACTATAACGCCTTACACAAAACCGCACATTCTACGCATACCCCTTCATTCGCGACAGCATCCGCGTAGTGTGTGGCAGTAAGCGCAGACAGATTGGCATGAAATCTCCTCGCCTCACACCACTCAGTAAGCGTGCCGCAGTCCAGCGGTTTGATCCGACGCTTACTTGAAATGCTTTCAATTACCCGCACTGTCTCCACTAAACATCACGACGCACCCCAGCAACACAATGCGGACGGTTCAACCGCGCCCTACTCCGAACCGGCGCCGGCATGGGAAAATAGCCTTGCGGGGTCGCTTCGCCCAGCCGCGCACCTTGTCGCTTCACCCTGCGCCGAACCGCTAGCGAACCGGCGAACTTCAGTCTCGCAAATAAGGCAAACTGCCGGAAGCAGCGTGAACGCATCCGACCGGATACGTGAGTCACCCTACAATAAATACAATGATTGCAATAGACCTCCGCACGGTTGTATTGATGTCATCGGTCATGCCAGGGATGATGTCGGCGGTGCTGTATTTCATGCGCCGCGGTTTTCCATCGAACATCCGGGGGCTCGGCTACTGGGCCGCGGGGTCGCTGGTCATTTCAGTCGCGGCAGTCCTGCTTGCGCTGCGCGGTACCGTACCCGACGGGGTCTCGATCGTCTTCGCCAATGCCTGCGTACTGACCGGCGTCGGCTTGTGGCTGATCGGCAGTGACCAGTTTGTCGCACGCAAGCCATCGTGGGCGCTGGTCGTCGGCGCGGTGATCCTGGGCACCGCATGCCTCGCATGGTTGCTTTGGGTGCGGCCCAGCTATACGGGCCGTCTCATCTGGATGAGTGCGATCCTCGCCGTGCTGTACGGCGTAGCGGGCGGGCGGCTGCTGCGCCATGGCGGACGCAACACCGCCTTTCTCGGCGCGATGTTCCTGATCCAGGCCACGTCCGCGGCCGTGCGTTGCGTGACGAGCTTCGTTTCCAGCCTGGCAAGCACGGGCTACTTCGTCAGCGATCTCATTCAGACACTGTATTTTGGCGTCAGCGAACTCATGACCCTGATGGTGACCGTGGGTTTCGTGATGGCCGCCACGAGCCGCCTGCGCCTCCAGCTGGAACAGCAGTCGGCAACTGATCACTTGACCGGCCTGCTCAACCGGCGCGCCTTCGCAAATGTTCATGGCATCGAGCATCAGCGCATCAAGCAGCTTGGCGACACGCTGGCGTTGCTGATCATCGATCTCGACCACTTCAAGGACATCAACGACCGCCATGGCCACGGGATGGGCGACCGTGTCCTCGTCGACTTCTCCGAGCGCATCGCGAGCAGGCTGGCGGCGCCTGGATATTTCGCGCGACTCGGCGGTGAAGAGTTTGCCGTGTTATTGCCGGGCGCCGATGCCACCGCCGCCTACGTGCAAGCCGATAGGATTCGCCGCCTGGTCGAGCAAAGAGCGAATGCCGCGCTTCCCCCTTACACGTGCAGCATCGGTATCGCGTGTCTGCCCGGCTTCGATGCGACCCTGGAACGGCTCTCGCACGTGGCCGACGCGGCGCTTTACCGCGCTAAAAGCGGAGGACGAAACAGGATCGAGCCACCCGACCCCAGAGTTCCGGCCGATAGTGTGAATCCCCCACGCGAGCCCATTTGACGCGCGCCGCTCGCCTTCGGATTGGTAACATCCCGATTCGACTTTCAGTCCGGGAATTGCCAAGAATGAGCGAAGAGCAGGCTGAGCCGGTGAATCGGGACGCTCCGACGGCCCGCGCGCAAGCGGGGCACCAGAATGATCACGGGGCGACTTTACAGCAGGCGGTGAGTCTGCACATGCAAGGTCGTTTCGCAGAAGCGGCGGCGCTTTACCAACGATTTCTCGACCAGGAGCCGCGTCATGGCGAGGTCATCGAATTGCTGGGTATCAGTCAGCTTGCCGATGGCGACGCGCAATCCGCAGCCGGACAGTTTCGCCAATCGATCGAAATCGATCCGAAGCGTGCCTCCCTGCACGCGAACCTTGGTCGTGCCCTGATGGCCCTGGGCAGACACGAGGAAGCGATCGCGTCGATCGACCGTGCGCTCGCGGCGACGCCGGACGATGTCGAGGCCTGGATCAATCGGGGTAACAGCCTCGGAGAACTCGAGCGTGTAGCGGAGTCGCTTGCATGTTTCGACGCCGCGCTCCGGCTCAAACCCGACCATGCCGGCGCGTTGAACAACCGGGGAGAAGCACTGCGCAAGCTTGAACGATACGACGAAGCGCTGCTGTGTTTCGACCGCGTGCTCGCGCTCGATCCCGAGTTCGTCCTGGCCGGGATCAATCGCGGAAATGTGCTCGCGATACTGCGGCGCCATGATGAAGCGCTGGCCGCTGTCAAAGATGTGCTGGCGATTGCGCCCGACTCAACCATGGCGCAATGGAATTCGAGCCTGCTGAATCTGCTCTTCGGGCATTTTCCCGCCGGCTGGCGCGCCTATGAGGCGCGATGGTCGATGCCCGGCTTCGAATCGCGACGCCATACGCATCTGCCGGTATGGCTAGGGGCCACCGACCTTCGCGGGAAACGCGTGTTGCTATGGCACGAACAGGGCCTGGGCGATACCTTGCAATTTTGCCGCTATGCCGTGATGGTCGCGGCACTCGGTGCGCTCGTCGTATGCGAAGTCCAGCCGTCGCTGAAGTCCTTGCTGGCGACGAGCCTGCGCAATATAGCCGTCGTCGTTGCAACAGGGGATCCCGTCCCGCCGTGCGACTGTGCGACGCCATTGATGAGCCTGCCGTTCGCATTCGGTACCGACAGCGGCAGCATCCCCTATGCGCCCGCCTATCTTGCCGCCGAGCCTGCGCGCGTTGCGGTGTGGAAACAGCGGCTCGGTCCACGACGGCACCCGCTGCGAATCGGCCTGACACTGTCGGGCAATCCTGCGCACAAGCGGGATCGAACACGCTCGCTCGATGCCGTCAGGGTTGAACCGCTGGCGGGCATGGCCGACTGCTTCATCGTTCAAAAGGAACGACGCGAGACAGACGCATCGACTTTTTCGCGTCTACCCGATATGCGGTATGTCGGTGACGAACTCGGGGACTTTGGCG
This sequence comes from Pararobbsia alpina, assembly GCF_902859895.1. GTDB lineage: Bacteria > Pseudomonadota > Gammaproteobacteria > Burkholderiales > Burkholderiaceae > Pararobbsia > Pararobbsia alpina. The sequence goes on from NZ_CADIKM010000035.1 coordinate 30,780, forward strand.
ACACCGCCGCGTTGATTGCCAACCTCGACCTCGTCATCAGCGTCGACACGTCGATCGCTCATCTGGCCGCCGCGATGGGCAAGCCGGTCTGGCTGCTGCTGGCCTTCGACCCGGACTGGCGCTGGCAGATGGAACGGCAGGACAGTCCCTGGTATCCGACGATGCGACTGTTCAGGCAATCCGAGGCAGGCGACTGGGACGAGGTGATTGGGCGAGTCGCTCATGCCCTGGCTGAGCTTTCCTCATTGCACACCACCCTCAGAAGCGGGTGAAGTGCGCCTCGTCAGGCCCACTCTCGCTCGCGAACGCCATGCCACCGGCGAAGCTCGGCGCGATCCGTCGCACTCACCTCTTCGGACGCACTGGCCAGATTCAATCTACCGAAGATGCCGTAGAGGGACGCTCATTCATTTGTTTTTGTGCAACGTAGCAATGCCGCAGACGATATCGAAAGCCGATCCCAAATACTGTCAGAAGGTGCTAATTCGCGGCGCTTAACAAAAACGCATCTGTTTTAAAGTCGCCGCGATTCCCGCGATGATTCCCTGCTGAGGCATGTAAAATGCTTGGGCTTCGGTTGGCTAAGCGTTGTTTATCTCGCGAATCATGACTCGGGAGAGCCACCATGCACTTATCCTGGAAGTATCACCTTGGCAGCAAGGCCCGCTCGGCGCTGTTTGGCCTCATCTGCGCGGCCACCGCCTGTCTGTACGCAGTGCCGTTTTTCATATCGCATGGGTAAGTTTTGAACTGCCCGCATTTGCAAGAAATCGGGTGTCGAACCCGGATTGACGTGTAGAAGAGAAAAAACGACGGACTTTCGTCTCCGCCGCGCTACCGTGTTGCCGCATGATTGACAGGCATCGCGCCATACGGGGCGGGTGACTCCACTGACTTGGCGGCAAAACGCCAAAAGCTCAGTCACCGTGCCCTTCTCTCTGACATATTTTGAGATGGCAACGCGTGATCAGGCGCCGCGACAATCACTAGCACGACGATCTGCGCTGCAACATAAACGGGTCCACATTCAAAGCGCGGCCGGTCCGCGCCAGCTCACAGCACGCTCCCCTCTTCTCGTTACCGTGATAGCTCCCCGAGCGTGCGTTCGCGAGCGAGCCAAAAAACTTGAACCCGCCTGCAAGCAGAACTCAGAACTTCGTACGCAGGCCGACGCGGGCGACGAACTGGTTATCGGCACCTGTCCCCGAGTTGCCCACAAGGCTCGAGCTCGAACCGATTTCGGCCTGTACGGGCACCACACGACCACCGACGACATTGCTGCCCGACGCCTTTTGATAGATCGTCAACAGATACACATCAGTGCGCTTGGACAGTGCATAGTCGAGCGAGCTGTTGATCTGATTCCAATGGCCCGTAAGATTGTCGTAGAGCCTTGAGTACGTATAGCCAAGCGACGCACTGAGAGCCGGAGTGAACGCGTAGCGCAAGCCCGCTTCAAGGTTGTCGAGCCTGGACTTGGGAGCCGTGAGCGGCTCGAGATTCGTATGGGTCCACAAGCCCCAGATTGTCGCGGAACCGAGCGCATAGCGGGCACCAAGGCCGTAGGTCTCGAGACTGCGCAAGTCGAGATCGGTCGGGCCGAGCGTGTTGACGTTCGCGATGCTGGTGCTGAACTGCGGCGCCGCGCTCCGCGGGAAACGAATGTTCGTATAGGCTGCGCCGATTCCGAACGTGCCCTGACTATAGTTCGCGCCAAAACTATACGCGCTCGATGAACCCGCGCCCGCAGCCGTGGCCGGCGAACCAGCGAAGTCGGTCCCATTCGAGAATCCGAACAAGGCACCCACCGTCAGACCTTTGACGTTTGCACTACTGAATTTGACAGAGTTGTTAATGCGGCTCGATGACAGTTGATCCAGATCGTTGATGTGGAACGCATAGTTGCCGGCCGCGGTCAGGCCGCCGGCGGAATAGTTGCTACCGAGGTAATCCGTCGAGAACGAGTATTGACGACCGAAGGTCAACGAACCGATGCCCTCCTTGCTGAAGCCGACAAGCGTTTGCCGCCCGAACAGCGCGCCGCCCTGGCCCGCCTTGCCGTCACCCGTGTTGAAACCGCTTTCGAGGGTGAAGATCGCGCGCAGCCCGCCGCCAAGATCCTCTACGCCTTTCATACCCCACCGGTTGCCCTGCGCAACACCATCGCCATACTTGACCGCACTGCTGTGGCCCGTCGGCGTCGCGACGTTGTTCACGTACGAGACACCCGCGTCGAGCACACCATAGAGTGTCATGCTGCTTTGCGCATGTGCGATGACCCCGTAGCTGGCGAGAAGCGAGGCGATCAAAATCCTTCTTTGCATCATTGGTCCTTGTTGTGGGAGCCCTGCCGGTCCCCGCTTGTGGATATTCAATTCGAAGCGGATATCGCATTTCACGCGCAAAGCAGAGTCAGGACTGTGCAAATCACGCGAAGCGAATATGCGCTAATCATCCGGATCCCTAAGGTATCGGCGCATGCGAGCTTTCATTGCGAGAGCGCCGACTGAAGCGTCTTATCGGCCCCTTGTCCCGTTTCCTGTCGTACTGCGAGCCGCATTCTTTCACGGCCCTTACAATGCAAGCAAGCAGCGCAGGTCAACTATTTGGGGTCCAAATTTCTCTTGTTTTCATCATTCAGTCATATGTCACAGGCTTGGCTTCATATAACCGGGCGTCGGTCACCGGCCTGATCTTGTGCAGGAACCGAAGTGCAGGACTTCCGTCGAATGGGAGTTGCGTGTGGAAGCTAGAGAGCGTTAAGCCTGCGCGAATGACAGTCGACGCACGGCAGGACACACGAAAAGAACGAGGCCGGACGCTCCCATTCCCAACACGGCGGCTATCAGGGTCCCCTCTAGCCCTAGTGTCGAACTGGCGGCAATACCGCCCAGTAGCGCGCCTAGAGGATCCACTCCCCATGTGAAAAAGCGCGTGGTCGCCGACACGCAGGAAAGCTGCGACGAACACACCCTGGTCTGCCGCACGGTCTGTTCGATGACCAGATTGGTGACGATGGCGAAGTCCCATGCGGCGAAGATCGCAGCGATCAGCACGGCACCCTGAAACTCGCCGAGCGAGTCGGCAAACATCAGTGGAATACCCATCGGCGCAATGACGAAGAGCGAACCGATCAGGGCCACCGGTGGCGTCAGCACGCGGACCACGACGGACGCCAGCAATGCGCCGCCCACGCCCGCAATTCCCGCGCAGGAAATGATCAGCCCGAGCGTGGCCGGTGAAAAATCGAGCGTCTTGATCGCGTAAACCGTGAAGATCGCGAAAAACGCGCTATGGAAGAAATTGAACGAGGCGGAGGAAACGGCAATCGCCCTGAGAACTGGATCTCGCCAAAGCACCGCCATTCCTTCCCGGATCCCGGCCAGGTGACCCTCGGTTCGAACATGAACCGCTTGATTTGAATCAACTGGTAGTCTGACGAAGATCGACGCACTCAGCACGCACGCGAAGCACTGTGTGATGAACAGCGCCAGTAGCGAAACCGACTGTATCAACCACCCGCACAGAATCGGGCCTGCGGCCTGCGTGCTCGAATTGACAGCTTCGTACCAGCCATTGGCCTTGGAGAGTTCGGACTCGGCAACGAGCGCCGGTATGGCCGCCACCGTCGCGCTATCCAACAGCAGCTTGATGGCGGATGCGGCAAAAGCCCCCAGCATCAAGACCTGCAGATTGAGGCAGTCGAATGCGTAAAAGGCGCCGAGGATGATGGAGAGCGCAGCTTGTGCCAATGCGCATGCAAAGATGAGACGTCGTCTGTTCACGCGATCGGCGAATACGCCTGCCGAAAGTCCAAAGACCAGCGGTGCACTCGATGCGGATGCCACGAGCAGACTTGTTTCGAAGGCACTCGCATCCAGCAGGACCACCGCAAGAATCGGAATACCCAGCGCCATCATGTTCGCGGCAGTTTCCCCGAAGCCCATGCCGCATAAAAAACGAGAGAAAACGGAATGCGTTGCGTCAGCGGGAAAAGACGACCTCATTGACCTTGTCGGCACCGAATTAAGTCGCTAGCAAGGTAGATCGGCAGGCCCTGTACGTCAAACAAAAATGACTGGGATTATTCTGAATTCATATGGGACAACGCGCCGTGCTGGTAATGTGGTCGGGGTGCGCCTCTTCGCACCCGCCAGTCCGGGCAAATTCAGAGAGCAAAAGACGTCCGCGTATCCGTGACGTCCGGATGTTCGAGTATCAGCCTCAATCACCGGCCATGTTCTTCGACCCGTTCGATCCATATATCGGGCGTGGAAACAAACATGTCGCCGAGGCAGCCTGAATGAAAATAGCCGCCCAATGCATATATCGCGACACGTGTGAGGCGCTCAGGGTCCGGCTCGATATGCTCGACAGGCCCGGCTTGCCCGGTCGGCCCGCGTCCGGCCGTCGCGCATTGGGTCCGCCTGTCGACCGGGGCGGCCAAATTGCTCGCCCCGCACGCGCAGTCTGGCATGGGGCCGCGCTTCCATTGCCTGAATCCCTGCTTGAGGCGGCCCAGAAAGGATAGTCCCCGGGCAGGTTCTCGCGTGGACATGGCTCACCTCCGAAACGGAGCAATTGACTACCTGACTACCCCACTCTAGTCATCTGTAACGCAATGCACAAGCGCGTTTTTCTGGAATGCTTATCGGTTCAAAGCGCCGGAAAGACCCCCCAATATTCGCTGCCTCTTGAATATCGTTCTAATCAACTGACTCATATCTAAAGCTCGAATCGATAGAGCAGGCGGATTGAGCCACGGCTACATTAGCTTCTCGCCTGAAACGACTCCTAGAAACCGCCCCATAGCAGGCCGCCATGAGCAAAGCCATTCACTTCAACGCGTTCGAGATGAACTGCGTCGGCCATCAGTCGCCGGGCATGTGGTCACATCCGCGCGACCGGTCGGCGCAGTACAAGGACCTCGAATACTGGACCGATCTTGCGAAGATTCTCGAGAGGGGCTTCTTCGACGGAATCTTCATCGCCGATGTAGTCGGCTACTACGACGTCTATAAAGGCAGCAATTATCACGCCCTTCACCAGGCGGCCCAGATTCCCGTCAACGATCCCCTGCAACTCGCCGCACCGATCGCGATGGTCACCGAACACCTCGGAATCGGAATCACGGCTTCGACGACGTTCGAGCATCCCTATACCTTCGCGCGCCGTCTCTCCACAGCCGATCATCACACGAAGGGACGAATCGGCTGGAACATCGTGACGTCCTATCTTGAAAGCGGTGCGAAGAACATCAGCGAGGGGGGCCTGCGCAAGCATTCGAATCGCTATGAAGTCGCGGCCGAATATATCGAGGTGCTCTACAAGCTGTTCGAAGGCAGCTGGGAAGAAGGCGCCGTGGTGCGCGACCGCACCCACCGCATATTCACCCATCCCGAAAAAGTCCACGAGATCGGGCACAAGGGCAAGTATTTCGAGGTCCCCGGCTACCACTTGTGCGAGCCCTCGCCGCAACGCACACCCGTGCTGTACCAGGCGGGCGCTTCCGGCCCGGGCAAGGCATTCGCCGCGCAGCACGCCGAATGTGTCTTCGTCGCCGCGCCGACCCAGGCCGTGCTCAAGGACTACGTCGCCGATGTGAGACTGCAGGCCGCGGCGGCAGGCCGCGATCCGAAGCAACTGAAAATCTACAACCTCGTGACCGTCATCCTCGACGAAACCGACGCAAAGGCCCAGGCCAAATTCGAAGAGTACCGGCGCTACACGTCGTACGACGGCTCGCTCACATTCATGTCGGGCTGGACGGGAATCGACTTCGGCCAGTATGCGCCGACCGATCTGGTGAAGAAGGTCGAAACGAACGCCATCGTCTCCGCGATCGAACATCTCGCCGGCGGCGCGAAGTCGTGGACCGTCGAAGAACTCGCGGCCTGGGGCGGAATCGGTGGCATGGGGCCGGTTTTCGTCGGCTCGCCGTCGACCGTCGCCGACATCCTGCAGGAGTGGGTCGAACACACCGATGTCGACGGCTTCAATCTGGCCTATGCGGTCGCCCACGAAACGTTCGAAGACGTCGTGAACCTGCTGGTGCCCGAACTGCAGCGGCGTGGCGTGTATCGCACCGCCTACACGCAGGGAACCCTGCGCGAAAAGCTGTTCGGACGCGGCCCGCTGCTGCCCCCCGAGCATCCAGGCGCCGGCTATCGCGACATCGAAGCGGTCAAGCGCCGCGGCCTCGTTCCCGAACTCGCATAACCGAGACCTCTCATGAACGCAATCGCACAATCCGCTTCCACACGCCCGGCCCACATCATTCGCAACGACGCGGAGGCGATCGCCACCGCGCATAGCGTTGCCGAAATCCTTGCAAAGGAGGCCGCCGTTCGCGACAGCGAACGCCGCCTGCCCCGCGACGAAATCGATGTGTTTTCCCAAAGCGGCCTCTGGGCCATCACGGTACCCGCGGACTACGGTGGCGCGGCCGTCTCGTTCGTGACCCTGACCGAGGTCATCAAGATCATCTCGGTAGCCGATCCCTCGCTCGGACAATTGCCGCAGAACCACCTCGGCATAGTCGATGTGCTCAGCCAGGTCGGCACCGATGCGCAAAAGGAACGCTTCTTCGCTGAGGTACTCGCGGGCAAGCGCTTCGGCAATGGGTTCTCCGAACGTGGCACCCGCAACGTGCTGGACCTCAAGACCCGCCTGCGAGCGGATGGCGACGGTTATCGGCTCAACGGCACCAAGTTCTATTCGACCGGCGCCCTGTTTGCGCACTGGGTACCGATCCTCGCGCTCGATGACGAGGACCGCGGCGTGCTGGCCTTCCTGCCCTCCGATGCACCGGGGCTGAGCGTCGTCGACGACTGGTCCGGTTTCGGTCAGCGCACGACGGCCAGCGGCACCATCAAGCTGGATCAAGTCCATGTGCCGCCGGAGTCGGTGATTGCGGCCTATGCGGCCTACGATCGTCCCACGTGCAACGGCCCCGTCTCGCAGATCATCCAGGCAGCCATCGATGCGGGCATCGCCCGGGCCGCGCTCGACGACACCCTTGCTTTCGTGCGCAAGCGCTCGCGCGCCTGGGTCGACAGCGGTGTCGAGCGCGCGGCAGATGATCCCCTGACGATCCGCGAAGTCGGCGACCTCGCGATCCGGCATCATGCCGCCGAAGCACTGCTCGAGAAGGCCGCCCAGGTCATCGACGCGTTGCCGGACACACCGTCGGCGGCGGACATCGCGCGCGCATCGGTCGCGGTCGCGCAGGCGAAGGTCCTGACCACCGAAGCCGCCCTGCGCGCAGGCGAGAAGTTGTTCGAACTCGCCGGCACGCAGTCCGTGCTCTCCGAACACAACTACGACCGCCATTGGCGCAATGCGCGCACCCATACCCTCCACGATCCGGTCCGCTGGAAATACCACCTCATCGGCAACTATGTCCTGAATGGCGTCGAACCCCCACGTCACGCATGGAATTGAGATCGAGAGCGCCCTCATGACCCAGACCGATATCGACACCGAGCGCTTTCCATCCGCAGCCTCCGTTGTCCGGCGCATCAAGTCGGACGACGATGCGCGGTCCGCAGCCCATGCCTTCGCTCAAAGCATCGCGGCAGGCGCGGCCGAGCGCGACCGCGTGCGCGCGCGCCCTCATGCCGAGATCGAGCGCTTTTCGCAAAGCGGCCTCTGGGCCATCACCGTGCCGCGCGAGTACGGCGGCATCGACGTCTCGACAGGCACGCTGGTCGATGTCGTGCGCACCGTCTCAGCCGCCGATCCTTCAATCGGGCAAGTTCCGCAGAATCACTTCTATTTGCTCGAAGTGCTGCGCGCGACGGGCAACGAAGCGCAAAAGCGCTTCTATTTCCATCGCGTACTGAATGGCGACCGGTTCGGCAATGCCTTGTCCGAAATCGGCACGCGCAGCGTCGCCGAATTCAAGACGCGCCTCGATGATGCCGAGGGTGGGCTTGTGCTCAATGGCAAGAAGTTCTACTCGTCGGGCGCGCTGTTCGCGCACTGGATTCCCGTTGGGGCGAACCATGGCGAGGATGACCAGGTCTTCGTGATTGTGCCGTCCGATGCGCGAGGCGTGAGCGTGATCGACGACTGGTCGAGCTTCGGCCAGCGTGGCACCGGCAGCGGCACGACGGTGCTGGACAACGTGCGGGTCGAACCGGACGCCGTGCTGCCGTACAAGGCCGCGTTCACCAAGCCAACGCTGACCGGACCCGTCGGGCAACTGATCCATGCGGCAGTCGACGCAGGCATTGCTCACGCGGCCCTGCAGGACACGCTCGAATTCGCGCGCCGGCAGACGCGCCCCTGGATCGACAGCACGGCCGAACGCGCGGTCGACGACCCGTTGACACTCATCCAGGTCGGCGAGATACAGATCCGCATCAGCGCAGCCGATGCCTTGCTCGAGCGTGCGGCACGCACGATCGACGAGGCACGTGATGCACCCGACGCGTCATCCGTTGCGGGGGCTTCGGTGGCCGTCGCCGAAGCGCGTGCCCTGACGACCGAAGCGGCCATTCTCGCGACCAACAAACTATTCGAGCTCGCCGGCACGCAATCGACACTCGAACAGCACAACCTCGACCGGCACTGGCGCAATGCCCGCGCGCACACGCTTCATGATCCTGTGCGCTGGAAGTATTTTGCCGTCGGCAACTACCTTTTGAACGGCACGGCACCGCCGCGGCATGGTGCGATCTAGGCTGCATTCGAGGCCAACCCGCGCCACACTGTTCACCCGACCCTGAACCATGACGATCAGCAAACTTGTTTTGGCCGGGATATCGAGGCGCTTCGGCTCGACGATTGTTCTCGATCGGGTGGACCTCACTGTCGCCGCGGGCGAAGTCATCGCGCTGATGGGCGCCAATGGCGCCGGGAAGTCGACCCTCGTCAAGATCCTCGCAGGCGTGCACCCCTTCGATAGCGGGCACATCGCACTCGATGGCGTGACGATTCGGCCAGCCACGCCGCAACATGCAAAAGCACTTGGCATCGTTACCGTTCACCAGGCGATCGCGGACACGGGCGTACCCAGTCTGAGCGTGGCGGAAAACCTGCTGCTCGACCGTTTCTGCGCACCGGGCCAGGCTTTCATCGGCACGCGCCGAACCCAACTGAGGGCCGCGCGGGAAATCGCCGCGCGCATCGGGCTCGAACTCGACTTGAGCGAACGGCTCGACAGGTTGACGATCGCCGATCGACAGCTCATCGCGATCGCGCGCGTGCTGGCGGGCCGCCCCAAAGTCGTAATCTTCGACGAACCGACCGCCAGTCTGTCGGACACCGAGGCGCAACGGCTGTTCGAGGTCATCGAGCGCCTGCGGGACAACGGGACGGCCATCCTCTATATCTCGCACCGGCTCGCCGATCTCGAGCGCATCGCCGATCGCGCCGTCGTGCTGCGTGACGGACGCGTCGGAGCCACTTTCAGTCGGCCAATCGATTTTCAGGCGGCGATCGAGACGATGATCGGCCGCGACCTGAAAACCGCCCATTCTCGCGCAACGCTCAGGGCAGTAAAACCGGCGCTGTCGCTCTCGAGGGTGCGCTTGCGCAGCGATCGCGAGCCCTTCGACTTGCAAGTCGGCATCGGCGAAGTCGTCGCGATCACCGGCGCGGTCGGTGTGGGAAAAACGACGCTTGCCGAAGCGATCGTCGGCGTCAGGCCGCTTGCCGGCGGCACGATGTCGTTCGAAGGAAACGCGTGGAAGCCCGCTCGGCCAGCCGACGCCATTCGTGCGGGCGTGTTCTTCGCTGGTGAGGATCGCTGGCGCACGTCGCTGTTTCCGGCGAGCGTTCCGTTCGCATCGATCGCCGGTACCCTCAGCTTTCCCTTTCTGTCCCGCTGGTTTCCGCTTGGACGCGTGGATACGCGCCGTGAAAACGAGGTGGCACTTGAAGCCATTCGCCGTTTCGGCATCAAGTGTTCGGGTCCGGGCGATCGCCTTGAGACACTGTCGGGCGGTAATCAGCAGAAGGTCGTCATTGCGCGCTGGCACGCTCATCCCGCTCGATTGCTGCTGCTTGACGAGCCGTTCCAGGGCGTCGATATCGGCGCGCGCGATGACATCATCCGTGCGATTCGCGAGGAAGCCTCGACGCGCGCGACGATCGTCTTCGTCAGCGACCATGAGGAAGCGCTCGAAGTCGCCGATCGGATCGTCGTCATGGACCGGCACACCGTGGTGGCCGATCACCCGCGTCACGAGATGGATATCGCGCAGCTCGTCGCGGCGACGGCAGCCAGGACTGACACGAGCACGCCCCCGGCGGCTGCGGCGTCGGCTGCTGTGACCACGGCGGTTACATCTCCGCCCGGATCCCCTTCTCTTTCCAACTACACCGCGGCTTCCCCATGAAGACCCCGACCCACTCATCGCCTGCGCCCGGCCGCCCCGACATCACGCGCCTCGGGGCGCACCAGCGTACCGCGCTGCGCGAGCGCCTGGCGCAAGCCGCCATCTTCATCCTGCTCGCCGGACTGGTCATCCTGTTTCAATCCAGAGAGCCCTCCTTCCTCGACGTCGCGAATATATTCAGCATCATGCAGGCCGTTTCGATCGTCGCCCTGCTCGGCGTCGGTATCACGATCACGCTCGCGGTCAACGGCTTCGACCTTTCCGTGGGGAGTATCGCAGCCTTCTCACAAATGACGGCGAGCTACATCCTCGTGGTGCTGCACGGCTCGGCGGTTTCGGCTGTGTCCGGGTGTATCGCATTCGGTGTGCTGGCAGGCCTGCTGAACGGCCTTCTGATCGTCAGGCTGCGCATTCCCGATCAGCTCGCGACCCTCGGCACGCTGTTCCTGCTCGCCGGCTTGCAATTGATTCCGACGGGCGGCCGCTCGCTGACGACCGGCACGATCCTTCCCGACGGCACGACCGCGACCGGCTCGTTTCCCGATGCATTTCTCAGCCTGGGCCGCCTGAGGATCGGGGGTGTCGTGCCGGTGCCCGTCATGGTGCTCGCGGCGATTACACTCGCCTTGTGGTTCCTCATGGAATTCACCCGCTGGGGCCGCGTATTCTATGCGGTCGGGGGCAACGAGACCGCGGCACGCCTCGCCGGTGCGCCGACCCAGCGCTATCGGGTCACGGCGTATGTCGTGTCCGGCGTCATTGCTTCGCTGGGCGGTGTACTGCTTTCGGCCCGAATCGGCCGAGGCGATGTCAGCGTCGGCAACTCGCTGCTGCTCGACAGCGTCGCTGCTGCATTGATCGGCTACGCGGTCTGGGGCGCCAACCGGCCGAACGTGCTCGGCACCGTGATTGGCGCGATCTTTGTCGGCGTGCTGCTGAACGGTTTGACGATGCTCAACGCGCCGTACTACACACAGGACTTCGTGAAGGGATTGATTCTGGTCAGTGCCCTGGCCGTCACGTTCAGTCTGAGCCGCAAGGCGCGCTGAGGGCTCTGCTTCGTTCCGGGCGAACTTCCTCCTAACCCTTGAGCCGAGACGTCATGTGGCGACGTGGCAAACCGCTTCGAGATTGTTGCCATCGGGATCGATCACGAACGCCGCATAGTAGTTGGCGTGATAGTCCGGTCTCAGCCCCGGCTTCCCGTTATCGACCGCCCCGGCATCTAGAGCGGCCTTGTAAAAAGCATCGACCGCAGCATGGTCCAATGCCGACAGGGCGATATGGATGCCGGTCGGCCTCGTCGTCGACGCGCCAAGCCACAGCGGCGCCGTGTCATTGCGACCGAATCCTGCGGCTCCTTCCCACGCGAAAAGCTTCGTGTAGCCGAGCGGCGCCAGGCACGCCTCGTAAAAGCGCGCGAGCGCATCGAATTGCGGGGTGCGAAGTCCAATATGGTCGATCATGGTGAATTCCTTTCGTTACAAGCGCGTTGGCGTTGGTCAGCGGCGCAACCACGGCGACCGGGAGCTTTAGCACGCCCGTCCGGGTTACCAATCTTTTGGTTGTCTAAAACTGAGTGTTCGGGGCGTCGTGTCCCTCCTTTCTCGCCAGTCGCGCAACGTGTCGAGGGCGACTGAGTTGCGAATGTATCGGTGCCATATGAAGCTGAGATCGAAGGCCAGAATGCCCAGCCACCAGAGGTACAGAAACATCAGCGCAGCCAGGACGAGTGGCCAAAGGGGCGGTGCCGAGGTCGAGTGGGCCGGGTAAGCGCATAAGGTGGCCAGTGCAATCACAGCGGTCCCTGATCCGACCATCACGCGCCTCCCCACGCGCGGCCGACGCGGTAAAAGCCAGCAGGTCACCGGGATGATGACCGCAATCAATACTAGGAAAGCACGGCCGGAATAAGCGCCAAACGTCGACGTCACCCAGATGAGATTCAAGAACGGACCTGCAAGGAAATCGCTGACCTTCGCTGGAAGCGTCAGCAAGCAGATGACGACACCACAGAAGAAAATCACCGCCGCAAGTAAAAGCCAACGAAGGGAGGACCGTCGGACGAGGCGCGGCAAGCGGCTCGCGACAGTCACGCTGCACAGAAGGACCGACAACGAAACCACGGTGCGGAAGACATCCACCGTGCTCCATTGACCTTGCACTAAAAACGCAGTGGTCGCCTTGAACATGATGTACACCGCCGCCAGATGCAGGAACACGCATAAGACGTAGGGAATCGACAAGCTGATGCCACTCATTAACGGCCTGTTCTTCGGCGGCTTCACGTCACTTTCTTTGGTTTTACTCAATGGATCCGGTAGAACCACACTGTCAACGAAGTGTCGGAACAAGTTGGTGTCGGACCAATAGTCAGTGTGCGCCTTGCCGGGAAAGGGATAACGGCTGAAACCGAAATCGTCCTTGAACCCGAACTGAAACGCGCCACAACGCTGCTCGCGCAAATATCTTCTCGTTGTGTCGAGCTGGAAGCCGATCGGATCGCCGAAATCATAGTAATTGCGCCATTTAATCGGCTTCGGCAAGCAAATTCGCGTGTCTTTGTTTGCGTCTTTAAGCAATACGGGCTTGTCGGGACGCCAGTCTTCGAAGTCGGCTGTTTCGAGGTTGTTGTCCGGCCAGAGCTTGGGCCAAAGCAGAATATGCTTATCGATCGGCGAACCGATTGTCATGAATCCGCGGACGCATTGAATCCAACCATAATTGTTTGCGCTGTCCGGCATAGAGGAAAGCGCGTCCAGCATTGCAAGGAAGCTGATGACCGTGCCCTCGCTATGGGCTATCACATGGATTTCGGGATCGTGCGGATAATTTGGATAACGCTTGCGGAAATGCTCGACGATTTGACTAAGCACGTCGTGAAACCGGTCCACAATTTCCTTACGATACGACCGGAACTCGGCCACCAGCTGAACGTCACCTATGTAATCGGTCAGTAGCGGCGCCAGATCAAATTTGAACAACCCCGCCTTGCCGGCCACCCAGGACAAGTTTTCCATTACTGCGATCGCCTCTACAATCTCCTCCGTCACGCTTGCAGTCATGTTGAAATCAGCATCTGAAACCTGACAGGCCGTTTGACTGACCTGGCCTCTATACAGCGCCTGCGCACGACCGACAATTGTCTGGCCCCAGGCCTTGCTCTCTTCGAGCGTGTCGCCTTTTGTCACGACATCGCGCGGCACGTCAGCCCAGTAGACCTCAGCGAAGCCGACATTCCATAGCGGGTGATCTTCTCTCACGTCGAGTTGGCTTACGTACACTTCTCCACTGCTGGCGACGCTGAAGAAACCGAGCGGCATGACCGGCAATGGTGGGGCGTTTAGAGCGCCGAATCGATGGGCTACGGTTCGAATGGTGTCGCTTCGGCGCTGATTCCCGACTCCGTGAATCGCCACGATAATCTTTTCCAGCTGCCGCTCTACTGCGCCTTGGGTCGATTGTCCCGACATACCGTCTGCGTCTTCTTCCGCCGCTGATGCCATGCTCATATCTCGTCACCGTAGCGATTATTCTTTGGGTTACGTTGGCGCGTTATGGCTATTAGGAATCAACACCGCAGCGCGATCTTTGGCATTTCGATCAATACGGGATCCATAGAGTTTAATAAAAGACCATCCGCATGAAAAAGTAAAGCGGATAATTCTGAAATTGTGGGTCGAACTGACGGGAGCGACAAGCGCCTCTCGCCATTTCGGAACTATCATTTGTCGCTGCGCGTTGTTGGGTACCGGGCCTTGACGCCTCTCAAACATGATTGACGCATTGCGGCCATGAACAGCCGGTCGACCAAGTAGTAAATCGGCGACAATCGCGCGGTACGTATAAGAAACCGACTCATGCGAATGATCAAAGATACCAGCGATAGCGCCGCTGAACCGGCCTGGATGCCTGTGGCGATTGCCGAACGCGGCGTCAGACGGTTTCCGGTTGGCGAGACGAATCCACGAATAGTCGAATACAACAATCAAGCCAATCTTATTGTGTAGCGTCCGCTTCTGTCCATTCAGCGCAATCCGTGAGTGCACGTTTCTATTCGACGTGGGCGGTTAGCAATCGGTCGGAACGACCAGTGACCGGCTGCTTGGTGGTGTTCTGAGTATTGTGCAGAAAGTCTGAGGGCAAAAAGACGCTGCCATGAAGGTGGCCATGGTGTAGATTAATAGAGGGCGACGATGGCCATGACGCGCTTGAGATTGTACGCGAGCACATGCAGGTTCATCTCGGTGATGGCGCCGTCATCGTCAGTCCGCCATTCGGATAAGCGCCGCTCCGCTATTTCTGATGAGCGTTACGCTGCATCCCGTAGGCACATCGTTGAAACGGATCGACATGCCATGCATGCCGGCCACGGCGTGCGTCAGGCTCAGTCCGAGGCCGTTGCCAGGCGTGTGACGGCTGGCCTCGCTCCGATAGAAGCGGCGCAACACCGCCTGTCGCTCCTCCGGTGCGATTCCCGGGCCGTCGTCAGCGATCGTGATGCCGAAACCCGTAGCATCGTGGAACACATGCACTGACACGTGACCTGCATCCGGCGCGAACTTGATGGCGTTTTCCACCAGGTTTGCGAGCGCTTCGAACAGCAGATTGCGGTCGCCGTGCACTTCGATCGCGCCGGGCGCAGTGCGTCGATAGTCGAATACGATGCCTTTTTCTTCCGCAGTCGGCTCATAGAACTCGATGACGTCGTCGGCGACCGCGACGAGATCGACCGTCACGAAGTTGCCTCGCCGCGCATTGCTCTCGATT
>NZ_CADIKM010000036.1 GCF_902859895.1 Pararobbsia alpina
TCCAGTTGTTCGAATTCCGTTTGCGTCCAAGGCGTCGATTCGGTAACCAAGGCGTCCACTCAAAAGCAGAGAGTAAACGCGATCCGCCGCCAGTTTACAAGCGCCGCTCTAGGTCATTGAAAGTAAACACGCTTTTTCGCGACCGAGACTCGCCAGTCAAGATGTGTATAACGAGATGCGTCCTACGTCCTCGGTCGAAGACGATGGTTGGCTGCTCGTCTGTGTCTATCGTCACGCAACGGACACCAGTGATCTAGTCATTCTCGACGGCAAGAATATAGAAAGCACACCTATCGCGACAGTACCGCTGCCTAGACGAATTCCCGCTGGATTTCACGGGGCATGGTTGTCAAAAGACTGCTAGGTTGCCGCGACAGTCTCCCTCGCTGCGATGTATGCTGGCCGGCAGCGGCGAGTCCTTGAATGGCTGTTCATGAGAAAAATGAAAGGGCAACCTAAAGGTCCGCTCTTGGCCGCATCCGGAACTTCGCCACTAGCCAAAGTAAGCACGCCACCCGTTCCCTGCTTTCAGTATTAGTGTTCCGCCGATTGCTCGAATGCACTGTGGGGACTTCCCTCGCGTTCCAGATAGCCCAAACACAACGACTCAATATGGCGACGCAGGGACCGGAGCATTGAAGCCGGTGCTTCCCCCTCGATCATCAGACGTGTTGGGCCCGCCATTGCCGCGCTCAACATCCAAGCCGCCATGTTCAGATCTCTGAATTCTGTGTCCAAGGCTGTTTTCAACATCGCGCCAAGCGTTACGCGTCCTCGCTTCTGTGTTTCAAGAATAAGCTCCCGCGAATCAAGTTCACCGGCGACTGCGTAGAGCGCACGCGCTTCATCGATGCGTTCTGTCTTTGCCTGAACGAAAGCATCAACGACTGCGGGCACCATGATTGCCAACGGCTGGTGGTGTACGGATACCGCTGCCTGCTCCATTCGATCGCCCAGCCTGACCAAATGGCGCTCCAGAACCGCGAAAAGCAGCGCCTGCTTATGGGGATAGTACTGGTAAAGCGTGCCAACCGAGACGCCGGCGCGTTCGGCTACCCTGATAGTGGTGAGCCGCTGCAGGCCTTCGGCCAGCAAAACCTGAATAGTGGCATCGAATATCGCATCCACGGTGGCTTGAGAGCGAGCTTGGCGCGGCAGTTTGCGGGGCTTCAGTCCGGTCTTTGCATCAGGAGGCATATGCGAATCCACAATCTGAATGATTATTCGTATTATAGACAGTGTCACTTTCCGGTGACGTTTTCACACCTATTGGAATGGGAACATTGCAATGATCGACGCAAGCCGTGCCGGCACCTACCAGTTGGGCGATTCGTCCGTAGCGCGTATGGGCTACGGCGCCATGCAATTGGCAGGACCGAAAGTGTTTGGCCCCCCCAAGGACCGCGACGAAGCGATTTCCGTGCTTCGGGAAGCTATCGCCAGCGGTGTGACCCACCTGGATACGAGTGACTTCTACGGCCCTCACGTCACGAACCAGCTCATTCGGGAAGCGCTCTACCCCTATCGGGAAGGCCTTGTGATTGTCACCAAGGTTGGCGCGAAGCGCGGTCCCGACGCGTCATGGGGCGCGGCTTTTTCGCCTGCGGAACTGGAATCCGCAGTGCATGACAACCTGCGCAACCTCGGCCTCGATGTTCTGGACGTCGTCAACCTGCGCTTGATGTTCGACGTCGCGGGACCTGCTGAAGGTGACATCGAGCAGCCATTGACCGCCCTCGCCGAATTGCAGCAAAAAGGACTCATCCGTCACATCGGGCTCAGTAACGCAACTGCCAAGCAGGTTTCCCAAGGTCAAACGATCACCCGGATTGTCTGTGTACAGAACCACTACAATCTGGCCCATCGTGCCGACGACTCGCTCATTGATAGTCTGGCGCAGTCGGGCATCGCTTACGTTCCGTTTTTTCCGCTCGGCGGTTTTTCGCCACTGCAGTCGGAGAATCTAACCGCCGTGGCCGACCAATGTGGCGCGACACCCATGCAGGTGGCACTCGTCTGGCTGTTGCAACGGTCACCGAACATTCTTCTCATTCCCGGAACGTCGTCAGTCGCGCATCTGAAACAAAACATCGCTAGCGTCGGTTTAAACCTCCCGCCGGAAGCGCTTAGAGCACTTGACGAAATGGGTGCCGCGGCAAACTAAGACATTCCAAGAACCTGCAAAGGCGCGCTGCGATCATTCGATCGCTGACGCGATAGCCAGCATCGTCAAGGCTTCGTGGCCAGCGCCATTGAATGGCTGGCCGAACCGCCGCGCCTGCGCTTCTTTGCAATCAGGATTTCCTTTTTAGCCGCGATTTCGGCATCAGCATCAAAACCGTGTTCGCGACCCTACGGTAGCGACAATCTGATTGCCGGTTGAGGACGCACCGCCCGACGTATTGACGAATGCGACGTAGTTCTTGCCCGACACGTGCTGATACATGCTTTCCAGGTAAACGTCCGTACTCTTCGAGAGAAAATACAGGACCTGGGCATTGAGCTGGTTCCACTTCGAATCGGCCCCGTAGGTCGTGGTGTCGGTCACATGGCCGTCGGTATACGTGTACCCGATGCCGACCTTCAGGCTTGGCGTCAGCGAGTATTTGCCGTTCACTTCGTAGTTGTCGAAACGAAGGTTACCGCCGGCCGAGCCGAACGCTTCCGTGCCCTCGAACTCGCTGTGCGAATAAACGAAGCCGACCACCGCCGAACCCAAGGTGTAATTCAGGCCGGCCGCCGCCACGCGTTGCACGTCCGCGCCAAGCAGGAAGCCGCCGGTACCGTTGGCGGTCGATTCGGCTACGTCAATGGCCCCGGTTGTGTTCGTGCTGTTCGAGCCGTCAAGCTGCAAGTAGCTGACACCCACATTCAACGGACCGGAGCCGTAGCTTGCGCCAACGCTGTAGACACGATTCGCGTCGAACTCCGAGCTGTTGGAGAAACCGTAGAGCGTGCCGAACTTGAAGCCATCGAAGTTACTGCTGGCGAACTTGACCGAGTTGTTGATGCGAACCGAGTAGTCGAGGTTGTCGTTGTCGAACGGATGCGCGAAGCCAGTCTTGCCGAAGTCATACGCCACGTCGGACAGCGGTGCGACGTAGTCGATCCCTTCGTCATACTGCCGGCCGAGCGTGATGGTTCCCCACTGATCGTCGCGTATGCCGACATACGTTTGGCGCCCGAAAAGCCGGCCGTCCTGGCCAAGCTTGCCATTCTGGACGCTGAATCCGTTCTCGAGTTTGAAGATCGCCGTGACGCCACCGCCGAGATCCTCGCTGCCGCGTATGCCGAACTGGCTCCCGTTGGTGTTGCCGCTGGTCGCCTGGTAAAGCGGGCCCTGCGTCGCCCCGTGTTTTACGTTGTTGGTGTACATCAGGCCCGCATCGATCGAGCCATACAGCGTGACCGAGTTCTGTGCATGGGCGAGCGAGACGCTCAGGCTGCCGATCACGGCCAGGCCCATAACTTTCTTATTCAACATTGTCATTGCGTGTAAATCAGTGCGTGTACAAAACCTCGCTCCGTTTTTGGACCTTCTTATAGCCAATGACGAGGTATCGTTCAAAACGTGCACGAAGGCTGGTCAGAAGCGTCTTCAACGGCGCGGGACAGGCAATGTAACGGCGCGTGCGCTCAAGGGGAACGAAGCAGATTCGCTATGGATATATGCTCACGTGATAATCGCGATGCCGTACCGGACAGGTTCGTAAGGAAGCGCACCCAAGCCGGGGGTGGCTTGGTGGTGACCGGGCTAGTCAAGGCGTGTGAGCTTTAAAGCGTTTTTCAGATCGGCGCAGCAAGTCACTACTCTGGTCACGCTCACCCGTAGGGCGGACTGGCTATCAGCACGTCGCCAACATACTCAGTGGCATTGCCGATTCTCATATAGCGACCAGCTGCCGCTCTTTTCCACCAGGGTCAACGGGCAAAGACGGTTGGTCAACAATGCAGGCGGCAGCGATCCGGACTCACGGACAAAGAAGTAGCGGTAGTCCGCTCCGCGGTCGTTTTTCCAGTTGAATGCGCCCGGCATCCAGGAGAGCCGATCGGGCGCCTCCCGCAAGGTATGCCGCTCTCGGTACCGCACGATCTGCGGCAGGAATTCCGCGAAATTGAAATCGACGAGCCCCTGCTTGTCGGCCTGGTACCACGCCGCGTAGTGCATGTACGCGACCGGATTGTCCGCGGCTGGGCTACGCGGATCCATCGGGAGCATGAGTGCCCGCTGGGCGGGTTCCGCGGCGGCGAGCACCCGCTCGAAGTTCGCGCTCTCCGTCGCAAATGCCAACGACCGCTTTGTCTGCAGACTGAAAAATGCGATGCAAATAAGGGCGAGCGCCACCTGACAGGCGAGATCGCGGTGCCGCCTTGCGTCGCGGTCTCTGTCGGAATCTTCGCGTCGAACGAACAGGAATGCATAGAACGGCAGCACGTATACCGCAAAACGCTCGTAGATGATGCTGGTGTTCATGAGCACTTCAGGCACGAGAAACCAGTATGCGAGCAGCACCACCAGAGGCACAAACGCAGCAGGCGACCTGCGATTCAGACGCAGGCCGAGCATGTGCGCCGTGGCCAGCGTAAGCAGAGTGGCGAGGACCGTCGGCCACTTGTGCGAGAACGCCGCACCCCATGTCGCCATGAAAAGCATGGCGCCGCGGTGGATGAACTGGCCCCCCGGAATGGCCATTTTGTAGGCCGATTGAGCGTTGTCATTCAAGACGACGTAGGCCACGCTCAGAAGAGCGAAACCAGCGTACGGTATCAGCGCCAGTGCGATTTCCGACAGTCGCCGCCCCCTGCTGCGTACGAGGACAAACGCTGCACCGATCGCGTTGGCGACCAGAAAAATCAGGCCATGCGCAAAGAACAGGATCACGCCAGCGAGAAGCAGCCAGCCACCCGTCGAACGGCTTGGACGGTCAGCGTGCTGCAGAGCAAGCAGCAGGTAGAGCAAGCCGAGCGGCACCGCCAAGATGAAGGTGTAGAAACCCCATTGATATGAAAGACCGAAGAAGGACGGCACGAACAGCCAGTCGAGCCGCGCATCGCCACCGAAGCGCCGACGCAGCAGCACGCAGGCAAAGACGAATGTGTAGTAGCTCAGCATCAGAGCCAGCTTGATGGCCGCGGCGACAGGCATCACAAACGAAAACGCCAGCGCCAGACCATAGCCGATCAAGTAGGGCGTAAACAGATTGACGGCCAATATCCGCTGCCAGGGCGACTCGCCGAGCAGCATGTCATGCAATGTGGCGATCTGCGCCGCATGCTGCGGGATATCGACCATCGGCGGCCGAGGTGCGATCCAGAACAGGATGCCGCCATAGAGGACAATTGCAATGAACAGTGCCCGCAGCGTCAGCACGCGGCGTGTGATAGTGATCAGGGCGAATTGACGATGAAACGAAGTTGTATTCATCGATCCTCTCTCTAACCCATGGAATTCCGGCCGGCTAGCCGGGCGGACTGATTAAAGCGTCATTTCCACGATGAACGGTGGCCGCTGTTTGGCACGACAAAGCGGGGCCGTCGTGACTTCGTCCCTGCGGGACGTGCACTCGAGGCCCTGGTCGCGTCAATGCTAAGCAAGCTGGCCCGGACACATCGTTCGATTCCGAACACTTGTGGCCATAAGTTACGTGCCTGCTGCCCGCTTGGGAACGCCCCACGCGAGCGGTCCACATCGTCCGATTGCCCGGAGCACGGCCCAGCGCCAAGCTGCGCCGTTTCCTCGACTTCGTGGTGGCGCGACTGGGATAGCGGCTGTTCAAGCAAGCTGGAGCCGCCGCAGCGCTCACTGCACCAGGTCGGCATCGCTCAGGATGATTTCGTCCCACAGCGTCTGAAACGATAGCCAACCAAAGTGCGGCGATCCCAGCACCGAAGCCAGCCATCTCGCATCATCGGGCGCCCACAGTGAAGGCTCGCCGTAGGCCTGGGCCATCAGTTGCGCTTCGCAGCAGCGGTTCATCAACACGAACCACCATGCCGCCTCATCCACCGTCTGTCCGGTTGTGAAGATGCCGTGGCCTGCGTGGATCGCCACCCGCTTGTCACCGAAGCCTGCGGCAAAGTGTGCTGCCGCGGCCGGGTCCCGCACGACACGAGGCTCGAGGATCAGTGCCTGCTGCTCGAAGAAGATGCATGCGTCTTGTGTGATCGGATCGAGCAGCCGCTCGAATGCGGACCACGTCGAGGCGTGCAGAGCGTGCGCGTGACACATCGCCATGACCTCGGGCCGTGCCTGATGGACGGCCGTGTGCAGCAGCAGCCCGACCGGGTTCACCATTCCGCTGCCGTGTACGACCTGGCCTTGTTGATTCACCTGCACCAAGTGCGAGACGCGGACCTGGTGCATGGGGACGCCGACCGGGTTTACCCAGAAATGGTCCGACAGTTCGGGATCGCGCACGGTGACGTGGCCCAGCAGGCCTTCAGAGTAGCCGCGCCGGCCGAAGATGCGGCAAGTTGCCGCCAGCCGCTGCAGCGCGTGTGCTCGCTCGGCGTCCTTGGTCTCGAACACCGGCTGGGAGCGGCTTGCAAAGCTCTGGACATTGATCTGCATATCACTATCCTCCCTGAGGGCACGTTGCCGCAACTGGGTCTCGCCAATCTTGAGTATGGCCTGACGCCGCAGATCGGTCTATCCACGACGCGTGCTGGCCCCATTGGGCCGCAGATGAACCGGGTGACCGAAGGAGGCTTGCTAAAAGCGCCATCGTGCTATAAAAACAAGCTAGCATGTCTACTGGTCGCCCGGCCGAAGAAATGGGCGGCACCACTGGAGCGAGCGCGACAGTCCATGAGTCTTTTAGAGCTCAGAGGCATTTCCAAGCACTTCGGCGCCATTCACGCCCTGACCGATCTGACGTTCAGTCTGGAGCCGGGCCAGGTGGTCGGGCTCATGGGCGACAACGGGGCCGGGAAATCGACGCTGGTGAAGGTCATTGCCGGTAACTTTCCCCCCTCGCACGGCAAAATCCTCATCGACGGTAAACCGGTGCATTTCAGCAAGCCGGTCGACGCCCGCGCTCAGGGAATCGAAGTCGTCTATCAGGAGCTCGCGCTCTGCAACAATCTCACGGCGGCGGCAAACGTCTTCCTCGGGCGTGAGCCACGGATCGGTTTCGGACCCATCCGCATTCTCGATCACGCGACCATGTATCGGCGCGCCGGCGAGCTTTTCAAACAACTGAAATCCGAAACGCGTCCCCGTGATCTCGTCCGACAGATGTCGGGAGGTCAGCGACAGGCTGTGGCGATCGCTCGCACGCGCCTCTCCGAGGCGCGGCTCGTCATCATGGACGAGCCGACGGCATCGATCAGCGTCCGGCAGGTGGCGGAGGTGCTCAACCTCATCAAACGCCTGTCCGAACATGGAATCGCAGTCATTCTCGTCAGCCACCGCATGCCCGACGTTTTCGACGTCGCCCACCGCGTGGTCGTCATGCGGCGTGGACGCAAGGTCGCGGACAAGAAGACCGAAGCGTCCTCTGCGGAAGAAGTAACCGGCCTCATCACCGGAGCAATCGCCACCGCCTGAACCTGCCTTGCACGGGAGACCGAAATTGAACGATGCGCCGGAAAGGCCCGCCTCAATGCCGACTTTGCTTGATGAGCCGCAAGCCGAGAAGACCCATACCCGCTGGACGGGGCTTCTCGCGAGTCAGGTGTTCTGGGTGGTGCTGGCCACTATCGTCGCCTGCATCCTGCTCTCGTTCGTCACCTCGACGTTTGCGACGCAGCAGAACCTTTTCAACGTCACGCGCAACTTCGCCTTCGTCGCAATCGTCGCGCTCGGCATGATGGCCGTGATCGTCACGGGCGGCATCGATATTTCGGTTGGCTCGACGATCGGCCTCAGCGGTATCGTCGTCTCGGTGGTCATGAATGCCGGCTATCCGATCTGGGCCGGCATCGGCATGGGGCTCTTGACCGCAGGGCTCGTCGGCCTCGTGAACGGTCTGCTCATCGCCTATCTCGACATGCAGCCTTTCGTCGTGACGCTCGGCATGCTGAGCGTCGGCCGTAGCCTCGCGCTGGTGTTCTCCGGCAGCCGGACCATTTTCGATTTTGGTCCCGACGGGAGCAAGCTCCTTGCGCTCGGCGGCGGCAAGACCTTCGGCCTCGCCAATCCGGTGTGGTTCCTGATCGTCCTCGCCGTGCTGTTCTGGTTCGCTTTTGCCTGGACGCGCTGGGGCCGCTACGTCTTCGCGGTCGGCGGCAACCGCCATGCGGCGAATCTCACCGGCGTTCCGGTGCGTCGCGTCATCTGCTCCGTCTATGTGCTCGCCGGCCTCATGGCGGGCGTTGCGGCGATCCTCGAAGTCGGCTGGCTCGGCGCGGTGACGACCGGCCTTGGCACGGGCGACGAATTGCGCGTGATCGCCGCGACCGTGATCGGCGGCACCAATCTCATGGGCGGCGTCGGCAGCGCCTTCGGGACCGTAGTCGGCGCCGCACTCATTGAAGTCATCCGCAATAGCCTGATCCTGCTCGGCGTCGACTCGTTCTGGCAGGGTACGGTCGTGGGTACCTTCATCATCATCGCCGTGCTCTTCAACCGGCTCGGCGGCGAGCGGCAGGGAGATTGAAATGTCTTCGGGCGCACCGGCCGCACTACGGCCGGTGTCTGGGGGGCGACCGGACAAGATGCGGAACTGCCCGGCGCTGGTGTTCAAAAGAAGCGCGAGGTTCCGCGGGAAGGTGAAAGCTCGGATACGGTCTTTCCTTTCGATTTTTACGAAGTTTGTGCAAGCAGACGTGGGCACCGCATTGCCGGCGCCGATAGCTTTGTATGGGACCGGACCAAGCGCTAAAGCACTAACTCTAGTCGACAACTTTGTATGGGACCAGACTAAGCACCAAAGCGCCAACTCCGATCGATAACTTTGTATGGGACCGAACTAAGCGCTAAAGCGCTAACTCCGGTCGACCACCTTGCATGGGACCGGACTAAGCGCTAAAGCGCTAAGTCCGGTCGACAACTGGAGGCAATAATGAAAAAAGTTTCGATGTGTCTTGCTGCAATCGGAGGGCTCGTCTTGCTGGCCTCCTCCGCCTACGCAGCCGATAAGACTCTGGCGCTGGTAGTGAAGGGGCTCGACAACCCCTACTTCGATCTCATGCATCAGGGATGCGACCGGGCGAACAAGGAGCTCAATAAGCAAGGCTATACCTGCTACTACACCGGGCCAGCGACAGCCGCGGACGAAAGCGCCGAAGTGCAGATCATCGACGACCTCCTGACCAAGGGCGTGGCGGCAATGGCGATCTCGCCCGCGAACGCCCCGGCCGTGGCCGAAGAGTTGCGCCGCCGCAATGTGACGATCCCGATTATCACCGCCGACGCCGATTTGTTGCCAAAGGACGCGTCGCTCCGGAAGACCTATGTCGGCACCGACAATTACGAACTGGGCGTCAAGCTCGGCGAGCAGTTGAAGTTGCTGATGCCGAAGGGCGGCAATATCTGCCTCGTCATGGGCAATCCCGCGGCCGAGAATATCAACCAACGCGCCCAGGGCACGCGCGACGTCCTCTCCGGCAAGAAGGGAATCGCGAAGCTCGCCGGCGAAAACGGTTGGCAGGAGCTCGGCGCCTGCCCGCTCTACACGAACGACGACGCCGCCAAGGCGAACCAGATGATGCAGGACACGCTGACCGCCAACGCCACCGGTCTCGATGCCTTCGTGCTCGAGGGCGGCTGGCCGCTCTTTGCCCCACAAGCGTATTCGCAAGTCGTCGCGCCGATCATGGACAAGATCCAGAACGGCAAGTTCGTCATCGTCTCGGCCGATACGCTCGGACCGGAACTGCAAGCCCTCAAGGAGCACAAGGTTAATGTCCTTGTCGGCCAGCGGCCGGAGGAAATGGGCTATCGGGCAGCGATGATCATGCGCGACCTCGCAGAAGGAAAGTCGGTGAAGCCGATCATCCACACCGGCCTCGACACCTGCACCTGGAAGAACGCCGACACCTGCCTCAAGCATTGAAGGCGGGCAGGATCCGTTGCAAAGATGGATGCGGGCGATGCGGGAGCCGAGGCAGCCCTGACTCGGCCCCGTCACGCGGCTTTCCTTTGATCGCGTCCGTCGATGTTTCGAACCTGCCCCTTCCTGATCGTGGCCTAGAAGCCCGCCAGCGTACGCAGTATCGTTTGGATGCCGCCGCGAACCAGCCGCTTGATGCGTCTACGGTCCTGGTGGAGCTATGAACGAGAGTGGCGGGTCTTCAAGGAATTGACAGCACAGCACCCCGACGGAAACTATTGAATGTCGGACTTATGCCCAAGGCGAGCGACGGCGTATCGTCGATCAACGGCGTGACGACGTATGTAGCTTCGGCGGTGCGCCCCAACTTGACGACGCCCACCTACCGGACCTATTACGAGCGATCTGCGCGTTGGCAGCGCTCGGCAAGCGCACCGAACAGCAGCCCGCAAAAGGTAAGCGGTTCGCTCTCGTGGGACGGACCTGAGGCCTACCCTGGCGAACCGGCTCGCGGGCGTTGCGCGTTCTCAGGGTTCGACTGCCGTCGCCGTATGGGCCTGGAGACACACCACCAGGGCGTCGAAGGTCGCTTTGCAGCGCGGGCTGCCGCGCAGGTCTTCGTGCATAGTGACCCAGGTTTCCAGCTTGAACGTAAAGTGTTCGGGCAGCACGCGCATGAGCCGCGCGTCCCGTCTGGCAAGGGCCGACTGACAAAAACCCACGCCGCAGCCGGCGCGGATCAGCGCAAGCTGCCCCAGGTCGCTGTCGGTGCGCAAGGAGAAGACGTCGCGCGTCCAGGATGGCTGCAGCTTGCTCGCGGCCCGCAGGAAGGGCGTTTCCTCGTCAAAGCCGATCAGCGCATGGCGTTTCAGGTCCGCTGGCGTGGCAGGTGTGCCGTGTTGCTGCAGATAGTCCGCGCGCGCGTACAGGCCGAGTGCCACCTCGCCCACGCGCCGGGCGATGAGCAGGCCCTGTTGCGGCGGCGTCATTCGGACCGCGATGTCGGCCTCCCGCTGCAACAAATCCTGCACGCGATTGCTTAGAACCAGCTCAATCTTTAACTGAGGATGCACCTGCCGCAGTTGCGCCAGCATGGGCGGCAGCACCTCCGCCCCGATGACCTCGCTTGCCGAGATTCGCACCGTTCCGGTCACGCCTTGTCCATGGCTGGTCGCCGTCCGTTCCAATGCCGCGGCGGTGCCCTGCATAGCCTCGACATAGCCGCGTAGCGCCAGCGCTGCCTCCGTCGGCAGCAAGCCGGTCTGAGAGCGGGTGAACAGGGTCTGGTTGAACGAGGCCTCGAGCGCCGAAACGTGACGGCCCACCGTTGGCTGGGTAATGCCGAGGGCGCGCGCCGCGCCGGAGAGCGAGCCCTCCGTCAGCACGGCGAGAAATGTGCGGTAGAACTCCCAACCGATGCTCGATGCCATACATAAATGTATAGCCGATCTATCATGTTTGGCAATTCCAATCGAACAAGCGACAGCCCAGAATTCATCCATCGACAACGCATGGAGAAAACCATGAGCAGTAACAAATCGGTTCTGGTTTTGGGTGCTACGGGCGGCATTGGCGGTGAGGTTGCCCGCCAGTTGCGAGACGCCGGCTGGCAGGTGCGCGCACTGAAACGGGGTGCAGAACAGCCCACGGAGCGCCGGGATGGCGTGAACTGGCTGCGCGGCGACGCGATGAACCGGCAGGACATCATCCATGCGGCGAAGGGCTGCTCGGTCATCGTCCACGCGGTCAACCCGCCCGGCTATCGCCAATGGTCGAAGTTGGTGCTGCCAATGCTGGACAACACCATCGCCGCCGCGACGGCCGAAGGCGCGACGATCGTGCTACCGGGCACGGTCTACAACTTCGGGCCGGATGCCCTCCCGGTGCTGCATGAAGACTCGCCGCAGCACCCCGTGACGCGCAAAGGCGCCATTCGCGTGGAACTGGAAAAGCGCCTGCTCAAGGCCAGCCACAACGGCGCCCGCGTGCTGATCGTGCGCGCCGGTGACTTCTTCGGGCCGAAGGCGGGGCAAAGCTGGTTCTCGCAGGGATTGGTCAAGCCAGGGCACCCGGTCAAGACGGTAAGTTACCCCGGCGAGCGCGGTGTCGGCCACCAATGGTCGTACCTGCCCGACGTGGCGCAAACCATCGTCGAGTTGCTGGCACGCCGTGACGCACTCGATCCCTTTGCCTGCTTCCACATGGCTGGCCACTGGGACGCGGACGGCACGCGGATGACCCAAGCGATCCGTCGGGCTGTTCTACATCACACCGAGCGCGAACCGCGCGTCACCGCGTTCCCGTGGTGGCTGCTGACATTGGTATCACCGTTTGTCACCACTTTCCGAGAAATGCGCGAGATGCGCTATCTGTGGCGCACGCCGGTGCAGATGGACAACACACGCCTGGTCGCGGTACTGGGGCACGAGCCGCACACACCGCTAGACGAGGCAGTCGAAGCCACGTTGATCGGCGTAGGCAGCATTGCGCCGGATCAGCAAAATGACATCACTCACCGCATATTCGGCCAGGGCCACCATGCTTCGTTTATTGGGACCTCGCTTCATGGTGGTCGTGATAAAGTTGAATAACTTTCATTAATCGCGTGGCCCTTATGTCGCCACGTGCCTCGTTGTTGCTTGCCTAGCGGGCTGCTCGGATATCCCTCGGCCAGAGTATATACATTCAGAAACGAACGCCACCCTCCGGACCGAAGAAAATCACCCAAGTCCTGAAATCGTCACTGAAGCTCGCAAAGCGGTGCTCTACGTGAGCGGGGACGAAGAGCAGATCGCCGGACTTGAATTCACACACCTGGTCCGCACGGCGGAACGTCCCTGAACCTGAAGCGACGATGTAAAGCTCATCGCGCGCATGGGGCGATTGAGTGTCCGTGCCTCGCGGCGCGTACAGTTCAACTGACACATCGCCGCGCTCGAATAAAACGGAAAACGGCAACGGAAGTTCAGACAGCAAGCGGGAGGCTTCTGCCTCTGAAATGCGAAGTACGTCGTTCTGAATGACTGTCATAGTGGGTCCTTTTCTGCATTCCAACTCGCCTTTCGCGGGCATGAATGTTTTTATAATGCCCCAATCAATTTCGTGATAATGGACCTCTTTGACAACCATTAACAGCCCTACCCTGCTCTTCGTTGATACCGCCACATACCAATACACAAGGTCGCAATCACAAACAGGAGAATAGAAAATGACACACAGGGTTTGGCTTGCCGGTGCAAGCGGCGCGATCGGCACCTCGCTTGCACCGCTGTTAATCGCGGCGGGATATACGGTGTTCGGAAGCACCGGCCGCGCTGATCGGGCAAACGCATTCGAAGAAGCAGGCGTCAGCCTTGCTCGCGCTTCAACGAGGCAAGCCGGGGTGTACAACATCGCGCAGGACAACGCCGAGGCGGACAGCGCCAAGGCAAAGCGTGAACTGGGTTGGTCGCCGGAGTTGCGATTGGCGTCGCGCCCATGAAGCCGAATACCCCGCCGCTTCGGCATTTGTTTCCGTTGGCTCATCAACATGACAACGGCGGGGGGCCGCGCGTCTTATCTTGCGGTATTACGTCCGCCTGTCGCCTGCCACGAGTTCAGCTAGGCTTGCCCGAGGCCAACTGCTCGTTACGCTCATTGAGAGACTGGATCAGGCCGTCCACACCGCTTTGCTGGATCTTCTCGCTGAACTGCTGCCGATATGTCTGGACCAGCCAAGCACCGAGCACGTTCAGGTCATACACGCGCCAGCCCTGCGGCGTCTTGTACAAGCGGTAGTCGATTTCCAATGGCTCGCCGTTCGTCATCGCGACCGTGCGCACTACCACGTCCGTATCGGTCGGAGCGATGCGCGACGGCGGGAACTCGAACTGTTGATCCGGGCGGAGCTGCGCAATCGCGCCCGAATATGTGCGGATCAGCAGCAGCTTGAACTGTTCGACCATCTGCTGCTGCTGCGCCGGTGTCGCCGTTTTCCAGTAGTGCCCCATCGCAAGCTGCGTGGTGCGGTGAAAATCGATGTAAGGAAGGATGTCCCTGTTCACGATGTCCATGATGCGGGGGATATCGCTCGGCTCGACCGCTCGGGTGCGCACCTCGTCGAGCACCTGCTGCGTCGCGGTCTTGATCAGCGCCTGCGGATCCGACTTGTCGTCAATCTGTGCGCACACCGCACCACCAAACGCGAACAATGCGAAAAAAATGGGGATGAAGAATAGTTTCTTCATGGCTATGAACCCTGGTTGAATGCGCTAACGCAATGCTAAACGGGCATCGTCCTCTGAGCCCGACCAATCTCTTGCCTGCCTCAAGATGAGCCTCGCAGCGCGCAATAGACGCCACCGCGGTCGTCACAGGCCATGTTCATCGTTGAGCTTCGCCGTCACCCCATATGATTACCGCCGCGCGCTCGATTGTCCACCCTACCATCCATGCTGACGGCATCTTCGGAGGCGTTGATACGAGCTTCTCGGTCAGCAATTCCGGCGCATTGATCAGCCATCCATACAAATAACATATACCGTTGTGCTCGGGTGGGACATTGCATGTTTATGTAGTCCGAGGCACGTCCAGGTGCCTGTCCTGGTTGCTCAACAAAGATTCGCTTCAAATGAGCGAACAGCGTCTCGACCTTCTTACGTTCTCGGTGAGATCGCTTATATGCTGGTGCCGCACATGACCGGGAATCGAAAAAGCTAGCCCGAACACACCGATGCGAAAAATCGCACGCCGCGTTCATGAGCAAGCACGAGACGAAGCCAGGGCCATTGCCAAAGGGATCTGCCGGTTACGCCCGCACGACAGTCACTCCCGCTGCTTCGATCGGTTTCGTCAACTCCAGGGCGGTTGCCTTTTCGACGATGATGGTCTGCGCGAGTGTGATGTCGCCGATGACAAACTGTGACGCCGCATTGAGTTTCGATGACGAGGCGAGTACGACAGTCTCCGCCGCACGCGCCGCGAGCGCGCGCTTGATCGCCGCTTCCTCGAAGTCTCCAGTGCTTAGCCCGGCTGTCGGATGAACACCGGTCACACCCATAAAGTACAAGTCAGCATGGATGCGTGAGACTCCCTCCATCGCTGCGGCGCCAACAGCCACTATCGAATGCTTGTACAGTCGCCCGCCAATCAGGATGACCTCCACTAAAGGATGTTCGGCGAGTGCCACCGCGACGCTCGGGCTATGGGTGACGATTGTTGCCCGCAGATCGGCGGGAAGCTCCCTCACCAAGAGCGCCGACGTGGTCCCCCCGTCGACGATCACGATCTGTCCCGACGCAATCATTCCGACCGCGTGCCGCGCGAGCCGCCGTTTGGCGACGGACTCGATGTCCTGGCGCCGTTCGAATGGCGCGATGGCCGGAGAAACGGGCAAGGCCCCGCCGTGAACCCGTTGTAGCAGCCCTTCCGCCGCGAGTTCACGCAAGTCCCGACGGATCGTGTCTTCCGACACGCCAAACGTCGTGCTCAGTTCGCCGGCGAGTACTTGGCCGTCACGTGCGAGCGCGTCGAGGATGGCTGCCTTGCGTTGAGTGGTCAGCATGGAATTGCACGAATTTTCTTGATATTGCACGAATATGCACGATACCATGAGCTTAGGTTGACTGTCGATAGGAGGAGCAATGACTGCAACGAATGACCGCGTTCGCATCGTCGATTCCACCGTACTCTCCGACGATTGGTACACGCTTAGAAAGGTGACGTTCGACTTCCTGCGCCGGGACGGTAAGTGGCAACGTCAGAGCAGGGAGACGTACGATCGTGGCAATGGGGCGACAATCCTGCTCCATAGTCGGCAAACCCGAAATATCGTGCTTACACGTCAGTTCCGCATGCCCGCGTTCGTCAACGGGCACGATGGCATGCTGCTCGAAACGGCTGCCGGACTGCTCGACAACGCCACGCCGGAAGAACGCATACGCATGGAGGCGGAAGAGGAAACAGGGTATCGCGTTCGCGAAGTCCGCAAGGTTTTCGAGGCCTATATGAGCCCGGGATCCGTGACAGAAAAGCTCTACTTTTATTTGGGAGAGTACGACGCTTCCATGCGCGTGAATGACGGCGGTGGCATCGAGGGCGAAGGAGAAGATCTCGAAGTGATTGAAATGCCTTTGCGGACAGCGTTGCGGTTTATCGAGGACGGGGAAATCGTCGACGGTAAGACGATCATGCTTCTGCAGCATCTCGCGTTATGCGAACTAACAGCGGGACGCCCAATATGAAGCCACAACGGGTTCTGATCAAACTACGCGTACGAAGGGATCCAAGAAGGGAGCCTCCAAGGCGCACTGGCAAAAAATAAAGGTCGATCGACAGATCCTTGTAATTGCGCGCGTTCACGGCGCCGACGCAATTTACACCGAAGATGACGACCTTCTCGCTGAAGCTTCGCGTCTCGGAGTCGCGGTGCGCCGAACAAGCGACACTCCCCTTAAGCCGAAGCAAAAGCAACTAAACCTCGAGCAGTCAAGGTAGTGCGCGCCGGGGGAACCGGCAGGCAACAGTAATCGAGCACTCAAGCCCTGGGGTCGCCTGCGACTTAAGCCCGGGGTTGCCCGCGGCCATTATCGTTCAGCCCAAGCTTTTCGAGCGTCTCGCGCGCGTCGACGACCATGCCGGCGACTTCCGCGACGGTCATGCGCAATGCAGTGGCTCTTGAGCGCATATGCTCATAGGCCTGCGATTCCCCCATCTGCTCATGCTCCATGAGCATGCGAATCGCCTTTTCGATTTGCCGCCTGCCCTTGATCGTGTCTTCGAGCTTGCGGATCTTGTTTTGCTGAACCATCTGAAACGTCCTCGCCGATCGCGCGAGCGCCAGCGTGTTCAGTACCCCCGATGAGCGCAAAGGCTTGGTAAGCACACCGTGCGCATGCGTGTTGAGCAGCAGTTTCAGCGTGGTCGGGCTTTCATAGTCCGCGAGTGCAACGAGCGTCGCGTCTGCTTCAGTCGAGCACCACGCGCTGTTGCCCTGCAGCTCCTGGGCGACATGAAACAGGATCACATCCGCCTCGACGGGAGGCACCGACGGAAACGGCCAGACCAGGCTCAACTGGCATCCGATGCGCCGCAATTGTTCGACCAGCGTGTCCCGATCTTCGCCGGGAGGATGCACGACCACCACCCGCACCGTTCGCAAGTCTTCATACAGTCGACGAATACTCGAGTCCACTCGCATCACCTCAACCAGAAATCGGCAAAACCATAGCTCGACAAATACGGATCAGGCTTCACCGGCTCGGCATTCTGCCAGACCACTTCATACCGCCCATCCAGCCGACATACCGCGATGCGTGGCGTCAGCACACAGTGATTGTTCTCGGGATCGATCGTAAGCCGGCCTTCCGGGGAATCCAGCGAGACCTGGTGCGCCGCGCGAACAAGCTTGCGCGTATCGAGCACGCCGACCTCCTTCAGCGCGAGCGCAAACAAGTGGACCTGGTTGTAGGCCATCTCCGACCACATGCTCGCGGGCTGTTCACCGAAGCGGGCCCGCCACAGCGCAAGGAAGCGACGATTGCTGTCGTTGTCGAGATTGTTGAAGTAGGTCGCCGCCGTCACATGCCCTTCGCAACGCGCGGGGCCGATTAACTGGGTCTCGCCCTCCGCCATGGTGAGGCTCGCGATGGGAGTCCGCAGGGAATCGATGCCGCGCTCGCGGTACAAGCTGTAGAATCTTCGCGCGCCGATGCCGATGAGCGTCGAGAACACGACGTCGGGCTCGTGCGCGCGAATATCGCGAATGACTTCGTCGAGCTGCGTCTCGCTCGCGTCGCTGGGCAGGTAGATTTCCTCGACGATCTCCCCGCCGTGCTGCTCGACCATGTCCCGCATGATCCGGTTCGATTCGCGCGGATAGACATAGTCCGTGCCGACGAGAAAGAACCGTTCCGCCTTGTGCTGCAGCAGATAGGCGGCCAGCTGCATACTGTTCTGGTTCGGCACCGCGCCGGTATAGATCACGTTCGGGGAGTATTCGAATCCCTCGTAGATCGAACAGTACCAAAGCAGCGAATTGGTCCGCTCGACGACCGGCAGCACCGCCTTGCGGGACGACGAGGTCGAACATCCGAACAGGACATTGACGTCGCCTTCCATCAGCAACCGCGCCGCGAGCCGGCGGAACTCGTCGGGTTCGCCCTTCGGGTCGTAGACGACCGGTTCGAGCGGCCGGCCAAGTACGCCGCCAGCGGCATTGATTTCCTCGATCGCGAGGACCGTCCCGAAGAAATGCTCGGACTCGGTGACCGACGTCACGCCGGTCCTCGAGTAAAGCACGCCGATACGCCAGCCTTCGTCATGCATCATATGAATGGTCCGATGGTCATCGCCTTGCTCTGCCCTGCTGCTTGCGCCAAGGCCGCCCGCTATACCTTGAGATGTTCGAAAATGGCCTGTGCCGCGCCGCCGTCGCGGGTCTCGCCCTGCCGGACGATGTCCCCCTGCTTGATCAACAGATACCGGTCCGCGACCTTCAGGGCAAAAGTCACGTTCTGTTCGACGATCAACATCGTCGTGCCCCGTTGTCGACGCTCCCACAGCAAAGCCTGCGCAATGCGGTCGACCACCGAAGGTTGCAGCCCTTCCGTAATTTCATCGAGCAGCACGATCGAAGGCCGCATGAGCAAGGCCCGGGCCACCAGCAGCATCTTCTGCTCACCACCCGAGAGCGTGCCGGCGGGTTGGCGAAGACGTGTCTTGAACACAGGGAAAAGCGCGATGACGTCTTCGAAGCGCTCTTCGAACAGGGCATCGGCTTCGAGGCCCAGCCGCAGGTTGTCATGAATGCTCAAGTCCTGAAAAAGTGCCTTCTCCTGCGCGGCGTAGGCGATGCCGAGACGCGCGATCCGGAACGGTGTCAGGCGAGTCGCATCCTGACCTGCAAGGCGCACGGCTCCGCTCTTCTTCGGCAGATAGCCCATGATCGTCTTGAGCAAGGTGGTCTTGCCCATGCCGTTCTTGCCCAGCAATGCCGCGGCCTCACCCTTCGGGATCGACAAGGACAGGTTCCGAAGTACGACTGAAGCCTTGTAGCCGCTTGTCACGTCGTTCAACTGCAGTGCGGCATCGGTCATGAAAGGTCTCCGGAGTGGCTGGCCAGTTTGGGCTCGGTCGCAGATACGGGCACCAACGTTGGCGCACATGTAGCTGCCGCAATTCCACTATGCGCCGTACCCGCATAGATGGTTTTGACAAGCTCGGAATGGACGACTTCCTCGAAGGTCCCCTGCATGACGATGCGTCCCTGATGGAGCACCACGACACGTGTGGCGATTTCCGCCACGAAATCGAGATCGTGCTCGACCAGCAGGCAGCACAGTCCATGACGGTGTGCAAGCGACGCGAGAATGGTGCCGATCTGCGTACGCTCTGTCTTGGTCAGGCCTGCGGTCGGCTCGTCGAGCAGGACGATCCGTGGCTCGAGTGCGAGCACCATCGCCAGTTCGAGCGCCTGTTGTTCGCCGTGGGATAGATCGCGTGCGACCACGCCGAGCTTCCGGTCGAGCTCCGTCGCGCGGATCACGTCGAGCGCATACGCCGGCAGGCCGAGCGTCGCAGCGCGCCCCAGCCATGACAACGGTTCGACACGAGCACTCGCGATACGCAGGCATTCGGCAACCGTAAGCGTCTCGAATACATTGGCGTTCTGAAACTTCCTGCCAAGGCCGAACCCGACACAGCGCTCCGGAGGCAGCCCGCGGATGTCGTTTCCACAAAGACGGACGATGCCCGCCGAACGTTCCGCGCCGTCGCTCATGCAGCGCATCAGCGTGGTCTTGCCCGCCCCGTTGGGTCCGATCAGTCCGACCAGTTCTCCTGCCCCGGCACGCAGGTCGATGCCCTGCAGAACCTTGAGGCTGCCGAAGTGCTTCTCGACACGGTCCATGAGCACCGCGGGCTCGCCGCCGGCCGTGTCGATTTTGCGGGCCAGGCGTTTGGCCAGTCGCAGGCGCGCGGCGCCTCGACGCCCGAACCCGAAAGGCTTCAGCAGCACGGGGACCAACCCTTGCGGCAGAAGCACGATGACGATGACGAACGCCGCCCCCAGGATCAACGGCCAGGCGAACGGCACACGTCCACTGAGATAGGCGGTGGCGACATTGATCAGCACCGCGCCGATCATGGGCCCCCACAAGGTGCCCCGCCCGCCGAGCGCGACCCAGATGATCAATTCCGTGCCGAACACAAAGCCCGTGAGTTCCGGTGCAACGACGCCGCTGAACGCGCCGTAGCCGAAGCCGGCCGCGCCAGCGACCGCGGCGGTGCCCACCAACAGCGCGATCTTCACGATCGACGTGTCGATGCCGAGAAACGCGCACCGTGATTCGTTGTCGCGGATCGCAGTCAGCACGCGTGCGCCGTCGCTGCGCATGATCACCCATGCGAGCGCGGCGAGCGCCGTGAGCGCGCCGCCCGCGATCCAGTACCAGGCTTCAAGCGACAGATCGAAAGTCTCGAACCCGGTCAGTCCCGAACTCGAACCGGTCCACTCGCCGCCCGATAGCAGGGCCTGGGTCAACACGATAGGCAGCACGAGCGAGATGACTGTCGCGAAGAACGGCGACGCGCCCCGGTAAAAGGAAAGCCAGCCCACCACTGCGCCGATCGCGCCTGCCACGACGACTGCGAGAACAAGCGCGAGAATCGCATATCCGCTGGAGAAGCCCTGATGCGTAAACACGAGGCCGGCGGCATAGGCGCCCACACCGAAGAACGCGGACTGCCCGAATGTCAGATAGCCCGCGTATCCCCACAACACGTCGACCGTCAGCGCGACGATGGCAAAGAAAAATGCCTTGATGAGCACGTTCAACAGATAGGTGTCGAACAGCCAGGGGCCTGCAATGACGAGCACGACTCCGATCACGCCGAGCACGGCCATGCCGCGGCCGCTTTCGTTGGCGGGCGCAGTCGAGCTGCCCAGCAAAGGGTGGAGATCAAACATGGGAGAATCCTCTCGGACGAATTCGCAGCACCAGCGCGGAGAGCACCGCGATCGTGATGCCGCCTAGTACGGGGCTGACATAGGTACTGACCAGCACCTGGCAGGCACCGAAGAGAAAACATGTCAGAAGAAGCCCGGTCATCGAACTGCCCGCGACCATGACCAGCATGAACGCGCTGACCAGCCAGGGCAGGCCCATGCCCGGATCCACGCTCGAGAGCGGCGTGATGAAGGCGCCGGCCAGCGCGCCAAGCCCGGCCCCGAGGCCGAACATCACGAAGCGAATCCGCTCGGAATTGATGCCCAGCCCCTTGGCCAGGTCTTCGTTCATCACGACCGCGCGCGTCTTCACGCCGAAGCGGGTCCGGTTGAGCAGCACGCTCATCGCCGCCCAGATCCCGAGCGCGACCGGCACCAACAGCAGGCGATAGGCGGAGTACCCGGTACCCGCGATCGACAGCGCGCCGCCGACGGGCGACTCGACGAACTGCACGCCGCGGCCGAACATCATCACGACTATCTGGCCGATCACGATGCCCAATCCCCACGTTGCCAGGATCGCATCGAGCGGCCGCGCGTAGAGCGGTCGGACGACCAGCCTCTCGACCATCATCCCCACCACCGCACCGACCACCAGGGCAAGCGGCAAACCGATCCAGGGGCTGATCTCGAGTTGAGTGACCACCAGGCTCGCATAGGCGCCGAGCGTCAGGAGCGCACCGTGCGCGAAATTGACGATCTTCATCACGCCGAAAATCATCATCAGACCGGCCGTAACGATGAACAACACGGCAGCGGTCGTTACCACATCCAGGAACACACCCATCATTGTCTCCAACGGCCGGGACGTATGACGTATGGCCCACCCATGCGCACATCCCGGCCAGTCTCCCCATTCCCGCCTGCCCTTACCGGGTATTCGGGCACTGCGCGCCCGGATCGACGCGTTCGAACGTCTGCAGGATCCTGATCGAGCCGTCGCCCTGCACCTGGCCGAGCCGCATCGAAAGCGGCGCATGCCGGCTGCTGTTCATCGACACCGGCCCGCGAGGTCCGTCGAAAGAGACGTCCTGAAGGGCCTTGATCACCTTCGATCCGTCGGTCGAGCCGGCCTTTTCAACTGCGGCCTTGTAGAGATGAAAAGCCTCGTACTGCGGCTCGGACAACTCGTTTGGTGTCTGCACCTTGTTGCCGAACCGGCGGTCCAGCGCCTCGATGAACTGTTTGTTTTCCTTGCTGTCGATGCCGGTGAGATACGAGGCGGACATGTACATGCCGCTCGCGACATCGCCCATGGTCCTGGCTGTCCCCTCGTCGATGGCGAGGTTGCCGTACGCGACGTTCAGGCCCGCGCCTTTGAGCTGCTTGGCCAGCGACACATTGGGCGCGCCCCCGGCGGTCGCGCTGATCAGGGCATCGGGCCGGGCATCGCGAATCTTCGAGATGATCGGGGTCCACTCGGTGCCGTCGATCGGCAGATAGTCTTCTCCGACGACCTTGCCGCCGTGCTGCTCGATGTACTTCCGGGTGAAGGCGAGCATGCCTCGGCCGAACGAATAGTCGTTGCCCACCAGGAAGAACGACCTGGCCTTGCGAGTGTTCAGCATATAGTCGACGACCGGCGCCACCTGCTGCTCGGGCACCCAGCCATTGGCGAACATCCAGGGGCTGCACGAATGGCCTTCGTAGAACGAGGTGTAGATGAACGGTACGCGGCCCCGCGCGACGATCGGCAGCCCCGCATTCCTGGCGGCACTCGTTTCCATCGAAATGATCGCGTCGACCTTCTTGTCGAATACCAGCGTGTCGTAGGCCTTCTGGGCCCCCACGGCACCCGAGGCATCGTCGACGATCTCGAGCTGGACCTTGCGGCCCAGAATGCCGCCGGCCGCGTTGATCTCATCGACCGCGAGCTGCGACGACTGGACCACGGCAGGGGCGACCACGCTGTTGGCACCGGACAGGCCGACGGCCATGCCGATCCTGATGGGCTCCGCGGCATGGGCGGTGGAAATGAGCGCGACCGCCCAAGCACTGGCGGCAAGCGCTCGGCGTGTAACGGGCGAACCGAGCGCGTTGTCAGGACGCAGGATACGGGTGAGCTTCATCGGGATGTCTCCGTCGAGTCTGAGTGGGCGATAGGGGAAGATTCAGCCGATGGCAGCGACCAGCCCGTACCCAGCATGGGGTCGTACACGTCGCCGCGGCGATCGCTCAATACTTCGTTGAAGACGTTGAACCGCCGGGCCTGGCGCGACTGTTCGCGGTCGATCCGGGCGTACAGGATGCATTCGCCGTCGGTGCTCGCGGGACCGGCCAGCGGCCATCCCCGCGCGCCGACGATGAGGCTCTGGCCGATGAACGGTTGGGTCCGCTCGGTGCCGATACGGTTCGCGCAGACGATGCTCACGCCATTGCTGTGCGCCGCGGCCATCGTGAGAATGTGCGCCATCGCGGCGCTGTGCGCCGGCTGTCCCGGCATGGGCACCCAATTGGTCGGCACGCAGATGATGTCGGCGTCTTGCGCCGCCAGCAGCCGGTAGACCTCCGGAAACCAGCCGTCATAGCAGATCGCCATCGCGAGCTTGCCGATGCCGGTCTCGAACACGGGCAGACCCAGATTGCCGCGGTCGAAAATCCGGTGTTCGTCGTTCCAGAGATGAAGCTTGCGATACGTGCCGATCACGCCCTGCGGCCCCGCGAGCAGCGCAGCGTTGTAGAGCCGGCCGTCGCCACCGAACTCGGCGATCCCTCCGGCGATATGGATGCCGAGTGAACGCGCGGCATCGGTCCAGGCGCGCACGGTGGCGCCATCGGCGATCCGCTCCGCCAGCCCGAGCGCCTCTTCGCGGCTTTCGAACATGTAGCCGGTATTGGCGAGTTCCGGCAACACGACGAGCTTCGCACCGGCAATTGCCGCTTCCTCGATCAAGCGCAAGGTACGCATGACGTTTTGCTTCTTCTGTCCGATGCGAGGTTCCATCTGGATACTCGCGACGAGCGTGCCCGGTGCACTTGCCGTCGTGCGCGGGGATAGGGGGATATGCAAAATTCGTCTCCAGAAATGCAAAAGCCCCCGACCACGCGATATACGCATGTCGAGGGCTTTCATAGCCGACTCAGGTTGTGACAGCAACGCTGCTGCCAGACCCGCCGTTGAAGCAACGTGCCAAGTCCGGTTCGGAGTGTCGTCGCGCGAAAACGGCGCGTCAACACTGAAGCCGCAGGACTAGGGAAAATCCTTATCCATCGCCTCCCAACCGGCCGAGCGTGCCGAAACGGCCACCCCCACCAAAGCGAGATTAGTGGCAAGCAGTCAAATCTCTAATTCAGATTCATCTGACTTTCGCATTGGACTCGGACGAGCGGCAACGGAAGCCACGGATTTTTTCGGGACTTAGCCCATTCACTCAAGCTTGACCCGGTTCCGCCCGCACATGAGGACACCCCTCGCGGCGCGCCCACCCCGCCTGGATATGATCCGGCAACTTTGAACCGGGAGTGATGCATGACCATTGGCAGCAGCTACGACTACGCAGCGAAACGCGCCGCGCAACTCGCCGCGGCAAACCGACTACCTAAGGCACTGCCTTGGGCAGGACGCTATCCGAACCCGCCCGATCTTTCGTTCGACTATCGCCGCCTGGTCGAACAGACCGGCGGCGTGGCACAGGTCCAGGGCGCCGCGGCGGCGCACAGCATCTGCATCGTCGGCGCGGGCATCGCGGGTCTCACGACGGCGCGGGAGCTCTACCGATGCGGCTTCACGAACGTGACGATCCTCGAAGCGAGCGACCGGACCGCGGGGCGTCACTACACGATCACCGACGTCGCTGGCCAGGGCCTCCAGACGATGTATTCGCCGTTCGAGATGGCCGCCATGCGAATGCCCTACTTCAATCTGGAGGGTGAAGCACCCAACGACGGCCGCTCGCTCCTTGCGTACTACGCCAAGGAGTTCGGTCTTTCGATCCAGGACTTTCCCAATCCCGGCACCCGCTGGGTCAGCTCGACGGGCATCTACCTCGAGGAAGGACTCGTCCAGGGCGATACCACGCCGGTCATGCAGATCTGGGTGAACGCCGACGGCACCACGCCTCCGCCGACGCCGCAGCTCCAGGCGGTCTACGACAAATGGAAGAAATTCGAGAAGATGATGATCGACAAGGTCAGCGAGATCTACGGCTCGGAAGAGTGGGAGGCCATGTGGGACGCCATCGTCGCGACCTATTCGAACACGGCCTTTCGCGCCTTCGTCAAGGCCGATGCGATCGACGAATGGTCCGCGGCCGACCCCGGAAATTTTGGCGGCCTCGGAATGACCGACGAAGAATCGAACTACTTCTATTCGATCGGGTTCGGGGACGGCAGCTGGGGCGCCTTCTACGACGTCTGCACCCTCTATCCGCTTCGCACGGCGATCTTCGGATTCGGCAGCCAGTTGCAGCTCATTCACGGCCGCTATACCCCCGCCGGCGATTTCAACCCGGGGCCCTATGCCGATCTCTCCTTCCTTCCCGACTCGGCCGGCAATTCGTTCGCGGGCCCGCCCTACCGCGGTGTCCGCTCGTTCGATGACGGCATGCTTTTCCTTCCCGTGCCGGAGCGCGGCCTGTCGTTCTACGACTTCGCCATGCAGCGTTCCGATATGTTCCACACCAGCACGAGAGTGACGCGACTCGAGAAACAGGCGGACGGCAAGATCCGGGTTGTCTACGACGTCAATGGCATATCCGCCGGTTCGCGAGACTTCGACTCAGTCGTGGTGACCGTGCCCTCCTGGATCATGGAAGTCGGCATGCAGCTGCAGGGCTTTTCGCAGGAAGCGTTGCCCCAGACGATCACACGCGCATACAAGCAAGCGCACTGGGAAACCAGTTGCAAGGTGTACGCCCCTATCGACGCAACCTTCTTCACGGATGCCGGCAACAGAATTCCCCCCAATCTCGTGACCGACACCTTCGTGCACGATGTGTATGCGTACCGGTACAGTGTGGGCGGGTACGAGGTGCCCTG
The DNA here is from genome assembly GCF_902859895.1 of Pararobbsia alpina. Classification (GTDB taxonomy): domain Bacteria; phylum Pseudomonadota; class Gammaproteobacteria; order Burkholderiales; family Burkholderiaceae; genus Pararobbsia; species Pararobbsia alpina. The sequence continues at coordinate 25,957 of NZ_CADIKM010000036.1, forward strand.
CATCCTGATCAGTTACACATGGGAAGACGATGCCACCAAGCTGGCCTCCTTCAACGATGTCGAGCTCGTCGACAAATGCATCGCGGAACTCGACCGGATCCTGCTGCGCTCGACCAATATCGGCCAGCCCATTTCGCCGTATATCCGCAAGGAGCATGCACGTGTCGTCCGATGGATCACCGAACCCTTGTCCCTCGGTTGCGCAAAGCTCTATCGCGCGGGAACCTATTCGGATGCAATGAGCCTGCTCGCCTATAACCGGAACACTTCGGCTCAATCGGGCCTGTACTTCGCGGGGGAGTCGTTCTCTGTCGACGCAGGCTGGACCGAGCCCGCCTTGCGAGGGGCGATCGATACCGTCATCAATCTCTGCGAGAAGACCGGCGCGACATTCAACGGCGGCTTCACCATGGCGGACTACCCGCAGTATCACGTTTGATCTCCCTTATTCCAGGTTGATCGTCCTCATTCCAGGCTCATTCTGCACGGGGCCTGGAAGCCCCGGTCTCGGCTGGAAGCTCGAAGCGGAATGTCGCTCCTTTTCCGGCACGCTCGATCAGACGGATCTGACTGTGATGCAGTTCGAGCATCCGGTGCACGATCAACAAGCCGAGGCCGCCGCCACGGCGAGCGCCGGTGCTGAAAGGACGCTTGAACAATCCGTCGAGCAGCTCGGCCGGAATGCCCGGGCCGCTGTCGCTGACTGTCACCGACACTTTACCGTCCTGATATCCGACATGGACTTCGATCACGCCGCCCCCGGGCGTATAGCGAAGCGCGTTGTCCAACAAGTTCGTCAGGACGCGCTCGATCATGCCGAGGTCGGCGACGACGGACGGCAACTGCCGGGGAAAATCCGCCTCCAGCCGCACGCTGCGCGCTTCCGCTGCAAGCTCGAATTTATGAAAGACATCCTGGACGAGGTCAGGCAATGAAAAAGCTTCAAGGCTCGGCTGCACAAGTCCATGTTCGAGTCGCGCAAGCTCGAAAAGCGCTTGAGCGAGACCCCCGACCTTGCGGCTCTGATCGAGCGCGACGCCAAGATAGCGGCGCCGGTCGGCCTCGAGAAGCGAATCGCCCTTCAACGACAGGGTTTCCAGATAGCCGTGCAGCGATGCAAGCGGTGTGCGCAGGTCATGCGAGATATTCGCAACGAGCTCACGACGTTCCTGATCCTGGCGGATCAGCTCGCGCCATTGCTCACCGATGCGCAGGGCCATCTGGCCGAACGCCGTCTCGAGCACGGCGATTTCGTCGCGGGAGTCGGCCTTCGCGGTGCGCGGCATCACCGGCAATGCCACGGGCTCGGCCTCGGCGTCGAAATGACGCATCGCGCTCGTCAGGCGGCGCAACGGGCGCGTGATGAGCGCGAAGGCCGTCAGGCCGGCAATCAGGCACAGCAAGGCCACCCACCCAAGTGACCACAACGCGATGCGCAAGCCCTCGCTCGCCATTCCGCGAGCCGCCAACTGGTCATGGGCTTCGCCGACCAGCACGACATAGATGTAGCCCCGCGGATTCCCGTCTTCTCCGGGCAAGGGCGCTGCACTGAACACCTTGCGTCCGTCCGCGCTGCGAGGATCGTCGCCGAGGATTGGCAGCGGCGCGCCGTCGATCAGCCGCCGCAGGGGCTCGAGATCGACTCGATCACGCTTGAGATGACCCTCGGGCGCGTCGTGGCCCTGAATGCGTCCCTCCTTGTCGAGCAAATAGACCTCGACGCTCGGATTGACGATCATCAGGCGGCTGAAGAACTGACGGATCGCCTCGGGTTTCAAGCCGCCCGCATCCATCAACTGGGCGTCACTGGCGATGTGTTGCGCGAGATCCCTCGACAGTCCCTGCACGACTTCCATCTCGTGCATATCGTTCGATCTCACCTGCAGCCATGCGGACACACCGCAACATGCAAGCAACAACATGGCAAACACGGCCGACAGACGCTGGGTCAGGGAAAAACGCCGGGCCAGGCTCAGGTTCATGATGCCGCTCCGCCGGCTGCGGCCGGTTCGACCGAGAACTTGTAGCCGCGGCCCCATACCGTCAGGATGCGCGATGGCTGCGCCGGGTCCGTCTCGATCTTCGCGCGCAGGCGATTGATATGCGTATTGACGGTGTGCTCGTACCCTTCGTGCTGATAGCCCCAGACCGCATTGAGCAGATCGATCCGCGAGAACACCTTGCCCGGATGCTTCGCGAAGAAATAGAGCAGGTCGAACTCGCGGGGCGTCAGATCGAGAGGCTTGCCACGCACGGTGACCTCACGCGCGATCGGATCGATCGACAGTCCGCCGGACTCGAGTGTGCCGGCATCGATACGACCGTTGCGCGCCATCGCGTCGACACGCCGCAGCAGGGCCTTCACCCGCGCGACGAGTTCAAGCACCGAGAACGGCTTGGCAAGATAGTCGTCCGCCCCGAGTTCGAGACCGAGGATCCGGTGAAGCTCACTCGAACGCGCGCTCGTGATGATGATCGGGGTATAGCGCGTCATCGCGCGCGCCCGGCGGCAGATTTCCAGGCCGTCGACGCCAGGCAGCATGAGATCGAGTATCAGCGCATCCCAGCCGCCCTCCTCGAGCCGGCGCAAACCCTCGTTGCCGTCGGCGCAATGGACGACTTCGTAGCCTTCGTCGCCCAGATGGAGCTTCAGGAGGTCCGCCATATGGAGGTCGTCTTCGACAATGAGGATACGTTTCGGATGGTCCATCGGCAGTCTTGTGAACGAGAAGTCCTGCAGGTCCCGCGTCGGATGCCGGATGCCGGATGCCAGGCAAGGCGCAGCGGGTTGCCCCCATTGTCCCGGCTTTCGGCCCAGCGAAGTATCACAATTAGTTTAACTTTACGTGAGGACTTCGACACCGCGCGCGCGAGACACTCTGGCCACCTCTCCTAACAGAGTCCAAGCCATGCTGATCATTGTCCTCTCCTACCTCGGCGGTGCACTCACGATACTGAGTCCGTGCATCCTGCCCGTGCTGCCCTTTGTCTTTTCCCGCGCGGACCAACCGTTCCGGCGCAGCGGGCTCCCCCTGCTGGCCGGCATGGCGCTGACCTTCGCGCTCGTGGCCACGCTCGCGGCCGTCGGCGGCGGCTGGGTGGTCCGGGCCAACGAGTATGGCCGCTGGCTGGCGATGGCCCTGCTCGCGGTCTTCGGCCTCACGCTCTTGCTGCCGAGCTTTGCCGAGCGCCTGACCCGGCCGCTCGTGGTCGCCGGCGACCGCCTCTCACAAATGGCCCAGTCCCGGAGCCAGACCGACGGCCGGCCGGCGGGTGCCGGCTCGTCGTTCCTGCTCGGCATCGCGACCGGCCTGCTCTGGGCACCCTGCGCGGGCCCGATCCTCGGCCTCGTGCTGACCGGTGCCGCCCTGCGCGGCGCGAGCGCGGGCACGACCTTGCTACTGCTCGCCTATGCGGCGGGTGCGGCGACATCGTTGGCGATCGCCTTGCTGATCGGCGGCAAGGTGTTCGCGGCCATGAAGCGTTCGCTCGGCGCGGGCGAGTGGATCCGGCGCGGCCTCGGTGGCGCAATGCTGGCCGGCGTGGTCGCTATCGGGCTGGGGTTCGACACAGGTGTTCTTGCGCGTGTTTCCACGGTCGCGACAGGCGGCATCGAACAATCGCTCATCGACCGGTTCTCGTCCCGCACGACGCCCGCCCAGGCGGCCGCCTCGAACACCGGGGCGGCGTCGCAGACGATGATGCGGGTACAACAAGTGGATGCCAGGCCGGCGCTGCCGATCGAAGGCGAACTGCCTTCGCTGTCCGGCGCGGTGCAATGGCTCAACTCGCCGCCGCTGAGCGCACAGGAACTGCGTGGCAAGGTCGTGCTCGTCGACGTCTGGACCTACTCGTGCATCAACTGTCTGCGCACGCTGCCCTACGTCAAGGCCTGGGCGCAAAAGTACAAGGACCAGGGCCTCGTCGTGATCGGCGTCCACGCACCCGAATTCGCGTTCGAACGCAATGTGGACAACGTCAAGAAAGCGGTTCGCGACCTCGGCATCGACTATCCGGTCGCGATCGACAACAACTATGCGATCTGGCGCAGCCTCAACAACCAATACTGGCCCGCGCATTACTTCGCCGACGCTCAAGGTCGCATCCGGTACCACCATTTCGGCGAGGGCAACTATGCGGAGTCGGAACAGGTCATCCAGCAATTGCTGGCCGAGGCGGGCCGCAAGGATGTGTCCAACAACCTGATCGATGCCCATGCCCAAGGTGTGGAGATGGCTGCGGACGACGCCGATGTCCAATCGCCCGAAACCTATATCGGCTTCCAGCGTGCCGAGAACTTCGCCTCGGTGGGCGGCGTCAAGGCGGACACGCCGCACGCTTACATCGCACCGGCGAAACTCGCGCTCAATCAATGGGGGCTGGCCGGCACATGGAGGGTCGACGGGGAGCAGGCGACGCTCGACAGCTCGCCGGGCCGCATCGTCTACCGCTTTCACGCACGCGACCTGCATCTCGTGCTGGGTCCGGGCAAGGACGGCAAGCCGGTGCACTTCCGCGTGAGCGTCGATGGCGCGGCACCCGGTGCATCGCACGGGACGGACACCGCAGAAGATGGCTCGGGCGTGGTGACCGAACAGCGCCTGTACCAGCTCGTCCGTCAGAGCGGCGAGGTCGGCGATCACACATTCTCGATCGAGTTTCTCGACGCCGGCGTGCAGGCTTATGCTTTCACGTTCGGCTGAAGAGATCCGACTGATTGCCATTAGGCGCGGAGCGGGTGCAAAGTACTGTGGCATACCGCCGCGGCACTAGGCGGTACTAGGCGGCGCTAAGCGGCACTACGCGGCAGCACTATCAGCCAACACTAAACTGGCGTCACTAAGCGGCGGCACCAAGCACCCACACACCAAGCGGCGTCGCTAAGCGGCGTCGCTTTCCTGCATCCCGGGGCGCGGCACGACCGTCATCAGGCCGTCTCCCCTGACCTGGAAGCGCGCGCCCCGCCAGGTCACGCGCTTGGACACGAAGCTGGTCAGGAAAATCGCGAAGGACAAGACATCCCACACCGGCATGAGCCAAAGGTCGCGTGTCGGTTGTCCCAGGGTCCTGTCGACCCCCACCTTGAGTGAGAGCCGGGCCACCAGTGCGCCGAGCACGAAAGCCCAAGCCCAAGCCGTACCGCCGCACAGGATGCAGCCAAGCACGGCCAGCGCAAACGGATAGGTCAGCGCCGAGCCCAAATGCCCGATTGGATCGATGCTCCGGATCGTACGTGCCCATCGAAGTTCGTGAGACACCAGCGCAAGCGCCGTGTTCTCGACACAGGCATGCGTGATCGCGAACGACGGCACCGCGACCTTCAGTCCGAGCCCGCGCACCGCTTCGCCGATCGCATGATCCTCTGCGAGATGGTGCGTGAAGGCATTGAAGCCGCCGATCTGCTCGAGCGTGGCACGCCGCATGGCGATGGTCTGTCCGAAGCAGGGGCGCGCAAGGCCAAGCGCGAGCCCAATCACCACGCCTGGCAGAAACTGATAGTTGGTCGCCTTGGCGGACATGCGCGGCCAGAACCCGGGATCGGGCAGGCCCCGATACACGCACGTAACCAGACCGACACCCGGCGCCTGCAATTCGCTCGCGATGCGTCGCAGATAGGTGCTGTCCACGCCGACATCGCTGTCCGCGAACACGAGCGTGTCATAGGACGCGAGCGGCATCATGTTGAGGATGTTGCTCATCTTACGGTTCGGGCCATACAGCTGTGCATCGACGACCACGGTGATGTCCGCTTCCGGATGCAACTCGCGCAGCCGTGCGATCGTATCGAGCGCGGGGTCCGCATGGTCGTGCACGCCGAAGAGGTACTGCACCGGCGCCGGATAGTCCTGCTCGCAGAAGCTCGCAAGATTGGCCAGCAATGCCAGCTCATGACCATGCAGCGGCTTGACGAGTGTGATCGGCGGAAAGTCCGCGGCCGGGGCCCCGGCTCGCGAGAAGAAACGGCGCACCAAAACGGCCGCGCAGAAGTTATAGCCGATACCGAAGCCCGCACAGGCGAGGCACAGCACACCGAGCGCCTGCGCCATGCGATGCGCGGCGATCATTTCGCCACTGTGGGTGATCATTGAAACCAGGACAGTCACGCCGGTTGTTCCCGAAGTCAACCCTCTGCCCACGAAGGGGAAGGATCGACATGAAAGGCCGCGGGCCGGCGTAGCGGTCGGCGGGCGGATTGCTGAAGCTCGTCCAGTTCGAACAGAAAGTCGAGATTGGTCGAAGCCAGCGCATAGGGGCCGTCACTGGGCCGATACACGAGGCCGCGGCGTTCCAGGCGTTTCAAAGCGCCCTGCACGTCGGCTTTCGAAACCTCGGGCAAGCCCGCCACACAGGCATAGCGATCGCGTCGCACGGATGCGTAGAGTTCGGTACCCGAGAGCCAGACTTCACGAAGCATCACGGCTTGCAACGCACTGAGCTTGTTGACCGATGCCGACAGACGCGCGTCGTCGAGCGCGCTTTTCCGTATGGATTCGGCGGCCGCCAGCACCTGCGTCGCATCGCCGCTCAATACATGCGCGAACGCACGCCTGAACAGCCTTGCCGAGCGTGCGACCGCGCGAATGGCCGCACGGGCCTCGGCGAGCTCAGGCGCGGCACCGCCGAGCCGGCTTGCGGACCAGCGACACACGGTCTGTACAAAGCCGTCATCGAGGCGCGGCAGCAGAACCTTGTGTCCCCCGAAGACACCGCATCCGGTGTGGGTGCCGGCGTCGTGGCGGGGGGGGTTGCCTGAGCGGCTGCCTGAGCGGCTGCTCGAGGGGCTGCCTGAGCGATTGCCAGGCACGCCGCACAGGTCGGCGTATTCACTGCGCGACGAAACCAGGCCCTCGCGCGACGAGCCGGCAAAAACACAGGCGAGCTTGGCGGCGGACCGCGCCGGCACACCGCGCAGCTCGGCGCCGATCGCCTGCCGACCCACCGCGTCGAGTACATGCACATTGTCGAAGACCAGCATCACGGGTTGATCGGCCTGCCCCACGGCTTCGCGGATCGCATCTTTCAGACGCGTATCGATCGCGGACACACTTGCTCCGGAGCATGAATCGATATGCATCAACGGCCGTTTCGATTCAACGCATTCGAGCAGCGAAGGCAACAGTAGCCGCGTGATCGTCTGTGCGGTCTCTCGAGGTGATGCCGCGTCCGACGAACAGGCAACGTGGTGCGGCGGCGTGGCAAGCCACTCGACGGGACTCGCGACGCGCGGCGCGAGATCGGCGTAAACACACCGGAAACCTCGCGCGATCGCGAGCGGCAGAAAGTCGAGCGTAAGGAACTCGGTCTTGCCGATGCCCGACGGGCCCAGCAACGTCATGGACCGCGTCTCGCACTCGCCGAGCACACGCAGGTAGTGATCGGCGAGCGCGGCACGGGGGTGGTGAGGCCATGGAGCAAGGGCTTGCCGCATTTTCATGGTTCTCTCTTCCAGGGGAGAACACACTGTCTCAGCCGACCGCTTAAGAACGCCTGAAGTTGCGCACGATTGCGCGATTCGCTTGCGCCGACGGGTGTTGAAATACCTGTGAAATGTTCATCCTGCAGGCTCCGCCCGCGGCACGATCGGGTCGAGGCACCATGCGCTTTCATTACGAAATGCCTGCAGCGCGCGGTGGGATGACTGCGGGGTCGTCGCGGCGCCCGCTTGACTCGGTCAACTGCCAGGCGACCAGACCTGGCAGATACATCACGAGGTCTCGGATGCGGCGCGCCCCCGCCAGCGCGACACACATGGACGGGTCGAGTCCGAGTGCCCCGCCGATCAGCATGAAGCCCCCTTCCTGAACACCGAGTCCGCCCGGAACGAAGAAGGCCGCGCTATTGATTGCCTCGATCAGCGCTTCGATGACGATGGCATCCCAAAAGCTGACGTGCGCGCCGAGGAAATACAGCGCAAGCCAGATCTCGAACGAGGTCGCAATACGTTGTGCAGGCTGCCAGATGAACAGATAGCGAAGAATCACGCCGCGCCGCCGCCAGATGAGCCGCAGCGACAAGTCGACGCGGGCCGACGGGCCAATGATCTGGGTGAGCTTGCCGCTCGTGACACGGTTGATGATGCGGCTCATGCGCTCGAACGGCCGCGCGTGCTGCACCAGTGCGAACAGCACGAGCAGCGGCGCAAGCGCGGCCACACCCCATGCCAGCTCGCTCGCGAGCCGCAAGGAGCCTGAATTGGCATGCTCGAACAAGAAGCCGATACCGACCATGGTGAACACGAGCTGGCTGATCAGACCGAGCTGCAGGTCGGCGACGATGCCCGCCGCCGCGGGCCCGGAGCGCACGCCGGCACGACGCAGCATGCGGAACGAAACAAGTTCGCCGCCGACGCGCGCGACCGGCAGCATATTGTTGACGGCCTCGCGCAGCCACACGCAATGCAGCATCTTGAGCAAGGACGGCCGCCGTGGGCCATGCATCAGGATCTGCCATGCGCGCGCGTTGAGCGGCATGGGCAACAGATGAGCGAGCGCGGCGATCAGCAGTCCGCCGCCGGCCGCACGCATCGACTCAAAGGCAGCCTGAGGGTGACTGCCAATCACAAGCCATACTGCGACCACCAGCCCCGCCAGCGCGACAAGGCGGCTCAGTTGTTTCATCATTGAACGAGGCCGTTCGATCCACGGAGTGTCATGCGCAAGCTCAACTCTGGTGCGCCCGCAGGAAACGGAAGAATTCGACGCCCTCGCGCAGGCGGCGCTGCATCATGTCCCAACTGCCGAGCATCTCGCGCACGATCTCCCAGATCTTGACCGGGCGGAAATAGAAGCGCCGGTAGAACGCTTCGACACCGTGATAGATATCCTCCTTCGACAGGTGCGGATAGCTGATCGCCGCCAGCTGCACGCCCTTGTTGCTCACGAGATTGATCACCTTGTTGTCCTCCATCCATCCGTTCTCGACAGCCTGCTTGTAAAGCGTGGTGCCCGGATAGGGTGCGGCAAGCGAGACCTGGATCGTGTGCGGGTTGATCTCCTTCGCATATTCGATGGTCTTCTCGATGGTGTCGTGCGTTTCACCAGGCAGGCCGAGAATGAAGGTCCCGTGAATCTTGATGCCGAGCTTGCGGCAGTCTTCGCTGAAACGCTTCGCGATGTCGGTGCGCAGACCCTTCTTGATGTTCAGCAAAATCTGGTCGTCGCCCGATTCGTAGCCGACCAGCAGCAGGCGCAGGCCATTCTCCTTCATGATCTTCAGCGTCGAATACGGGACATTGGCCTTGGCATTGCACGACCACGTCACGCCGAGCTTGCCGAGCCCGCGCGCGATCTCCTCGGCGCGCGGCTTGAAATCGGTGAAGGTGTCGTCGTCGAACATGATCTCCTTGACTTCAGGCATGTTCTCCTTGATCCAGCGGACTTCCTCGAGCACGTTCTCGACCGAGCGCACGCGGTAGCGGTGGCCACCGACGGTCTGCGGCCAGAGGCAGAATGTGCACTTCGAGCGGCAGCCGCGGCCCGTATAGATCGACACGTACGGATGCTGGAGATAACCGATGAAATAGTTTTCGATCTTGAGATCGCGCTTGTAGACCGGCGCGACGAACGGCAGCTCGTCCATGTTCTCGATCATCTCGCGCGGGCCGTTGTGCTCGATCGACCCATCGGACTCGCGATAGCTCAGGCCCGGGATGTCCTTGAACGCGAGGCCGTTCGCGACGTCGCGGCAGGTATAGTCGAATTCCTCACGGCAGACGAAATCGATCGCCTCGCTCGCGCTGAGCGAACCGTGGGGATCGACAGCCGTCTTGGCGCCGACCATGCCGATTATCACGGCCGGCTTGCGCTTCTTGATCTCCTCGGCGAATTTCGCATCGGTCGGAAACGACGGACTGCTCGTGTGCATGATCACGAGGTCGTATTCGAGAGCAATCGCCAGCGTCGCGTCAACGCTCAGCTCATCGGCGGGCGCATCGAGTACCCGGCTGCCGGGAATGAGCGCCGCAGGCTGCGCGAGCCAGGTCGGATACCAGAACGATTTGATCTCGCGCTTCGCCTGATAGCGCGAGCCCGCGCCGCCGTCGAAACCATCGAATGAGGGCGCCTGCAGGAAAAGCGTTTTCATCATGAGTGTGTCAGTCCAATCGCTTGCGAGTCCGCACGCCGCCTCGCACAAAACGCGCCACGCGGTAGTTCGGAAAAAACCAGGGAATATGCTGCCAGTGACCTTAAGAAAACCTTAAGGTCCCACCGTCATGTTTGCGGTCGAAAGCATTTTGTCAGGAGGCCTCTATACTCCTGTCATTGCTCCTGTCATTGCCGCCGGAATTCTATACCGGGCAGGCCGTCGTTGCAGCGATCCTTCCGATTTTCATGGATGCTAGACAGATTGGATGTCAGCGTTATGTTGCGCAGAGAATTGTCGCGACCCGACGAGCATGCCGCCGTCGCCTCAATCCGTTCGATCCCTTCAATTTCCTTACCCCTCCACCGCCTCATTCTCTATTCCTCCGATCGCCCTGAAGGCATCGTTCGCCTCATTTGTCGCGACCAGCCAGGATCCATCCGAGTAATGCGGGCAGCGCAACCAGCACCAGCGGCAACTGCACGATCAGACCCGAGACGATTGCGATCGCAAGCGGCTGCTGCATCGCCGACCCCTGCCCGAGCGCAAAGGCGAGTGGCAACAAGGCGAGAATCGCCGCGATGGTGGTCATCGCGATTGGCCGTAGCCGATTGCGACCCGCGGCGAGCAGTGCCTCGCGCACGGCCATCCCGTCGTCGCGCATCAACGACTGGAATTCCGACACGTAAAAGATCGCGACCTCGGTGACGATGCCGATAATCATCGTCATGCCCATCATCGCGGAGATGTTGAGTTCGACGCCCGTGATCCAGAGCCCGGCGAACACCGCACATACCGCGAGCAAGGGCATCAGGAGGATCGCCGCCGCGATGCGGAAGCGCTCATAGAGAAACAGCAGCAGGCCGAACACCAGCGCAACGGCCGCGCCGAATACCGCGAGCAAGCCGCGAAACGCGATCTGCTGCTGTTGATACAGGCCGCCGAGTTCGGTATAGACCCCTGCAGGCAATAGGCCCGGCTTCGCCAATGTGCGCTGCACATCGGCAATGGTCGAGCCCAGGTCGCGGCCAGCGATCCGTCCCGTCACCGCGACCATCCGCTTGAGGTTGTCGCGGCTGATCTCGGGTTGCCCGCTGACCTTGACGAATCGGGCAACGCGCCGCAACGGCACCAGATGGCCATCGGATGCGCGAATCTGCAAGCGGCCGAGCGCAGTATCGGTCAATTGCCCCGCGCCGTTTGCGCGGACCCTCACGCCGATGGTCTTGGGGCCGACCTGGAAGTCCGTCGCCACGGCGCCCGCGACGCTGTCCGAAACGGCTTGCGCGACGCTTTGCGGATCGAGCCCCTCGGCCGCGACCGCATCAGGAAGAATCAGGAGTTCGAGCGCATCGCCGGCCGGATTGATGCCGTTCTCGACGTCGACAACGCCCGGCACCTTGCCGATGGCCGCCGCGACGGCGGTCGCGGTGTGTGCGAGCACAGCCGCGTCATCCGAGAAGATCTTGATCTGCACCGGCTGAGGCACGGCCGTGAGGTCGCCGATCAGGTCTTCCATAAGCTGCGCGAATTCGACCGCGACGCCCGGCACGCTTGCTTCGATGCGGGTGCGAATCTCCTCGATGACCGTATCGATCGGTTCGCGCTTCGACGACTTCAGCCGCACGAAAAAGTCGCCCTTGTTCGGTTCGTTCAGATCGCCGCCGAGTCCCGCGCCCGTCCTTCGCGAATAGGTCGCGACATTCGGATTCGCACGGATGATCTGTTCGATCTGCATCATCAGGCGATTCGTCTCTGTGACGGATGTGCCCGCCGGCGTGTGATAGTCGAGCACGAAACCGCCTTCGTCCATCGACGGCATGAACCCGCTGCCGACCTGGGTGTAGGCGAAACCCGCCACACCCAGTAGCGGCACAACCGCGATCAGGATCAGGAGCGGGCGCGCATTCACCCGCGCCATCAGGCGGGCATAGCGTTCATTGACCCAGTGGGCAAAGCGCGTCTCCTTCTCGTGCGCGTCGGCGGCGTTCAGCCAGCGATCGCAGAGGATTGGAATGGCGAGCCAGGTGACAAGGAAGGAAATCGCCAGGGCACTCGCCATCGTGATCGAGAGCGCCTTGAAGAACGCGCCGGTCACGCCGCTCAGAAATGCGAGCGGCACGAAAATGATCAGCGTCGCGGCCGACGAGCCGGCGAGCGGGCGCGTGAATTCGAGTGCGGCCGCCATGATCCGGCCGTGAAAGCGTTGGGGGCCTCCCTCGCGCATGCGCCGCACGATGTGCTCGATCATCACGATCGAATCGTCGATGATGAGTCCGACCGCTGCGGCCATCCCACCGAGCGTCATGATGTTGAAACCCATGCCGAACAGATCGAGCAGGAAAAGGGTCGCGGCCAAGACGACTGGCACGAGCCCGACCGCGATAGCGGTGATCTTCCAATTGCGCAAGAACACGAACAGCGTCGCGGCGGCGAGCAGCACACCGATCAGAATCGCATCGCGCACGCTGCTTGCCGAGGCGACGACGAGTTCGCTCTGGTCGTACCAGTTCGCGATCCGGATGTCGGACGGCAGCCGCTTGCGAATATCATCGAGGCGTGAGCGGATCTCGCGCGCCATCGCCACGCTGTTGGCACCCGGTTGCTGGAACGCGTTGATGAGCACGGCATCCTGTCCGTCGGCCGTTACGCGGATCCACTGCGGAACCGTGCCCTGCGTAACCGACGCGATCTCGCCGAGCCGCACCGGCGCGCCGCCGGGGCTCGCGACCACGACGGCCTTCAGATCGGAGAGTTGCTGGATTGCCGCATGCGCGACCACGAGATAAAGCTTGTAGTGGTCTTCGATCCGGCCGGCCGCCATCAACACATTGCTCGCGCCGATCGCCCTGCTCACGTCGCCTAGCGTGAGCTTGTAGGCCGCCAGGCGGGCGGGATCGACAGCAACTTCGAACTCCTCCTGGGCACCGCCCGTCACTTCGATTCGCGCGACGCCTGTGACCGATGTCAACAAAGGGCGGATCTGGTATTGCGCAATATCCCGCAAGGCGGTGAGCGATTCGCTCTTCGACGTCAGGCTGTAGGCGATCACCGGAAACACGGTGGGGTCCATCCGGCGCACTTGCATGGTCGTGCCGGGCGGCAACGATCCCAGGATTTCACCGATCGACGACTGGAGCTGGAGCGTCGCGCGCGCCATGTCGGTACCCCAGTCGAAGTTGACCGAGATTTCGGCGCTTCCCCGGCTGGTCTTCGACTCGACGTCCGTCACACCGGGCACGCGCCGCAACGCTTCCTCGACCGGCGTGGTCACGCGCGTCGCCATCAATTCGGCCGGCTGGTCGCCCGCATCGAGCGAAACCACGGCACGCGGAAACTGCACATTCGGAAACAGCGAGATCGGCAACTGAAAAGCCGCGAACGCCCCCGCCAGCGCGAGCAGTGCGACCAGGAACAGTAACGAGCGCCGATGCAGTTGCATCCATCCGCTCGTACTCATCGAACCGCCTCCGGCTTGACTGAGCCGCCATCCTGCAGCTCGTAGTTGCCGGTCGAAATAACGGGCCAGGAGGCCGTGAGCGGACCGTCGATACCGTAACTCGCGTCACGCTCGACGCGGACCACGACGGCGACGCGATGGGCCTTCCGATGGGGGTCGACCTGGAATAGGAATGCGCCATTTTCGTCGTTGAGCACCGATGAGCGCGGCACGATCCAGTGCAGCGTGCCGGAGGGCAGGATATCAGCCACGACATGGCTGCCGGGCAGCAGATCCGTGCCCGTGGTGGCAAGCGTCGCCATGACCGTGACTTGTTGAGTCTGACTGTCGATCGCCGCGCCCACGTTGACGATGTGCCCTTCTGTAGGGCGGGCGTCGCTCTGCGCGGCAAGCGTGCGTACGGTCACCGCGTCGCCCACATGGAGCGAGCGTACGTCGGAAGGTTCGACCGACAACTCGAGATTGCCTGTGTTGCCCGCCTGCGTGCCGCCACGCGATAGTTGCATGACAGCGGCGCCGGGCTGCAGCGCATCGCCCTGCGCGGCCGACATCTGCAGCACCACGCCGTTGAAGGGAGCATTCACCGTGATCGAGCCGGGCCGGAGGCCCAACAGACGCTGCGCGACATCGGCCTGGCGTGCGTCCTCGAGCGCCTTGCTTGCCGCGTCGAGTTGCGAGGCCGTTGCGAGGTGCCCGTCGTAGAGCGCCCGTGTGCGGGCGAGTTCGCGCTGGGCCACATCGAGTGCACTTCGCGCCTGCTGAGCGGCAAGCACCGCAGCCGGATCGGCCATCACGTCGAATAGCGGCGCACCGCGTGTGACGGCCTGCCCGCGCGCAACGCGCCAGCGCACCAGATGCGCGGCATAAGGCACGCTGAGGGTCGTCACCGAGGCACCGTCCGCCGCCACGATACCGTATGCGCGAACGGGCTGCGTGATGATGCCCTGACGTGCCGGCACCGTGCGGACCGATGTGCGGACCTCCGGAGTATCGTCGGCACGGGCGGTCGGCGAAACCACGCTGGCGCACAGCAGCGCGACTAGCAGCACTGCAAGACTCACGGTGGGTTGCAGGACATGAGCTGTGTCACGGCATACGCCGCGAGGCACGTCACGCACTTCACTCACATCACTCACATCACTCACCGGAGTACAAAAGAAATCACGAATCGGCATGGGTAGTCGTATAGATAAGGTCGGGCCGCTGGGCAGACGGCACCACATCGCCGAGCAATGCCTGCAAGGCAATTCGTTGTTCGGCGAGCGATTCGCCGAGCGTCTCGGCTTCGATCCGTTTGCCGAGCGCGGCGATCTGCGCATCGGTGTACGCCCCGATGCCGAGGTCGTGCTGGCCATAGGCCTGCTGGGCCGCGCCCGCCGCCTGATCGAGCTCAGGCAGGGCGGCCTGGGCGGCGGCAAGCTGCTGCTCGAGCACGGCGGTGTCCGCCAGCAGGCGGTCGACCTCGGATTGCGCCTGAGCGAGGCGATTCTGGTATTCGTCGTGCAGCCGGCCGCGTGTCGCCTCTTCGATTTCGATATTGCCGCGGTTGCGATTGAAGATCGGCAGGCTCAGATTGACCTGGAAGCCGCTGGTATAAACGTTGGACGTGTCGCGCATGCGTACGAAACCGACCGTGAGGTTTGGAAACTGGCCGAGAATGGCCCCGCGATATTTGGCCTGCTGTGCCGCGTAGCCGGCCTCGAGTGCAAGCAGGTCGGGACGCCGGTGCGGGAGCTCGCGCAGCGCGTCGTCCACCGCATGAGGATCGACCGGCGCGGGGGCCGGCGAGCCCACCAGCGGCAGTTCGATTGCCGGCGCGACACCGAGCAGCGCATTGAGGTCGTGGCGCGTCTGCACGCGCTGGCGTTGCGCCTCGGCGAGCTGCCTGCCCGCGTCCTGCATCGCCGTGAGCGCCGCACTCAGCGCGTCGGCCGGCTGGTTGCGTGCCTCGACCGCGGCCGCGATGCGCCGGTACCGCTCGGCACTCAGGTCGCGCTGACGAACGAGCAGTGGCATGACCTCGTCTGCATGGACGGCCTTGACAAATAGCTGACGCGCCTGCGCGATCACCTGCCATTCCTGCCAGAGCAGTCCCAGGTCGGTCTTGGCGACCGTCGCATCCGCAGCGCGCCGGTTGTCGCCACGCTGCAGGATCGCCATCACGTCGATGCTGAGCCCGTAGGTAAACGCGCGTGTCGCGCCCGCGAGCGCCGGCGCGGGATAGTCGCTCTCGATGCCCACCTGAGGG
>NZ_CADIKM010000037.1 GCF_902859895.1 Pararobbsia alpina
TCTATGCCGCAAACCACCTCGAAATTGGATTCGACGTTTCATCGAATTCGCCTGATGGGCTTGGCGTTGTCAGTGTGAAATCGATGCTCTTGTTTTGAACACCATCCCTAGGGGATTGTGCCAGTCCGACGAATTCGCGTCACCTGTCCGGGGAATCCAACCAATTCGACTCAGTCCGCTAGGAAGGCGTAACCGAATTCGTTAGAAAGTCTTTGATTTATAAGGAAGTCCAGTCCAACGAATTCCGACACCCTGCAAGACACCGAAGCTTTCTTTTGCGGGCGACGCGTTGCCCGGTTCGTCAACATCGAACGGGTAGCAATTCGGAAGCTGCAGATGCTCAACGCCGCCACAGCGATCGGGTTCCTGCGTGTCCCGCCGAACAATCGCCTTGAAATGCTATGCGGTAACCGGGCTGGGCAGTACAGCATCCGGATCAACGGCCAATGGCGAATTTGCTTTGGTTTCGTGGCAGGTAACGCAGTCGACGTTGAGATCGTCGACTATCACTGAAGGAGCAACCTATGGTCCGGCAAATTCCGCTCGTCACGCCAGGGGAAATTCTCGCCGAAGAGTGGCTCGAGCCGATGAACATCAGCCAGTACGCGCTCGCGAAGGCAATCGGCGTGTCAGCACGCCGCATCAACGAGATCGTCAACGGACAGCGGGCGATCACAGCGGATACAGCGGTGCGCCTGGGTGCCTACTTTGGCACCGATGCACAAAGCTGGATGAACCTGCAGGCGCACTACGACACGGAGATGGCGCGCGAGAAAATTGGCGAAGAACAGCTGTCGGCCATCAGGCAGCACGCGCGTGCGGCCTGACCCGGCGGGCCTCGCCTAGGAGGCCCGCGGCGACACGGCCTGCGGCTGGCGGTGCCGTTTGGTCAGCCACATGCCGAGCCCGCGTGCGAAGACGATGGCCGCATCGAGCTTGCCGAGCTTCGGGCGATGACGGAAGACGTCGTAGTCGACGCGCTCGATCATGTCGAGAATCCGCAGGCCCCCATGGACGACACAGCAGAGCTCGAGACCGAAACGGCCCGGTATGCGGGTCGCGAGCGGTGCGCCGCGCAGCATGAGCTCGCGCGCAAACCCGACTTCATGGCGCATCAGCGCACGCCAGCGTTCATCGACCTTCTGCGCAGCGATATCCGCGTCGCTCACACCGAAACGCGCCATGTCGGCCTGTGGCAAATAGACCCGTTCCTTGCGCCAGTCGACCTCGACGTCCTGCCAGAAATTGATCAGTTGCAGCGAGGTGCAGATCGCATCGGAACACGCCAGATTGTCCGGCGTCTCGAACTCGAACAGGCCGAGCATCAGTCGGCCGACCGGATCGGCCGATCGCCGGCAATAGTCGCGCAGTGCTTCGTAGTCCGCGTAGCGCTTGACGTCGACATCCTGGTCGAACGCGGACAACAGGTCATAGAACAGCTGGAGATCAAGGCGATGGGTCTTCACCACCTGGGCCAACTGGGTGAACATCGGCGCACCGGGTGACGTTGGACGGCCGGCCCGGATCGCATCGAGTTCGCGGCGATAGGCCGCCAGACCTTCGTGCCTGGCATCGGCGGGCGCATCGCCTTCATCGGCGATGTCGTCGGCGCCACGCGCAAAGTTGTAGATCACCCCTACCGGCGCGCGCATCGCTTTAGGCAGCAAAACACTCGCAACCGGAAAATTCTCGTAATGCTCGACTTTGACGGCTTCTGTCATTAAAAAACACCATGCGGGTCCCCTGAGGGACCGGTTGTCCTGTGTCGGCGGTCATTTCCGCCGATCTGCGGTAATTCACGGCGAAGGGGCCCGCCCCCCTTCGGCCGACGCGCCCGGTGAGCCCGTCGGAACCGGCCACAACCGACCGGAGTGCCGCCCTGCATGCCTTCCCGGCCGATCTGTGCTACCTTTGCGCTGTTTTTCGAGGGTGCCGGCTCATTGTGCATGCCCTCTCCATCGCGTCAATTCGCCGCCCGTCACGTTCATTGTGCATCAAGGAGCTCCGTGAGCGTCGCTGAACCAATCGAAACCCAAAATACCGCACGCCCATCCGTGCAGAATGCCATCCCCACGGTCGCCGTGAGCCAGGCGCCTGCTGTGCTCGACCCCGCTGCCATCAACACCATGACCACTCAAGCCGACGAGAACAATAGCGAGCGGATTGCCGCCGGCAGCTCATTTTACGCGGCGATGCGCATTCTGCCGCGCGCGCAGCGCGATGGCATGTTCGAGGTCTACTCATTTTGCCGGCAAGTCGACGATATCGCCGACTCCGACGGCCCGCGCGACACGCGTCTCGCAGCGCTCCAGAAGTGGCGCAGCGACCTCGACGATGTCTACGCGGGCCTGCCGCCCGCGCCTTTGCATGCGCTTGCGCGGACCATCGCCAAGTTCTCGCTCGAGAAGGCCGACTTTCTGGCGGTCATCGACGGCATGGAAATGGATGTGGTCTCGACCATCGTTGCGCCCGACCTCGGGACGCTCGATCTCTACTGTGACCGTGTCGCAAGCGCGGTCGGCCGACTGTCGGTCAAGATCTTCGGGATGGAGCGCGGCGATGGCATCGCGCTCTCGCATCATCTCGGCCGCGCGCTGCAGTTGACCAATATCCTGCGCGATATCGACGAGGACGCAGGCATCGGACGAGTCTATCTGCCGCGTGAGACACTGGCCGAAGCGGGCATTGCCCCGCTGACGCCGGAAGCGATCAGCGCAAGCGTGCTCGACGTCGCGTGTGCGCCGCTGGTCGCGCAAGCGCAGGAACATTTCCGGATCTCGAACGACATCATGAAGCGCTATCCGCGCGGCATCGTGATCGCCCCGAAGATCATGGCCCAGGCCTACGGCGCGATCCTCGAGAAGCTGATCGCGCGCGGCTTCGGCACGCCAAGGCCGCGTGTGCGCGTGTCGAAGGCGCGGCTGATCGCCCTGCTCATCTGGAACAAGTTTTTCTGATGGCCGCCACCGTGCATGTCATCGGCGCAGGGGTCGCCGGCCTTGCCGCCGCGGTCCGTTTCGCGTCGCGCGGTGTGCCTGTCGTGCTGCATGAAGCTGCGCCGCAGGCTGGCGGCCGCTGCCGCTCGTACTTCGACCCGCAGCTCGATGCGATGATCGACAATGGCAACCATCTCGTCTTGTCGGGCAATCGTGCGACGCTCGATTTCGTGCGCACGATCGGTGCCGAAGGTGCGCTGTCGGGCCCCGATGGGGCCGACTTCGCGTTCGTCGACCTCAAGACGGACGAGCGCTGGACCGTGCGCCTCAGCGAAGGTCGCCTGCCCCTGTGGATCTTCGATTCGAAGCGCCGCGTGCCGGGCACGCGCTGGCGCGACTATCTGTCACTGGCACCGCTGCTGACCGCGCGGCCGCATCAGTCGATGACCGATGCGATGCGCTGCCCGCCCGCGCTCTATGAACGCCTGATTCGGCCGCTGTTTCTAGCGGTCTTGAATACGGAACCGACCGACGGCTCCGCTCAACTCGCCGGTGCGGTCATCCGCGAGACACTGGTGCCCGGGGGCCGTGCCTGCCACCCGCTGATCGCCGTGCACGGCCTCGATGCCGCGTTTATTTCACCGGCGCTCGACTACCTTGCCAATCACGGTGCGCAAGTGCGGCTGCAAAGCCGGCTGCGCGCGCTCGATCTGGACGAGACGGCCGGCCCGGCAAAGCGGCGGGTGCGCGGACTGGATTTCGGCAAAGGTTTCGAGCCGATCGGCGAAGACGAGGCCGTGATCCTCGCGCTGCCGCCGAACGTGACCGCGGGCCTCGTGCCCGAACTCACGGTACCGAACGAATATCGCGCGATCGTCAACGCGCATTTCCAGGTGACACCGCCCGCGGATTGCCCGCCGATGCTCGGTGTGATCAACAGCCTGACCGAATGGATCTTCGCCTTCGAAGGCCGCTTATCGGTCACGATCAGCGGGGCCGACCGCCTGCTCGACGAAACGCGCGAGTCGCTCGCCGCGAAGATCTGGGCCGAGGTCGCTGCCGCGGTGAAGCTGCCCGTCGAACCCATGCCGCGCTGGCAGATCGTCCGCGAAAAACGCGCGACCTTCGCGGCAACGCCCGCGCAAAACGCACTGCGGCCGGCGCCGCAAACGCGCTGGCACAATTTGATGCTCGCGGGAGACTGGATCGACAACGGCCTTCCCGCCACCATCGAAGGCGCGATTCGTTCAGGCAATCGCGCGGCCGACCTGCTATTTGAAGTGATAGATTGACCCGATGACGAACACGACCCAAGACCCGGCCATTGCCAGTACGCCGGCCACCATTGAAGCGGATGACCTTGCGGCCAGGCTCGCGCAGGGCCACGGAGCAGCCTCGCGCCATGCCGATCGCCTCGAACACGGCATCGCCACCGCGCTCGACGCGCTGCTTTCGCTCCAGCATCCCGACGGCTATTGGCTGTTCGAACTCGAGGCCGACGCGACGATCCCGGCCGAATACATCCTGCTCGTCCACTACCTCGGCGAGACGCCGGACCTCGCGCTCGAAGCAAAAATCGTCGCCTATCTCAAGCGGATCCAGGGCAAGCACGGCGGCTGGCCGCTGTTCCATGACGGCCGCCTCGACGTGAGTGCGAGCGTCAAGGCCTATTTCGCCCTGAAGATGGCGGGCGAGCCGGTCGATGCCCCGCATATGAAGCGCGCACGCGAGGCGATCCTCGCGCACGGCGGCGCAAACAAGAGCAATGTCTTTACGCGCGCGCTGCTCGCGCTGTTCGGCGTGATCGACTGGAAGGCGGTGCCGATGATGCCCGTCGAGATCATGCTGTTGCCCAAGTGGTTTCCGTTCCACCTTTCGAAGGTCTCGTACTGGGCCCGCACGGTGATCGTGCCGCTGCTCGTGCTGCAGACCCTGCGGCCGCGTGCGCGCAACCCGAAGGGCGTGACGATCGACGAACTATTCGTCGGCTCGCCGCGCGACGTCGGCTCCACTCCGCGCGCCGGTCATCAAAGCCGTGGGTGGTTCTCGTTCTTCGCGGGTGTCGACGTCATCCTGCGCGCCACGCATACCCTGTTTCCGAAACGCTCGCGCAAGGCCGCCATCGATGCGGCCGTCGCGTTCGTCGATGAACGGCTCAACGGCGAGGACGGCCTCGGTGCGATTTTTCCGGCGATGGCGAACTCGGTGATGATGTACGACGTGCTCGGCTATCCGGCCGATCATCCGAACCGCGCGATCGCGCGCCGCTCGATCGACAACCTGCTGGTGATCGGTGAAGACGAGGCGTATTGCCAGCCCTGCCTGTCGCCGGTCTGGGACACGGCGCTCGTCGCCCACGCGCTGCTCGAAACCGGCGATACACGCGCGATCGCGCAAGCCACGCGTGGGCTCGACTGGCTCGTGCCGCTTCAGATCCTCGAGACGCGCGGCGACTGGATTTCGCGGCGCCCCGACGTGCGTCCGGGCGGCTGGGCCTTTCAGTTCGCGAACCCGCACTACCCCGACGTCGATGATACAGCGGTCGTCGCGATGGCGATGGACCGTGCGCAGCGCCTGAATGGCGACCACCGCTATGACAACGCGATCGACCGCGGCTGCGAATGGGTCATCGGCATGCAGAGCGGCAATGGCGGTTGGGGTGCGTTCGAGCCGGAGAACACCCATCTGTACCTGAACAACATACCGTTCTCCGATCACGGCGCGCTGCTCGACCCGCCGACCGTCGACGTCTCGGCACGCTGCCTGTCGATGCTCGCCCAGTTGCCGCAACAGCCCGAGCGCCAGGAATCGGCCAAACTCGCGCTGCAATACCTGATCGACGACCAGGAAGACGACGGCAGCTGGCACGGACGCTGGGGCCTGAACTATGTCTACGGCACATGGTCGGCCTTGTGCGGCCTGCGCGGCGGTGGACTCGAACCCGGTGCACCCGCTTTGCGCCGCGGTGCCGAATGGCTGCTGTCGATCCAGAACCCGGACGGCGGATGGGGCGAAGACGGCGAGAGCTACAAACTCGACTATCGAGGCTACGAAGCCGCACCGAGCACGGCATCGCAGACGTCCTGGGCGCTGCTCGGCCTGATGGCAGCCGGCTACGAGCATGATCCGGCACTCGCGCGCGGCATCCAGTATCTGCTCGACACGCAGAACGACGAGGGCCTATGGGACGAGGCGCTGTTCACCGCGACGGGCTTTCCGCGCGTGTTCTATCTGCGCTATCACGGCTACCGCAAGTTCTTCCCGCTGTGGGCACTGGCGCGCTATCGCAACCTGACCGTGCGCAACGCGTGCCCAATTCCATGCGGAATGTGAGCCTGAACCCATGATCATCGTCGTCACGGGCCTCGCGTTCGAAGCGCGCATCGCGGCGGGAGCCGGTGTCACCGTGATCTGCCAGCAGAACGCGACGCTTGCCGATATCCTCGTGCCCGCGCTCGCCGAAGGCTGTGAAGGTGTCGTGAGCTTTGGCACGGCAGGTGGACTCGTCGACGATCTGCGGCCCGGTACGTGGGTGATCGCGCGCTCGGTGATCAGCGCCAAGCGCCGCTTCGAAACGGACACGCGCTGGTCGCAAACGCTGCGCGCCCTGCTGCCGGAGGCACGCTATGGTGACATCGCTGGGGTTCCCGAGCCGGTGGTCGACACGGCCGGCAAACATGCACTCAATCGCACGACCGGGGCCATCGCGGCCGATATGGAATCGCAGGTGGTCGCGCGTCTGGCGAATGCGCGCGAATTGCCTTTCGTCTGTTGCCGCGTGGTCATCGATCCGGCCGAACGCTCGCTGCCCGAGGCGGCGCTCGCCGGCATGCGTGCCGATGGCTCGACCGATATCGGTGCGGTCCTGAAGTCGCTGCTCAGGCACCCCGGCCAGTTGCCGGGACTGCTCGCCGTCGCGCGAGATGCGGCGCACGCAAAGAAGTCGTTGACGCGGGGCCGCGGCAGGATCGGCGCGGGCTTCGGCTTCGCGACCGCTGCATAGAAGGACCCCAGCGAGGACCTCAGCGCTTCGCTTGTGCGCGGCCCTTCCACATGCCGCCGCGCCCCCTCGCATGTTGAATCGCCGAATCGAGCGTAAAGGCCGAGTACAAGGCGGCGATCGCCGGCAGGATCGGCGCCCACCATCCTGAACGCCCATAGAACCTGAGCATCGGCAGGTACGACACGCTCATCCCGATCCATGCGAGCAGGCCGAAAAACCGCGGCCAGCCGCTTGCGAAAATAGTCATCAGCGGGGGCGCGAGGAAAGTCAGGAACAGCGACAGCAAGGTACCGAGCAACAGCAGCGGCGAATACTTGAGTTGCGCATAAGCCGTACGCGCCACCATCCGCCGAATCTCGCCCAGATTGTCATAGGGGCGCACGCTCTGCGCACGTTCGGTCAGGCCGAGCCAGATCGGGCCGCGAAGCTTCATCCTCGCGCCGAGCGCGCAGTCGTCGATGATCTCGTCGCGGATCGACTCGATGCCGCCCGCTGCTTCGAGCGCCTCGCGCCTGACGAGCATGCAGCCGCCCGCGGCGGCAGCCATCGGATGACCACGCTGGTTGACCCAGCGGAACGGGTACAGCATCTGAAAAAACAGGACAAAGGCGGGAATCAGCGCGCGCTCGAACCATGCGTCGCAGCGCAGCTTCGCCATCAGCGAGACGAGCACGAGCTTGTCGTGGGTGCCGCGCGTCACGAGCTGCCGCAGATTGTCGGGCGAGTGCGCGATATCGGCATCGGTCAGCAACAACCAGTCCGGCTTGTGCGACTGGCACGCCAGTTCGATGCCCTGGCGCACGGCCCAGAGCTTGCCGGTCCAGCCCTCGGGCAGCGGCGCGCCGCTGAGCACCGTGAGCCGGTCGCCGGCACCCGCCTGCACGGCCGCGGCACGCGCGAGTTCGGCGGTACCGTCGGTGCTCTGGTCGTCGACGACGATGATCCGGAACTCACCCGAATAGTCCTGGCGGCACAGGTTGCCGACCGTCTGCGCGATCGACCCCGCCTCATTACGCGCGGGAATCACGACCGCGACCGGCGGCCAGTGGGCCGGCTCGACGAAACGCGCCGCATCCTCGGGCAAGTCGTCCCGATCGCCCGCATGCCAGAAGCCGCCGCGCGCGCTCAGCAGGTAGACCCAGATACACAGGGAAACAAACGCAATCAGTCCGGCCATGGTCAGCTCAGGTAGCCGGCGACCCGGAACCACTCGATCGCATCACGCAGGCCCTCGGCATAGGGGCGCGCGGTGTAGCCAAGTTGCGCCTGGGCTTTCGCCGATGAAAAGAACATCCGGTAACGCGACATCTTGAGGCCGTCGACCGTGACGAACGGTTCCTTGCCCGTGAATTTCGCCACGCCCTGCGCGGCGAGCGCCAGCGGATACAGCGGCCAGCGCGGCAACGTGACACTCGGCGCCTTGCGACCGCACAGCCGTGCAATGGTCGCAAGCATATCGCGCAGCAGCACGTCGTCGCCCCCAAGGATATAGCGTTCGCCAACATTACCGCGATCGAGCGCGAGCAGATGCCCCTGGGCGCAGTCGTCGACATGGACGAGGTTCAAGCCGGTATCGACGAAAGCCGGGATCTTGCCCAGCGCGGCTTCGACGATGATCCTGCCCGTCGGAGTCGGACGGATGTCACGCGGGCCGATCGGCGTCGAGGGATTGACGATCACGGCCGGCAAGCCCTGCTCGGCGACAAGTTTCTCGACGATCCGCTCGGCCGCGACTTTGCTGCGCTTGTAGACGCCGATGGTGTGGTGCTCCTCGTTCGGAGAGGTCTCATCGACGGGCGCGGTCGCGCCCTTGACGCGCAATGTCGCGACGCTGCTCGTGTAGACGATGCGTTCGACCTTGCGGCGCAGCGCGGCTTCCATCGTGACACGCGTGCCGTCCGCGTTCGAACGCATGATGTCGCGTGGGTCCGGTGCCCAGAGCCGGTAGTCCGCCGCGACATGGAACAGCACTTCGATGCCGTCGAGCGCGCGGTCCATCGCGGTGGGGTCGCGCATATCGCCCTCGACCACCTCGATGTCGAGCCCGTTCAGGTTTTCACGCGGGCTCGTCGCGCGCACCATCGCGCGCACCCGGTAGCCCCGCGCGAGCGCTGCTTTCACGACGGCCGAGCCGACAAAGCCGGACGCCCCGGTGACCAGTACACGAGGTCCCGTCATGAGTAGACGAAAAACATAGAGAGGGAAAAGGCCGACGCGAATGTCGGTAACGGCAATACGGCCGCTCGCGCGGCCGTATCACATCGGCCGGGCCGCGGCTCGGATGCCGCGCCGGCCTTCCGGGCGATGCCTGCCTCAACCATCGACCGCTTCGGCGACCGGTGCTTTGGCAGCCTTCTTGTTCTTGATCTCCGACAGCTTGATCTCGACGTGCTTCGAGAACATATAGTCGGCGGGCCGCGCATTGTCGAGCTTGATGTCGGGCACAAAGGCGCCTTCGGTCCTCACGCCGCGCAGCGCGACGCTGAGGGCCCGCAAGGGATGCGCAACGGTCTCGTTGACCGCCGACGCTTCGAAGCCGCTGTGGACCATGCAGTCCGCGCACTTCTCGTAGTTGCCCACGCCGTATTTGTCCCAATCGGTCGAATTCATCAGCTCGGTGTAGGTCTTCGCATAGCCTTCACCCAGCAGATAGCACGGACGCTGCCAGCCGAACACGGTACGCGTCGGGTTGCCCCAAGGCGTGCAGTGATAGCTGCGGTTGCCGGCCAGGAAATCGAGGAACAGGCCCGACTGGCTGAACGCCCAGTCCTTGCCGCCATGGCCGCGACGCAGGATGTCGCGGAACAGGTGCTTGGTCTTTTCCCGATTCAGGAAATGCTGCTGATCCGGCGCGCGTTCGTAGGCATAACCCGGCGAAACGGTGATGCCGTCAACGCCCATTGTCTTGACCGTATCGAAGAAGGCCGCGACGCGTGCAGGCTCGGCATCGTTGAACAGCGTGCAGTTGATGTTGACGCGGAAACCGCGCGACTTCGCAAGCTTGATCGCCGAGACGCAACGATCGTAGACGCCTTCCTGGCTCACCGAGTGATCGTGCATCTCCTTGTCGCCGTCGAGGTGAATCGACCAGACGAAGAAGGGACTCGGCTCGTAATCGTCGATCTTCTTTTCGAGCAGCAATGCATTCGTGCAAAGATAGACGAACTTCTTGCGTGCAATGATGCCCTTGACGATCTCGGGCATGTCCTTGTGCAGCAAGGGCTCCCCCCCTGCGATCGAAACGACCGGCGCGCCGCATTCGTCGACCGCCGCGAGCGAGTCCTCCAGCGAGACACGCTGGTTCAGGATGGGATCCGGATAATCGATCTTGCCGCAGCCATTACACGCCAGATTGCAGCGGAACAGCGGTTCGAGCATGAGCACCAGTGGATAACGCTTGACACCGGTCAGGCGCTGCTTCAGCAGATACGCGCCGACATAGGCTTGTTGCAGAAAGGGAATCCCCACGTAAACTCCTTTGGTTCAGTTCGCCGCCGCGTTCGGCTCGGCCGATGCGATTTCGATCAATTCAGCCGGCAGGCGGAACTGAATGGTTTCTTCAATGCCGTCCATGATCGTGACTTCGACCGGACCCAGCCGGCGCAGCGCATCAATCACGTTCTCGACCATGCTTTCGGGGGCGGACGCACCCGCGGTAATCCCGACCGAATTCGCGCCCTTGACCCATTCGTGCTTCAGTTCGCTGCCATCGGCAAGCAGATAGCTCGGTACGCCGACTTCCTCGCCGATTTCACGCAGGCGGTTCGAGTTCGAACTGTTCGGCGCGCCCACCACGAGGAGGACATCGGCCCGCTCGCAGAGTTCGCGCACAGCCGTCTGGCGATTCTGCGTCGCGTAGCAAATGTCCTTGGTATCGGGACCGATGATATTCGTAAAGCGATTTTGCAGCGCGCCGATAATGCCCTTGGTCTCATCGACCGAGAGCGTTGTCTGCGTCACATAGGAAACGGGTTCGTCGACATTGACTTCGAGCTTCTCGACGTCCTCTTCGGTCTGCACGAGATGCACGGGGCCGTCGATCTGCCCCATCGTACCAAGAATCTCGGGATGGCCCGCATGGCCGATGAGAATCACCTGGCGGCCATTGGCCAGATAATTCTTGCCCTGGATATGCACCTTCGTAACCAGCGGGCAGGTGGCATTCAATACCTTGAGCCCGCGCGCCTCGGCTTCCTGTTCGACGGCCTTCGCCACGCCGTGAGCGCTGAAAATCGTCACGGCTCCCGGCGGCGCTTCCGATAATTCCTCGATAAACCGCGCGCCTTTCGCCTTCAGCGATTCGACCACATGCCGGTTATGAACAATTTCATGCCTGACGTAGACCGGCGCGCCGTATTTCTGCAACGCGCGCTCGACAATCTCGATTGCGCGAACGACACCTGCGCAAAATCCACGAGGTTGAGCAAGAATGACTTGCATTAAGGTCTCCGCATTGAACCCAAATCGGTCTGTAAAAATCGGCGAGGCAGTCATCCTGCCTCGCCAGCTTACGACCAGTAATCAGAAGTATCCGTGATTGTAACGCCCACAGGCGAATATTGCCGGTCGGCCGGGCCTCCGGTTGCGGGCAACGTACAGAGTTTGTCCATTAATGCGGCGGGCAAATTTTTGTCGTGCCTGGGCAAATACCGGAAATCCGCGCCTTATTGCGCAACCCGGGCGTTGTGCGCCACCAGGAATTTGATCAGCCCGTCAATACCGCCCCGCGCGATCTCGCCAGCGAACTGCTGCTGATAGACCCGGATCAGCCAGGCGCCCATCATGTCGATGTCATAGATCTTCCAGCCGTCATTGGTCAGGCCGAGCCGGTAGCCCACCTGAAGATCGTCGTCCAGACCGGTGACCGCGCTCTGCACGACCGCATCCTTTCCGTTGGCACCCATCTGCGGTGGATCGATCCGAAATTTGACGGCCTGGCCCCGAATTTGCGTCAGCTGGAGCGCATAAGTGTTCACCAAAAGCAACTGGAACTGTTCAAACAGCTGTTTTTGCTGCTCAGGTGTTGCAGTATTCCAGGCGGGGCCGACGGCGATGCGCGTGGTCCGCTGAAAGTCCGTGTAAGGAAGGAAATTGGCCTGCACAATCTTGACGGTCGCCTTGAGATCGCCGTCGCGCGCCGCCGGATCCGCCTTCGCCGCCTTGACGGTAGTCTCGACGGCCTGGCGCACGGTATCGTTCGGCGCGACCTTGCCTGCCTGCGCATGGGCCGCCGTTATTGTGCAAACTGTCACCAATGCTACGATTAGTCTTCTCATTACTCCGTTCCTGCTAGATGCAATCGACCTTCATTGAGTTCGACGATTTCAAGGCCATTCGCTCCCTAGCGGTCGGCTTCGTGACATTTTAGCCGCTGGCGGGCCGGCCCGCATCTACGCCATCGGATCGGCCCTCGCGCCGCAACCGCCACCTTGCCGTCAGCGGCCGTTTGCCGCTTGACTTCAGCCACCTTATTTCAGGACTCCGCCGCATGCTGACTTCGTTGATCGTGCGCACCGTTCGCTTTTCAATGCGCCACGCCTACCTGGTCATCGCCGCCTGGCTGCTGCTCGCGATCGCGAGTGGCTTTTATGCGGTGAGGCACTTCGCGATCAACACCGACATCGGCGCGCTGATCGACACGAGCCCCGAATGGAAGGCG
Source organism: Pararobbsia alpina (assembly GCF_902859895.1). Classification (GTDB taxonomy): domain Bacteria; phylum Pseudomonadota; class Gammaproteobacteria; order Burkholderiales; family Burkholderiaceae; genus Pararobbsia; species Pararobbsia alpina. The sequence goes on from NZ_CADIKM010000037.1 coordinate 12,599, forward strand.
CGTGGCGATGCCATCGACAAGGCTTTCCCCCAGCGCTCGAACGTCACGCTCGCCGTCGTCGAGGCGCCCGCCGCCGAGTTCGCGGGACGTGCCGCGAGCGAACTCGCGACGCGTCTTGCCGCCGACAAGCAGTCGTTCAACGGCGTGAGCCAGCCGGGCTCGGGAGAATTCTTCGAGCGCAACGGCTTGCTGTTCGCCTCGACCGACGATGTCGTCAAGCTGACGGGCAAGCTCCGCGATGCGCGCCCCTTGCTGAACCGCCTCGCACGCGACCCCACGCTCGGCGGCTTGTCCAGCCTGCTGTCGGTGACGCTCCAGATCCCGTTGCAGACGGGCCAGGTGCAGCTCGGCGGGATGGCCAGGCTGCTCGGCACGAGTGCCGACACGATCGACGAGGTGCTGGCCGGCAAGCCCGCGGCGATGTCGTGGCGCGCGCTGGTCGACCCTGATACGAAGGCGCGCAGTTTCGTCCAGGTCCAGCCGGTGCTCGACTACAGCGCGCTCGAGGCGGGCGCCGCGAGTTCGGAGAAGATCCGGCAAACGGCCGTCGACCTCCACCTGTCCGAGCGCTATGGCGCGACGGTCAGCCTGACGGGCTCGCAACCGCTCGCCGACGAGGAATTCGGCTCGGTGCGCGAAGGCGCGATTCCGAACGCGATCGGCACGCTGCTCGCGGTGCTCGTGATCCTCTGGCTCGCGGTGCGCTCGCGCCGCATGGTGATCGCCGTGTTCACGACGCTGATCGTCGGCCTGGTGATCACCGCCGCGGCGGGTTTGCTGATGGTCGGCGCGCTGAACATGATTTCGGTCGCGTTCGCGGTCCTGTTCATCGGCATCGGGGTCGACTTCGGAATTCAGTTTGGCGTACGGTATCGCGAGGAACGCCATCTCTATGGCGAACTCGAACCCGCCCTGCTCGCGGCCGCGAAATCGATCGCGATGCCGCTGACGCTCGCGGCAGCAGCCACCGCGGCTAGCTTCTTCTCGTTCCTGCCGACCGCCTATCGAGGGGTATCCGAGCTCGGCCAGATCGCGGGGGTCGGCATCCTGTTCGTCGCGTTTCCGTCGAGCATCTGTCTGCTTCCCGCCTTGATCGCGGTGTTCAAGCCGCGCGGCGAACCGGCGGCGCCGGGTTTCCACTGGCTTGCACCCGTCGATACCTTTACGAGTCGCAATCGCAAGCCATTGCTGATCGGCACGCTCGTGCTCGTGATCGCGGGATTGCCGATGCTCACGCACCTGCACTTCGACTTCAACGCACTCGACCTCAAGGATCCGCACACGGAGTCGATGCGCACCCTGCAGCGCCTCGCCGATTCCCCTGAAGCGGGCGTCAACGATGTGAGCATCCTCGAGCCTTCGCTGAGTGCCGCCGAAACCGAGGCCGGCAAGCTTCGCGCGCTGCCCGAGGTAGGCCGCGTGATGACGCTCAACAGCTTCGTGCCCGAGGATCAGGCGGCCAAGCGCGCGGCGATCGCCGCCGCGGCCGCGCAGCTCGATAGTGTGCTCGCCCAGCCGCGCGCGCAGCCGATGGGCGATGGGGCGCGAGTCTCGAGCCTGAAGCTTGCCGCGGGCCAACTCGAAAACGCGGCGCTCGACCATCCGGGACCCGGCGCGAAGGAAGCCCAGCATCTCGCCACCTCGTTGCGCAAGCTCGCGCAGAGCGATGCGGCGACCCGCGACCGGGCCGAACATGCGATCGCCCTGCCGCTGCAGATCGCCTTGGGCCAATTGCGTACGGCGCTCAATCCGCAGCCCTCGATCGCGGTCGGCTCACTCCCGCAAGACATCGTCTCGCAATGGCTGACCCAGGACGGCCGCGCGCTCGTGCAAATCTCGCCGCGTGCCGCCCCCGGCAAGAGCCCCAACGATACCGAGGTCCTACGGACGTTCAGCAAGGCCGTGCTGGCCGCGGAACCCGATGTCGTCGGCGGCCCGATCTCGATCCTTCATTCCGCCAACGTGATCGTCCACGCGTTCATCCAGGCCGCGATACTGGCCCTGGTCTCCATCACGATCCTGCTATGGCTCGCGCTGCGCCGCTTCTCAGACGTGCTGCGCACTCTGGTCCCCCTGCTCGTATCGGCCGCGGTAACACTTGAGATCTCCGAGCTGATCGGGCTTCAGCTCAACTTCGCGAACATCATCGCACTGCCCTTGCTGCTCGGTGTCGGTGTCGCGTTCAAGATCTACTACGTGATGGCGTGGCGGGCTGGCCAGACGAAGCTGCTGCAGTCGAGCCTGACACAGGCGGTGATCCTGTCGGCGGGAACCACCGCGGTCGCGTTCGGCAGCCTGTGGCTCTCGCACCATCCGGGCACCTCGAGCATGGGTAAGCTGCTCGCGCTCTCCCTGCTGTGCACGCTGATCGGGGCTGTGTTCTTCCAGCCGGTCCTGATGGGCACGCCGCGCAAGTCGGCACGCGCCGCGCGCGCCCGGCGCGACCGTCTTCACGGTCAGCGGCCGGCCGAGTAGTCGTACGGCTAGGCGCCGCCCGTGGCCTGGCGCTTCCCCGGCGCGGTCCGCACGGGCGGGCTCGCGAGCTTGTCCTTGACCGCCCGGCGGATCGACGCGGTGATCCCTTCCGCGTCGAGCCCGCACGAGGCGAGCTGCTCGGCGGGGTCGCCATGATCGACGAATGCATCGGGCAAGCCCAGTTGTACCACCGGTACCCGCACACCGTGTGCGGCAAGCGCTTCAAGGCAGGCCGAGCCCGCCCCACCCATGACGGCCCCTTCCTCGACCGTGACGATCAGATCGTGAGTCTGGGCGAGTTGCTGGACCAGTTCTACATCGAGCGGCTTGACGAAGCGCATGTTCGCGACGGTCGCATCGAAGTGCTCGGCCGTCGCGAGGCTCGGCGCGAGCATCGCCCCAAACGCGAGGATCGCAATCCGCTCGCCGCGCGCGGCATTCGACTGGCGGCGAATCTCGCCCTTGCCGACCGGCAAGGCCGTCAATGCCGAAGCGATCGCGACACCCGGCCCGACACCGCGCGGATAACGCACGGCTGCAGGCCCATCGATCTGCAAGCCGGTATGTAACATTTGCCGGCATTCGTTTTCATCGGCCGGCGTCATCACCGTCATATTCGGGATACAACGCAGATACGCGATATCGTAGGCACCCGCATGCGTCGCGCCGTCCGCGCCGACGAGCCCCGCGCGGTCGATCGCGAAGAGCACGGGTAGGTTCTGCAACGCGATGTCGTGGATCAACTGATCGTAGGCACGCTGCAGGAAGGTTGAATAGATCGCGACGACCGGCCTCAGGCCTTCGGTCGCCATGCCGCCTGCGAACGTCAGCGCATGCTGTTCGGCGATGCCGACATCGAAATAGCGCGCGGGAAAACGCTGCTCGAACTCCACCAGACCCGACCCTTCGCGCATCGCAGGCGTAATACCGACCACGCGTACGTCGCGCGCGGCTTCGTCGCACAGCCATTCGCCGAACACTGCCGTGTACGTCCGGCGCGGCGCGGCGGGCCTGATCCCTTCGAGCGGATTGAACTTGCCCGGGCCGTGATAGAGCACGGGGTCGGCTTCGGCGAGCTTGTAACCCTGCCCCTTGCGGGTGATCACATGCAGGAACTGTGGACCATCGAGCCGCTTGAGATTCTCGAGCGCGGGAATCAGCGAATCGAGGTCGTGGCCATCGATCGGCCCGATGTAATTGAAGCCGAACTCCTCGAACATCGTGGCCGGCGTGACGAGGCCCTTGGCATGTTCCTCGAGCTTGTGGGCGAATTCGAGCAGCGGTGGCGAACGGCGCAAAATGCGTCGCATCCCTTCTTTCGCGCTCGTATAGACGCGCCCCGAGACGAGCCGCGCCAAATAGTTGTTCAGCGCGCCGACCGGCGGCGAGATCGACATCTCGTTGTCGTTGAGGATCACGAGCAAGGGCACGTCGCTGACGCCCGCATTGTTGAGCGCCTCGAATGCTTCGCCGGCCGTCAGCGCACCGTCGCCGATCACCGCCACCACACGCCGCGCCTCGCCCTTCAACTTGCTTGCGACTGCCATGCCAAGCGCGGCCGAGATCGAGGTGCTCGAATGCGCGGTGCCGAAGGCGTCGTACTCGGACTCCGTACGCCGCGGAAAACCCGAGATGCCACCGCGTTGGCGCAGCGTCGCCATCTGCTCGCGGCGCCCGGTCAGGATCTTGTGGGGATAGGTTTGATGTCCGACATCCCAGACGATACGGTCTTCGGGTGTATCGAAGACGTGATGAAGCGCGATCGTAAGTTCGACCGTGCCGAGATTCGAAGAAAGGTGACCGCCGGTGCGCGACACGCTGTCGAGCACGAAGTCGCGCAACTCCACGGCCAACTGCTGCAATTCCGACCGCGACAGCGCATGCAGTTGCGCCGGACGGTCGATCCTCGGAAGCACTTTGCGCATGATTCGTCGTCCCTCATCGTCTGGCCGCATTAGATCCGGCCCGCTTCAGCCCAGCAGCTTCGCAACCCCGCTCACGAGACGGTCGACGTCGGGAGCCCGCACGCTGCCCATCGTGGAAATCCGAAAGATCTCGGCGGACAGTCCGCCCTGCCCCGCGTAGATTACAAAGCCTTCAGCCTTGAGCCCGTCGTGCAGCCGCGAATAGCCCATTGTGGGCGGTAGACGGTAAGCGCGCAAGACGACGGAACACTCTTCAGCCGGCAATGCCGCCGCGATACCGAGCGTAGCAAAGCCGGTGCCCGCCTGATCGGCGAGCGCGCGGTATTGCGCGTGACGCGCTGACCAGCCGCCCTGGTCTTCGAGCTCGCGCAAGCCCTCGACCAATGCGTAATACGCGTGCACCGAAGGCGTGAAAGGCGTATTGCGTTGTGCCTGGAGCTTCGCGAGGCGACCCAGGTCAAGGTAGTAGGTGCGGCTTGCCGCACGTTCCAGGGCACTGTGGCGTACCAGCACGAAGGCTGCGCCGGGCACCGCATGCAGGCACTTGTTCGCGCTCGCCGCGACCGCGGCCAGCGCGGGGTGGGTGAAGTCGATGGCTTCGGCACCGAAGCTGCTGACGCCGTCGACCAGCATGCCGATACGGCGCTCGCCGCACAGTTCAGCCAACGCGGCGAGATCGTTGAGCCTGCCCGTCGTCGTCTCGTGATGAATGACCGCCAGATGGGTAAAGCGCTTCTGCGCGCTGTCGAGGCGGCCGGCGATCGCGGCAAGATCCGGCGCACTCATCCAGTCGTGTTTTACGACCTCGTAGTCGATCCGGTACTGCTTCGCGATCTGTGCAACACGCTCGCCATACACGCCGTTCTCGATCACAAGCAGACGGCCGTGCTCGGGAACCAGCGCCGCGATCATGCTCTCGACCGCGGCGGTGCCCGAACCGGTCAGCAGCACGGGTGCCCATTCGCTCGAGGCGAGCCCATAGACATCGAGCAGACGCGTGCGCGCCTCATCCTGCAAATCGAAAAACTCGGGTTCGCGATGGCACAGGTCCGGCTGCAACAAGCTTTGCCGCACACGCTCGGACAACGTCACCGGACCGGGATTCAATAACAGCATCAATGCGCTCCAGGCAGAGATGTCGCAGGCTGGACCGCCTGCGACGGAAGATCGGTGTGACCGACGCCGATATGAAGACCCAGCCGTTTCTGGACTTCGACCGGCGTCACAGAAGGCCGCGGCAATCCATCGGGCGAACCGGGACGCGTCAACAGGCAGCCAAAGCGCGCACCGCCGACGGGCGGTGCATCGAACAGGCGGTCGACCAGATCGAGGTCGTCGCCCTCGAGGGCGATCGCGTAACCACAGGCCGCGGCAATGCCGGCGAATGAAACATGTGCCGAGACGGTCGCCTGTCCGCCCGTCGAATCGTGGGCCGCGTTATCGAGCAGAAGGTGCACGAGATTCGGCGGTCCGTAGGTGCCGAGCGTCGCCATCGCACCCATGCGCATCAGCGCGGCGCCGTCGCCATCGAGCGCGACCACGCGCAGGTCCGGACGCGCCCGTGCGAGGCCCAGTGCTATCGTCGTCACGCAGCCCATCGAACCGACCAGATAGAGCTGGTTCGCCCGATCGTCGAGCGCATAGAGCTCACGGCCACAGAAGCCCGTCGAAGCGAGCACCACGGTCGAATCGACCGGCGTATGCGCGATCACGCGTTGCAGGGCATCACGCCGCGTCGGCAGACTATCGGGTGCGACACCCTGCAAGCGCGACTCGACCGATATGTGCGCAGCACGCGTACGCTCCGCCTGCGTCTTCAAGGGATACGATGTGACACTGCCCTTCTGCATCACGAGCGCATACGGCCGGCCCGTCGCGTCCATATGGGCTGTAGCCCGATCGAGCGCCGGGCCGATCGCCTCGGCCTCGGTCGGAAAGCTCTCCCATGGAATCTCCATGGTCTCGAGCATGGCGGGAGTGACGGGACCCATCAGCGCATGCTGGGGTTCGTCACTGACGCCGGGCTGGCCGCGCCACGTGACGATCAGCAGTTGCGGCAGGCGGAACGTCCAGGTCAGCGAAGTCAGCGGGCTCACCGCATTGCCGAGCCCCGAGTTCTGCATCATCGTCACGCCGCGCCTGCCCGCGAGGGTAACGCCCGCGATCAGCGCAACCGCGTCGCCTTCATTGGCCGCCGAGTAATAGTGAAGCTTCTCGTCCTGCAGCACGTAGTTGATGAACGGCGTCAGATACGAGCACGGCACGCCCGCATACCAGTCGAAACCCCGCTCGCGTGCCGCATCGACAAATTGATGCGCTTCAATCATTGCCCTGCCCCGTACCCGAATCGGCAAACGGCGTCTGCGCGTGCGCAAAATCGGCGGCACGGCGCAAGTCTTCGAGATCGTTGACGTTGCGCCAGTGTCCGTGGACATACAGCACTTCGATCTGTTCGCCGGCCGCGACCAGCGCGTTGAGCAGCGCGGGCATATCGAGCTTGTCGAAATCCTTGCGCGCGCGCAGTTCCGCGACCTTCTGCTGAAGGCGTTCACGACCCTTGCCGCGTACGCTCAGAAGCCCGATCCACTGGCCGTCGACCCGCGCCGGTTCGATCGGATTCACGGCCGGGGCGACACGCTGCAACAGTACGCGCTGGCCGAACAGCTCGCGTGTGTCGGGGCTCGAGCAGAAGGCCAGATCGCGCGCGCCGCTGGCGGCGCCCGCTTCGTTACCGCTACCGTCGGCACCGGCCTGCGTGGCCGACGAATCGACCACGACGCAGAAGTCCGCTTCGGAATCGAGCAGGTCCCGCAGGATATAGCTGCGGAACAGCAGATCGCCATAGGAGATCACCGCGTCGTCGCGCAGCTTGTCGACCGCGCAGGCAAACGAGGCGAGCTCGCCGGTCTGCGCATGCCGTTCGTTGATCGCGAGCTTGATCCCCGCCGTGTCGATCGCGTCCGCGCGATAGCCGCCCACGACGGTAATGTCGTTCACGCCGTGCTTCTTGAAGCCGTCGACCAACCAGCGCAGCAGGGGCTTGCCGGCGACCGGCAGCATGACCTTCGGTTTGTCGGCGGTCAGCGTCTCGAGGCCGGCGCCGCGGCTCGCCGCGAGCACAACCGCCGCGCGTGGCGCTTGCGAGGCGCTCAGGTAGACACGCTCGGCTTCCGTGTATTCGTCCGCGTTCTGAAGACGGAAGATCTCGTCGACCGAGGCAACCCGGTCTTCGACGTGGACGAGCGTCTCGCTGTCGTGAATCTCCTGCGCGACCGACTGCATCGCCGATGCCGCACCGCGGATCAGATGATTGGCCCAGATCACCGTGCTGATGCCGGCCTTGCGGAACACATCGGTCGGCGTGCTGTAGTACTTGGTCGGCACGATCACGAGCGAGCCACGGCCGGCCCATTCGTGCGCGAATGCCAGAATCTCGTCAGGACGCGAGAGCTTGCTGTGGATCAGGATCGCATCGGCGCCGGCCCGACGATAGGCCTCGGCGCGCTTGAGCGCCTCCTCCATGCCCCAGCCCGCGATCAGTGCCTCGACGCGCGCGACGACGCAGAAGTCCGAATCATCCTGTGAATCCTTGCCGGCCTTGATCTTGCCGCAGAATTCGTCGATCTCGGCCAGCGGCTGGCGTTCGCCGCCGATAAAGCTATTGGTCTTCGGAAACTGCTTGTCTTCGATGCACACGCCCGCGATGCCACGCTGCTCAAGCTTGCGGACCAGGCGGCGCATATTGTTGAAGTTGCCATAGCCGGTGTCGCCGTCGAGCAGGATCGGCAGATCGCTCGCATCGGCCATGAACTCGAGCATGTCGACCACCTGGGTCCAGCTCGCCTCATTGTTGTCGCGCACGCCGAACTGCGCGGAGATCGCCAGCCCCGAGCCCCAGATGCCCTTGAAGCCGGCCTCGCGGACGATCCGCGCGGACAAGCCATTGTGGGCTTCCATCAGGAATTCGAGTTCCTGGCTCAGCAGCATGTCGCGCAGCCGTTTGGCGCGCGAGGCGGACAAGGTGGTGAAGTTATCGGGGGCGTTCATGGAGTCACCAACGGCAGGGGTTCAAGTTGGGGAAGGACTTCGCTGGCCGCGCGGAGGATGTCATTCGGAAAATCGATTTCGATCCAGGGGGCGCCGGTCACATCGGCGATGTCGAAGACATGCCGGGGCGTGCGGAATTGTTCGAGCAGCAGATCGCGTACCGCTTCTTCGTGCGGCAGGTTGGCCCGGCCGCCCTCGACATAGCCCGCGACGATTTCGGTAAGACGCCGCGCGGCCGCCTCGGTGAAACGGAAGAAGCCGACCGATTCGCCGATCGTGTCGTAGGCGAGGTTCGCGGCGACCTGCTTACGCAGCTCGACCGGCACGCCATCGCGCACGCAGAGCTTGACCGGTTCGTCACCCTCCTCGAAACCGCGGTCGATCAACAAGCGGTTCGCTTCGACACCCGTGACGAGCGGTTCGAGTATGCGCTCGTCGTAGAGGACGTCCGCGTCCATCAACAGCACGTCGCCGCCGGCCGTCAGCGCTTCGGCGACGGTATGGACGGTCAGCACGCTGCCGAGATCGTATTGAGGATTGATCACGATCGACGGCCGCGGGCTCCAGCCGATCCGGTCGAGCTCCGCGTCGACCTGCTGGTATTCGAAACCGAGGCCGAGTACGACCTCCACGACGCCGTGCGAACGCAGCAGGCGCAGATGCCGCTCGAGCAGCGTCATGCCGTCGAAGCGCAGCAGGCATTTCGGACTCTGTCGATCCCCGGTTTGCAACAAGCGTGAGCCGAGGCCCGCCGCGAGAATGATCGCGCGCATGTGTGTTCTCCCTGTTTTGTACTGACGCGTGTGGCCGGCTATTCAGTGATATTCAAACAAGCAGCCGGACCGGCCACCCGGTTCGCCACTCATTAATGCTAATTATGGAAACCGGCCGGCGGGTGCACCGGCCATTCGACCGGCCCGCGGTCCCCGGGCACGGCCAATCGTTGCGGCTATGCGGCTAGTCCGTGGTTTGCAGGCGCGCCACGCCGCGCCGCCACCCGCGTTCCGAAAAATGCAGGTAGACGAGACCCGGCAAGCCGAGCAGCAGTTCTCGCGCGCGCTTGATCAGCGACACGGCGAGCGCGGCTTCCGGTGGCAGGCCCACCAGCGGCGCGAGCAGCAGATACCCGCCCTCCTGAACGCCGAGCGCGCCGGGAATGGCAAAGGCCGCACCGCGAATCGCCTGCCCGAGGCTTTCGAGCATCAACGCGTCGCTCCAGTCGACCGGGTGGCCGATCAGGCGCAGCGCAAGCCAGACTTCGAAGGTACCGACGACCCATCCGCTCAGGCTCAGCGCGAAGCTGGCGGCCACCTTCGCACGTTCGCGATACAGCGCGTGCACACGCGCATCGACCGCGGCGGCGCTGGTGAGCAGCAAGGACCAGTCGCGCCCTGCGCCAAACTTCGCAACCATCCGCGAGAGCCAGCCGAATAGTCCGCGACGCTGCGCGAGATAGAAACCGAAGATCATCGCGGCGAGCACGGCGGTCATGCTCGCGCCGGCCATCCAGAGCACATCGGTACTGTGCGAGACGGCGTGAACGCCGAGCACGAACAGACCTGTCAGCGAGAACAAGACCTGCGCGGCGGTCTGCATCGTCGTGCTGATGGTGATCATCGAGGCCGCTTCAACGAGTGTCTCACCGAGCTGGGCGAGATGGCGAACCATCAGCACCGGTCCGCCGATCTGGCCGGCCGGCATGAGACTATTGACCGACTCGCCCGCCCAGCGTGCACGCAGCGCATCGGCGAAGGACCGTTCGCGCGGGCCGAGGACGTGGATCGCCGCGGCGTCGAGCGCCAACGGCACGAGATGGAACCCCGCGACAGCGATCACCCAGAAGCCCGCGAGCGACAGCGCCGATGCGAGAGGCGCGAAGCCCTGCCAGGCGAGCAAGCCGATGAACAGGGCCACCCCTAGCGACAACAACAGCCATGCCGCGCGCGTCATGCCGACGAGGTCCGTTTGCCGAGCATCTGCCGGAACACCTGCCGGAAACCGAAATACGCGACTGCATCCTTCATATTGGAAATGAAACGCTGCCAGGGCCGCATATGCGGGTTGGTCACGTATTCGAACGTCAGCGACACGCGCTGCTCGTTCGCGCGCAATGGCGTGATCCGGTGATGAAGCTTGTCGCCGTCGAAGAACACCATGCCACCGGGGGGGATCTGCACTGCGTCTTCGACGATTGGCACGCCCGTCTCGCGCGTATGCAGCCGGTATTCGAGGAAACACGACGACTCATCGAGCACGCCGAGCAGCAGCGTGTAACGGCGCCCTTCGTAATAGGAGGTGTCGTAATGCCAGCCGATATGATCGCCAGGCTTCGTATAGAAGTAGAGCGCGTAGGCGTGGGGATCGTTCTCGGGCGAAGGCTGGAGCGATTCGCCGCAAAGCGTCTCGAGCCAGCGGATCAGTACGGGCGATCGGTACAGTTCGGCGATCGCGGGCGCGAGTTCGTCTATCTTGTGGCGGCTCACGCTGCCACCCTGCTTGTGGCCTGGCAGGTAGTTGCGGTTGACCGCACCCTCGACCGCGCGCGTACCCGCGATCAGGCTCGCGGTGACGTCTTCAGGCAGGAAGCGGTCGAGATACAGGAAAGCGCCCTGCTCACGAAACGTGTCGCGCGGTACGGGGCCTTGCAGCTCGGACAGAATGCCCCCCCGCGGGGCTTCAGGCGCATTGTTCACTTCAGCGACAGCATTCATCGGGCGCCCTCATAACCACCCGCTCGAGTCGCGCTCGCCGCGCGTCGCCTGACCCGCAGGAAGTCCCAGACGACCCAGAGGGCAAACAGCGGCGCACCGACCGCCGACGCGATCAGAAAGCCATACATACCATTGAACAGCGTGACGAGCGGCATCAGGTACAGCACGTCTTCGGTCTCGAAGCCTGCAAGCGAGGCCTGCTTCGTACCCGCCTTGCCCTCGCGTTCCTCGATCAGCAGGCGCAGCGCGAAAATGAGCGCGACCGCCACGCCGGCCAACCAGCCGAGCAGGATCGGTGCGATGCGCAAGCCGCCGCCATAGGCGCCGAGGCCCGCGAGCGTGACGTCGCCATACTGGCTACCGACGCCGATCCCGATGCCGACGAACAAGGCGACGGTCACCAAGGCATCGCAAGCCAAGTCGTAAAAATGACCGAAGCGGCTTGTTTTGCCGCTTACGCGCGCAAGCTCGCCATCCGTATGGTCGACGAAGTTCGACACTATGAGGAGCACGGCCCCGAGGTTCGCGAAACCATACCCGCCCATGCTGAACGCGACGGCACAGGCTGTGCCGATCAGTAAGCGCAGCGTGGTCAGGTGGTTGGGCGTAATGCGGGGTGCTTGAGGGGTGTCACGAGCCAGCGGGCGAGTCTGGCATCCCAAGGGCGAGCCGAATCGGGGGCAACGTATGTGCTGGCGGACTGCGGGTCCGGTATGTTTTTCATCCAGAAAATATATACCCCAGGAAGAAATCGTGCAGACCGCATCTTGCCAGAAGCGGTTCGGCGCGGCATCTGCTTTAAACACCCATTGCGCAGAGTGTCTCAATCTTGCGCAGGCGTTGAAGCTTAGCCCTTGACCGCGCCCGCCGAAAGCCCACCGACCAGAAACCGTTGGATATATACAAAACATAGCGCGACAGGGACCACGGCGAGCACCGACGCGGCCATCAGGCCGCCCCAGTCCGTCACGTGCGCACCGCGGAAAATCATGATGCCGGGGGTCAGCGTACGGCGCGCGTCGTCGTTGATCAGAACGTAGCCGAACATGAACTCGTTCCAGGCCGCCACGAAGGCGAATGCGCCCGTCGCGACGATGCCAGGCACCGATAGCGGCAGCAGTACGCGCGCGATGAAGCTGAGCCGGCCGCAGCCGTCAATCTCGGCGGCGTCCTCGATTTCGCGCGGCACGGCGTCGAAGAAGCCCTTGAGCATGAAAGTCGCGAGCGGAATCATGAAGGTGCAGTAGACGATGATCAGCGACGCATAGGTGCTGAGCAGGTCGAGCTTCTGCATGAGCATGTAGATCGGCACGAGCAGCAGCACGCCCGGGATCATCTGCGAGACGATCAGCGCTGCGCCCACCGAGCGCGCGGCGAGAAAGGTCGGCCAGCGGCTCAGGGCGTAGCTGCAGAACGTCGAGACAATGAGCGTGATGACCGTCGAGAACGAGGCGACGATCGCGCTGTTGCCGAAATAGCCGAGAAACGGGCTGTCGACGAGCACGTGGCGGAAATTGTCGAGCGTCGGATGTGCGATCAGGAAGCTCGGCGCGACGCTGCGGATTTCGTCGAGCGGCTTGAGTGCCGTGTCGAGCATCCACAGGAAGGGGAACAGGCAGAAAACCGCGAGCACGCCGAGCGTCAGATAGGTCAGCGCGGCACCCGTGAGCTGTTGCGTCTTGCCGATGATCATCGCGCACCCCCTTTCGAACGCCGCATGACGCCGTAGTAGTAGACAAAGAACGCCGTCGCCATGAAGCCCATCGACATGCTCGCAAGCGCGCACGCTGCGCCGATGTCATAGTCCTGCATCGCATAGCGATAGATCATGATCGGCAAGGTCAGCGAGGCATTGAGCGGGCCGCCTTCGGTCATCACCCAGATGAAATCGAAGTTGATCGCGGTCCAAATGACATGGATGAAGATCAGCGTGAACGATACCGTCTTGAGGTGAGGCATCGTGATCGCGAAAAAACGCCGAATCGGCCCCGCGCCGTCGATCGCAGCCGCCTCGTGGAGTTCGGGCGGCACGGCTTGCAATGCCGCGAGCAGGCTGATCGTATAGAACGGAAAACTGCGCCAGATATTGACGAAGGTCACCGTGAACAACGCCGTGCCCATGTCGCCGAGCCAGAAATGCGGCTTGTCGAGCACGCCGAGCTTGACGAGCCAGAGGTTGATCACGCCATAGTCGGGCGTGAGCATCCAGGTCCAGTCGAGCCCCGCCACGACGATCGGGATCACCCACGGGATGATGATCACGCCGCGAAAGATCGCCCTGCCCCGGATCGGCTGCGCGAGCGCCACGGCCGACAACAGCCCGAGCGCGTATTCGCCGGCGACCGACACGCCCGTCCATATCGAGGTATTGCGTAGCGCGGGCCAGAACTGATCGTCGTCGAGAATCGTCCGGTAGTTCTCGAGCCCGGCGAAACCCGCGACCGTCGGATTGGTCAGGCTTGCGAACTGAAGGCTGCGCCATAGCACGCTGAGCAGCGGAAAGGCGATCAGGATCAGGAAGAACAATGCCGCGGGCGCGACGAAGAACCAGGCGGTGCGCCGCATCTGAGCGGCGCGGCTGCGGATTTTCGGTGCCGTGCGGGCCGCATCGCGTGCCGGCACGCCAACGGCTGCATCGAGCGCTGCTCGTCTCATGAGGATTCGTCCAGTTCGTTCAAGCACAGACTTCCGCAGCTCATACGATCGCATCGCCCGGCATCCGGGCCACCATGCGGGGTCACCATTCGGCCCCAACCCCGGCGTGACAAACCGACAGCATCGGCAACGGCGAACCGCCGCACCACCGGGAAGCCGGATGCCCGTGCAGCATCCGAAGCCGCCGCCCTTAGTTGACGCTGAGTTCGCCGGATTGCCGCAAGGCCTTGTTGATCGCCTTGCCAAGCCATTGGGCGACCGCCTGCGGATCTTCCTTCTTCAGCAATACACGGCCGATCGACTCTTCCATGGCCCGAGTGATCGGGCCGAGCGCGACCGGCGGAAAGCCGATGCCCGTGGGCGCGAGCACCGTGAAGTCGCGACCCCATTTGGTCTGGCTGACCACGTCCTGCCGCGGCGAACGTTCGCCATGCACCGCACTCTGATAGTCCTTGCTCAGCATGAACGAGGCAAACTCCCACGCCTGCTGTTCGTGCTTGCCCTTGTAGACGAAGAAGGGGTTGATTTCGAAGAACGTCGCGGGCTTCTGGCTGTACGGCGGCGCGACGATCTTCACATCCTTCATCTGCTCGGGGCTCTGCTCGGCGCGGTTCTTCATCCACGAACCATCGACGACCATCGCATACTGGCCGAGCGAGAAATTCGTGTCCTCTTCCTCGTAGCCCCAACTGCTCGCCTGCGGCGAGATGACCTGCTTGTCGAGCAGCGTCTTGTAGAACGCGAACACCTGCGTCGCGTTGGCGAGTTGCTTCGGATCGTCGCTCCAGGTATTCCTGTACCTGCCGTCGCTCTCACGCACCGCCAGTGTCGCATTGCTCTGCCCGAGCAACATCAGCAGTTCCTGCGGAGAACGCACACCGGTGCCCGCGATGCCGAAACCGGATTTGCCGGTCGCCTGGCGGATCTTCTGGCTGTCGGCGATGAGTTCGTCCCAGGTTTTCGGCGGCGTATCGATGCCGGCCTTCTTGAACATGTCCTCGTGATAGAGCAGCCCCCGGATGCCGAGGTAATGCGGCAAGGCCCTGAGCTTGCCGTCGACCGTCACGGCACTCAATGCATTCGGATAGATCTGTGCGCGGTCGGGCCATTTCGCCGCGTACGGCGTCAGATCAGCGAGCGCGTTCATGCGGTTCAACTCGCCGAGCCATTCGATCAGGCCCCAGCTGAGATCGGGGGCATCGCCGCCGGCGATCGATGTGATCAGCTTGTCGTGGAGTGCGCCGAACGCGATGTTCTGGATGTCGATCTTGATGTCCGGATGGGCCTGCTCGAACGCGGCGATCTGCTTGGTCGCGGCAATCGCGTCGGCCTGCTCGGCATCCCACGCTACCCAGAAATGGAGGGTCACGGGCTCAGCACGCACCGGCGCCGCGACAAGGGAAGCGAGCAGCGAGCCGACCAGCAGCCCGATCTTGAACAGTCTCATTGAGTGTCTCCAGTCTTTGTCGTGTGCGCTTTGTCGGGTGCACTTTGTCTCTACGCTTTCTGTCGCCGTGCTGTCCCCTGTTCCTTGCATCTGAAGCATCCGAACGCGAGACGCCGGCTGCGCCGGCCGTCCGCGCCCCGAGTTCACGCGACGACCTGCCGGTCCGGCGCGACGCCGCCCGCACGCTGCGCGCGATCTTCGCGCATCTGTTCGACCGAGCGCACCGGTACGCTCGCCGCGCCCTTCCAGTCGCGCGTCCTGAGGGTCGATGCCGCGAGCCGGCGCTTCGCGCCGTCGATCGCATGGGCATACTGCGGCAACCATTTTGCCTGCGCGACCAACATCTCATCCGCCATTTGCCAGACTTCATCGGGCGTGCAGATCGCGCCGGTCAGCGGATCGTTGAGCATCGCCAGCTTGAGCAATTCGACGTCACCGGTGACCGCGGCCTTCACAGCCATACGCTGCACATTGATCGAGGCCTGGCAGATCGTCGCGCATGCGTCGGTCAGCGTGATCCCGGCGACCATATTGAGACCGAAGCGGTCGACGAAACCCGTGGTCTCGACGATTGCATCATCTGGCAGATTCGTGATGAGCCCCTTGTTCTTCACATTGAAGTGGCCGCGATACACCTTGCCTGTTTCGAGTGCTTCGATGATATGGCTCGCATGTTCGTCGCTGCGCAGCGAAGGATCGAGCGGCTTCTCGACCTCGGCCAGGAAGCGCGGAAACTCTTCCTCGAACCAGTTTCGACCCTCGGTGCATACCCGTAGATACCCGCCTGTTTCGCCATGGATCCATTCGGACATGTCGATCCATTGGGTGATTTCCTCGGGGCGCTTGCGGTACCACGGCAGGTACTCGGACAGATGCCCGTTGCTTTCGGTCGAGTAGACGCCGAAACGCTTGAGCACGTCGATGCGTACCTTCTCCTGTTGCGAATAGACCGGATGGCGCGCGAAGCCCTCGACGAGTTCTTCCTTCGTCACGCGGCGGCCCTTGTAGCGCACGTCGACATACCAGGTTTGGTGATTGATGCCCGAGCAGATGTATTCGACGTCGTGCGGATTCTCCGCGCCGAGCACCTCGGCGATCTGCCGCCAGCCGTGCTGGACGCCGTGACACAGCCCGATCGTGTCGACCCCGCCGTGGTCGATCGCGGCCCAGGTGTTCATGGCCATCGGGTTGGCATAGTTCAGCAGCTTCGCGCCCGGTTCGGCGACGTCCCGGATGTCCGCGCAGAAATCGAGGATCGCATTGACCGAGCGCTGGCCGTACATGATGCCGCCCGCGCAGATCGTGTCGCCCACGCACTGGTCGACGCCGTACTTGAGCGGAATCCGGATGTCGTCGGCAAAGGCCTCGAGCCCGCCGAGACGCACGCAATTGATCACATAGCGCGCGCCCTCGAGCGCCTTGCGCCGGTCGGTCGTCGCCGTGATGCGCGTCGCAAAGCGATTGACCGCGACCAGGCGATCGAGGATCTGCCGGATCATCGACAGATTGTGTTCGTTGAGGTCGGTGAGCGCGATCTCGATGTCCTGGAGCGCTGGCGCGCTGAGTAAATCCTTGACTAAAGTACGGGTAAATCCGACGCTTCCCGCACCGATGATCGCGATCTTGAATGGAGCAGTCAAAATGCTCTCCTTGGAGATGGTGAGTCATGCAGAGGCGCCAGCCGCGCCCGGAAGTACTTCGGCAGGTTGTGGGCTTTCCCCGACCCGGGTCACAATGACCAGGCCATGCCCACCTGTGTGACGTCATTCTGAGCGACTCGACCCGGGCCTGACCAGAGGGAAACTGTGCTTACATGGGTAATTCTGTGCTGCAAAAACTGATTGAGCGCGGTCCCTTCGGCCGGCCGATTTCGCTGCCGCAACGGCGCGACCGCCTGCACGTGATGCCGACCAGCACGGGTCACGAAATCGCCACGAGCCGCGCCTACGATTGGGACGGCCGCCTGCGTGGCCCCATGCCTTTCTCGGTGTTGCAGCACACCATCTCGGGCGAGGGGCGGTTGAACTATGAACGCCACCACTACCGGTTGCGTGCCGGCGAGACGATGCTGGTGGTGATTCCCCACCATCATCGCTATTGGGTGGACGATGGTGGCCGGTGGGAGTTTTTCTGGATCGCCATGACGGGGCAGGAGGCACTGCGCCTCCATCACGCGATCATCGCGGCGATCGGGCCTGTGTTCAGGCTCAAGCCCGCGACGATCGATCACCTCGCGCAATGCAGCCTCGAACTCAACGACAGCGCGCTCGAGACTCCGGGCGAAGCATCGGCGCGCGCGTATGCGGCGACCATGGCGCTCTACGACGACCTGCTCGGCCCTCATGAAACCGCCAGCCGTACGAGTGCGCATAGGCTGACCGAACGCGTGGTCATGCATATCCGGAAGAATCTCGCAAGCGATCTCGACGTGCAGATGCTCGCCGATCTCGCGGGCCTGAGCCGTGCTCATTTCACGCGGGTGTTCGCCAGTTGCGAAGGCAGTTCGCCGGCGGAGTTCGTACAGCTCGAACGCATGCGGCGTGCCGCGCGACTGCTCACGAGCGGCACGCTCAGCATCAAGGCGATCGCGACCAACTGCGGTTTCGATGACCCCAACTATTTCGCGAAGGTGTTCCGCCGGACCTACGGCATCAGTCCCTCGCAATTCCGCAGCACGGGCATGTATTCGGTGCCGAGCGGCCGGGGAGATGAAGGGTGAAAGTTGTCAGCGTCGGGGCGCTATGTTTAACTAGGCGCCTCGGTGCTTTCCTATTCTGTACTCGAACTGGCACGGACGGAGCGATAGAAAAACAATGCCCATTCAGTTCCGGCGCCTGCTGCCCGCGGCGGGCCTCACAGCGCTTGCAGCCCTTGCGTGCCTGCCGTCCCCCGCTGATGCGCATCCGCATGTCTGGATCACCTATGGCGCACAGATCCAGCTCGAGCAACAGAAGGTCACCGGCTTTCGCGAAGACTGGACCTTCACGAAGGGCTTTCCGGCAATGCTCTCGGTCGACCTTAGCCACTATCCGGCCGATGCCGTGCTCAGTGACAAGGACCGCGACACGTTCCGGCAATCCGCATTCGACTCGCTGAAGCGCGTCGACTATTTCACACGCATATTCGTCAACGGCAAACGACTGGCGACAGGCGAGCCGAAGGACTTCAGTGTCGCGCTGCGTGGCGGAAAACTCGTCTATACCTTCGTGCTGCCCTTGCAGGAACCGGTCGATCTGCCGGTGTCCGGCTTCCAGTTCGGTGTCTGGGACGAAAACTATTTCGTCGCCTTCGAAATGCGCGCCGACGGCGTGCAACTCGACCCACCCGCCGCCCGGTGTCACATCACCAACGTACCGGACCGCGATCATCCAGTGTTTTTTGGTTCGGTATTCCCGAATGCCGCGAGGATCGCATGCTGAGCACACTGAGCCGGAAAGGGCGCGGACAGACCTCGCACCTCCCAGGTTTCCTGTTGGTCCTGACGCTCGGTATGGCGGCCATGACACCCGTGGCGCACGCAACCGATGTGTTCGGCATCCCCGATGACGCCACCCCTCAGCAGCCCGCACCCTCCCATGCCCTGCCGCTACCCGATGGTGTCCGCCGGCTGATCGGGGAGGTACTGGTCCTGCAGGGCGAAATGAACGATGCGTTGCAAACACGTGTGGTCGATCTGCAGAACCTCGGCAGCCGGTCGACGCCGGCGCCGGCCGGGACCGCAGCGCGGCGCGGGTGGCTGACGCCGCTCGAGCTGTTCGGGCTTTGCATCGGCTATGGGGTACTGCATGCGCTCGGGCCGGGACACGGCAAGTTTGTCGTGGTCAGCCAGTTCGCGACGCGACGCGCGCGCCGTACCGAAGTCTTATCGCTTTCGCTGCGTATCGCACTCGGCCAGTCGCTGACGGCGATCGTGCTGGTCGGGGCGGTCGTGCTGTTTTCCCGGGCCGCGACAAACGGCGCAATGACGGGTGCGGGTCCGCTCGAGTTGATCAGCAATATCGCACTCGTCGTCGTCGGCCTGGTTGCGGCATTTCGAATCGTGACCGGCCGCGACTGCTGCACACCGGATACCCCGCTCAAGTTCGCGACGATGCCACGCGACGGTGACGCATCGGATGAATCGTCGGGCAATACCTATCTGGGCTCGGCACTGTCGCCGATCGGCTCGTTCAAAGGCGCGTCGAAGGGCTCGCCGGACGGTCGCACGCAAGCACGTCGCCTGTCTGCGACCACCCAGCCGGCAACCGGGGTTCCCTACCGAGGCGTGCGCGGACTAGGTTTGGCGACATCGCTGCGCCCCTGTGCGGGCGCCCTGTTCGTCCTGTTGATCGCGAGCACTTCCCACGTATTCTGGGCGGGCGCGCTCGCCGCGCTTTCGATCGGTCTCGGCGTGGCAGCGACGATCGGCCTGATCGGTCTCGGGGTTACCTCGACGACCGCGCTCATGCTCACGCGGCCGCGCCTCAAGCGCCTGTTCGAACGCGCTCAGCGTGGTCTTGCACTCAGCGGCGCCTTGCTGATCGCCTTGTTTGGTGTGCTGCAGATCACGCTGTTCGCGACCGGTGTGATCGGGCTCGGACCAGGCTAGCCGCCCTTGCCTCTTCAACGGCGGCCGTCGAGCCGTGTGTGATCGTCGAAGGCGACCTTGTAGTTGAGCCCCGGCAACGCAAACGCGATGATCGTCAGCACTTTCGTCAGGCACTCGACGGCGGAGAGAAGGAAATCCGTACGATCGTAGCGAAATTGCAACGGCAAGTCCGGCGCGATCGCGAGAACGCTGAGCCAGCAGATAAAAAGAAACACCCTGCGCGCAAGCACGTTGCCTGTCAGCACCGCACCGGCCAGCAGAGTCAGGCAGAGCTTGGAAAAAGCGAGCGCGGCAACTTGCACGATCGATGCGTCGACCGCGAGTTCCGCCGGCAATTCGACCATCGACCAGACCCATACGCCCATGACCCCCAGTCGCCCCAGCCCCGGTACTGGCTCGCGCAGCCTGACCGGCCTTGACTGTGCCCTGCACGCCCGCCTGATGGCGCGCGACGGACTGGTTGACTCTTCTCTTCTGGAAAGCTCGCGCCAGTTGGGCGAGACGGCAGGTGCCCGCGCGGCAGCGGCCTCGTCGAGGTTGGCACCGAGGGATGCGGGAGCGGCGCGATCGTCTTTACTTGAAGAAAAGATCAACATACCCATCCTCACCAGAGAACCGAAGTAGCAGGAGAAGCCCGGTCAGGGCGGTCGCCGTACAGGGTACGGGCCGTGAACGAGCGGGGTTCGCTTTCGCTTCCCGCGGCCGTCTTCGGTCGGGCAAGCCAGAATCCGCTTCGTATCGCCAGGCGGCATTCGCCAGCCCAAAGCCGCACGCCGATCGATGATTGGCGCGGCCGGGGCCGTATCCTTTGTGTAAGCTGTTGTTCAGATAGCATACGCATTCGCGCCGCGTTCGTCAGCGCAAAGCACACACCGCCCGCCATTCGAGGGGTTATCGACAACCCTGATTACAAGGACGCGCCATTCATGCAAGGAGCTAGTTTGCTGGAGACAGCCGTGATCTACCTGAGCGCCGGCGTGATCGCGGTGCCTGTCGCGACCCGGCTCGGACTCGGTTCGGTGCTCGGCTATCTGATCGCCGGCGCGGTCATCGGACCCTTCGCGTTCGGCTTTGTCGCGGACCAGACGAGTGTCATGCATTTCGCCGAGTTCGGCGTCGTGATCATGCTGTTCCTGATCGGCCTCGAAGTTCGCCCGTCGATCCTCTGGGGCATGCGCAAGTCGTTTTTCGGTCTCGGCGGCGCTCAGGTCGTGGTGAGCGGCGCCGTGCTCGGCGCTATCGGGCTGGCGCTCGGCCTCTTCTGGCAAGAGTCCTTTGCGCTCGGCTTCATCCTTGCGCTGTCCTCGACCGCGATCGTGCTGCAAACGCTCGAGGAGCGCCATCTGCGCCAGACCGCGACTGGCACGGCCTCCTTCGCGATCCTGCTGTTCCAGGATATCTCGATCATCCCGATGTTCGCGTTGCTACCGCTGCTCGCGGCCTCGCATGGCGGCGACGCAATCGCCCACGTCAATCCCAGCGCGCTCACACCCTACCCGGCGTGGGTTCGTGCGCTCGGGGTGCTGGCGGCCGTGGGGGTGATCATCGCGATCGGCCACTACCTGATTCGTCCGGTCTTCCGCTTTATCGCCAACGCGCGGCAGCGCGAGATCTTTACGGCCGCCGCCCTGCTGCTCGTCGTCGCCGTCACGCTGCTGATGGAGGCCGTCGGGTTGTCAGCGGCGCTTGGCGCGTTTCTCGCCGGCGTCGTGCTCGCCGAAAGCGAATTCCGGCGCGAGATCGAAGCCGATATCGAACCGTTTCGCGGCCTGCTGCTCGGGTTGTTCTTCATGTCGGTCGGCGCCAGTGTCGACCTGAGGCTCGTCGCGCACCATCCCCTGCAGCTCGCGGCCCTCGTGCCGGGGCTCATGATCGTCAAGGCCGTGCTGATCTTCGGCATCACGCGGCTCTCCGGCGCTGAGGCGCGCACGGCCGCACAAGTCGGCGTCGCCCTCTCGCAGGGCGGCGAGTTCGCCTTCGTCCTGCTCGGGGTCGCCTCATCGGCCGGCGTGATCGCGACGGATATCTCCGCGCTCGCCACGGTCGGTGTCGCCGTGTCGATGGCGCTGACGCCGATCGCCCTGATTCTGTTCGAGCGGGCCTGCATGCAGGCTCGCCCGGCCAAAGGACCCGAACCCGAGAATGAAGCGTTCGACGAAAGGCCGGACGCGATCATCGCAGGCTTCGGGCGGTTCGGACAAATCGCCGGACGTTTGCTCATTGTCAATGGGTTCAAGACTTCAACGCTTGAAGCCAGCGCTGAACAAGTCGCGTTGGTCCGGCGTTTCGGACGGCGGGTCAACTACGGCGACGCGACCCGACTCGGCCTGCTGCGCGCAGCGGGCGCGGCCGACGCGAAGCTGCTGGTCGTCGCCATCGACGACCGCGACGCCGCGGAAAAACTGGTCGAAATCGCGACCCGCCACTTCCCCCATCTCAAGATTCTGGCGCGTGCCTATGATCGCCGGCACGCGTATCGCCTGCTCGACAAAGGGGCGGACATCGTTGAGCGCGAGACGTTCGAAGCCGGACTCAAGCTTGGCGAAGAGGCGCTCAAGAGCCTCGGCTTTGAAGACCACCTTGCCGCGCGCGCAAGGCGCCTGTTTCGCGTGCACGACGAGGAAATGTTTCGCGCGCTCGAAACCGTCTGGAAGGACGAGGAGCGATTTGTCATCGCCACGCGCGAAACCAGCGAACGCATGAACGAACTGCTCGCGGCCGATCTCCAGGAAATGCGCGACGAGCAAGGGGTGGACATGGGCACCACAGCCGTTAGGCCTACAATTAACTGACTATAGCCTTTCAATCAGGTATCCTGCCGACCCAGAGCGACCGGGAAAGCAGCGTGCCGCGCCTTTTGGGGTGCGGCGGTTTTGCCGGGCCGCGCAGGCAGCCCTGACGGACCAGCACGCGCGGTGCCCCCAGTCGCTCGCGTTTTCCACTTATCTTCGAGGTAGCAAACCATGCACACTCAACTGGGGAAAGCGTCACTGGTCGCGGGATGCCTGATTCTCGCGTCGGTCACGCCAGCACACGCGGAGCAGACCACGCTCCAGCGCATCGACGCGGATGGTGTGATCTCACTCGGTCATCGTGAGTCGTCGATTCCGTTTTCGTACTACGACGACAAGCAGAATGTGATCGGCTACTCGCAGGAGATCGCATTGAAGGTCGTCGATGCGGTCAAGGTCAAGCTCAACAAACCCGATCTGAAGGTCAAGCTGACTCCGGTCACCTCGCAGAACCGCATTCCGCTCGTGACCAATCGCACCATCGACATCGAGTGCGGATCGACCACCAACAATGCCGAGCGCGCTCAGCAGGTCGCCTTCTCGAATACGATTTTCGTGATCGGCACGCGCCTCATGACCCGCGCGAATTCCGGCATCAAGGACTTCCCCGATCTCAAGGGCAAGACGGTGGTGACCACCGCCGGCACGACCTCGGAACGTCTGCTGCGCAAGATGAACCAGGATAAGAGCATGGGCATGAACATCATCAGCGCGAAAGATCACGGCGAGTCGTTCCTGACGCTGTCGACCGGCCGCGCGGCCGCGTTCATGATGGACGATGCCTTGCTCGCGGGCGAGCGGGCAAAGTCGAGCACGCCGAACGACTTCGTGATCGTCGGTACGCCGCAATCGCATGAAGCCTATGGCTGCATGATGCGCAAGGGCGACCCGGAGTTCAAGAAGGTCGTCGACGATGCGATCGCCAAGGTCGAGACCTCGGGCGAGGCCGATGCGATTTACAAGAAGTGGTTCCAATCGCCGATCCCGCCCAAGGGCCTGAACCTGAATTTCCCGCCAAGCGAGGAGATCAAGGCACTGTACAAGAGCCCGAACGACAAAGTGATCGACTAAGCGGGCAGGCGTCGGTGTATCCGACTTGGGTTTGACCGAGGTGGAGGGCATGTTCGACATGCATGCCCTTCCGCTTCCTTTAGGGATCTGGTCATGGGTGGCTATCACTGGAACTGGAACATTTTTTTCACGCCGGTATCGACCGGCGAGCCGACGACCTATTTCGGCTGGCTTGTCGCCGGCTTGATCAACACGGTCGTCGTATCGCTGTCGGCCTGGCTCATCGCACTGGTCATCGGCGGGCTGATGGGCATGATGCGCACGGTGCCGAACCGGTTTCTCGCGGGCATCGGTACCGTCTACGTCGCGATCTTTCGGAACATTCCGTTGATCGTGCAATTCTTTATCTGGTACATCGTCATACCGGAATTGCTGCCCCCTGCACTCGGCACTTCATTCAAACAGTTACCGCCGTCGACACAATTTTTTTCATCCTCGATCCTGTGTTTGGGTCTGTTCACGGCCGCACGCGTGTGCGAACAAGTGCGTGCGGGAATCGGCGCCTTGCCCCCGGGGCAGCGGGCCGCCGGCCTCGCAATGGGTTTCACCCTGCCGCAAACCTATCGCTTCGTGCTGATGCCCGTCGCCTGCCGGATCATCGTGCCGCCGCTGACTTCCGAGTTCCTGAATGTATTCAAGAACTCCGCGGTCGCCTCGACGATCGGATTGCTTGAATTGTCCGCCCAGGCAAGACAGCTCGTCGACTACACCGCGCAGACGTATGAATCATTTATCGCTGTAACGCTCGCCTATGCGCTGATCAATGTCATCGTGATGTTCTTCATGCGCTGGGTCGATCAGAAGACGCGGCTGCCCGGCTATATCGGAGGCAAGTAATGCACGAATACAACTGGTCCGGTATTGCGGGCGCCCTGCCCGGGCTGTGGGGCGGCCTTGTCATCACGTTCAAGATCACGCTGCTCGCGATCGCGTTCGGCATCGCTTGGGGAACCGTGCTCGCCGTGCTGCGCTTGTCGGGGGTAGCCGTGCTCGAGTGGTTTGCGAAAGCCTATGTCACGGTGTTCCGCTCGATTCCGCTCGTAATGGTTCTGCTCTGGTTCTATCTGCTGGTGCCGCAGGTGCTTGAATCGCTGCTCAACGTCTCGCCGAGTACCGACATCCGTTTGGTGTCGGCGATGGTCGCGTTCTCGCTGTTCGAGGCCGCATACTATTCAGAGATCATTCGCGCGGGCATTCAGGCCGTGCCGCGCGGCCAGGCCAGCGCCTCCTTCGCGCTCGGCATGACCTACGGCCAGTCGATGCGGCTGATCGTGCTGCCACAGGCCTTCCGGGCCATGGTGCCGCTGCTGCTCACCCAGGCGATCGTGTTGTTTCAGGATACATCGCTGGTATACGTGATCGGTGTCGGCGACTTCTTCCGCACCGCGACCAATATCGGTGATCGTGACGGCACACACGTTGAGATGATCCTGTTCGCGGGGGCGGTATATTTCGTCATCTGCGTCACGGCATCCAGTCTTGTCAAAGCTTTTCAGAAAAAGGTCGCACGATGATCTCTCTCAAGAACGTATCGAAGTGGTATGGGCAGTTCCAGGTACTGACCGACTGCACGACCGAAGTCAACAAAGGCGAAGTCGTGGTGGTCTGCGGGCCCTCGGGCTCGGGAAAATCGACGCTGATCAAAACCGTCAACGGGCTCGAGCCGTTCCAGCAGGGCGAGATCATGATCAACGGCCAGTCGCTGACGGATCGCAAGACCAATCTGTCGAAGCTCCGTGCGAAGGTCGGCATGGTGTTTCAGCATTTCGAGTTGTTTCCGCATCTGAGCATCACGCAGAACCTCACGCTCGCTCAGGTCAAGGTGCTCGGCCGCTCGAGCGACGAGGCCAGGGCGAAGGGTCTCAAGCTGCTCGACCGCGTCGGGCTCAAGGCGCATGCGGACAAGTTTCCAGGGCAGCTATCGGGCGGACAGCAGCAGCGGGTCGCGATTGCACGCGCGCTTTCGATGGATCCGATCGCGATGCTGTTCGACGAGCCGACCTCGGCGCTCGATCCCGAGATGATCAATGAAGTGCTCGACGTCATGGTCGAACTCGCGCAGGAAGGCATGACGATGATGTGCGTGACGCATGAGATGGGCTTTGCAAGAAAGGTCGCCCATCGCGTGATTTTCATGGACCGCGGGCTGATCGTCGAAGACGATCCGAAGGAAGCCTTCTTCGCAAATCCGAAGTCGGATCGGGCGAAGGAATTCCTCGCGAAGATCCTTCATTGAGTCGGCATTGAAAAAGGGAGCTGTCTGCCTGGCCTTGGTTTACGCGCTAGTAGTGTGGTAGACCGTTCTCTTTTTCTTCAGAATCGATCAGCTGCGTTTCGACTACCCCACAGGTAATCGACCAGGTGCGCCCAAATGCCGAGAATGGCTCTGTTACACAAGCGACCGAGCATTTTTGATTTTTCGGGGAGACACGCATATGGAAAACCTTCGGATGCACGCGGGCGAGCAACAGGCCGTCCGCCTTCCCCGCCCCGGCGCGCCCGCGCGAACCGGGCGCGAACGCTATTTCAGCGACTTCAGTTCAGCGCTTCGATACTGGCGTGAAAAGCGCAACATGAGTCAATTACGGCTCTCGGCCGAGGCCGATGTCTCGCAACGCCATATCAGTTTTCTCGAAAGTGGACGCGCGCAGCCCAGCCGTGAGCTCGTGCTGCGGCTGGGCACCGTGCTCGATATGCCGCTGCGGCAGCGCAATGTGATGCTGCTCTGTGCGGGGTTTGCGCCGGCTTATCAGGAACGCAGCCTGTCCGATCCCGAGCTGGGGGCCGTCAAGCATGCGCTCGACCTGATGCTCGAGCAGCAGGCCCCTTACCCGGCGCTTGTCGTCGACCGGCTCTGGAACCTGGTGATGGCCAACGGGCCCGCCAACATGTTCTTCAAATGGCTGCTCGACATGCCCGCCGATCAACCGATCCCAGGTGGCGGTGAAGTGAATGTGGTTCGCCTGACGCTGTCGGCCGAAGGTGCGCGACGTCATATCGTCAACTGGAATGCGGTATCCAGCGATGCACTACAGTGGATCCAGCGCGAAGCGATAGGAGACGGCCCTGGTAGCGAGGCGACTCATCTGCTTGACGAGCTGCTCGCGATGCCCGGCGTCTCGGCGGCTACGCGCACGCCGAATCTCGACTCGAGCGCACTGCCCTTCCTCGCGGTCAAGATTCGCAAAGAGGATGTCGAACTCAATTTGTTCACGACAATCACGACACTCGGCACGCCGCACGACGTGACCGTTCATGAGCTACGAATCGAATCATATTTCCCGGCCGATGCGCCAACGGCCGACTGGTTCAAGGCAAGCGCGAAACGCTGAGCAACGTGCTGTCGATCAGGCGCGCCGCACCTGTGAAAACACCGGCCGAGTTCGCCGGCACATCGTAGCGGCTCACGAAGGTTTCCGCGCGCAGCATTTGCACCAAGGTATGACCGTCCTTCATTTCGAGCACGAGGATTTTGAGCGGAAGGTCGAATGCACTGGTCGGGTCGGAGACCATCAGCGGCGTGCCGGCGCGGGGATTGCCGAAGAGTATGATGGTCAGCGCTCGCATTTCGAGGCCCACGCTACGCGCTTCGGCTTGCTGGTCGATCACCGCAAAGACCTTCGCGACTCGCGACAAGGTCTCTACGAGAAGCGCCGCCGTTGCGGCGACATCCAGCGTGCTTGGCCACGTGTACATATCTTCGTCGTTCATATCGGCTCCCGGCAGCCGAGCCCGGCCAAAAATGTAAGTGGATTGTAGGTGGCCAAAATCGCGCACGCCACTCATTTGCGCCACCGGTCCGCCTCGAGCCGTTGAGGCCTTGGCTCCGCCTGCGGTTCTTGGGGTTTTGCGGAGCACCAAGGCATTTTGCGGAGCACCAAAGCAAAAAGCCCTGCTCGATTGAGCAGGGCTTTCTGGGGTGTAACAGCCTGACGATTACCTACTTTCACACGGGAACCCGCACTATCATCGGCGT
>NZ_CADIKM010000038.1 GCF_902859895.1 Pararobbsia alpina
GCTCAGCGCGTTCATCGGCAGAAAGCTTGTGGAGCGGCTCATGGCGCCGCAACGAGCGCCCGTCCACCGCGCCAGGTTCGCCGAGTTGCCAGCGCTGGACTGTCCGGGCACCACTTTGTAGAGACGACAGGCTTCGATGACCGGCTCGAAGCGTTCACCGATGCGCCGGCTCTGATCGGCCCCATGTCGGGAATTGCGTCGCCGAGCTTCACCGTGGACCCGTCTAGGCAGCGCTCGTTGAACCGCCGGATCTCAGCATTCAACGTCGCCTCACGCTGTGCCAACGTTTGCAGTGCATCGGTAATAGCGTCGTCACCATTTGAGACTACGGCTCGATCGGCTTGCATCTGCCCCACGACCGCTTGAGCTTCCCCTTGCTGCACGCTGTTTCCTGTTGCCAACCGCTGAGCCAAGGACAGCTCCGCCTGTTCTTCTGCAACGGCATGGGGGTAGAACACGACGACGTGTGGCGTTCGGGAGATGACTTGTTGCGCGCGATTGATGAAGGCGTCTAGGTCCCGCGTTAGTGATTGAGCGCCACGGTTCAATGCCTCGACGTCTTGGTCATGCTGCAATTGGGCCTGAATCGCGGTTCCGGCTTGGGTCAGCCTATTGACCGCTGCGTCGTAGTCGCCGATGTTCCCTCGGTCGAAGTGTGAGACGCCAGCTTGGGCCGAGCCTGGTGTTGTCGGTACGGTGAAATCTAACCCGTTGTTCGTCACCGTTCCGCCGAAGTTTTCACCCAAAGGCAGGGGCGTCGTGAAAAGCGTGAGGGTCATACTGTGGCCATCCACCGCGCCCGAGACGTTTATCGTCGAGGTCTCAACACGCCCGTCGTTGTTCAGTGCGGCCCGCCGGATCGTACCGGTCAGGTGGTGATCCGGCGTCTGGGTAAGTTGCATCAACTCGACGCTTCTCGGCTGGTGCGACGCGTACGTGCCGGACAGCGATTGATCCCCCCAACCGGCAAGCAGAAGCGCTGAGCTCGCCAGAAGAAACTTTGTCATTCTTTCCATCGTGGCCCCCTCGTCTTTTGTGGTTGTAAGTATAGCGGGGAGCATCGCATAGCTAGGTGTAGCGGCTCGAGAACATAAATCGCAGGGTCCGATTACATCGGTGGTTTCGAGACCACATCAGCTGAGAATATCGGTGCGCGTGGGACCACATTAGGCGAGAACGCTATAGCGGCCACGCGGGGGACGGCGGCCAGGATTCAAGGGGCGTCCTGTGACTTTGCCGGCTGTCTGGGTGCGCGAAGCGGCGATCAATCTGACTTGCCGGTACTAGATTGCGCGTCGGTAGATCCAACACATGCTCTGGACGTGCAGCCTATCTCGTGATGGCTGGGTTGAGCTAGTATGTGAGTTTTCATACACGGTCGGACGAACTCTATCTAGCAGATTGAACTGAGCGCGGTACCAATCAAACGTAGTTACTATCCTTATAGCGGTTTAATTGCGGTGTTTCCGAATAAATATAACGTTGTTCTTCTTACTCGACACCAATCTCTTCCGACTGGCCTGCAAATCCAGTAATGGCGCATTCATCATTCAGCTCAATTCCGAGCTGGGAAGATACCCATACTTAAAAAATGATGACATAACGGCATTCAAGATGACGCCCTTCGGTCTCTTGGAATATTTAGGGATTGTTCCACCCAAAGCGCCAATTATATCGATTCCATCGTCAGTCGCGTCGAGCAAGAGCGGCACAGTGATCGCTGGTCATGTCATTAAAGAAGCGAAGAAATTCTACGTAGCTCGACCGGAGCTTAGTGTCGAACATCTATCGAAAAAATGCGAGGAGAGAAAATACGTTGACCCGGCAGCGATAGATCTTTTCGATATTTGCGTTGAACATCCCTTGCGTAGTGAAAGCGTCGAAAGGACCATAATCAATGCGCTTGCCTTCGATTATCTGTATAAGTACGTATTTTCAGAAAATCTGCTTCGCAATGTGTTACCTTTTTTGTTCGCGTCGTTTTTTCTCGACGATGCTCAATCTTCGTCTGTAAGTAAGTTTAGATTATCCAAGCGATTGTGGGACAAGGGCAAGGCATTTAGGAAAAATGCGCCCGATGAGCAAGCCGGAATCTCATTTGAAGAACTTGATAAGGCGATGCAGATCAAGAATCAGCAGGACTATCTGGATGGCGATATTGTTCACTTCGTGGCTTACGGAATGTCGCATGAAGGTCAGCAATGTCGCGTCGTAGCATTCACTTGCGATGACAATGCTACCGTAGCTAACCGTGTAATAGTGCACAGGAACATTGGTGAGTTGATTTACGCAGCGTGCGAGCCAGATATGAAACAGCGTTTCGAGCAAGTAGTCTCCAGGCAAGCCGGATATGTCGTGACTTGTGACTCTACGGGTCGCTTCACGGCCATTAGCGACCTCGCTCACTGACTTGTGTTTCTGTAGGAACGCGGTCGTTGCCATCGGAATCAGCGGCAGTCCACGGCGGAGCGTCAATGTCGCGGGGCGTTAGTACCCCGTAGCCGCCCACGCAACGAGCGACCGCGTCGAACGAAGCAGCAAGTTGCAGCAACTGCGAGAGCGCGGCTGCGGCGGAATGGCCTAGAACGAGTTTTGTTCGGTCAGTCCGTCAGTACATTGCCGCGCTGGCGGACGTCGGCAATTGCCCGAGCACTGCCGAATGCGGACGTCGCTGCTCGACGATACAGGCGAGAATGGCTCCGTTCTTACGAAACGGGGGAGCCGCCCCACGGCAAGGTACCGAGCGAGCGACCGACACCAATCGTGTTCTTATGAAACGACGCGCGAAGCAACGAAAACGTCGCGCTACCTGGCGATAAACGACGATAATAGCTCGCCACCACCACAGGGAGCATAGCTTGGAACTGAATCTGAAAGTCGCAAGCGCCGCCGAGGCGCGCGTCGCAATTGAGACGCTTAACCGTTATATTGAAGCGTCCGAGAGCCAGCAAAGGTTGATCGAAGCGCAACACCTGACGATTGACGATATCGGTTTGACGACCTACACCGCTAATAGCCTGCGCGCGTCCAATATCACGACGCTGGCGCAGTTGATGACCATGACTGTCCACGGTATTCTTAAACTCGACCGCATGGGCGCGAAAGGGCTTGCAGATATCCGAGCCGCCCTCGCGCGGCACGGCGCCACAATCTGACCCATGCCGCCGGATCTCGTCTTCGCAAACCGAATGGCTGCTTGCTGAGCGGAGCCGACATCTGAATGCCAGAACTACGACGCGTGTGAACGACGCTTCATGGCCGAATTGAGAAGTTCACTCCAGATTGGAATTGACCAAGCGTCGCCTCGTGCTGAACTTCCGTAGACGACCCTGAACCGTCGTTCGAGCTCGCCCCATCGCAACGGCTGCTTCCGACAAGGTCAACCCGCGCCAGAGACTTCGCCGTCCGGCGAACCGATATCAAGGACGATCGCGCGCGCCGCATAATCGGCTAGTGCCGTCAGAGAGTTTTGGCGTATGGCGTCGTAGCCGGTCATTCCCGATTTAGGCCGTAATGTGTCAAGGCGATGCGCCAGCGTTCCACGCATTGCAACCACGGCTACGCCCACAAGCAAGTCATACCCCACAGGCGCAATCGCATGACGCCATATCCCGGCCAGAGTGCGAAACATTCAGCGTCCCGTAGCATTCGGTCATAATTGCGTGCCGAAACAATCGGCCGGCAGAAATCTTAATGCCTACCGCCGATACAACTTGATTTTGTGAAATTATTACATTTGCCATGGGGGCAATTTTGTCACTTAGAGATAGGGTTTCGGGCGCCTGGAGCTGGCTTAAATCACCCGGCGTCATGGCGGTGGTGACGTTCTTCAGCATTGCGCTCGCAGTGTACCTAGGCTTTTTCTTTGAGCGTCGGCCGTCGCTGGTCGCGACGGTCAACAGCATGAGCCCGGTTTTCGACGTCGTGAAGCCCGTTGGTGGATTGGACATTTCCTATGCTGGAGTCAATTTGCGCGAAGCGAAGAAGAGCTTGTGGTCCGTCGATCTAACGCTGCGCAACGAAGGCAATTCGGATATCCGGCTGGACGACTTTGACCCACATTCGCCTGTTCGTATTGTTGTCAACTCCGGCCAGGTCGTGAATAAGCCCACATTGACAACATCGAATCGATATCTCGCTGACAACGTTCGACTTATTACGGAAAATTCCGATGTCGCAATTACACCGGCCATCATCGATGCT
The DNA here is from genome assembly GCF_902859895.1 of Pararobbsia alpina. GTDB lineage: Bacteria > Pseudomonadota > Gammaproteobacteria > Burkholderiales > Burkholderiaceae > Pararobbsia > Pararobbsia alpina. Next base: position 4,204 of record NZ_CADIKM010000038.1, read on the forward strand.
GACGATTCGATAAATATAAATATTCTTGTAATGGGCGCAGAGGGTGTTCGTCCCGTGATTTATGTCACCGGAAAAATTGCGGGCATGAAAGCCATCCCCTTGCGCACCGTCGATTCGTCTACTGACGGTAAATCGGTTTGGCGCAAGGTCTTCGGAGCCGACGCAATTTGGATTCAGTTTCTCCGGCTGCCAGTCTATTTTTTCGGATTTTTCGCATTGTTAGGTATCTTGGCGGTGCTCGGTTTCGCGATCACGGCACCATTCGACCGCATCAAAGAACGGCGGAAACGAGAGGTACGGGCTGAAGAAATCAAAAAAATCCGGTTAGCAAATACACTGGATCAGAAAGCCAATGCGCTCGCCGAAGAATACATTGAAAACGGAGACTCTTCGATCGCTGCGATTGCACATGAAACATCGATCGCGTACGCGAAATCGTGTGTGTACGACGCCATGTCGAACAGCGGTGTCGCAGATCTTACTGATAAGACGCGCTTGAGCGTAGGTCCAATACTTCAAAAATGGGCTCTTGATCGATTTTCGAAACTTGGGCTAGTCGGGTTGAAAGATGGGGAGCCTGTCGGTATATCTGAGCTGAATCAAGCGCTTGACACGTTTTGTGCACTCATTGGAAGGGATCGGACGGACTTGCAAACAAAGCATGGGCGCGAAGTGCAATATCCCCCGTTCGCGAACTTCGATAGCACGACGCCCTAGCGCAAAGCGAAATCATGAAAAAGCTCGCTGAATTTTGTGCTGGCTTTTTGTTGCTGCGACGCAAGTTTCAGGCTACGAGGCGCGGCGTGGGCTTAGGCGCGACCTGCACGATAGCTGGCCTTGACATTTGCGGCGCTGAGCCTTCGCCTGCCCCTGCAGTGCCCGCTTGCATAACACGGGCGGCCTAGCGTCCGTTCGCGGACCGACATCGGCCGTGAGACGGAAAAAACCGATTGGCGCCTTGTGGCCGTTCGCTGCCCCACGCGGGACGACACATGCCGATGTGCCTCTGCTGGGAACGATCAGAACCGGCAAAAAAAGAAGAGTCCGTGAACTTTCAAGAGACCCTTGACGGCCTCGTTGGACCGAACCGTGACTCGCTTGGGGGCGGTCACGGTCCGATATCACAAATGGCATTACACGTTGCTATCTGTCGTTGCAATTCCCGCTGGCCGGATCCCGGCTCAATTGCATCGTGAACTGATTACCGCGTTGCCTGCCACCCGTTGTCCGTCCTAACCATAGGGATGGTTTCGGTAAACTCAGCGCTCATGCCATCAGCCATTTGCTCAAGCGCCACATTGGGGCCGAAGAACGTGAGCTTGAATCCATTTGAGACATGCAGGTTTGGACATTCTTGAGCGATCGCTTTCTGGAACAGGCCAGAGCCACTTACCGGGCCGATCTTGGCGGCGATATCTTTGACATCACTCATGTCTTTGCCCAGTTCGGGATCAGTGTTTTTCACTTGATCGAACCTGGCATCTTCGGCTGTCGGACTGTAGGTAGGGTCCTTGCCATCGCGAGCCGCTACGATGCCATCGTGCTCTTTCTGGAGTGCAGCCAAGCGTGCCCGGTAGTCCGCCTTGATCAACTGATACTGCTGAAAGAGTTTTGCGTCCTCTTTCAGACGATCCGACATGTCGCTGCCTGGCTTCAGGGATACCGTGTACTTCACGTCGACGTTGTAGTCGTTATCGTCGATCGGAGTACCGTTCGTTTTGTCGAAGCTGTCGATCGTAAAGTACTTGCAATCGGCCAGTCGCTGTTGGATTACAGACTTCGCGTTGCTTTCCGAGGGAGCGCTGTGTCCGCAGGCGGCGAGAGCAGCCGCCATGGAAATACACAGCACGATCTTGGCAAGTTGCGTATAGAGCCTATTTTTCATGCTTCATCCTATTTAGTGAATTTGGGCTGACTGAGCGCCGATATTTAGAGCGAGGTGAATGGGATAGGCGATGCGAGCGAGATAAGCTCGTCCAATGAAGGCTGTGATTGTTAGCCGACAAATAAGCTGGTGATGAATGTTGCGATCCAAACCCAGAAGTAAGCAGGGCTCTGCTTCCGCCGTGAATCGTTTCCACAGGTAGACGGGCACCAGAAAGGCGAATCGGTCGATCCGGGCCGTGTCCACGCCCGCCTTCTTCAACTGACGCACATCAAAAATGCTCAGGCCCACGTTGAGCATCAGCGTGGCGTACCAAGAATGCGCCAGATCTGCGCTGCTCAAGTCAGCGGCGTTGTCCGAAAACACTCCGGCGAGCACGCCTTGTAGTGCCAAGCCAAGCCAAGGGGCGAAGGCCAGTGTCCAGACAATGCCGTTGTTGATCCGGCTACCCGGAAGTGCCGGTGGCGCCGTTGCATTGCTCAGATGGGTGGCCAAGCGGGTTTGCGACAGCGGCATCCAATCGTGAAATCCTTGTTGCCAGACCAGCGTCTGGGCATTGATTCCGCGGTTGTTCACCAAGGCGGCGATATCGTCGGCTGACACGGGTCCGTGACGCTCGCCATGCTGTTCGTAATGCCATGAAGACATGAATCGCTTCTCCGAAAAGAGGGGTTAAGAGAGATTCCTTCGTGGTGGGGAAAGCGGTCGTTCGATGCAAGAGAGGCTCATCACTCAAGGGGCCGCTCCACCAGCAGCTTTTCTTTCTATTTTGACGTGTATATTCGACATTTATTGACCGCCGAAAAGTCCCAGGAAACGCTGGCTTTCTAGGCGCACGTTGACCGCACGTACATCTCGTCGATCGAACGCGGCATCGCCAATCCGTCGGTCGAGACGCTCGCGAACATCTGCTATGCGCTGAACGTGACACTCGGTGATCTGTTTGCGCCGCTTGACGGGTATCGCTGAAACCAACCGGGGCACGCCGTGCGAACGCGGCGACGCCCCCTGAGATCCAACGCAGCCGCCTGCGCTGATTACGCTCTCGTGTGCGCTCCATTAGTGCGAATCGACAGCGCGCCTTCCGGCGTCACCGCGCATGCGGCACCCGTTGAGTGATAGAGCAGCACTTCACCTGGGCGGTATTCGACGCGCGCATTGAAGCCCGTCAGCCGGGGATCGTCACCGGCAGGATCGAGTAGCAACAGCGCGTGTGGCTCACAGGTGCGGTCATGCTGATGTCCTTCGATGCCAGTGACGAGCGCTGCGTGGCACTGGACGGGTAGATGCTGGTGCCCGCCGATGATGACGGGCCAGCCTGCATGCAACTCGCGTTCACGGAAGCGTACGAGGCCGGAAGCCTGCCCGTTGCCTTCAACAGTCCGCAAACCGAGATTCAGCTCCGCAACGAAGCCCGCCAGTTCGGAGAGCGTCAGCCCGTGCTGGTAGTGCGGCCACGCGTGGTCCCATACGGTTCGCTCGTTACCTTCGTCGTGATAGGGCAGCGAGAAGGGGTCTCAAATCTTGTCGAGCAAAGCAAGCGCTATCGCAACGCAATGCAGTGTGCTGCCGCCATCCCAGTGCCCTGACGGCTGAAAAGCGAATTGCCGGAGCCGATGGACGTCAGCCGTCTTCCGGGCCGAAGCCCCTGATGAAATTTCTGGACGAGCATGTCAGTAATCTCCCGGTAACAGGAACGTCGTCGCTGAACGGTCCCACTCAGTGATGAGCCAGACGGTCTGCCGGTTAGGCAGGTTGTACCGAGTTATCGGTCGATATCGGACTTCGTATCCTCTCGAGCGTTCTGCTGCCGGTCACATTCGGCGAGATCGCCCCAGTCGCCGAGAACGTGGCGGATCAGCAGACTGATGAACGGGACGTTCGCGTCGGTGAGGGCTTCCACGGCCGCAGGCGTGGCGAGGATCCGCCCGGGCCGGAAGCGTGGACGGGCGTGCTGGAGGGATGGCAGATTCATGGCGTTCTCCGGGGGAAAATAAACGAGCGTCCACCTCAGGCGTGCGCCCGCTGGCAGATGCGTTGAGTGGAAAGTGGAAAGAAAGCCGGGCAGGACGCCCGGCTTATGCCGTCTTGTGTTTGGCAAGCTGGCGGCGCAGTGTTGCGGCACGTTCCTGTGAACAACTGAGGTGGCGACGGATGCCGGCGACTGTGGGGCGTAGAAGGCCTACGGCGACCTCCAGGGCAAGATGTGTCACGATTTCGTCGTCGGAGGCAGTGACCGTTGGCGGTGCGACAGGATCGCCGGGTGCGGCGTGACTGTCGGTCACGGTTTCGGAACTAACGGTTTTAGATCGGTGAGTCGCCTTGTCAGCCGCCGTGACTGTCGTTGCTGCTGGCTGCGGCACACGAGTCACCTCCGTGACTGGTTCGGACGGAGGCGTGACTTGCGGCAGCGTGACGGTGCGAAGCCCTGCCGGTGCGGGCGACGGGCGAAGTGCAATTGTCCAGAGCAGACAGGCTACGCATTCGAGTACTGAGGCAAACGCGAGTCCCGAGAGCAGGTCGACGCGCGCGACAGTCACGCCGAGTAACGCCGCGAGCCGCGACGTGACTGGATCGGCGAGGAGTGCGTCACGTTGCGCTGTGACCCGGTCATCCGCCGCCAGTCGACGCTGGACGTCGTTGGCTTCGGCATCGAGCGCATCGAGTTTCGCCGAGAGCGTGGCCTGACGCGCTTGAAGTCCGGGACAGTCACGCGAACAACGCTGCGTTTGCGTGAACGCTAGCTGGCGCGTCACGTTAGCTCGATCCCTCATAACGGCAACGAGGCTGCGACCGGACGTCGGGACGCCAACCGTTGTCAAGGTCGCCGCTCGTATTTCTCCGGCATGCTGTTGGGCGAGCAGAAAGAACATCCCGTGCCCGTAGCAGGCGGTCGTCAGACACGCGACCCATAGCAGGCTACCTGTACCACGCACGAGAATGGGCGCGTCCCGGAGCAATGCCGGCAACAGGTGCGCGCTCGTGACGAGGACCATGCCAATCGCAATCCACGCGATGCGCTCGGGCAGCGAGCCGCCGCGCTGCCAGCCTGCCAGGATCGACAGACTGAGCGCTGTGCCCGTTGCCCCCACCGCCAGCATGAACGACCAGCGGGACGTTGCCGTCATGCCGCCGCTCCACCGAGCAGCGCAGCCTTGCGCTCCAGCTTGTCGCGCAGCGTCGAACGGCTGGCCGGGGCCGCATCGGCTGATCTGCCGGGCGTTTGCGTCGCGTCACCATTGCCGCCGTCGCCTTCATTCGGACGGTCGGAAACAGGGCAGAACTCCTCGACGACAGCCGACCCGTCCTCGATACTGTCTTCGAACGTACCGTTACTGAATCCGATCCGCGCAGCGGCATCCAGCGCGGCCTGGTCGAAGCCCGCCGCCTTGCGACGCGCATCGAGCTCGCGCGCCTGTGCGATTGACTCTTCGAGTGTGCCGCCGCGCACGCTGAGGTCCACGTAATAGATGGCCGATCGGTAGCTTTGGGTCGTCGACTTGCCGCGTAGCCTCAACTCCAATGATAGACACGCGAGCAGATTGCCTGACACTGCACTGAAGTAATGAAGCCGCGCGGCGAGCGTGCGGATCGAGTTGTACGAGGTCGTGCGGAAGACGAATGACCCGAGTTCGTCCTCGTCGCCGATTGCGACGTTCAGCCGCCCGTATGGCTTGCAGCCGCCGGCTTCACCAAAAGCGCAAGCATCTGGCGACGGACATGGCAGTACCTCGATGCCAGTGCCGCCAGCCCGTCTGCAAGTCTCGCCATTACCGACACACACGGGCCGCCCGGAATTGCGATCGAATAGGGAATATTCGGCGCGCAGGTTGAGGTCGGGATCGTTAAACAGGAAACGAACGGGAATCGCACGCAGCTTGCCGGTGGTGGCCTTGCGCAACGATTCGTTCAGTGGGTGCAATACCCATTCGCCGCGCTGCTGGACTTGGGTGGTGAGCGTGAACTGATCGTCCTTCTCCGGCAGACGCTTGTTATTTTTTTCAACGATACGGCCAATGGAAATGCGACCGATCACGGGTGGTGTAATTGAAAGGCCCTTGAGCATGATGGTTCTCCTGAATGAGGGAAGGGAACGCAGAAAGAGAAACTGATGAGCGAAGCTGATGAGAAAGCCGCACGGAGGGAATGTGGGATTCAGACGGACACGAGAAAGCGGCGAGATCCGGGTTTCGTGAGCGCATACTGCGTTGCAAATTGCGGGTGATCGCCGAGTAGTTTCTTGAGATCGACGCTGGCGCTATCGCGGGCACGCCGGAATGACACGGAGCCTGTTTCGAAGAGTGCCCGATCAGCTTCGCCCATTGCCTGCTGGATCGTCTGTTTGAGCAGTGCCTCCTGCGCCTCGCGTTGCTCAATGTCGGCGCGCACGGCAACCAGATCGGCGAACACCGATGACATGCGTCGGTCGTCGGTGAAGTCAACGGTGCCTCCGCTTCCCGGGTACAGGCAACGCAGCGCACGATCGGCCGATTCCGATCCATCCGCGGGCGGCGGTGTATCCGTCTCGACGTAGCGCCAGAATGCGGCTTCGAGTGGAATGAGCTGAGCGATCATTTCGTCGTCACGCTCGATGCGGTGCACTTCGAGCTTCTGGCCGCAGAGCAGTACGGCCACATCTGCCGCCTGTTTGCCCGTGACGGCCAACTGGTGCTGCACCTGGACCTGCACATACTCCGGTACCCCGTCCCGCCAGAGTCGCGCACCAAATTCGCCTGCCGTTTTGCATTCAAGAATCTGCACGCCGGATACACCGACAACCTCGCGGTCGATATTGGCAAGCACGAACGGAATCGTCGGATGCTGAAGCACGGCATTGACCCGCCGAACGCGATTGCCGGTCTGCTTCGTGTACGACGCTGCGACGATGGGTTCGAGCAGCGTGCCCCAGTACACGGGCTCGGTCGTGTCGTACGGATCAGGCCGGGACAGGTTCGCATCGCGTCCCGTCTTGATGAGCCACAACTCCAACGGACTCATGTACGGATTGAGGCCCACGGCAGCGGCGGCATCGGAGCTACCGATCCCGTTCTTCCTCACCTCAAGCCAGTCATCGCGTAAGAGGTCTTTCGTTTCCACAAGCCGTAGCGCTGGACGGTTTTTGCCGCGTCCGGCCTGTTCAGGTTGAGCCATACGTACCTCCAGATGTGACAACGCCCGGTGAGCCAAAGCTCAACCGGGCGTCTATGCCGTAACGGAAAATGGACTCATGCGACGAGCTTCACCGCTTCGTCCCAAGCCTTCTGCTTGAGGGTGGCGCCTGCACCGAACCACGCGGCATCGCGCCGATGATCCTCACTGCGCGCACGACGCTGGTGGTCAACGAATTCGGTGATGCTATTCACCAGCCCCCATGCCGTACCGGATGCCGAGGGCAGCGTGGCACCCTTGCCGCGACCCGCGTGCAGAGCCTGGACGGCCTTGATCGCGCTGTCGTTGGTGGCCGGAGCCGGTATGTTGGAACCACCTGTCGGATACGTGAGCACGCGCCGGAAGAAGGCTTCGGCCGCGGCGTCGTTGACCTTGCGTTCGGCCAGCGCCTTCATGCGGACCACGAAGCCGTCCCACGATGAGATCGCGATACCGAGCTGACGTTTTACGGCCTGCGCGTCGAACAGGCTACGATGTGGCACCTTGACGGCAGCGGAGCTGTCGCCGAGTGCAATCGCGAGCGTGTTGTTGCAGACCACACGAACCGAGGTGAACTGCGCAGTCGTTGCCAGGGTTCCGTCACAGCCGGTTGCGAGCAGCAGGTAGCCGTTCACTTCATCGCGCCCGTTGAGCGACACACTCTGGCCTGTCTTCGCAAGCGCCCACAGCTTCTTGCCGTCCTTGAGTACACCGGCAGTTTCCAATTCGAACCCGCCAACTTCTGTGAGATCGCGGTAAAACTCTAAGATTTCGCGAGGTTGAACGATCTGATAGCGGCTCGACACGACTGACAGGGGTGCCTTGGTGTCCGAGCGATAGAGCACGCGTTGCTCGGGAAAGGCGTGGATGGAACCAAGACTGCCAGCAGCTCCAGCGACGCCGGCAACGAAGCGAACTTCTGCGGATTCAATGTTCCAGTCCATGCCGGCTTGGCGAGCCCAGATTTCGATGGGCTGGTTCAGGGACAGCTGATTGCCGAGGCCGTGCCACGGTTGCTCTCCGACGTAGGCCATGGATTTGACGAGATGCATGATGAAACTCCTGTAAACGGCATAAAGCCCGGCATGCGGCCGAGCACATGTATTTGGAAAGGGAAAGAAAGTAAAAGAGGAAAGACTACGGGTCAGAGAGATGGTTTGCCGTGGCTGAAGGTGTGGCTGCAGGCGTGGCAGCGGTAATTGTTCAGCACCTTTTCATCGACGACTTCGCCGAATATAGATCCGGCGGCACAGCCAGCGGCACCGCCGATCAATCCGGCGATGATCGCACCGGCGACCGCGCCGAGCGTGACACCGGCAGGGCCGCCGATGATGCCGACCGCGGCACCGGCTTCAGCGCCCGACAGGGTCATGGCCAGACCGCTGGTCGTGCCGGCCAGCGTGCCGATCGCGCCTCCTGCCTTGCGTGCATGGTTGCGTGCCTCGACAAGCGGGGACCGGCATTTTGGACAGTGCGGGATGTGAGGGGCGTGACCCAAGGGCGGTGCAGTGTAGGCGTGCTCGAACGGTTCGTCCTCGCCGCCTGGTGCACGAGGATCGTCCGGGTCGAACGGTTCGCCAAATGGACTATGCATGCTGGGCCTCGCGGCGGATTTTCTCGCCGTATTGGCGCAGACCGATCGACGTCAGCACGCCGGCGACAAAGACGATCGAGAAGACGATCAAATACTCGAAAGGGGATGAAGTGGAAGGCATCACGACGACACTCAGGATGGGGTTCGCCAGCGCGAGATTGCGGTGACGGAGCGGCAGGCTGCCGCCGCGCTCCAAGTGGTGATATAGGTCTATTTTTCTTTTGAATCGGGACTGGTGGCCGGTACGCTCCTGACAAACCGGTGATTGATCCGCGCCCGTGTGTCGTTGCCGACCTGTTTCGATGTATCAGGTCGCTGACTTTTCTCCGGCAGGGCTGCACGCGCGGCGGGATCACCGAAGCTGCCAATCGTGTCTAACGAAAATTTCACTGATGGTAAAATCGACACAATTACAGGCTCGCAGGTGGTCGGCTGTCGGAGTGCCTTGAGCGGGGGAATCATGATGAATGTCGGACAAGCAATTCGGCTGTGCCGCACTCGAAGTGGAGCATCGCAGACAGATGTGGCGCGGCGGGCCAGCTGTTCGCTGTCGTACCTGTCCGTGCTGGAAAACAACACGCGCGATCACACGCTGTCGACACTCACCAGGATCGCTCAAGCCCTTCACATTCCGATCGGCTTGTTGTTCGTCTTCGCCGCCGAGGAGGAAGATATGGGTCCTGTGGACAGCGACCTTACCGGCGCCCTAACGAAATCGGCTCTCGCCTCGCTGGGTGGAAGCACTGGCTCGACACACGCGGAGGGACATCGTGGCTAGCGCAGAACAATTGAAGGCGCTCGTGAAGTCCCATATCAACCGGGACGATCGACAGTTCTACTCTGTCGCCATGCAGGTGGCAGCGCACGAAGCAAAAGTGGGTCACGGCAAACTGGCCATTGAGCTGCGCGACCTGATCGACGCGGCCAAAGCCCACGCTGCATCCGACGAGCAGAACCAAAAGTTGGTACCGCTCGCGAGGCCGCGTGGCGAGTTGGCAACCCTGCTGACCGTCACCTATCCGAAGAGTCGCCTGGTTGACATGGTGCTTGATGATCAGGTATCCGAGCAGTTGCAACGCATCTTGCAGGAACAGCACATGTTCGCGCGCATCCGCGAACATGGCCTGTCGCCGAGGCGCAAGCTCCTGCTAGTCGGACCACCGGGGACCGGCAAGACTATGACGGCATCGGCCCTCGCTGGCGAGCTCGGCATTCCGCTGTTCCTGGTCAGGCTGGATGCCCTCATCACCAAGTTCATGGGCGAAACAGCCGCCAAGCTGCGGCAAGTCTTCGACGCCGTCGCCGAAGTGCGGGGCATCTACTTCTTCGATGAATTCGATGCCATTGGCTCCCAGCGCGGTCTTGCCAACGATGTAGGCGAAATCCGTCGGATACTCAACAGCTTCCTGCAGATGATCGAGCATGACCAGTCCAATAGCCTGATCATCGCGGCGACCAACCATCCGGAAATCCTGGACTATGCGCTGTTCCGTCGTTTTGACGACGTGATCGAGTACCACCTTCCAACACAGGCCCAGGCTGCCGACTTGATGCGTACTCGCCTCGGAAAATTTGCGCCCAAGCCCTTTCCGCTAAAGGCCATCGCCCAGAAATCCGAAGGGCTAAGCTATGCCGAGATCCGGCGCGCGGTAGACGACGCGATCAAAGGGGCGGTCATGCGCGACGAGGATCGAATCAAAGGAGATGCACTGGTCAAGGCATTGTCAGAACGCCACACGCTTAGCCAAAAAATAGCCCATAACAAAATAGCGTCGAACCATGCCGGAACAACCACCCGATAGACGACGGCATCTCCTTCTTCCCGGCACGTCAACGTCCAGCGCTTTTACGGCCCACACCCCAAACGGTGGGTCCAGGCCGACCGTTCCCGATTTACCTCGCCAACAGCACGGCCGGGCGTTGAGTCGCCAACTCGACGACCTCAGGCCCGTGGCGGCGGCGGCGGTAGCAGGGCAGCAAGAACAAGGGCTGGAAAGCGGCCTGGGCCTGCAAATCCAGTTTGTCAGCCAGCCGGATGTCGAACTTGCGTTCCAGAGCCTAGCAGACGAGCGTCAGAAGATTGAATTGCTCAGCGTGCGCCGGGAAGGTGTCCACACGTATGCCAATGTGTTCGTTCCCGATGGCAAGCTAACGCACTTCGAGAAATACGTCGCCGAGTACCTGGCAGAGAAAACGGACGTGAACGGCAACCCACGTGACCACCGGTCCTTGCTGAACACCATAGAGTCCATTCGCTCAGCCGGACTGCGAGCGCTGTGGACGGACGCCGCCGCCCTTCTGCCCGAAGACTCGACCACGCCTTTCTGGTGGGAGGTTTGGTTGCCCGTCCGTGGGCAGCGGCAAGCCGTCGTGGAAGATTTCAAGAAGCTGGCGACGTTGGCCGAGTGTGCCGTCGGTGATCAGCAGTTCGACTTTCCCGAGCGGACGGTTTTGCTGATGTATGGCTCCGAGCACCAGTTCTCCCGGTCCGTCATGACCTTGAACTGTGTCGCCGAATTGCGTCGTGCCAAGGAGACCGCAGACTTCTTCGACGAAATGGATGCCGGCGAGCAACGCGGATGGCAGGACGACTTGCTCCAGCGGACACGCTTTGCCCCCGATGGCGACGAAACACCGCGCGTGTGTCTGCTCGATTCGGGCGTCAATCGTGGACATCCGTTGTTGGAGCCACTGATCGCCGGCGAGGACATGTACAGCGTCGACCCGACAGGCTTGACCGACGATACGGCCAACCACGGCACTGGCATGGCCGGCTTGGCCGCATATGGCGACCTCACCGATGCCATCGCAGCTGATTCTCCAGTTGATGTCGAGCATCGTCTGGAATCCGTGCGGCTGGTTGCGGCCGGAGGAGCCAACCCAGGGCCCGCTTCCTTCCATGCCTCGCTGTTCAGCGACGCCGTGGCGCGCCCAGAAATTGCTTTCCCAAATCGCACACGCATCTTTTGTTCAGCGATCTCCGCCTCCGATTACCGCGACCGGGGGCGTCCTTCATCCTGGTCAGCGGCTGTGGACAGCCTCGCGGCGGACGCTGATGGCACGGGGCAATTCCCCCGCCTGTTCGTTCTGTCTGCAGGCAATACGAATGACGTCGACGCCTGGAGCCGCTATCCCGCGAGTCTGTCGACCAATCTCGTCCACGACCCTGGACAAGCCTGGAATGCGCTGACGGTCGGGGCATGTACGCAAAAGTCGGACACGCAGGATCGAAACTATGAGCCGGTCGCAGCGACTGGAGGTCTGAGCCCCTACACCACGACTTCGGCCGCATGGGAAAGCGCATGGCCGTTGAAGCCCGATATCGTGCTGGAAGGTGGCAATATCGGCGCCAATGGCCTTGGCCCCATTGGCATGAGCAGCCTGCAGTTGCTCTCGGCGAACAATCAGCCCTTAGACCGCCTATTCACCACGTTCAATGCGACCAGCGCCGCGTCGGCGCTGTGCGCCCGGATTGCCGCACAGATCTGGACGGCCTACCCATCCTTGCGGCCCGAAACCGTCCGGGCCCTGATCGTACATTCCGCCGAATGGACCGAAGCCATGCGGGCCATGTATCTGCCAGCGGGTCGCGTAGCGACCAAGCATGAATACGCCAATCTGATCCGGCATTGCGGTTGGGGTGAACCCGATCTCGGGCGCGCGCTCTGGAGCGCGAGCAATTCGCTCACGCTGGTGATCGAAGATTCAGTGCATCCCTACAAGAAGGAACGGGGCAGGAGTCCTGCCAGCCGTGACATGAAGCTGCACGCCTTGCCCTGGCCCCGCGATGAGTTGGAGGCGTTGCAGGCTGCTCGCGTGCAGATGCGCGTCACCTTGTCCTACTTCGTCGAACCCAATCCGTCGGCCCGCGGCGCAGCCTCCAAGTTCTACTACCCGTCACATCGTCTTCGTTTCGATGTGCAGCGGCCGCTGGATGCTTCCACCGCTGATTTCGTCGCCCGCGTCAACGCGGCTGCCCTGCGTGAGGATGAGGGCGATCCGGCCAATCCCCGTGATCCCGACTGGTATCTGGGCGAACGACAACGGCACCGGGGTTCGCTCCATCAGGATGTGTGGGAAGGCACCGCCGCCGACCTCGCGAGTCGGGGATTCATTGCTGTCTATCCAGCGGCAGGATGGTGGCGAACCCGGCCGGCATTGGAGCGATACGATCTACCGGCCCGGTACAGTTTGGTGGTCTCGATACGAACGGCTCAAACGGAGATCGACCTTTACAATGCGATCGCCCAGCAAGTGGCCATTGTGACGTAGCGGAAATGGGCACGGAATAGGGCAGCCCGCGGAATTTGACCATCCGCGAGCATGCCGCGGGCTTGACGGCCGGCGAGGGGACTACTCGAGCCGCTTGTGGTTCGTATAGGGAGAAAAGCGTCGATTTGTTACAAGTGGCGGCGCGCTAGAATGCGCCGGGGCAAAAACTAATAATGGGGGCAGGGAACGAGGGTCACGGCACGGCAGCTAACAACTATTGCTCTGGCATTGCTTGACGGTTGCAGTACCGTGGGGCCGAGCTTCGCCAACCATCCAGGTGACTGCGCGATAGGGATACCCTGGGCAGACTGCCTGGCACAGGCGCGGGTCAATGGCCTTCGGATGCACGCCTTTGGCCGTGAACGCCAGGAAATGGGAGCGCGGGGCCCATTCCTCGATGATGGCATTGAAGCGGAACCATGCCGACTGCGTGATAGCGTTGCCGACCGGGAAATCGTCGAGAATGACAATTTGTCCCGAGTCCGCGTTGCGAAGTTCGACCAGCAAGCGGTCCAATGCCGCAGGCAGCGAAGACTCGTCCACGGACGACAAATCGGCCCACCAATTGACGCCGCCCAACCGTTTCGCGACGAGGCTTGCCACGGTTGTTTTTCCTCGGCCCTCGGATCCGACGATCAGCGCCGGGCTGCGTTGGTCGAACCAACGGCGCTCGCGGCAGAACAAATGGCGGAAGCGAGGGCTCGACGCCCCATTGCTGCAGGGATACGCCACCAAGGGCGAGGCAGTGCACGCGCACGCCTGCGGCGGCCAGTAGCTCGACGGTCGCCCGTACGTCCAAGGCGTTGCGGCCGAGGCGATCCAGTTTGGTCACCACCAGCACGTCGCCATCCTCTAGGCGGTCTAGCAGCTTGATAAAGCCCGGGCGTTCGGTGGCGGCGGTGCTGCCGCTGATCGATTCCTCGACGGTACGGCGCCTGTCCACGGCAAACCCCGCCGCCCGGATTTCCTCAATCTGGTTTGGCGGAGTGTTCGCAACGTGATTGAAGTCACTCCTCGACTGCGGGATGCATATTTGATGGCAGCATAGCCAATTTGGACCCCCCGCTTGCCATCCTGGTTGCTCGTCAAGAAGAGCAACTCGCCCCGAAGCCAGAAACCCTCGATACGTTTCGGTGCAACCGAGCAGGTCCCGGTAAGAGTCCGCCTGTCTATCGATGCGTTTCAAAAACGTGCCGACGTGGGTCACGTCTAAGGTAGGGTCTTGGCGTCTGCATGCTCCCTCCGTTCATCAAGCGCTTTCAAAAGCCACCGCCTAAAGCCGCCGAGTCGGCTTGGTGGTCGGCATCGTGTCGTGGGCCTCCAGCAGCTTCTCGTAGTTACGTCGCAAGATGATCCCCGCGTAGCAGACATGCTCGCGCATTAACTGCTCGGCCCGCTGGCCGCCGCGGGCGATGATGGCTTCGATGATGCGGTGATGGTCGCCGTGGGACCGAAGAATAATCGCGTGGTCGTCCCAGAGCATGATCCGATCCGAGGCGAACGGGATGTGCTGCGCCTGTTCCGCGAAGCGCGTCACCCACGGAAACCCCGCTCGAAACCCCACAGATCCATGACGCAAAAACCTTGCTGAAAGATCTCCATTTCTTAACTCGGGTGGATTGGGTGTGGACCGGATTGCAAAATATGCTGTTGCCAGTGGGGGGCGCCAAAAACGGACGTGGTGGCGTCAGCGGCAATGGCGACTTCCAGATGCGCGATGGCGGCATCGAGGTTTTCGACAGAATACGGACCGGCAGCTTGTGACTTCGGCGGGCGTTGCTGATTCGGCGCTCTCGTACGAACCCCTCCTTGTTGGTGGTGGGGGAATGATGCGAGCTGATCCGGACATTTATGTCCGGGTTGCTGCGCTCGATGGACAGGAAAGTATGGGATTCGAGCGGCATTCGTCGGGACACAATTTGTCTGGATCGACGACTAAAGTGGAGTTCGAAGCCGGGCCTCGTCCCGGCACGGCGATGTCGAAACCCCTGTGCAACGTATGAGGAGCAGAAGTTCATGATAAACAACAATTCTCCGCTAGAAAGCCTTGCTGCGTTTGCAATTACGTTCGCTGTCGGCATCTTGTCGACTGTCGCTCGGAAAGTACCTGAAAAGGTTTGCCGCGACACGGCTATCGATGCATCGCGCATGAGCTAACACAGGCTTCCAGAATTCGATGGGGAAACGGCTAAAGAAATGTCGAGGCTGACCGTTATCCCAAGGGAGACAGATAAAAATACACGACGGTCATTTCGCGGGAGACCTCGTTGAATCCGATACGACGCGGCGGAGATGCGAGGCCGCGCAGATCGGGTAAAAACCGTGTTCGACATTACGCTCTTCGTAATGCGGGGAAAAATGAATACATTAATCAAGGCATTCGCATTTGCCGCCGACAAGCACAGGAATCAGCGCCGAAAGGACGTTCACCCATCAATTGAAAGCATTCTCTGAGCGAAAGAAAGCCGACTATGAATTCCCCTGAGCTTCTGCTTCAAAATCTCAATCAGTCTCTGCGCAACCTGAGAGGCGCGTCTGCCGTTCTGGAAGGACACAGCGTTGGAGAGGAATTAAAACCGGTGATGCAGCGTCTGCTGCTCGCTCAGGTATTGGGTGAATTTTCGATTATCGCGATCGGGGGGTCACAGGGCGCAGGCAAGACGACACTGCTGGCAAAGCTGTATGGGCTCGCTTGCGACGATATGTCGTGGCTCAATGCTAACGAGGGACGCGGGGAGCAGTTGCCGGTCCTGATCCTCGAAGACCCGGACGCGACCGCGGCGCAAGGTTATGTGCGGCACCTGCATTTCGATGCCGACGTCAAACGTTGCGAACTGAGGGAAACTCGTGTCGGGGACGTGCGCGAATTTCATAGCGCTTGTGGCGGTGCAAATCCAGACGTTCTTCTGCCGGTCTTGCGCGTACCGCAAAAGTTTTTCGGCGGCACGCGTCAGGCGTTGATGCTGTTGCCCGGCTACGAGCGCACAACCCGCGAAAACCGGTTGTGGCAGTTGCTGATGCGTCAAGTCATCATCGGTTCTTCGGGCTGCGTGATCGTGACCGACAGCACCCGCTTGGCCAACCAGCAGCAACAGGAAATCCTCGTCGATACGCTTCAGGCCGATCTCAAGACGCTGGATACACTGGTCGTCGTCACGAAGACGGAGGACCTTGCGTCGAGCGCAGAGAAGCGCCGGGCGATGCGCGTAATCGCCGCGCAGACGTTCGGTATTGCCGAAGAGCGGATGGACAGCCGCGTCATCACTGCAGGCGTGAGCGATGCAGCCTATGTCGAGCAATGGCTGCCGGAGCTGAAAGCGGCGATTCGACAAATCGGCGCCAGCACGCTCGAACATCGCAACGCCCAACTCGCCCATCTGGAAGAAACAGTTGGGACCGAATTGGGGCGTGTGTTGGCCACTGTGCAGAGTCGGTCACGTACCTATATTGCGCGTAACACCGACGACGCCGACAGCGAGCAGGCCATGGTCAACCGCTGCCTTGAGACGTTCGATGAGTCGTCCCATGCGCTGCGGGAGGACTATCGCAAGAAGATCGACACGATGTTGCGCACGCGTACCGGTCAAGCATGGGACGATCTGCAGACCCATCTCTCCAATAACCACGAGGGCATCCTTCCGAAGTTGAAGGGCGTTTTCGACACTGCGACGGAGAGCCAAAAGAAGCTGCAATCCGACATTGCAGCTGCCTGGAGCAAGGGCGAACCCATCGGTACGTCGTTTATCCAGATCCTCGGCTCGCTGGTCGAAGGGCGTCTCGGCATCGACACGGTGCCCGTCGCGGTCAGGCTCGGGGCCAACGCGGCGGTACCCCAACGTCTTGGCTATGCCGACGAGAAAGGAGAAGCGGTCAAATGCCGAAAGCTTTCGGATTCGACGGTCAACGATCTCCAGGCGCTCTTTTGTCAGCATGAGCAGGACGACACGCACCGCGAAACCAGCACGGCGCTGGAGGCCAGCGTCAAGATGCTGCCGGCGCTCGGGCTGGAGTACGTCCGCGCGGCCAGCCTGCTGCCCGATCTGGTGAGGCTCGACGAACATCGCGCAAAGGTGACGCTCAATGGCGATCTGATTTCGTCGTTGACTAACGTCAGCGGCCAACTCCAGGCTTTCCGCTCCGAAACCAGCACGATCCTGAAGGGACTTGCCGTGGTGATGGCGATCGACTTCTTTGCGGACGGCCAGCTCGACTCGGTCGCCCCGCTGCTGCAAGTGCTTGGCCTCGGGGGCACCCAGGCCGCTAGCGCAACCGCCGGAGGCGCAACCGCTGCGTCGGGGGCCGCGACCGCCATGACGGCCGTTTCGGCGATAGGTGCCGCCGTTGCGACTGCGGCGACCGTCGGATTTCTGGTCTACGCGGGGATGCGCGAAGTCCGTCAATATGACAATCAGGTTCGCAGCTATGCGTACGCGGCGCTTCAAGGCATCCAGGATCTGCATCAGCGTTACTTCATGTCCCATTTCGACGATCTGATCGCGCATCTGCGTGAACGACTGACCGAGGGATTGCGCCGGCGTTTCAAGCTCGATTCGGTGCTCATGCGCCAGGATCGTCTCGCGAAGTCGATCGCGGACGCGAAGCAGTACCGGCTCGATCTGCTGGACGAGATTGCGCGCTCCGGCAGAACGCTCGATATCTATCGGGGAATGCTGTCGGCATGAATGCCCGAGACGAAAGGGATGCGCCGGATCTCGCCAGGCGATGGGCGCGATTGAGCGGCGCGCGGCGCAAATGGGCATTCGAAGCCTACAACCGCTTTGTCGCGAGCCTGGGCGAGGAAATGCGCTCCCACTTCGCAACGGGCGAAGAGGGCAGCGAGGCGTATGTCGTCGTGTTTGGCCGGACGCAGGTCGGAAAAACGACGCTGCTTCTCGATCTGATGGGCGTGGCGCCGCAGTTCGCGGCGGGCGTGTCATCGGTTCTGCGCGGCGGCCGGGAGATCGGAAAATCGGCGACGGCGACCGCGATGGAATATCGCCGCTCGCCGGACGAGCGCTGGCGCCTCAATTGGGACGCCGAGCAGGTATTCGTCGAAGATCATGCCATGGAGGTGGCGCTTGCCGCGTTGCGGCAACGCATGTCCTCCGGCCGGCTTGTCGCGGACAAGCCTGTCGTCGTATCGATTCCCGCAGGCCGGTTTGACGTCGGCACGGGCGCCGCGCCGCGTGTGCGCATACTTGACCTGCCCGGCGACAACCCGCGCGAAGGCGTCGAGCAGGCACACGTGACAGCGATGGCGGAAAAGTACGTGCCGAACGCCGATCTGATTCTGCTGGTCGGTCGCGCGGACGATCTATCCTTTTTGAATCTCGATGCGCTTACGCTGCCGCGTATTCAGGATTGGCGCATCATCCCGCAGCGCTTCCGGATCGTGACGACTTACTCGTTCACGCCCGACAGTCAACGCAAGCAGGTGGATGCCCGCGACGGTCCGCTGACCGCAGACGGCTTTCGCCGGCGCTTGCGCCAACAGATCGAGACTTTCGGCCGGCCGCTGCCGGAAGATGAAGTGCCTTCGAATCTGCTGTTCCCGCTTGAGTTCGGCGATTCCTGGACGAGTCAGGCCGCGAGACAGGATGGATTTTACGAGCGTATTAATCCAATCGTCGCGGAACTGAAGCAGCAACTACACCGGGATATCGAAGAATCGGCCACCGAAATCGGGCGGATTCGTTCGGCCGTCCAGGTTCACGTGATTGCCGATAACGTGAAGAAGGCGCGTCTCGTCCAACTGGACGCAGCGCTTTCATGCGAGCGTGAGAGGCTGGAAGCTTTGGAGGACGAACAGGCGCGCGTGGCGAGACGGCTCGAAATGGCGGAAAAAGCGCTGGCCGGGCTCGCTCATCTCAGCAAGCTGGAGGCGGAGGTGCCGGCGGGAATCGAACGCGATTGTCAAACGCTCGCCGAATCGGCGAAGGCATGCGGTGCGAAATTGCGAGGCGAGATCGAAACCAACCGGAATAGTTTCATCGACAAGATCTCGACGTATTCGTCGGCTTTGCTGTCCGTATCGATGGACTATCGGCCCGAGTTGATTTTCGGCGACAAAGACAATTTCTGGACGAATATTTCGCCGGCAGAAGAACCCAATCGTGACGAACTACGAGACGTCATTCAACGCGAGTTCGAAACAACGCGGAAGAAGCTCTCCGGGTACTTTCTGGAAGAATATTACCCGAACGTTTCGCGCGACTTCGCTATCGACAAGGCGTTGCTCGATTGGGATATGACCGCGGCGGCCAATGCCGCCCGCAAGTGGCTCGCGGCGCACTGGAAGACGCGCGCGGCGGAGCGTCTCGAACGGAAAAAGAAAGAACAAAAACTTGCCAAATCTCGCGCTACCCTCGCGCGCGGCGATCTGGATGAAGTGACGAGGAGGTGTGCCGCACAGCAGGACCTGCTTGCCGGAAAGGAGCAGGAGCGGCAAGCGTTTAGCGATCGAATGGATCGCGAGCGCGAAACGGGGGGGGATTTTCGTGCGTACCTAGACGAAGCCTATCTGCTTGCGCTGCGTGCGCGTATGCGCGAGGGCCGCGAGGCGGCCGCGCCGTCGGAGTCGCTGTTGATGCTGCTGTCGGCGGCGCAACTGGGCGAAGAACGTAAAAACATCTTGATCGGACAGTAACCATGGACCTGACGGACATCGATCGTGCACGCCTCGATCTGCAAGAGAACATCGATAAGGAAGAGGAAGAACTCGGCCGGCTGCTCAGCAGGGTCATGAGCCGGCCGCTCGAACCGGTGAGTGAGCGTCTGGTCAGCGTGGAGAAGCAGGTGTTCGAAGTTGACGAGGCGATCCGCTCGATCAAGGAGGCCGCGCTGGCCGACCTGGCCGGCCAGGTGATGGACCTCGAGGATGGGCTGCGCAAGCTCAAGGGCGCGACGCAGCGCAATCGCGAGGAACTCGGTGCGATGCTCGGCGGCCGCGTCGACGAAGTGCGTCAGGACATTGCAGCGATCGGCGGCAGTCATGACCGCATCCAGACGCAACTGACGGGAACGCTGGAGGAGAGCCGCCAACAGATCACCGCACGCCTCGCGGCGTTAGATGCTCAAGCGGCTGCAACGGCGGTTGAACGGCAGATGGCCGACGCGCGCCTTGTGGCGGCGGTAGCCATGCTGCGTACCGGCATCGACCAGCAGGACGAGGCATTGAAACAAACGGCGCAGACGCTATCGCAGCAGTTGCTGGCGCAGCATCAGGCGAGTCTCGATGCGTTGGCAAGCGGGTTGGCGGACATCACGAAACGTGTGAGCGTCGTGCAGCGCAGGGTTCGATGGTTCGGCATCGCCGCCATGTTGTGCGGACTCGCGACCATCGCGCTCGTCCTACTGCATCCGTGAAGCACGCCGGTTTAAAACCGACGGACTCCCGCGCAAAGCCGTGGCCGTACTCTGGAAGCTGGAATTCGATAAGAAATGACATCACGTTCGATGACCGAATGGTTCTACACTGCGCCGCTCGATGCATTTGCCATTCGACGAGGCGATCCCCTGGGCATGCGTGCTATCGCCGAGGACATGGCGGACCAGCTTGCACCCGGCTTGTCAAATCGCACGATGGACGGGCGGTGGATCTCGATTGTTTGCTGGGCTGTCGGTCAGGGATATGAGGCATGGCGAGCGCTAAACGGCCATGCATCGGCTGATTCGATTGCGCTGCCCAAGGCTGCCGACGAAGTGTATTCATGGATACGTCCGCTCGAAGCGCTATGGATTGCGCGCACGGTTTATTTGACGGAGGACGCGGGGCGCGGGCGGCAGTTGCCGGGCTTACAGGCCGCGCGCCGGTGGCTCGATCACGACGAATCGAAAGACCGCTTCGGCTTTAGCGAGTCGTCATATGAACGATACCGATTCACCGGCGCGTATGGCGGATATCGCGTATTGCTTCGCAGTCTTCCGGGATTGACCGTCGGAGGGGACGGCTGGCGCCTTGATAAGGTGGGGCAGACGTTGGCGCACTCGGTGCAGGAAAGGGTTCGGTGTACGACAGTTCACCGCGGGAAGAAGGGGCCGCGTCCGCGCCCGGAGGACTACTGGTTACGCCATTTCGATTGGAGCGACGGTGAGCTCGACGGTCTTCCCACTGTGTTGGCCGACGATACGAAGCTTCCCGCCGAGGAACGCCAATACCTCAAGGAAGCGCTGTTTTCGACGAGCGACGCAGCCGGTCTCAGGCGGTTGAATGTGCTCATGGCAGCTTCGACGTCTCGCGCCTCGTCACGAGACGAGATGTTCGCGGATATCGCAAAGGCTCTCGGAAGCGGCAAGCCCTTGGCGGAGATCGCGTTGCTATCGGCATTTTCCAGTCTCGCGGATGCGGGCGTGCGCGCGATGAACGCCTGCTGGGCGGTCGTGAACAAAGGCGATATGAACGGCACCGGTTTCGTGCGAGTGGGTAACCTGCTCGGGCAGGAAGGCGTGGAGAGCGCGCTTGACCAACTGGTCCATGCGGCGACGCGCTGGAAAAAAGAAAGCGCCTTTTCGAACACGTACGCCGTAGCCGACGCATTGGCGGAGAGCATCCTGGCCCCGCGCGGCAAACGCCGCGAGCAACTGTTTGCGTTGATCGGCCATCATGCTGTCTACGGCGGCGGGCTGCTCTGGCTGGCGATCGAGAACGACGCAGTCAAGCCGCTCGCTCCGCTGCGAGGCGGCCAGACGAGCGAATATCGTTATCGGATCGGCGCATTGTGTCGGCTCGGCGTTCAGTGCGGCCTGATTCCCGAACTTCCCGTTGCGCTACGGGCCTTGAACGAACTGGACACGGAAGAGGACGTGGTATGACGACCAAAGCGCTCATGCCGCAATGGAAGGCGCTCAATCAGCCTGCCGAGTCGAATCAGGGCCGACTGCTCGGCGCGTTGTTGACAACCTTCGATTCGCCCGATGCGGGCGTCCTGATCGAATCGTATCTGCCCGGATGGCTCGGTCTGGAAGGCATTTGCGTCGATGAGGGGGGGGACCGTCTGCGCTACTTTGCCGAACTGGAAGACGCGTTGCGGCGTCTGAAAGGGCGCATTGTGATCATCTCCTCGCCGGGAACGGCGCATATTTCCGCCGACGGATGGATCTGGAATTACATCCGCCGCTACGAGGTTGGGGCGGAACGTCAGGCGACGCAGCACGCGAAGCTCTGGATGTTCCATCGCGCGGCGACGCAGGCGGACGGTGCGGAGACGCTTGAGATCGTGGTCTCCTCGGCCAATCTCACTCGCGACGGTTTGCGCGGCCAGATCCAGTCCGCCTGGCGGTGTGTGGTGCCGCTCGACGCGACGGGTGCGGACGCGCGGGCGCGGAGCTGGGGCTGCTTGCCGTCATTCCTTGCCGCGCTGGGTCAATCCGCGGGCATGGACCGGCAGCAAGGCATCGAGCCATGGCAGGCGCTCTTGCGTCGGTGCGTTTGCCCGGTCGGCGTCGACTTCGTCGGCAGCGTGCCGGGTTCGCATTCCGCCGACACGCTCGGGCGGCGGGAAACCGCGTGGGGCGCGGTCGGGCTGCGCATGCTCTGGACGAACGCGACGGGCCGTCAACTGGCGATCGTCGCACCGACCATCGGGCAGTGGACTCGCGCGGGCTTCAGCCAATGGGCGGAGACGGCGGGCGTCAGTCCGAAACGCTTGTCGCTAGGATGGATTCGCAGCGAACATCCTTGGGCATGGCGAAATGGCTGGACGCTCGATGCCTCAAGCGAGGCAGCGTTGAGCGATGCCGGTGTTCGCTGGCGCGAGGTGCCGGTGCCGACCGACGATGAAGAGTGGCAAAGTCCATTTTGCGCCGAGCACCCCAAGCGGGATCTTCGCTGGAGCCATGCCAAACTTTATCTGCTTCGCGCCGGCCAGAGCCGGAAGATGCTCGTAACGTCGGCGAACCTTAGCCAGGCAGCGTGGGGAAAGCCTTCAGGCGATCATGGCCTCAAGATAAGAAATTTCGAATTGGGTGTCGCATTTTCAACTGCCGACAGCTTCAGCGACCGGCTGCATGACAACGCTTACACGCGCCACACCTGTGAAGTCCCATACGAGCAGGACGAGGAATTGCCGATTGCGTGGCTTGGCGCCGAGTGGGATGGCAACGTACTGCGCATCGTGTGCCGTACCCGCGACGAGCTGTCCGGACAGGTGGAGATCGCAGCGGCACGCGATACCCGGTTGCATCGATGCGATGTCGACTGGAATCCCGGTGAATCCGCGCAAGCGACGATCGCATGGCCCGCGGCCAGCCAGCCGGCTCCGCTTGCCGTGCACGTCAAGACCACGAACGGCGCGCCCCGCACGGTGACGGTCCTCGATACCCGGTCCGGTGAGGACGGCGACTTCCTGTGCAGCGAGTTCGACGAATCCCTGCTGAGCGATGCTCTGGACGATCTCCTGGAGGAGCGATACGGCTATCAGCCCCTCGGCGGCCACGGCGGAACAGTGCGCAAGGGGCCGCCCCCTGCCGATGGGCCGCCGCCGGCAGGCACTTACGCCGTGCCCGCCTGGCTGGACGCACGCCGCCGTTTCCTGTTGATCGACAACTGGTTTAAAGCGCTCGTGGAAGCAGACGAGCAGGCGCGCCCGTTCATATTGGACGATGGAAAGCGTATTCAGCGCCGCTGGATGGTTGCGGCCGAAACCATATCGGATCAATCAATCGCGAGCGCTGCGAGGATTGCCGCAGAAGAGCTTGAAATGCGCATCAGAAAATACTCATGAGCTTGCATCTCCACGCTGGAAAATGGCGGTTTCTCGAACAAGAACGCGCGGCCCGTTACGTCGACCACTACGAGCGGCAGCGTGAGAAGGGGCAAAAGAAACTCGCCCCCGTGACCACGTGCCGTCAGTTCGCCACGGCAAAGGCGATTCTCGACCGGCTGAATGCCGGTCAGAAGGGCGTCATTCTCGCCGATGACGTGGGCCTCGGCAAAACGACGGTAGCGGCATTCTGTGCGCTCGTGGTGGCGGGCAGCGGGGGGGCCGTGCGAATTCTGGCGCCCAACGAGATGATGGCCCGCCGCTGGCGTCAGGAACTGGAAGTGCATTTGCCGGCGATGAGCTCCTTCGCCGCGCATCTGGACCTTTCCCATGCGCGGCGCCGTCTCAATGTCGACATCAAGCAGCTTCGCCCAGGCACGATTGCGGTTTCGACGCATCAGAAAGTCCATCGGTTGAATTGCGATTTGCTGATCGTGGACGAGGCGCACCGCACGCGTTCCGAGGACAGCAATCTCGGGCAGCGCGTCGTGCGGCAGGGCAGGGCCATCGGCAATGTGTTGATCCTGACCGCCACGCCCTTCAGCATCGACCCGAAGGACTTTGCGCGCTTGCTCAAGCGGGTTGGTGGCGAGCGTGCTGCGAAGTCCATGCAAGAGTACAGCTTGAGGCTCGCGGATTTGTGGCGCGGCCGACATGCGGACAGCCCGAAGGAAACGGCAGACCGGCTCGTGAGTGCGGCTCGCGCGGCCGTCGAGGCGATGCGGCCATACGTCATCCGACACGGCATCGACGATTTGCCCGCTGCGGAGAAAAAGGTATTCGGCGCGATTGAACACGTCGATGCATCGGACTCGATGGAAGTGTCCGCGCCCCTTCTCGAAGCGATGTTGCGCGCGGATCGCGCTCTCCAACTGGCGCAGCGATGTGGCGCCTGGCAGATGAAACGCCGGAACGATCCGCGTTACCACGTCGCCGTCGGCAAGCTGCACGCCGACCTGACGGAGGTGGTCGCGACCATCGCCCAGGCCGAATGGTGCAACGATAGCGCCGCGCGCATCGCGGCGCATCACAGCAATGGTGCGCTCGACCGCCTGCGTACGCTCGATGCTCATCCCAAGATCGCCGGGACCGCTAACATGACGCGCGCGATCGTCGACGAAGGCGAGAAGGTCTTGATCTTTTGCGATCATCACCAGCCCGCGACCGAACTCGCCGCGCGGGTCGCCGCCTCCCTGAAGTGGCCAGCCAAACGCCGCAGCGGTTCGGTTTTTACGGAGGAAGCCTGGTCGGCCTGCTGGCAGCAGATTTTCGCCGACGAACTCGAGGTAGCCAGCAACACAGGCGACAGTGGACAGGCGACCCGGCGTTTGAAGCATTACATTGCGTGGCTGATGTCCGATGGCGTGCGATCGCAGATCGAAACCTGGCTCGAGATGGCGGGCGCTGGTAGCGCGAAAGCCGACTTGGCCAAGCTGCTGGAAAAGAAGAGGGCGCGCGGAAAGCGGGCCTGCGATTCGATCGCGAATCATGCGGTCGATCTTTACAAGCAAATGATCGACCACGAGTCGGGTTCGACTCGTGCGATCTTGCTTCAGGGTGATGTCGCACGTTTACCGGGCTCGACGTTGTCGCGTGTTGCCGCCGTTTGCAAACCTGGCGACGAGGCATTCGCCGCCGCTCTGCCCGGCGTGTTCTTCTCCGCGCAGCCCGATACGGTTCTCGCCGTTTTCAACAGCCCGTTCGGACCCGATGTTCTGGTGACTACGGACAGCCTGAGCGAAGGCGTCGATTTACACCGATTCTGCAGGCACCTGATTCACCACGAACTTGATCCCAGTCCGATCCGGACGGTCCAGCGTAACGGCCGCTTGCGCAGGGTAAATTGTTGGGCTGCGCGAACCGGCCAGCCGATCCGCGTTCATTACCCGAGCCTGCGTGGAACGCGCGACGAGCGACTGGTCGAAGTGATGCGTCATCGCATCATGCAATTCGATCTCCTGCTCGGCGGTGTGCGCGGCGATGTCGACGCGGAAGATACGATCAATGAGCCGAGCACCGTCGGCGGAATCCTTGAATACGCGAGGAAAAGGCTTGGAGCGGTTCGTCTAGGTATCGTCTGACGGCAACGGTGAAGCGATGAGATGGCCCAGCAGATCGATGACGCTGATGGGAATGCTTCTGACGACATTCCGTGGGACTTTGCCGTAGTGTAAGAAAGGGCTGGCCTACCTTGTTGCGACTAAGCCTTACAGACCGAACAGGAGGTGCGGTAACGGTTTCGAATGGTTCGGGTGCTCCCACCCGTTGATCGAGCAAGAAGGAGTCCGTCAGCGGCCCCATATGGCGCTTTGTAGTGCATTGTCGTTGTGCTCGCTACGCGTATTTCGTATGCAAGGCAGCGATCTGTGCTTCAACTTTTCCCTTCGCACGGGTGATGTAGCACTGCAGTCTGCGAAAGATGTGCTCGACATCATCATGCCCGACCGGTTTCATGCTGTAGGCGATGCGGTTTCCACGAATATCGCTGTCCGGCAGGCGAGCGGCTCATCTGGCGATTCTCGACCATTGAGCGCGGCCTGAAACTCGGTAAGTATTGGAGTTCGAATTGCCAGAAATGTCCGCTAAAAGGGGACTGCACGCCAGGTCCTCAACGTCGCGTGACACGCTGGGAACACTAAGCTGTTCTGGATGAGATGCAGGCGCGACTCGATCATGCACCTGAGATAATGCGCATCCGGCGCCAGACTGTCGAGCACCCGTTCGGCACGATCAAGGCGTGGATGGGCGCCACTCATTTCCTGACACGGACCATCGAGGGGGTGAGCACGGAAATGAGTTTGCACGAACGCTTGCAATCGGCAGCGGTTTGCTGCCGTCCCGCAACCGTTCGCTCCGGCACTCGCTTTACGATTTTGACACAGTCTTATAGCCATCAGCGGCCCTTCAATACAGAAAACCGAGCGTCCGTTGCTGTCTATTGGACGCTCCCGTGTACAGGATAGGAAAGACGAAAACGAGTTGGTATGACTAAACGCTGGTACAGGGGCCGTCAGGCGGTTCATTCTTTCGCAGGTGTCACGGATCGTGGCGTTCGTGCGCGCCGCGCTTGAATATCTGTGACGGGGCGCGCCGGCATCCAGCCGGTGCGCAGAGTCCAGCTCAATGACCCAGCATCGACGCCACAATGCCACATACGGCGGCGCCGATCAGAGGTGATCGCTTGAGACAGACCTGGGATGCCCGGTCTGTCAGCGGCACATCAAAGGTTGCACTCTGCCATATGGTGCAGAAGTTGAGCGCCTTTCTCGACTCGATCTTCATTGTCGATGCCACCGGTTTGCGGTATCGCGTAGAGACGCGCAGCGGTACTCGTATCCATGCCGAGCGACTTGCAGATGCCGTCCCAGGCTTCGCGATGCACTGCGGCGCTGGGCACGCCCGCGATTTCCCATCCCTCGGCAACACTACGGATCTCCAGGCCGCTATTGACGAGAACAAGGGCTCGTCGCGCCGTTTCGAATCCGGAGAAACTGTTCGGCCAACCCCCGTTGGCGATCCGGTTTCTCGCCAGGCCGCTCTTGGCAACGATCGCAAGCAGGTAGGGGTCGCGATAGTTGCTGCTCAGTCGCGCTTTGTTCAGCATGCAGGCCTGATACCCGCCCTTGGGGCTGAGGGTGTAGCGGCCCGACGCGCCCTCACGCATTGCCTCGTATTTGACGAAATAGTATCGCCAGTCTTTGGCAGTGTCGGTCGCGTCGAGGTAGGATTGGCGAATCGCTGCCGGCGTGAGCTGTTTCCCGACAATGTCATCCAGAAACGCAATCAAGGGGGGCAGGGCCGGGTGAATGCTTTCGCCTTTTTTGCCGCGGAAGAGTTCACGCCACGGCTCGTCGTTTCGGGGTGCGCCGAAATCCGCCAGAGTATGGTTCGACCCACGCAGGTCCTTACGCGAGTAATCGCCTTTCGCGAGCAGTGCGGCGGTGACGTCCTTCCAGCTTTGCCCTTGAGCGGCCTTGTCGAATGTCAAGATAAACGCCTGGGCACGCGCGCTGAAATGAGCGGTGTCGAGATCGAAAACGGTGAGGCCGCCGCGCAACAGATCGTGGTCCTCCAGCTTGTAAAGATCCGCTTTCAGTTCCGGCGCGGCGCGCAGCATGTCGGCCTTCGCGATCTCGTTCCTGACCTGAGCCTGATTGAACGTGACAACTTTCGCAAGGTCTCCATCACGGACAATCCCGACGATCTCTTCCAGCAAGCGCGGCATGCTGTTGCGCTCGCCGGTGCGAATCTCGTCCTTCGACGCTTCAATCAGGTTCCGGATCAGACGGAGCCGGTTGGGTTGCCCGCTTTCCGCTTCCCTGCGATGCACCAGTACACCGTAAAAGAGGAGCGTATGAGCCAGAGTCCATCCACTGTTTCCGTAGTGCCGGCAGCAGGCGCCGAATAAGTCGACACCTTCTTTATCAATCGGATTGAACAGAAGTAGCGCGCCGTCGCCGTTATTAGCAGTCGTGGCGCTGGCACGAAAGTACCTGGCGAACTCCGTCCGGATGTCCAGGTCTTTCCATGTGTCGAAAGCGTGGAAGAGAAAATCAATACTCTCGCTAGCGCGAGAAGCCTGCCCGCCATAGACCCGCTCCGCCAGATCATCGTCGCGCGTCCACGAGTTGAACTCGATGCTGGCTCGCCACGCGTTGACTTCGGTAATAAAGCGGAAATAGCTCAGGAACTCGTTATCGATGAGATTGCCGGTGTCGCGATACGGCCAGAGAATGTCGGACCATACGGTATCGACCTTCTTGGTGAAATCATCGGCTATTTTCGGATCCTCTGCCTTCCTCAACAGTGCTTCGAAATGCGCCTTGAAGTTCTCGAAGTCGGTGAGCGATTTGCCACGCGAATTCATCTTAATGTACAGGCTGTCGGTCAGACCGTTTGCCTTTACCGGCAGCACGTGGAAGCGGATTGCCGGGTTCAGCGTGTTGGTGAGATTCTCCCATGCGGTATGAAAGTCGGAGAAGCCTGCATTCGCGAAGGTGGCGTCGAGCGTATCCAGCACGGTCAGCATGGACTGAATGGTCGGATCGTGTCGCCACGTCGCAAGATAGCCAGGCTGGTCCGTGATCCATGCGGACAGGCGTCCGCCGAATTCCGGACGGCAGTTCGCGAGGAACGAGCAGAAGTCGCGTGCGCCGGGTCGCGTCGCATAGCTGAAGCGGGACCAGGGCTGCTGGGTGATGTCCACACCCGTTCGCCAGGCAAGATAACTCTGCAGAAGGAACAGCGTGGTCAATCGTTGCTGGCCGTCGAGAGGCGCGAATTTGCCCGACTCTTCCACGTCACCGAATACGAAATCGAGGTCCACGGGATCGCCTTCGGGCATCAACGCGTCGCATAACGTAACGACGAACTGTTCACGAATCCGTTTGACAGCTTGCGTGTTCCGGCCTTGTGCGTAATCGCGCTGAATGAGCGGAATCTCGATCTCGGTTATCACGAGGTTGCAGATTTCCCGTCCAAAGAGCGTGGCGAAGCTGACGAGCGACGCCGGCACCGACGGCACTGAAGACTGAGATAGGGGAGCATTCATGGAGAAGAAAGTTATTCCACGGTAATTAGCTAAGGTACGGTTTGAGCAGGTCGCGAATCGCGTCGAGATAACTCGTCTTGTCCTGTTCACTCCAGAAATGCGGTTGCTGCGCATCGGCGGCCGCGTAGTACTTCAGGAACACGTTCCGCGTGCACGGCGGCACGTACTTCCCCGCGCGATCCAGTTCCAGGATCATCTGGCGCTTCACTTCGAAAACCGAGCTGTTCAGGCGGCTGTTGTCGCTGCTGGACAGCAGTGCGAGGTTACGAATGGAATGATCCGCCAGCGTGTCGGTGTTCAGCAGTTGCAGTATCCGCATGCTCAACGCGTTGAACCGTTCGCCGGTGAACCCGCCAGACCTGCCGCTATCTATTTCATTGATGGCGGCCTGAATGTCCGCTTTCAATCGCGCGTGACTTTCGTTGTGCGTGCCGAATGCCTCGATCGCGCGTTCGTGCGTGCTGAGCCATGTCCGCCACTGGTCCGCCTTGTTGAGTGCGTCCGCATTCTGCGCGTGAATATGTTCGAGCGACCAGTTCTGTCCAACGTGATGGATGAACGGAAAGCGCAGTCCGGCGCGGCTGCACGTTTCGACATTCATTAAAAGTAGCAAATCGAGAAGTTTCGGATAGCCGCGCTTTTTCTCTTCGTAGTCGAGATCTTCGAAATCGTCATCCCCGATGCCCAGGTAATTCGTGATACTGAGCGTCAGGTATTGCTCGAACTCACTCTTTCGTTTGCCTTTTGCAGCGGTGACGACATGGCCGATTTTCGCGCCCGTGGCGACGAGGTAGCCAATCCGGTTGTACGCGCCCGGGACGTCGTGCCAACCGAGAATCTGCGCATGCAGCGCGACGACTTCTTTCCAGAAGCCCGAGAAGTCTTTCTCAATGAGTCCCTGCAACGCGTCGAAGGTGTGATGACGCTGACCTGCGTCGTTGTCGCGAGGCTGCTGGTCAGCCAGCGTGTCGAGAAGCAGGCTGATGCGCGTGGGGTACCGTTCGTCGTCTGCGCCCGATTGCAGGCCGGCAATGAACGACCAGATGTCCGAGTGATGCAGATCGCGCTCGATGCCGTCCCACTGCGCCGCGATTTCGTGTGCGCGATCGGGCGACACGCTGCGTGCCTTGGAGAGAAGCGCGGCTTTGACGAGTTCCGCATCGGTTAACGGGATACGACCTACATTGAGCCGGGTGAAAAGAGGAATGGCCTTGACGTCGAACGGCGCCTCATACCAGATCACGCGCACTGATTCGAACAGGTAGGAATGAATCTTTCCCGCCGCATGGTTGCGCGCATAGATGTCGCCACTACGTTTGAACCATGTGTCGATAGCCTGATACGCCTGGTAGAGGTGAAAGTAGTCGATGTTCGTCCCGTGGATCGCTTCGTCGAGCGTTTTAAGGTATTCCTGGCTACCTGCGCGAGTTTGATAGAAGATCGAGTAAGGGGCGCCGAAACCCTGCTTCGCATCCTTCTCCATGTAGCGGAAGATTAGGTAAAGCGTGGTCAGCCGCTGCTGGCCGTCAATCAGCTCCCATTCCTGCTTCTCGGGCTGTTCCGCATCGCGGTGCAACTTCACGACGATCGGCTGCAAGCTGTAGCCCTTGCCCCCGCTGTCCCGGATGTCGTCGAGCAGGCGCATGACGTCCGATGGATCCCACCGGTAACCGCGCTGATAGCTCGGCACGAAGAAATGCCCGCGTATGTCGCCTACCGTCTTGTGTTTCAGTGCGTACGATTGACCGCTGCTTACCGGCGCGGTCGTCGAAGAGAGTGCTGTCATCCGTTTCTTCCACCCGTTATTTTCATAGATTCGTTTCGACATGCCGTGGGCAACCGTACCGGGTTGCCGCTAGCTCGACATGGAATCTGACTGCATTCGCAAAGCTTTCGTTGACATTCAGGTCCGGCACGATCACCCGGCCGTTCGCGATGACGTGTTTGAACAGGCGTTCATCCTACACGACGGATTTGTCCGGAAACTCGCCGAACGCATCGTTGCTGAACACAAACGCGTCGGCATCGGCGGCTGGAGGCTCGTCTCCAATCGACCTGGCAGGTTGGTATTCCCATGAACTGAGATCCGGCGCTGAGGTTACCGCACCACTCGTGGGCTACCCATATGTCGAAAGAAATCGAAGGGTCATCGCAACGCTACTCAGCGAGGCGAAGTTTGACGTTGGCGGAGAAGACCGCTGGGAACTAGGGTGGCTGCGTCCTGGCGGATCTCGATGGGGGCGACCGAAGCTTCCGTCCACATTAGAGTCGCTTCGCTCGACAGTGCGGGCACGTACCAAGGGTGGCACGCTGTCCACCGCTCTGGTGTCTCCCGCAGCGATTAGCGCCAGGGAGCCCCTAACTTCCAGCGAGTCTTTGATCGCGGTCTTTATGCTCCTGTGGGAATGGCCCCGCTTGCGCTCGAAATTCTGATCATCGCGGAGGCGGCAGTTGTGTGCGGTCAACAGTTTCTGGACAAGAAATCCCATGCGTGGCTTGTTCCTGCGGGGTGACGTGCGATGAGTCCGCAGTCTATTGGCCGTGCCGGACAGCTTCTGCCCGATGATGCGCGCCAATATCTAGGCAGACGGTTAAACGACTCCCTCAAATAAATATTTCGCACGTAGCACTCAAGAGAAAGGAAAAACGGCCGTTAGATTAACGATAAGCTCTTGAGCCGTTTTCCACGATTCCATTCCCAATATGCCGGATCGAGAAATCTTGCAGGTTCTGCCCAATGTTGGCAGAGATGAAGAACCGCTTTCCACTCCGGATGTGCATCGCAGGCTCAGCGTCATGCTGCTAGACCCACCGGTCGTGAAGACGGTGCAGCGCTGGCTCGAAGATATGCTCGGAAGAGGGCTTGTCGCAGTGGAGCAGCGCGGGCGGGCCAAATATTGGTGCAAGGTTGCGGGCGCGAGCGGCCTTGCCGCGAAGGCAGCCGGCATGATGACGCACGACGAGGCGCTGGCCCTCCAGACGCTGCGTCGTTTTTCGACTTGGCGGATTCCGACGCTGGTGGCCGAAACGCTGGCACCGCTGTTCGATGTGGCGGGCAAGAGGCTGGCGGCTGTCAACAGTGAGCATGAGCGGCGCTACCGCAAATGGATCGACAAGATCGAAATCGAGACGGGCAGCTTCACGCTGGAATACCCTGAGGTCGATCCCGGCATCTTCGCCGTAGTTTCGCAGGCGCTCTTTTACGAGCAGCAACTTGAAATCGTTTACCAGTCACGCACGAAGATCGATAACGCCGATGCGAAGATTGTCCACCCGCTCGGGCTGGTCGAAGTTGGCGGGCTGGTTTATCTCGTGGCGGCGATGCCGCGTCATTCGAATCCGGCGATGTACCGGCTCGATCGTCTCGCACGCGCGACCATGTTGCCCGAGTCGTTTGCCTATCCGCGTGGGTTCAGGCTCTCGGAGTACGTGCGGGAGCAGCGTCAGTTCGACTTCATGGTCGAGGGCGAGATCGGCCTGAGGCTGCGGTTCAGGAACGGTGCAGGCCATCACCTGCTGGAAGCGCCGCTGTCTGCGGATCAGCAGGTCAGCCAGAGCGGCGACACGCTTGAGGTGCGTGGCACGGTGCTGTTGAGCCAGCGGCTACGGTGGTGGCTGCGGGCGTTCGGGCCGAACGTCGAGGTGCTGGCGCCGGAAGGCCTGCGCTCGGAGCTGGCAGCGGAAGCCAGGGCATTGGCTGGGATTTACGAATGCGAGTGAGATCGTGAGAAGCGCTGTGCCTTTTCATGACCTGATTGTGGAGTATGCTGCAACGAGGTTGCGCTATTCGATCGGTGTCTGATGAGAGTGTTCGGACATGATTTGTCTGAAGGGGGGGCTATCTTGATATGGCGGCATGTCGATGCCGTCCTATTTCACCCTCTGACAGGAGAAACCATGTTCACGAATTGCAATTCCTCTCCCCTGCAACATCTGGCCGCGTTTGCGATTGTGTTTGTTGCCGCTGTGGTGGGGACTGCGGCAGTTGGAGCATATGTGGATTCGGTAAAGGCCGATGCGCAATAAGGATAAAGACCTGTGTGGGATGGATGGTGGGTTTGAACATATGCCAGTAAGCCTAGCGCCCTTTACGTTGAAATGTAGTCAATGCGGTTGGAAACATACGTTTGCCCCGCGTAGCGATGTCCTGATGCCGAACATGGATAGCCGTTCGCATTGCCCACGGTGTGGTGAGTATGCGTTAGTTCGGTCACAGCCGAATTTGATCGAGCGGGTTTCCGGTCGATTTAGGCAGGTTTGGCCGCGCATGTGATTGAAGCACGACGCTCATGAGGGTAGTCTGCCAGACGGTAAGCGATGTAAGGACTGCCTAGGTACGCGACATGGAACCCAGACTATGAGCTGGGAAAGAACCAGATCGAGGGACAACTTGGCGTCGCCTATAAGAAAGAAAATTAACGATGTCAAAAACAATTAGTGAAGTGATGTGAGAAGTTGACCCGCCTCAACGGACACCTATCCTTTTGACCAGGAGGTGCCGTGATGAGGAAGCATCGCACACCGTACCCGGCGGAGTTCCGGGCCCACATGGTCGAACTGGTGAAGGCCGGGCGAACGCCTGAGGAACTTGCGCGCGAGTTCGAGCCGACCGCGCAGACGATCATCAACTGGGTTGCGCAGGCCGATCGTGATGCTGGCGTGCGCCACGACGGGCTGACCACGGCTGAGCGGCAGGAGCTCACGCGGCTGCGCCGCAAGGTACGCCAGCTTGAGATGGAGCGTGACATCCTCTCTCACGCGGCTGCCTGGTTCGCCCGCGAGACCGGGGCCGTACCACCGAAGGGTACCGATTCATGAAGGCGAACCGGGCCCGCTGGCCCATTGCCACGATGGCGCGGCTGCTGCAGGTCTCCACCAGCGGCTACTACGCGTGGCTGGTGCGTGGACCGTCCACGCAGGCATGCAGTGATGCGCAACTGCTCGCGCGCATCCGTACCCTACATGCGAGTTCGCGCGGCACCTACGGGGCGCCACGCATTCATGCGCAACTCGCGCGTGAGGGCGTGCATGTGGGGTGCAAGCGCGTGGCGCGCCTGATGCGCATGGCCGGTCTGTGTGGCGCAAGCCGGCGGCA
>NZ_CADIKM010000039.1 GCF_902859895.1 Pararobbsia alpina
TCCTTTTTGAGGGGAGTGACGATCGTTCGCTCTGCAGGCCATCATTCGTCGACCGCAGAATGCGAAGCTCAACCGAGCGGCGAGGAGCCTGGAGGCAACTCGCACCCATTCGGGGGCGCTCGGGTCTCAGAACAGTCGTCCTGGCGGATGCGGCGTGCGCCGCGAAAAAGATGCGGCGTGTCAAGGGAGCGCATATCGCGTTCCCGTTCCCGCGAGTACAAGCTAAAGCAACTGACCAAGGCACGCCATCCTGCGTGTGCCTTTGAAATCTCTTCACGACGTCCTCGACGAAGCGGTCCAGTCGCCTGGAATCAAACCCACGCGTGTCTGCGTTGCAATGATAGGGTTACGCAAAAAAGGGGAGCCAGCCGATCGAGAAGGAGGGGAAGGCCAGGCACGCTCGGCGAAAAAAGTCAATTGTGACAATGGGCAATCGTTCCTTATCGGACACATGCTTGGTGTGTCGTAAATTTGGACGCTCGGCATTGGGCTTTCGTCTGACATTAACTCCGCCTTGGTATAAGCTGATTTTTCGTCCCTGGCCGTCTAGGACTCGTCTAAAGGTGGCCATTCCGGCGGAGCGAGCGAAGCCGATCGAGGAGGCATCAGGCGATCATGCAAGCACGTGATTTTCATCTGGACGCCCGGCCGCTCCTAGACGCCTTCCAATTACATCTCGGCGAGAACTCACCCGGCATTTGCGTGGGGTTGGTGGAACTTTTGCCGGAAGCTGTGTACTGCTGCGACCCGACCGGACGCATCACCGTCTACAACTCCGCTGCGAGCGATTTGTGGGGACGGGCTCCGGGTCCGGGCAAAGCGATTTTCTGCGGCTCGTTCAAACTGCTTTTCGCCGACGGCACGCCCCTGAACCACGACAAATGTCCGACGTGCCTTGCGCTCAGAAGGGGGCGCGATGTCGGCTCGGTGGAAGCCATGCTCGAACGCCCAGACGGCACCCGTCGGAATATCGTCATGCACCCGCGATTGGTTCGCGACCGCGACGGTCGTGTCGTGGGGGCAGTCAACGTGTTGATCGACCTCACTGAGCGCAAGAAACTAGAGAGCAAGCTCGCCGGGGAGAGCCAGCGCAAGGACGAATTCCTCGCGCTGCTGGCCCAGAGCTTCGCAATCCGCTTGCACCCATCCGTTCTGCAGTCGAATTGTTCGACAGGGGGGCGGATGCCGCGCAAGCGGTGAAGATCATTCGCCGGCAGGTACAGCAACTGAGCCGGCTGATCAGCGATCTGCTGGATGCCGCGCGAATTTCGCGCGGAAAGCTGGTCATCCAACGAGACACTGTGCCGCCTCTCGCAAGTCATTTCCAATGCTGCCGATGTCGCCGCGCCGCTCATCTCACAACACCACATCCGCCTAACTGTCGAGCATCCCATAGGCGATCCCTACGTCGACTGCGACCCGGTCCGGTTCGCACAAATGGTTGACAACCTCTTGCACAACGCCTGCAAATTCACACCTTCGGGAGGCTAGATCACTTTAAGCGCCGAGGTCGATGGACGCGAGCTTCAGGTGCGGGTCAAGGATACGGGCATCGGCATAGAAGCAGGGGCGCTGGCTGGCATTCGAACTGTTTTCCCAGTCTGCGAACGGACGAAGTCATCGGGAGGGAGGTCTTGGCATCGGGCTTTCGGTGGTCAGGGAACTGGCGGGGGCGCATGGAGGCACCGTATCTGTCCGCAGCGATGGGCCAGGAAGGGGAAGACACGTTTACGCTAATGCTTCCGATTGTTGTCCCGCGTCCGAGGACTGACTCGCCGGAAAACGCAGCGTTTCCTCGCGCGATGACGGGGATCAAGGTCCTGGTAGTTGACGACAACGGCGACGCCGCCGATGCGATGCAAATGCTCCTCAGCCATTTTGGCCATGATGCTTCTGCGGCACACAGCGGGCCGGCGGCGTTGGCATTGTTGGCGCAGGGCACACCGCGGGCCATTATCATCGACCTGCGCACGCCGGGCATGGACGGTTTTGAACTGGCGCGGTGCATACGGGAGCGCGCGTCATTGCGATCGGTCGTGCTCATTGCACTCTCGGGCTATGGTCAGTTGGATGACATAAAGCGCTCGCGAGAAGCCGGCTTTGAACACCATCTGATAAAGCCGGCGGACCCCGCAGCGCTCCTCGCTTTGCTTGACTCCCTGAAACCATTGCGTCCGCAAGGGCAGGCGATACCAATGACCTGACCGAGCGGTTAGAATTGGAGCGGCCCACGACCGGGCGCGGGGCTGCCTGAGCGCGGCGTTCACAAATTTGTCGAGTAGTGTCGATTTCGCCTAGTCCACGCGTCGCCTCCGCATTCATGCCGACCAGTTGGAGCGGCAACTACGAAGATGACTGTTGTCTCGCTCGGCGCGCTCACCGCAACCTTGAGCCGTGCTGCTCGATTGCGTGTCCGTCGTATTAATGGAATCCCGATAAGTTCTTTGGCTCGGCGGGCCGCTTCACGCATACCGCTTCATTGTTGATTAACGCGACGAGGCGACCGCTCAGCGTCTGGACACTCTCGAAGCTATATAGGCTGTTTCGCTGCCGAACCATCATGAGTTGCGTCGATGTCTGTCCGAAGGGATTGAATCCCGCACGCGCCCATCGGTCAGACACGGCCAATGCTTTCGGGAAGAGCGGTTTGAACATCGCCCGCTCCGGGATTTTCCAATGGTCCGTCGTTTATAGACGCTCTGGTGGACCCGAATCTTCGATGACGCTGGCCTCAGATTGCATATATGACACGTATGCGTTGTATAAGGCGCGTTGCACCTGGCAGTGCGCCGAAGAGGCAGAACTCAAGATTTGCACAAGGGCGTGGGCTGGTTGCAGTCGCTGCTATCCGCTGGTCTTTGTCGATGAATGGATGCGCGTGGTTGTCAGGGCTCGCTGGGGCAACCGACTGCGTCGGATTGATGGCGTCGCGCGGCGCTGCTCCATCCACGGCGCGGCACGATCGTTGCGCGAAAAAATGAGAAACCCATGTTTAGTCGCGCGGATCAGCGCAGACAAAGCCATTGGGCACTCACACGCGGGGGCAGGGCGGCCGATTTTCTCCCGACGTTGGTCGTCCTTCCGCCTAGCCATTTGTGGAGAAGTCATGCGCCGCTCTTTCAACAAAGTTGCTGTATCCACCAAGATGATCGGAGCGCTCGCGGCCGCCACGGCTACCGCCGCCATCAGTGCGCTATGGGTCGAACATCGTGCCCGTAAAGCCGAACGCGACAACCCGCCAGACGGCCTCTTCGTCGAAGTCGACGGTGTACCGCTTCATTACGTCGACAAAGGCGAAGGGCCCCCCGTGGTGCTTCTGCACGGAAACGCCGTGCTGCTGCAGGATTTTATTGCCAGCGGGTTAATCGACCGATTGGCTGAGCGGCACCGCGTGATCGCCTTCGACCGCCCGGGTTTCGGCTACAGCGGCCGACCCCGCGACCGGCTGTGGACCGCCCAAGCCCAGGCAGCATTGATACAACGGGCACTCGTGCAAATTGGCGTTGAGCAACCCGTCGTGCTCGGACATTCATGGGGCGCTCTTGTCGCACTGGGTATGGCAGATCGCGCCGCCACAGACGTGCGCGGCCTCGTGCTGATCTCCGGTTACTACTATCCGACCGCACGCGCAGATGTAGCGCTTGCTGCGCCGGCAGCGCTCCCTATCGTTGGTGACGTCCTGCGTTATACGGTTTCGCCGTTGACCGGCCGCCTGTTGCTGAAGCGCACCGTGCAAGCGATGTTCGCCCCGGCACCCGTGCCAGGTAACTTCTTTGAGTCTGTCAAGCGTGAATTGGTGCTCCGTCCAGTGCAAATCAGAGCTCAGGCCGAGGATGCCGCGTTCATGATCCCGGCCGCCGCACATTTCAAGTCCCGTTATTGGAACCTCCAGATGCGAGTCAGTATTTTTGCAGGCGCGGATGACAAGGTGATCGATCCGGATTCGAATTCAGTCCGGCTGCATCGGGCAATCCCCCATAGCACGCTTGTCGTAGCACCAGGCGCCGGCCACATGGTGCATTACGCGATCCCCGCTGAAATCGTCGAAGCGATTGACGTAATGAGCGCGCAATTGTTGCGAGGGCCCGGTGATAGCGATGCCGCCATCTGCGAGACGTCGGCGACAGTGGAAAAGTTGCCAGTTCCGGCGGAGGCAAAACTTGCAGCCGCACTCGCTCGCAGTTCCTCGGGCAGTAATTCGAAGGGGGACAGCGCGACGGCGGGCAAGAGGTTGGCATAGCCAATAGAGGCAAACGTGAACGCTGAAACGCCGGACAGGGGAAAACCGGGCAACACGCGCGTCGAGCCGAACGACGACATGCTGGGAGCACAGGAACTGCCTACCGGGAGTGGGTCGCCAGCCTCTCGCGTTGTATGTCCCGCGCGCGAGGAGATTTCTTCGCTTCAATCTGTGGTGTGGGAAGCGTACCTTGGCCAGCGCCGGTGGTTTGCGTGTAAACACCAGCAGCGCAGCGCGGTGCAGCTCGCCGTATATGCGCGTGCTGATGTTGCTGGATTTGCGTTTGCCGAATTCGAAGTACTGCTGCCCCACGAAGCGGAACGCTACTTTCTGCCGCTTTCAGTTGTGCCGGACCTCAGCGACGTCCCGGAGTCGCATCCGGAGCAGGCGATTGCGCGACTCGACCGGCACGACCACGCCGCCGGCGGTCTTCTTGTCGACGCGTTCGCCGTCCCAGAATTTTCGTGGGGTCTGCTGGCGATGCTGAAAGATCATACGGTTCTCGAAACGCCCGATGCAGGCGAAATTGTTTTCAGGCCAACAGACCGACTCGACACACTCGACCTCGGTGAACGCGAGCTGTCGTGCATCCGCTGGCTGTCGGCTGAACAGAGCAACAGCTCTCTGGTAATTGACGAGAAGGTAGTCCTGAAGCTGGTGAGGCGTGTGGTGGGGGGGACTCATCCAGAGGCGGAAATGACGCGCTATCTGACGGCGCACGGTTATACCCACGCCGGTCCGTTGGTCGGCGAAGTCGTGCGCGTGGATACCGAAGGTGCGCCCCACACGCTTTGTATCCTGCAGGGCTTTATTCCCAATGAAGGCGACGCCTGGAGCTTGTCGCTTGCCCATATGCGACAAGCCGTAGAAGATGCCCGGCGCGACGATGAGGTGGTGGACCGCAATTGTCCCGAAGCTCTACAAAGTCGTATGGACGCCTATTGCCAGCTTTCGGCGAACATCGGCCGTCGCTTGGGGGAGCTTCACGCCGTGCTCGCTTCGCCTACAGAAGAAGAGGCCTTTTCGCCGCAAACGGCCACCGACGAGGACGTGGCTTCCTGGACGAGTGGAACTGTCGAGCTGATCCGCT
The DNA here is from genome assembly GCF_902859895.1 of Pararobbsia alpina. Taxonomy (GTDB): domain Bacteria; phylum Pseudomonadota; class Gammaproteobacteria; order Burkholderiales; family Burkholderiaceae; genus Pararobbsia; species Pararobbsia alpina. The sequence goes on from NZ_CADIKM010000039.1 coordinate 5,331, forward strand.
CAGCTCTCGATATCCTCGGCAGTCGGCTCGATACGCTGAATGATGCCGACCGCGCGCTAGCCAGGAGTCTGCTGGAGCGGCGTACGGCAGTGTTGGACCACGTGCGCGCTGTTTCGCCCGTAGGCGTCGCCCCACTCTGTTTTCGCATCCATGGCGATCTTCATCTCGGTCAGGTACTAATCGCTGACGGCGACGCTTACCTGATCGACTTCGAGGGCGAACCCGGGAGGACCCTTGAAGAGCGACGGAAGAAAGCCAGCCCGCTACGGGATATTGCTGGCATGCTGCGGTCTCTGCGCTATGCGAGCGCAACGGTAGGCGCTGAGTTCGCGGGCCATGGCGAGCGCCTCGACGAAGACGTGTCGGAAATACTTGAAAACTTCTATGTGCACGCAGAGGCCGCTTTTTTGTCGGCATATCACGACGCGCTCGCCATCGCACAGCTCAATGTCGCCGGTGACGAGCAAACCTTTTCGGTGTTGCTCAGGCTTTTTATGCTTGAGAAAGCGGCTTATGAGATCCGGTACGAAGTGGCCAATCGGCCGGAATGGATCGGAGTGCCGCTGCGTGGCCTCAGCGAACTGGTGGACCAGAGTCTCGCCAAGCCTTAACGATCCGCCCTCTTGGTGTCGCTTCTTGTCTCGTGAATGAACAAGCATTCGTCCGCGGTGTGCGCCAACGGGGAATCGGTTCTAACCTCAAAAACTACTGACGTGGACTTTTTTGAGGCCACGCATTGTGAAAGCTGAGACGGCTGCATTTGCGTTTTTGGTGCTACCGAGTTCATTTGCCGGCGTCTGCGCGGCAGGCGACGCGCCCCCCTCGCTGTGGTATGGGCAGGACTCTTGCCAACAATCTCGATCTGCTGAGCCGGGAAGGGATCTGACCTGCGTTTACGGTAATGCTTCCGCTTGTTGTCCCGCGTCCGCGGACTGACTCGCCGGAAAACGCAGCGTTTCCTCGCGCGATGACGGGGATGAAGGTCCTGGTAGTTGACGACAACGCCGACGCCGCCGATGCGATGCAAATGGTCTTCAGCCATTTTGGCCATGATGCTTCTGCGGCACCTAGCGGGCGGCATTGTTGGCGCAGGGCACACCGCGGGCCATTATCATCGACCTGCGCATGCCGGGCACGGACGGTTTTGAACTGGCGCGGTGCATACGGGAGCGCGCGTCATTGCAATCGGTCGTTGCTCATCGCGCTCTCGGGCTATGGTCAGGTGGATGACATAAAGCGCTGGCGACAAGCCGGCTTTGAACACAGTCTGATAAAGCCGGCGGACCCCGCGGCGCTCCTCGCTTTGCTTGACTCCCTGAAACCATTGCGTCCGCGAGGGCCGTACTTGTGTGCGGTTAGTTGGTAGAGCGACTGTCTCCCGCTGCGCGGTCATCTCCTACTCGGCAGGCGATACCAATGATCTGACCGAGCGGCTAGAATTGAGCGGCCCACAACCGAGCGGGGGGCTGCCTAGAGAGCGGCGGCACTCTGCAAGTCGGAGATTTGCCGACGAGCCCGCCGAAAATAGTCGGCCGTTCGCAGCAATCCTTCGGCGAGTCCAATACGCGGTTTCCAGTCCAACAGATCGCGTGCGAGCGCGACATCGGGCTGCCTATGCCACGGATCATCAGTAGGCAGAGGTCTGAATGCGATCTCCGAGTTGGATCCGACCAGTTCAGAAATTTGTCGAGCAATGTCGAGCATTGATACTTCAAAAGGGTTGCCGAGGTTGATGGGGCCAGTGACTTCGTCCGCCGATTCCATCAGCCGAACGAATGCGTCGATCATGTCGTCGACATAGCAGAATGAACGCGTCTGCGACCCATTCCCGTAAACTGTGATCGGTTCGCCACGAAGCGCCTGCATGAAGAAGTTCGAGACCACGCGTCCGTCATCAGGATGCATGCGCGGGCCGTAAGTATTAAATATTCTCGCAATCTTGATCGACAAACCGTGCTGGCGTCGATAGTCGACGAACAGCGTCTCGGCACAGCGCTTGCCTTCGTCATAACAGGAGCGCGGCCCGATCGGGTTGACGTGTCCCCAGTAGTCTTCACGCTGTGGATGCACGCGCGCGTCGCCATAGACTTCACTGCTCGAGGCCTGGAAAATCCGCGCTTTCACACGCTTGGCGAGCCCGAGCATATTGATTGCACCATGGACACTGGTCTTGGTAGTCTGGACCGGGTCGAGTTGGTAATGAACGGGCGATGCCGGGCAAGCGAGGTTATAGATTTGATCGACCTCGACATAGAGTGGAAAAGTGATGTCGTGGCGCATCACCTCGAAATTCTGGCAGTCGAGTAGGTGTGCAATATTGTCTTTCGTTCCCGTATAGAAATTGTCGGCGCATAGAACGTCGTGGCCGAGTGCGACGAGTCTTTCGCAGAGATGCGAGCCGAGAAAGCCGGCTCCGCCGGTCACGAGGATGCGTTTGCGGTACATTTCTTTCATGGTGGTGCCTCGTAGATGATTCAGGGCAAGCGCGCAACAGACTCCAGGTAGCATGCCTTCGTCTCTCGCTCCGGTTCAACGTGCAACGGCGTTCAATGTCTCTGTCCACTCGTGCGCAAAACGCTCTATTCCGAATCGTTCGATCGCAATGCGACGTGCGCCCTCGCCCAGGCGGCGAGCCTCTACGGGGTCGTCGAGCAAGTTGCGCATAGCATCTACGAGGGTATCGACGTTCGTGTCGATGTAGCCGCTCTCGCCGTTGCGAATGACTGTCGCGAGTTCGGTAGTCGCAAGGCCCACAATTGGCATACCGATCGTCATGGCTTCAACGATGGCGAGACCGAGGCTAGTCCAGCGAATCGGATTGAAGAAAAAGCGATACCGCGCGCAGAACGCGGCGAGAGCGGGGTTGGGAATTTCGCCGAGTCCACCCACCACCTCCGCGTTGATGCCGACGAGATCGAGCGGCAACTGCGCTCGGACGTCGGCATACACGTCACTGCCAAGCCGGCGGCCGCGTTTGCTAAGGTTATTGATAACAACTACGCCGCGCCCGAGCTCGCCGCTGTATCGAACGTTGCGAGGAACCAATACCCCGTGCTCGATGACGCGCGTAGGGGTGGACCCGCAATCCCACATCAACTGGTTGAAGTGGGTGACATGTACGATCAGCGTATCCGCATCCTGGACCCAATGGCGCTGTTCGAACGGCTGGTGCTGCGGCGGATCATGTTCGATATAGACGCGCGGTAGGCGCCGCTGCGTGTCGGTTAGAAGCGTGAGGCGGTCGTTATCCCAGTGGTGCCGATGCTGGTACAGGATGACATCGAATTCGTGTAGGGCCACGTCCTCGGCGCGAACCTCATAAAGATTGCTACCCCACGGCAGCGCGCCGGCCGCGCCCGCGTATCCAGGTGGAAAGCCGGGGCGAGTCACAATATGAAACTCGTGCTGAGCTTGGGTGAGATAGTAGAGGTAGTTGCCGTGCACATGCCAGGTCAGCACACGCAGACGCCGCGGAGGATTCTGAGTCATCGTATCCTCGGAAAATGCGGCGATCGGATTGCACGCGAGTGCCTGGCGCGGTAGATAGTCTCCGAGTCGGTCCAGTGCAACGTGGAATCGAGGGCGGGAACAGAGGATGCTCCCAGACCGGGCGGCTCTAGGTTGTCATTTATCCGCGCTGCGTTAGCCCGCCAAGCGACGCGATCGTCTTTTCTTGCCTTCTCGCCGAGCTGTTCAAGACAGGCATCTACAACCTGCGCGACAGTAACATCGAGCGCGCACTCGTGTCCGTACGGGCACTCGGCGAATGAACAAGGACGACATGGAGGCCAACTAGACAAGACGCGATGACGTTCGCGGTCGACGGGCGCCCAGCGACGCGTATCGCTACCCGACGCGATGATCACGCTCGGAGTACGCATGGCTGCGGCGATATGCGAGATGCTCGTGTCATTCGCCACTATCAGGCGAGCCCGCCCGGCAAGTGCTGCCAGGCAGCCCAGGGAGGTCAGGCCCGCGAGGTGAAGCGCGGCGCGGGCCATTCCGCCGAGCACACACGAGGTCAGCTCGCGCTCGGCCGCGGTGCCTGTGATCGCTATCTGCCAGCCCGCGGTGGCCAGTTTGTCGGCGACCTTCGAAAACCGTTCGGCTGGCCACCGGCGCGACGCGAGCTGTGCACCAGGATGGACGAGCACGAGGCGTGCAGGTTTCATCCCGAGTCTTCCGATCAGTGCTTCACTTTCGTCCATATCGCGAGGTCCGAGCGGAATTTCGAGAGCGAATTCTTCTGCTTGCAGACCTAGCTCCTCCATCAGCATTATGTAACGCGAAGGTTCGGACACGTCATCGGGCCATGGAATGAAACAACCCTGCCGCGGCGGCTCTCCGGCTTTGAGGAATCCCGCCTGGAAGCGCGCACCGAACTGCCCGACGATATCGTTAGCGATGCCGCCGCTCCCGTGCAACTGGATCGCCAGGTCAAAGGCGCGCGAGCGTACTAGGCGAACGAAATTGGGCAGTTCCTTGTCGGATTCTTCCTGTTCAGGGAAACCCAACGCGCCAGGAAATACGATTAGGTCGTCAAATACAGTGTCATAACGCTCGATGAAGCTTTGCGCCCACGGCAGGCCGACCAAGGTGATACTTGCGCTTGGATATGCTTGACGGAGGGCACGCAGTGCGGGCATGGCGCAGAGCATGTCGCCAAGCTGCAAAGCGCGGAAGACAGCGATCCGGTTGACGTCGTCGGGATGAAAGAGAGGCGATCTCATGGAAACCACACGCGGAATTTGAGGGCGCCGTAGCACCTCCAGTAGATCGACAAGAAGGGGATCCACATCGAGGTCCACAGCATTTCCAGTACGTGGATCACAGTACGCGACGTGCCCGCCAGACGCCGAAAACAGAACGTCAGGGTCAGGGCGGCCCAAATTAGCGTTGCGCATGCCGCGAGGGTGAAATGGCCCGCGAAGGCGGCGATAAGCGCCGACATTGCGGCCAATAGCACTGCGTAGTAAAAGTGAGGCGCATGTGCGGAAATGTGTGAACAGAATTGTGTAGGATACTTTTTGAAGAGCAACGCGTCGAACTGACTTTTACGTTGCTGGCTCAGGCTAACTCCCCAGCGAGCCGGACGCACGGGATGTCGTACGACCGCGCGCTCCGCACGTCCTATCGGAATGCCCGCGGCCAGCAGTGCGAACTGGAGATCTGAATCTTCTCTCCACGCAGATGTGAAGCGTTCATCGAATCCTCTCGTGCGAATCAAGGCTGCGCGCTCGACAAAGACATTTGCGGTCGCAAATTCTGCGCGCGCGAGGCCACTCGCATCGAGCTCATAATCCGTGGGCCGAGGCGGAAGCGGAACATCGATGTGCCCCACCACCGCCCCCGCGCTGCCGTCAAAGGCGGCTATCCCCTCGCTGAGCCACTGTGCCGCCGGTTCCGTGTCGTCGTCAGTAAAGGCGACCAACGGCGCGCTCGCGATACGCCAGCCCGCGTTTCGTGCGGCGGCCGGTCCCTGTGTCGCTGTGATAGCAAGATAGCGGATCAATGGACCTGCCTCTGCATGTAGTCGCGCCAGTTCGTGCACTGCCTTGCGGGTATCATCGTCAGGACCGTCGTCGCAGACGATGATCTCGTAACGCGAGGCGTCGAAGGTCTGAAGAAGAAGACAGCCGAGGCAGCGCATCAGCAACTCCGGGCGGCGGTAGGTCGGCACCACCACCGAAATCGCGAGGTCGGGATTTACAGAACAAGCCGGTTCGACTGCTGGCCCAGCGCCGGACGGCGACGCTTCACAGGCCGTGTCTTCTTGGGTTTCGGCTGCAGCATTCCACTGGACCCGATAGCGAGTCATGCTAGGCCCCAGTCTTCTCGATTAGGAACGGCCCGATCACAAGCGCGTCAAGTGGAGAAGTCCAAAACGACTCAATCGCATCCCGCGGGGAACACACCATAGGCTCTCCGCGCGTATTGAACGACGTATTCACGAGCACTGGCACGCCCGTGCGGGCGTGAAATGCACTCAGCAATCGGTAGTACAGCGGATGCTGCGTTTCGTTGATGGTCTGTACGCGCGCAGTACCGTCCACGTGCCGGACCGCAGGAATTCGCGAAGCCTTGTCGGGCTGCACATCGAAGACGAAAAGCATGAATGGCGCCGCTTTCGCGCCGACGAACCATTCATGCGCGTGTTCCTCCATGACGACTGGCGCGACAGGCCGAAAGTCTTCACGATCTTTGATCTCATTGAGTCGCCCCTGCATCCCCGCATCGATGGGGGACGCAAGTATGGATCGCGCACCGAGTGCGCGTGGACCAAACTCGGTGCGACCCTGAAACCAGCCAATTACTCTGTTGGTGGCGAGGATCTCCGCCGCCTCGGTGGCGATATCGCCCAAGCGCCGGTATGGGAGTTTCGACCACCGGAGGAAAGCTTCAACTTCATCGTCCGTATAGCCGGGGCCGAGATAGGCGTGGGTCATGCGCCAGGGCCGAGCGCCGTTGCGCCGCTCACAGTAGTCAATCCACAGTGCGGCGCCAAGCGATGTTCCGGCATCACCAGCGGCAGGCTGGACCCAGACGTCCTTGAAGGGACCGCGGTCGCGTATCACCGAGTTCATCACACAGTTCAACGCGACTCCGCCAGCCATCACGAGATTTTTGAGACCCGTCTGGGCGTGAAGCCAGCTTGCGAGCTCAAGCACGGTTTCCTCGAGGACCTTTTGCAGCGAATGCGCGATATCGAAATGCCGCTGCTCGAGCCGATCGCCGCGCTCACGCGCCGGACCGAAGCGTTCTGTCAGGCTCAAGCTACCGACGGTATATCCGCCATTGCCAGAATAGTTGACGATCTCGCGGAATGTATCAAGGTACGCCGGCTTGCCGTAGGACGCGAGCGCCATCACTTTGTACTCATCTGACGAGTGAAGGAAGCCGAGGTAGTCAGTCACCGACTCGTACAGCAATCCAAGTGAATGCGGAAGTTCGATTTGCTTGAGCCGTTTGTACTCGCCGCGGACAAATCGGCCGAGGCTCGTTGTCACGCCTTCGCCGCGACCGTCCATCGTCAACACGGCGGTATCATCAAATGGCGCAGCGAGGAACGCGCTTGCTTCATGCGACAGATGATGGTCGACATAGTGCCAGCGGAACGCGTTTTCGCGGTCCACACAACGGAAGCGCTTGTGGAGATGGTGGGGCGCCCCGTCCAGCAACTGCGCGCACGCATTGACGATGTAGCTAAGAAACAGGGGATCCCAAGGCGATCCGTCCAGATGCGGGCTTGCACGTTTGCCGGGTTTGAACGGCAAAGCGATGGTGGCGTCGGGCTCCGAGGGCATGCCAGGAAACAGCTGCGGATCATATGAGTAGGCTACGTGATCCACATCGGCGAGCGTGATGCCAGCCTCCTTGAGACAATAGTCAATCGCCTCGAAGGGCAATTGCCATGTCGCGAACGGCACAGGTCGTTTCGCATGCTTGATATGGGTAAAGCGTTCATCCTCCGCCGCCGCGATTACATGTCCGTCCTTGACAAGTGCTGCCGCACTGTCGTGATAGACCGCATTGATGCCTAGTGTGTACATAACGATATCGCTTTACAGGGGATGGGGAGGAGACAAAACGAGGCCAGCCGGCTGCGCAGCCGGGCGGCGACGTTGGCTCTGCGACCAGAGTGCGTGGACTGCATCGACTACCGCTTCGAAGCTAACCCCGGTCAGGCAGCGGTGGTGGCCCTCGGTACATACGCTCCGGTAGCACCAGCGGCACTCGACGTCTTCAAACAGCAACCGATGCGGAGTTTGCCAGGGCCCGTGTTGGGGATTGGTTAGTGCGTAAAGGTCGACTACCGGTGTGCATAGGGCGGATGCGATATGCACAGGACCACTGTTGTTCGAGACGAGGACCTGGGCGCCCTTAATCAAAGCACAAAGCTCAGCAAGGCTTAGTAGGCCAATGAAATTGTGGGCACGAGGACAAGTCCGTTGAAACTGATCGCCCAAAGGACGTTCGCTTTCGTCGCCCGTGACGATGACGGTGCAGCCAAGCGACTCGATGATATGCTCGGCGGCCTGCGCGAAACGCTCGACAGGATAGCGACGCGAAGGCGCGGTTGCGCCCGGATGGACCACGAGTAACGGCACGTCGATATCGATACCCCTCGCGGCAAGCTTGACCTCGACGGTAGCCGCGTCGGCAGCCGGCACTACGAGATGCATGCGGGCGTCGTCGACATGCGCGCCGACGCGCTCGACCAGTGCGAGCTGGCGAAGCACTTCGTGGCGCGTGCCGCACTCGGGCTCGGTCTCGGGTGCCCAATGCGTCAGAAGCGCGTAGGGATTTTCCCTGCAGTGGGCGAGCCGGCGCGGAATACCCGCGAGATGACACAGCATCGCGGCCGGCAACGGGTTTTGGCTGTAGACGGTAAAAATCACGGCTGCGTCGAAACGGCCTGCTGCGAGCATTTCCCAGATCGGCGTATCGCTGCCGAGACATGGGGGATGTTTGACCCACGGTGCGTCGTAGCGTATTACCTCGTCGACATCGGGGAGCAACGGCGCGATCGCTGATCCCGCCGTCGACGCGAGCAAAGTTAAGTGGCGTCCCGGCGTCGTGCCGCGGAGTGCATGCAGCGCCGGGGTGGTCATCAGAATATCGCCGAGGTTATCGAGGCGGACACACAAGATACGTTTGACTTCGCTGCCCCAGTGCGTGGCTGGATGGACGTCCGGAACCCGCGGATGGGCGGTGCGATTGGAGACCGTGATCGCCGGTAGGTCTTTCATTTCGCCCTCGCGTCACTGACGACCGTGTATTTTCGAGGCCCGAACGTCCTGCTGATAGCGCAGGCGGCCTGAAAAAGGTCGCCGACGATCAAATCGGGCGTACGGAAGGGGCCGTGCGCCCGGAGCGTCTCATTACCGTTGTCGACCAGAACCGTCTTGCAACCTGAGCGGTTGCCCGCCTCGACGTCGTCGAGAATATCTCCAACGAGCCAACTGCGTGAGAGGTCCACTGCGTGCAGCGCGGCCGCCAGGTAGAGCATGCCGGGCTGAGGCTTGCGGCACGCACAGCGCACCGCATAGATGGCCACCGTGCCTTGCGGATGATGAGGGCAGGTGTAGAAACCCGTGAGGTGTGCACCCTGCTCGGTGAATAGCGCTTCGAGGTGGGCCTGTACTGCGTATAGTGCGCCTAGTTCGAACTTGTCCAGTGCGACCCCGCTCTGGTTGCTAATTACGATGAGTGGCACGTCAAGGCTACCAAGCAGGCGGAGAGCATCCGCCGCACGTGGCGCGAGGCGCATCCGTTCGGGGTCGACGTTGAATGGAACGTCCTCAAGGAGCGTGCCATCCTTATCGAGGAAGACTGCAGGTCGCTCCATCGCGTTCGTCCCTTGAAGTGAGCTATGTAAGTTCGTGGATGTGACGCGGCAGGTCCCGCAGACCGTCGTTTCACATCAACGGCCGGTTGCCTCGAGTCGCACGTTCGCCTGCCTGCATCCCTCGTCGATACTTTCCGGGGCACGGACCGCGCGTAGGTTGGCCAGTGGCTGCGCGACACGTGCATACACGTGCGCGAGAGATTGAGCAACGCCGGCCCAAGTAAACATCGCCTTGGCGCGAGCCAATCCTGCTTGTCCCATGCGCTCGCGGAGGGCGGGATCGTTGCGCAATGCGGAGAGCCGCTGTGCAAGCGCGAGCGGATCTCGCGGAGGCACGAGAAAGCCGGTCTCGCCGTCGCGCACGGAGTAACGAATCCCCCCGACATCGGCACCGACGACGGGGAGCGCGCAGGCCATTGCCTCAAGCGGCGTGATGCCGAACGGCTCGTACCACGGCGTAGTGACGAAGACGTCTGCAGCGCTGTATAGCTGACAAAGTTGGCCACGCCTGCGGCGGCCGAGGAAGGTCGTAGTATTGGCAACTCCGCACTGCTGCGCAATCTCGCCAAGCCGCGTCATTTCAGGCGTCGCGAGCGCATTCGGTGCCTCGGAATTACCCCCTACAACATAGAGGTGAGCCGTTTCGCCGTGGTAGCGGCGGAGTGCACCAATGCCTTCGACGACGTTGTCAATGCCCTTGCGCGGCACTATACGGCCTAGTTGCAACACGATGAACGCGTCCTGCGGCCAATCGAGGCTATTGCGCGCGATGGTTCGGTCGAGCGGTTGAAACTCCGCCGGGTCGAAGCCGCAAGGTACCCGGTCAATCTTCGCCGGGTCGGCATTGTACAAAGTCACTAGGTCCTCTTCGTCCTGCGGGCATTCAGCAATGATCGAATCGGAATGTCGGACCAACGAATCCTCGATCGCAAATCGCTCGTCGGGAAATCCATCGTTCGCGCCCTGGTGGATTCTGCGAACCCGTCCCAGTGCATGAAAGGTCGTTACAAGGGGAGTGCCGAGACGACGCTTCAGTTCGAGCCCGACGACGCCAGACATGAAGAAGTTAGCATGCGTCACATCATAGGGCGTGGACTCTGCGGAAAAGCGAACAAGGTACTCCGCGAACTCGGGCATGTACGGCAACAATTGCTCCTTCGGCAATTGAACAGGCGGACCTGCTGGAACGTGAACCACACGGACGCCGTCCATGGTCGCGGTCGCCGGCAATAACGACCGGTCGCGTCGCGTAAAGACATCCACCGTATGGCCCAGCCGGTTCAACTCACGGGCCACATGGGCAACATAGATATTTTGCCCACCGCTGTCTACGCTCCCTGCGAGAGCCAAGGGTGATGCATGCTCGCTGATGAGTGCGACTTTCATAAGGACTCCCAGAGCGACGTAAATGACGAAACGCGCGTTGGTGCGAACTGTGACTGTTGGACGCAGTCGAGCATTCGGTGTGCCACTCGTATGTTGAAAACGAATTCGCTTCGCCGATGCATTCAGATGGGACTGACGTTCCTCTATTTGGTACGTTCGCGAAATCTCTTAGTTGCAGTTCGGGCGAACTCGTGTCGAGACCCCACAGAGCACGGAGCGTCCAGGTGGTGGGAAACACCAACGAAGACGGTCTGGCGCTCCCTTTTTACATGCGTAGTGTAAAGAGAAGAGGAGGGGCCTAGCCTTGGCACACAGCCACAGATCGGTCGCTTAGACCGACGGATGTGGGCTGACTCGCTTATTTTCGAGATCTTGCCGAGACTCCATTAATTTGCGGCTTCGCGCTCTGCTGCTTCGACGTCGCGGCACATGGCACGAATGCGGGGAGAAACGAGACGCCGATTGACAAGGGCCCAGACGATTAGGGCTAGCAGCTTTCGCGTGTCCTGCCAGCCAGTCCGTTCACGACGGAAAGTCTTGAGCGCGGCCAGTGTCGCACCCGTGGCTTGTGCGAGCGGCAGGCGCAACCAAGCGACTAACGCTCGATTGCGTGCCAGCATCCGACGGCGCAGTGCAGAATCACGGTGCGGCGAAGGCGCGTGGTGGAGCACAAGATCGTGGGCATATACGATCGAGTATCCCCGCGACAACGTATCGAGCGCGAGCAGTGTTTCCTCCCCCCCAATAAAAAGGCGCGGTTCGTATCCGCCAGCTGAGCGGAAGACTGCCGTGCGGAATACGCAGGCACAAGCAATGAAACCAATCAGAGGCGGACCGGGCAAGCCCTCGGAGGGCAGTGGGCTCGTCCGCATGCGTTCGCACGTCGGATCGGTTTCGCCGGAAGGGTGCACGACGATACGCGCGTTGAGGGCGCCGATCGCAGGATATCGATCGAGCAAGTCAGCAGCTGCGCTGAGTGACCCCGCCTCCCAGTGCGTGTCATCGTCGCAGAAGGCGACATAATCCGTCGCAACAAGTGCCACGCCAAGATTGCGGCCTGCAGCGCCGATGTTTGCTGGCGAGCAGACGATTTCGATCGTGGAGAACGCCGCGCTGAGCATACCTACGGTATTGTCGGAGGAGGCATTGTCCACGACAATTATACGTGGTCGATCGGGCAGCGCGAGCAAAGAGGCGACGGTCGCGCGGACCTCAGCCGACCGGTTATAGGTGAGCACGACCACCGACAGCCTCAAGTCGCATGTCGGCCCTTGTCCTTCGGCGCGCGTGCATTGTTCGGTCATGGGGTGCGTTCCTCCAGTAACGTTCGGGCTCAAGACGTCGTCATATCCGTTGGGGCCAAAAGCGCGCAGATGGCTCTGCTACGCGTCTACGGCTTGGCGCTTCGAAGCGAATGTCTGGTTGCGATTAGGGGCGCGCCCCTGTAAGGCAAAGGTCGGTGTCGCGACGATTCTCCGCGATATGAATTCTCCGAGCCGGGTCTGCGAAGCCAACCAGGCATCGATAAAGGGCGTCCTCGCACGCGCCATAACCGAGGTCCCTTCCGGCTCCGATCAAAGTGCATTGTGGCCGATCCGGTCTAAATGCGTGACCATTCAAGGTCTCAGACAACGGTGTTGCTGCTCTGTCCGTTACAGGTGGGCGCTCGCGACGAACTAAATGATTGGCTTGCCCCCCGTCACCGCGATGGTCGCACCCGAAACATAACTCGCTTCGTCGGAGGCGAGCATCACGTAGGCGGCAGCGAGTTCGGCCGGCTGGCCGGGGCGCTTCATTGGCACGTGCGAGCCGTGATTCTTGACTTTCTCCGGTGGCATCGTCGATGGGATAAGCGGCGTCCAGATCGGCCCTGGCGCCACACAGTTTGCGCGAATCCCCCTCTCTGCAAGCATTTGCGCGAGCCCGCCGGTGAAATTCTGAATCGCGCCTTTGGTCGCCGCGTATGCGATCAGGCCGGGATTTGGCGCGTCGGCGGTAATTGATGTCGTATTCACGATCGCGCCGCCCGCCTTCATGTGCATCAGTGCCGCCTTCGTAATGCGGAACATCGCACCGATATTGGTCGAGAACGTCCTGTCCCACTCATCGTCGCTGATGTCTTCAAGACTGTTGTGACTCATCTGGTACGCTGCGTTGTTGACGAGCACGTCTATGCGACCGAACGTCTCAATTGTTTTCGCTACCAGATTGCGGCAATGTGTGCGGTCAGTGATGTCGCCGGCGAGGAGCAAGGCGCGGCGCCCCGCTTTCTCGACCCAACGCGCAGTTTCCATGGCATCGTCCTGCTCCTCGTCGAGATACGAAATGGCGACGTCCGCTCCCTCGCGCGCGTACGCGATAGCCACGGCACGGCCAATCCCACTGTCCGCGCCTGTGATCAGCGCGGCCTTGCCGGCGAGACGCCCGTTGCCCCTGTAGGTGTTTTCGCCGTGGTCCGGTTGCGGGTCCATCAGCGCAGTGAGGCCGGGCTGTCGGTTCTGCTGTTGCTCGGGGAACGGCGGTATGGGATAGGTATTCTGGGCCATGGCGGTTTCCTCGTGTGAGTGCATCGGAAACGCATCTATCAGCAAGCGCCGGGCCTATCGCACTCCCACGGTTCGCCCCCATAGGAGCGGAGAACTTCGAACCCGCAGGTTGCACGCACGCTGTGATGCAGGGCAGCAGCCTAAAGACCAAGTCCTATCGGTGAACCATCGGTGCCGAAACCGTCATACTGGAAAAGGCGTCGTGCCGCGCTCTCCGAGGGCCCTTGTACCTTTTGGACGATGACGCCTGCAAGCAGCAGGACGCCGGATGCAACGAACCGGGATATTCACATCGGCGTCCTCAGCTTGCCAAGGCCGCCCGCTTTGAACGCTTCCCACATGCTGGCGCTGTTCACAGAAGCATAATGAGGTACAGACGCCGACAAAGCCGAACAGCGGATGGCATTCCTGCGGATCCATCCCATCGCTTTCGTTAGCGGCCGCTATCTTGTCTTTCACGGTGCGGAACTTTGGCGACTTCGCGTATGCCAACGCGGGTGCTAGGATCAGGCCTCGTTGACCGGATCGGCCCTTAGCTTGACTCGAGCGCAAACTGGCCGAAGAACTGAACAATCGCCTGGGTCGCATGCGGACCTCGAACGTCGGTATGGCTACCGGCAGGGTGGCCTCCAGACCACGCATGACCGAGCCCGTGCACGAGCCACTGCTCGCCGGTTGGGACGCCTTCACGATCGCGAAAGACGCGTCGCGTATAGGCGTGGCCGTTCTCTGCGTTTCCGGTGTGGGTCGACGCGGGGGGTTGCGCGTGGGGCGCACCAAGCAGCAGCTCGCTCATGGCGACGATCTGGTCGCTGTTACGCGGATGCACGGTGTCGTCAGCCTCGCCGTGAAAGACGATCAGCGGCACTGCGCGCGGTCGGGCCCCATCGGTCAACGCTTCGGGGAGGCGGGCCTTGACCATGCCATCTTTCATGGCGCAGAGCGCCGAAAGGGGCTCGTCGGCGATCCCGAAGGCCACGCCCGAATGAATCGCGGCGGCTGCATAGAGGTCCGGATGTGTCACCGCGAGATTGACCGCCATGGCGCCGCCGGCCGACATACCCGCGATATAGACTCGAGCTCGATCGACGTTGCAGGCCGCCATGACTTCACTCGTGAGAGCCGCGAGCATCGCCGTTTCGCCCGATCCACGCATCCGGTCCGCGGGTCGAAACCAGTTCCAGCACCTCAGCGGATTGGCACTTTCCGATTGCAACGGATAGACGACGATATAGCCCTCCGCTTCGGCGGCGGCGTTCATTTCGGTTCCTGCTGCGAAGTCGTCTGGGTCCTGTTGCGCGCCGTGTAACATGAGGATCATTGGTAGGGGCTGGCCAGTGTAGCTGCCTGGAACGTAGAGCTTGAAGAGGTGCGTATCATCCCCGTGCTCGAAGTGGCTGCTCAACCATCGAGGACCCTCGGCGTCCGGGAGGAGCCGCTCGGTAGAGGACTCAGCCACGCGCAATTGCACATTTAAGGCATCGCTGTCGTACGGGGGCGCCCCCTGACGTACCGGCCGCGGTGACGCTTTCAGCGCGGGGCTGGCTACGGTCGTCTGCGGGTCTATAGAGAACGGTGCCATGAGTCCTAGGGGTCCAAGCATTAAAAGCGACCAGAATGTGTCGTGCGACGAGTCGAGCGGATCCAAGGGGTTCATCGGTTTTCCTTAGGCGTGCTGGAGCGCAATAAAAAACCCGCGTGAAGCGGGCGCCGAAAACAACGGCATACACACAGGGCAAACGATCAATTAATGCTTCGAGCCGGCCTTGGCGGGTCGCCGTGCAGCCTCGGATGCCTTTCGCTCACCTTCGGCAGCCAAAGCGCTTGTGTTGGTCATCTTTTGGGCGTTCGCGTCAAGTGCGCTCGCAGCCGCTTCGTTGGGAGCATCTGTCGATGCTGCGATAAGGTTTGAGACATGCTCGGTCGGCTCCTGCAACGCCGACTGACTCTGACGTAGCGCCGATTCAAGCACGCTCTTCACGTCGATGCCGTACTGCTCGTAATAGCTGCGTGTTTCATTCAAGATATCGACTTCCGTCGCGCGGAGGATCGACAGAAAATGCCGCGTATAGGCCGCCGCTTTCTCCGGAAGTTCGGCGGACAGGGTCGACTGCCAACCCAGAAACTCAACGGGTTTCGCGCCAGGACCTGCCTTCAAAATGGAGGTACTTTCTTCAAACACCGTCCTGAGTGTCTGCACATTCAACTCGGTGAGTTGATGGAGACCGTTCATATATCGTTTCGTCACATTCATAAACGTTTGGAGATTCGACGTCACAGCCACGGACGACTCCGGGGAAAAATAAGGAAACATTTACCACTCCTAAAGGCTAAGTGCTGTAAATGGGTCATTTTCAGAACCCTCGACACACTTGCTGCGTTGCAGCAATAAACCCATCATACGGCACTTTTCCAGATCGTCAAGCTGCGTTTGTGGTCCGGCTTCCTAAATTGGTAACAAGCCACGTTGGACTAATGGGGACCAATAGTGGAGCAATAAACCCATATCAATCGCGCTGCCACGACACCTCGATGTTTGCAGTGAGACCGTCACTCCGCATCTCGCCATCCTTTTCTCAGAGGCTCAAGCTTTCGCGTCCTGACGAAATCGGCCTCCTTCTTAGCCGCGATCGCGCCGGCCCCTCAATTGTGTGCGAGGCAGCTTGTCTGATAAATCCTCGATGGGCCGCGTCTACTCTTAATCGGCTCGACGTTTACCCACGATCGCCACTCCGTTCCACGCACTTTGCCCGTGGCAGATACGGCGCAATGCCCATGGCCAAATCGCGTTTCAATCACCCGTCAGTTTTTCCCGATCGATAAAGCAAATGCGTGAATAAGGCTTGGATACAGCGGTTGCTCTAGTCCTCGTGCGGGTTAACTTAACAAGGACGGGGTTGTGAATACGAACCGCAAAATCACTTTGCACTCGGCTCAGGCGCACTGGCTATCATGCTTTCCACTGCTCCGCTCGCTGCGTCCGCGCAAACCAAGAGTGGCACGCACAGCGACACTGCGGGCGCTAACACATCGGCGCAATGTCCTCGGATAGTGAAGGAACCTGTGCGACGCAACAGAAGAAGATGTCGCCGGCGACGGGCAATAAAACGGCCAATCCCAATGATCCGAACACCGGCAATATCGGCAACGCCGGGGGTGGAGGCCAGGGCGGCGCCAACAGCGGTAGCGGCGGCAGCGGAGGGACCGGTGCCGGTGCAGGCGGAGCCAATGGCGGCGGCAAGTAAGGCCGCTTGAGATCGGGTGACGCGGGCAACACCCCGAGGCACCCCTTCACACTGCAGTCTGTCAGAGGCTCTGGTGCGCGCCCAAATCGGCAATGATCGCACCGAGCCCGATGAGATTGAACGGCTTTGAGCTGTGCATAACCGGTTATCAAAATGATCCGCAGGTTGGGCTAT
This sequence comes from Pararobbsia alpina, assembly GCF_902859895.1. GTDB lineage: Bacteria > Pseudomonadota > Gammaproteobacteria > Burkholderiales > Burkholderiaceae > Pararobbsia > Pararobbsia alpina. The sequence continues at coordinate 22,031 of NZ_CADIKM010000039.1, forward strand.
TGTGGCGCCCATGCTCTGCGACATCGATACCCTTCATGCTGCCGGGCATGTAGCTCCGACAGTATCAGATCGAAGAACTCGCCTTCATCAACCAGCCGCAACGCTTTGTCCGAATCGACGGCATGCGTGATGTCGCAGAGATTGCGTACCGACCTGCCCGCGGCAATCATCATGTCTTCGATGTGCAGGATCCGCGCCGTGCGCGGCGCGTAGTACCCGTCATTCTGGAGAACTCCCATGCCCAACAGCAATGCATCGATGTCACCCACGGTCACCTCCATGATCCGTTTGGATCACATGCACGTACTTGCCGCCTTCCATCGCTATCACGCTACTAGCCCGGTGTGGCGGAAGCGCGCCATCGTCAATTCCATCTGTGCCGCCCTAGAGATTCACGCGCAACTGGAGGAGGAGATCTTTTATACAGCGTTGGCCTGCGTGCTGACCGACAACAAGACGCTCGCCAAAAGCCGCCCGAGCACGACGATATGCGCGCGACGATCGAGAAGCTCCGCGCGATGGGACCGGAGGCCGCCGCGTACGACGAACTCCACTCGCGGCGGTAGTTTCGGCCATCACCTCCTCGAGTCACGCGCGGCGATCCGGGTCCCAATGCCATCGGCGTGGTGCTCTCCGGCAGCGGTTAGGGTGGCGCCCTAGGCCTCCAGGCTATCCAGCGTGAGGGCAGCCGCCCGAGGTTTCGCTTCGGATGAGCGTCGAGGCGAAAGCCGGGCAATGGACGCTGTATCTTATTCTCTGCGCTCCCGCTCACTGCAAGCTCCAGTGCGTGGCTCGAAGGGCATCCCCTGACGCTCCTCGCGGGACTGGAGATTCTACCCTCTCTGGGGTTTCACACGATGCTAACGCGACCGTCGCGACGATCCACACGTGGCCAGGTGATGCAATTCTATGGCTGGCGGGGTTTCAACGCTCGCCGGGCTCTACCATCATTTTGTTTATAAAAACCTCTGGCTCCCAGGAAGTCCTTGATCATTTCGGGCCGAGTCTCGACCGCGCCATGAGAGACCATCATTCCTTCCGTCGACGACACAGACCGCGGTTTTCCTCTGTGCGACATCGAGGGCAACGTATGTGGATCTTCCGGTGCCCGCACTGCTGCGCGCTGCATCAGTCGCCCAGCCGACCTTCGCAATGCTGAGGCGACCGCCGACGTCGTCGCCGTACGTAGGGTCCCGCACAGGCGAGTCCCGGCGACAGCGCGCGGCGTTTGTGGCCGTTACGCGTCAATGGTGCAATCCCTGTCGCGGACGAGTCTTCGCTCCCATCCATTGTTCGGTCGACCAACTCGTATGCACTCGCATTGACGAAGCTGGAGGGTGCGAATCGTGGAGACACCCAGAAGCAATGCGGCGAAGGGTCTGCTATGAAGCGGCGAACGCCCAGGGTCGATTGCTGTCCCGCCACGCGGACTAATTGATCTCTTCGGCAACAGCTCCATGAAGCAATAGCCATCACAGGGATCGCGTAATCTGGGAGGACCGCAGAAGCGGCTGGACACCCAGTCCAACGGCCATTGAACGACGCCCGCCGTGACACAGGCGGGGAAATTCGCGAGTGAATTTAGCCCTGTCGAGGCCTCGTCCTCGCTCGCGCTTCGCGCAATGCCTCCCTTGGCTCCCGCTTCCGTCCGCTTGTGACAGACTTCAACGGTATGCCGCGGTCGATCCGTGAGACGAGCCTGGCAGCAATTTTTCGGGCCATCTGGGCTGCGACGTCGAGCGCATCGTGTTGTTGAATCCGACCGCACCTTCCCGTGTGCGTGGCGATCGGCCGGTGGTCGCCAGCGCGCTCCGCCACAACCACTGTCCAGTGGAACCCGCTCTTTGGATCGCGCCCGACGCTGGCGGTCAGCAGCAAATCCGAAATCATGATCGCAATGGCGCCGACGACCATCCTCCAGCGAACGGTTCTGTCCACGCACTCGGCCGCATCGCGTGTGTCTGCGCGGCTGGAATGCAGCGTGCTGGCACAGAGCATGACACCTGCGAAGACCAGCGCCGGTTGTAGAGCGGGCACATTGATCCAGAGGCCTGCCGAAGATTAAAACCCCCAGCACTTCCGAGAGCAGAGAATAATGCCGCAGACTCCACTCAGTACGGACCGATATCGCTATGGCTCCGAACTGCCATTTGGCGCGCACCCGACAATCGACAAAACGGGAACAAACCGCACACACTACCGTTTCTGGGCACCATCATGCGCAGCAGTGCAGGTTGAAATCCAGGCGGTCGGCGACGCCCCGCCTGCGATAGTCGACATGATTCCAGCGGGGGACGGCTGGTTTGCTGCCGAAGCGGATGGCGGCGCCGGAACACGCTACCTGTACCGGGTTGATGAAAAGCTGGCAGTGCCCGATCCGGCATCACGCTTCCAACCGGAGGACGTGCATCGCGCGAGCGAAGTCGTCGACCCGCATTCGTACAGCCGGATCAATGGTGGTTGGCGCGGCCGGCCTTGGGAAGAGGCCGTGCTTTACGAGATGCACGTGTGCGCAATGGGCGGATACGCCGGCGTGGCGTCACGCCTGCCGGAACTTGCCGAACTCGGAGTGACAGCCATCGAACCGATGCCGCTCAACGATTTTTCGGGTACCCGGAACTGGGGCTATGACGGCGTGCTGCCATACGCGCCTGATTCGTCGTATGGGCGCCCCGACGATCTGAAGAGGCTGATCGACTCCGCGCACGGGCTGGGCCTGATGGTGTTCCTCGACGTCGTCTATAACCATTTCGGCCCGGACGGCAACTATCTGAGCGGATTCGCAAAAACGTTCTTCCGCGAGGGCGTCGAGACACCGTGGGGCCCAGCGATCGACTTTGAACGCCCGCAAGTCCGTGACTTCTTCTTCCAGAACGCGCTTTTCTGGCTGCACGAATATCGCTTCGACGGACTGCGACTCGACGCGGTTCACGCGATCGACGACGACGGGTGGCTGCGCGAATTCGCGAGCTTCGTGCGTAGCTCGGTCGAACCGGGACGGCACGTGCATCTGGTTCTTGAGAACGAGCACAACACTTCCAGCCTCCTCGAAACACATTTCAATGCGCAGTGGAGCGACGACTCGCACAACACCCTCCATGTCCTGCTCACGGGCGAAGCTGAAAGTTACTATAGCGCGTACGCGACGGCGGCTATCGACAAACTCGCTCGGGTCCTAACGGAAGGCTTCGTGTACCAGGGCGAGCCGTCGCCGATCCATGATGGCAAGCTACGCGGAGAACCAAGCGCGCACCTGCCGCCCACCGCGTTTGTGATGTTCTTCGACTATCACGGCGAACTCGCCGATGCGGTGAGGGGAGGGCGGCGCCGGGAATTCGTCAAATTCTCCGCATTCACAGATGACAGCCGGCGCGCGCAGATTCCCGATCCCAACGACGCCGACACCTTCAGAATGTCGTCGCCGAGTCTGACGCAGCCAAAGGAACATGGGGAGGGTCTTGAATGGCTGCACTTTTACCGCTCCGCGCTCGCTGTACGCGCCGGTTTGATCGTACCGCGGCTGAGAGGAGCCAAAACGCTCGGTGCGACAGTGCTCGATGCGAAGGCGATCACTGCCGGCTGGAGACTGGGCGACGGTGAGACGCTCTCGATCGCGCTAAACCTTGGCGAAAGGGCTATTGCGCTGCCCGACCTGCCGCCTGGCGAGATTATTTTTGAGACGCCTGTGCGCGCCTGCGACCGCATAAGGCGGGGCGAACTTGGTGCGCACACGTTCGGCGCCTGGCTGACGGGCGGGGTGGGCCGGTACGCTATTGCTCGCGACAGTCGCGATTTCGAACGCACTTCGACTGGAGGGACGCGTGGTGAGTCCGATAGCCGGCAGTGATGCCTCTGAGCGCGGAAGCGCCCTTGACCAGCTGGCCGCGCGGGCGGGATTCGAGCCCGAGTGGAGTGACGCCGAAGGCAACACGCGCCACGTGCGTGAAGCGACGCTGCGCGTGCTGCTCGAGCGACTGGGTCTTCCCGCCGGCAACGCCTCGGAGATCGAGGGCAGCATGGCGACGCTCGATGCCGAAATGTATGGTCGCGAATTGCCGCCGCTTCTTACCGCGGAGGTCGATTGCGAAGTCTCGCTACCGGTTACGGTGGCAAGAACGGGATTCAACTACCGCATCGAGCTGGAAAGCGGACCTGTCCTGGACGGTCGCTTCGGATCGCCGGAGCGCGAGGCAGTGCAACTCCCGCCGATCGCCGAGGCGGGTTATCACGTGCTGGTGATCGATGGGTGCCGCACGACGCTCGCTGTCGCACCCCGACGCTGCTACACCGTTCAGGACGCCTGGAATGCTTCCCATTGCGATGGCTCGAAGGCCGCCGCGCCACCAGTCTGGGGCGTTGCCGCCCAGGTCTACGGACTGCGCCGCAACGGCGACGGCGGCATCGGCGACTTCTCAGCGCTAACCACGCTCGCAGTCGAGATAGCGAGGCGCGGAGGCCACGCCCTGGCCATCAGCCCGATGCACGCAATGTTCAGCGCCGAACCGCAGAAGGTCAGCCCGTACGCGCCATCATCTCGACTGTTTCTGAACGTCGCGCACATCGATCCAGCCGCCGTGCGCGGAGCCGGCGCAGCAAGCGCGGCGATAGACGTAGTCAACGCGGCGGAGAAAACAGCGGCGCTCGAGGCGCTCCCGCTGATCGACTGGGCGCAGGCAATGAGCGCCAAGCTCGCCGTGCTGCGGGCGCTCTTCGAAAGCTTCTCGCAGGAAACCGACCCGCAATTGCTGCACGATTTCGCTTCGTTCGTCGCACGCGGAGGACGCGCCCTGGAAGACCACGCGTGCTTCGAATCTTTGCACGCGGCCCGCCTCGCAGCATGGGGTGAGGGCCATTGGCGCGACTGGCCTGTAGAACTCCGCAATCCCAGGAGCGACGCTGTCGCAGCATACGCCGAGGGGAACCGGCGAGACGTGGATTTCCATCTGTTCATGCAGTGGCTTGCTTCGAAAGGGCTCACCGAGGCGCAGCGGGCTGCACGGGAAGCGGGCATGGCGATCGGCCTCGTTGCCGATCTCGCTGTTGGATGCGACAGCGCCGGCAGCCACGCATGGTCATATCGCGACCAGATGCTGACGGGCGTCTCCGTCGGCGCTCCTCCAGACCTTTTTAATCAGGCGGGGCAATCCTGGGGCCTTACCACGTTCTCCCCACGCGCGATGCGCACGCAAGGCTTCTCTGCGTTCATCGATATGTTGCGTGCGTCGTTTGCGTATGCGGGCGGCATCCGCATTGACCACATACTGGGCTTGCGGCGACTCTGGCTTGTACCGGAAGGCGCGAGCGCACAGGATGGCGCATATCTGCGCTATCCGCTGGAGGACATGTTGCGGCTGATAGCGCTCGAGTCGTGGCGGCACCGGGCAATTGTGATTGGCGAGGATCTCGGTACCGTGCCGCCCGGATTCACCGGCCAGCTGCAGAACCACGGGCTGCTTGGCATTCGCGTGTTGTGGTTCGAGCGTGCCGACGGCGGCGCAGGGTTCAAGGCGCCCAGCGACTGGGACCACGACGTCACTGCGACGACGACCACGCACGATTTGCCGACCGTCAGTGGCTGGTGGCAGGGCGAGGACATCCATTGGCGCGCGAGAATCGGTCAGACCGCGGCGCGAGAAGACGGCAGCGACCCGGTCGCGGTTGCGATGGAAGAGCGGGCTGCGGATCGAGGGCACCTATGGCAGGCGTTTCAGGACGCGGGTGTCGCTTCTGGCGATTCAGCGGCGCCGTCCCTTAAAAGCCCGCCGGTGGACGAGGCGCTCGCTTTTGTCGCCGCAACGCCGGCACCACTTGTGATCTTTCCGCTTGAGGACCTTCTGGGCCTTACTGATCAGCCGAATCTGCCGGGCTCGACCGACGAACATCCGAACTGGCGCAGGCGTCTGGATGCTACGGTCGTCGACCTCTTCCTGGACGACTCATTCTCGAACCGGCTACGCGTTATCGACTGTGCGCGCTCCGGATCCAAACCTGACCCATCGCGGACCGAATCTCGATGACCATTCCACATTCCACGCTTCGCCTGCAGTTCCATAAAGGCTTCACCTTCGACGATGCTGCCGCGCAGGTCGACTACTTCGCCGCGTTGGGCATCAGCCATGTCTATGCCTCGCCGGTCACCACGGCGACAAGCGGCTCGACGCACGGCTATGACACCGTCGACTATACGTGTGTTAATGCCGAACTCGGTGGGGAAGACGCCCTCAGGCGTTTGGTCGACCGGCTGCGCGCACACGGGATGGGGCTGATCGTCGACTTGGTCCCAAACCACATGGGCGTGGGAGGGTCGGAAAACGAATGGTGGATGGACATTCTGGAGTGGGGCAGAGATGCGGCGCACGCCGGTTTTTTCGATGTCGACTGGCATTCCCCCGATCCCGTTTTGTGCGGAAAGGTACTCGCGCCTTTCCTTGGAGCGGGCTACGGCGAGGAACTGGAGGGCGGCAAGATAAAGCTGGCATATCGCCCCGACGAGGGCCGGTTTGTGGTCAAGTATTACGCGCATGCGTTTCCGGTCTGTCCGGTCGACTACCCGTCGATCCTGCGCGAAACGCCTTGGCTCACCGATGGTTTCGTGGGTCTGTCGACTCGTCCCGACGATCAGCGGCGGGCGGCCGAAGCGCGTGCCGTGCTGGTGATCCGCGCGGGGTCCGAGGGCGGCCGTGCGAGAATTGAAGCGGCCCTCGCTGCGCACTCGGCCGGATCGCAGGATGGACTTGAGCGTTTGCACCGGTTATTGGAGCGTCAGCACTTCCGGCTTGCCTGGTGGCGCACCGCTGCGGACGAGGTCAACTGGCGGCGCTTTTTTGACGTCAGCACGCTCGGTGGGGTGCGCGTCGAGCGACCTGAAGTTTTCGAAGCATCACATGCGCTGATCTTTCGGCTTTTCACCGAGGGCCTCATCGATGGCGTACGCATCGATCACGTCGATGGGCTGGCTGAGCCACGCGAATATTGCCGGCGGCTGCGCTCCAGACTCGAAGGACTTCGGAAGGGCCGTCCCAGCGCCTTGCGTCATTCGAGCGGCGGCACCTATTTCGTGGTCGAGAAGATTCTCGCGCGCGGCGAACCGCTGCGCGGAGACTGGCAGGTCGACGGAACGACCGGATACGACTTCATGAACGATGTGGGCGCGTTGCTGCACGATGCGCAGGGTGCCGAGCCGCTTGCGCGCGCATGGGGGGCACTGTCGGGACGGAGTGCGACATTTGCCGAAGAGGCGCTGATCGCACGCCGCAAGATCCTTTCCGAGAATCTTACCGCGGAACACGACCGAGTCGCTCGCAAACTGCATTGCATCGCCCGAGACGCGCTAGCTACCCGCGATTTTACGTTTTCCGCAGTGCGCCGCGTGGTTGGTGAACTGGTGGTTCAATTTCCGGTGTACCGGATGTACCCAGTAGATTCCGTGCGCAGTGCTGAGGACGAGCGCTATTTCTCGCAGGCTCTGGCAGGCGCCCGCGCTGCATTGTCGCCTGCGGATCATTTCGTGCTCGATCAGGTGGCCCAGTGGCTTGGCGGCAGCCCCGACGCCGCCGAGCGTTCGCACCGGCCTACGGCCCGTCGTCAGGCGCTCGCGCAAGCGCAGGCTTGCTTCTCGCAATTGACGTCCCCGGTGGCCGCTAAGGCAGTCGAGGATACTGCCTGCTATAGGTACGGAAGACTTCTGTCGCGCAACGAGGTAGGTGCTGATCCCGGGGAGTTCTCGTTGTCCATCGACGAGTTTCACCGCGCCAATATCGAGCGCGCAAAATCGTTCCCTAATGCGATGCTAGCGACCGCGACGCACGATCATAAGCGCGGTGAAGATGTGCGCGCGCGTCTCGCGGCACTCAGTGAGATTCCTGACGAATGGGCAGACGCGCTTAACGACTGGTCGGCGCTGAATTCTGCGCTGCGCCGTCAGGGCGATAACGGTGAATGGGCGCCCGGTCCCGGTCCCGAAGCGATGCTGTATCAGATCCTGGTGGGGTGCTGGCCCCCGGGATTGTCGCCGGATGACGAAGCTGGCGTGAAGGAGCTGGCAGAGCGGGTTGCCCAGTGGCAGCTGAAGGCGCTGCGCGAATCGAAGCTTCGCACAAGCTGGTTCGCACCCGACGAAAACTACGAAAAGGCGTGTCAGGACTTTCTATTCGACATCATCTCGCCCCTGCGGCACCGTGGCTTTCTGCGGAAACTGCATGCATTCGTCAAGCGAATCGTTGCCGCCGGGGCCATAAACAGTTTCCAGCAGACAGTCCTGCGGCTGACTTCGCCGGGCGTGCCTGATCTGTATCAGGGCACCGAATTATGGGACTTCAGTCTGGTCGATCCGGACAACCGCCTGCCGGTGGATTTTGACCTGCGTCGCACATGGCTCTCCAGCGTGGAGGCGAAGGGACCGCCGTCGGTGCAACTTTCAAACTGGCACGACGGCAAGGTAAAGCTCGCGGTGATACGCCGCGCGCTCGCGCTCCGGCGGCAAGTCGCACCCTTGTTCGCGGAGGGCGAATACATGCCCCTCACGGTCGAAGGCGAGAACGCGGAGAGGGTCATCGCTTTCGCGCGGCGCCTGGGCGGTACGTGTGCGGTCACAATCGCTACACGGCTCGCACTGCCGCTTTTATCCAGGGACAGCGACACGCCGCTCGTTAATGCCGCCCGTTGGGGCAACACGTCGGTGATTCTGCCCGCGGCACTGGGGCCGCTCACTTTCTCTGACTGGCTGAGCGAAAGCGCGGTCAAGGCCGAAGGTCTGCGACTCGTCGTGGGCGACGTTCTCAGGACCATGCCCGTGGCGTTGCTCCTGGCAGAAAAAGAATCGTCGCCGTGAGGCCACGTCGTCCGCGTCGATGCGACAGTCGTTTGGCATGGACAGCTCGCCGATATACACCGTCTGGCGTTAGTCAGCGTGCTGTTGTGCGACGTTGCAGCCAACGCGGCAAGCAGTGGATAGTTCCGCCGATCGAACGGTTGATTGTGAACCACGCTTCGACTCTTCGACCGCTATGGTTGCCCGTGCACTCGCAGGTACCCGTCCGGGACGCGATCGATCGTGAAACGCCTTTAAAACATCTCGCGGCACGCACGCTGACTCTCGTCCGAAAGATTAACGCCGCGAGTACCGCTTCATCCGGGGCAGCGAGGCGACCGCTGACGCCTCTTCAGTGATGTCGGCCGCTGCACCGTCGCGCAAGGCGACCAGGAGCCTACCACATGCAGGTGCCTCGCTCCGCGCCATTCCGCCGATATCGGCGCCGTTTCCGGGAACAAGCAGCGCGTGGGCGACGCTGGGGAGCCGCCAGCGTTCGGCGGTATCTGCCGTCCCAACGTATGCCGCGCTGGCCGCGGAAGGTCTGAGCACCGGCTTGAATACCCCGTCGAAATATCGCCCGACCCCGTATAGAGCGTACCGCGCACGGGTTTCCCTCCGGCGACATGCCCCGCCACTGTGCGGCGCGCAGCGAAGACGCGCGCGCACCATGGCGAGAGGAGCTCTGAAATTCCAGCTAGCGTTTTCGTGTTTATTGCGCCAATAGTTCGGACACTGCTAGCCCTGGAGATGAGGGTGATCGTCCGGGCATTCGCGGTTTGAAACTGGCGGCACTAAAACCGGTTTGGAAGATGTCAGAGCGCGCCTTTACCGCATGAAGGGTTCCCAAACCCTCTCCGGACCGTGCAGCGCGGAGCACGACGGGCCGGTCGCACAGGTTGCGGGCAAGGACTCGAATGCAGGACCACCACTTGCTTGGTGAGGCTTCTCGCAGCGTCCGCGCTGCAAGCACATTCCACCGTCCAAGGAAAAAGCCATGTCACGCGAGGCCTCTCAAGCTCCCTATACCCGCTCCGCCGCCCGCATCGCCGAGGGGGTTCCGTACCCGCTGGGCGCGACGTGGAACGGGGCGGGCGTCAACTTCGCGCTGTTTTCCGCGCATGCCACCAAGGTCGAACTGTGCCTGTTCGACTCGACCGGCACCAAGGAAATCGAGCGCATCGAACTGCCCGAATATACCGATGAGGTCTGGCACGTCTTCGTCCCCGATCTGAAGCCGGGCGCGGTGTACGGCTATCGTGTGCACGGTCCGTATGCACCGGAAGAAGGGCATCGTTTCAATCCGAACAAGCTGCTGCTCGATCCCTATTCGAAAGCGCATATCGGCGAACTGAAGTGGGGACCGGAAATCTTCGGTTATACGCTCGATCACGAGAACGGCGATCTGTCCTTCGACGAGCGGGACAGCGCGCCCTTCGTGCCGAAGTGCAAGGTGGTGGACGCGAACTTCTCATGGAGCCATCCCGAGCGAAACGCGCTACCGTGGGAGCGGGTCATCTTCTATGAGACGCATTTGCGCGGCTATACGATGCGTCATCCGGACGTGCCCGAGAACCTGCGCGGCACGTTTGCGGGTCTGGGCCAGCAGCCGGTGATCGACTACATCAAGAGCCTTGGCGTCACGACCGTCGAGCTATTGCCGATCCACATGTTCGTCAACGACAGCTATCTGCTCGATAAAGGTCTGACGAACTACTGGGGCTACAACACCATCGGCTTTTTCGCGGCCGATCCGCGTTTCTTTGCGGGCGCTAATGCGTCGGTGGAAGAGTTCAAGGGGATGGTCGACCGTTTCCACAACGCCGGTCTGGAAGTGGTCCTCGACGTGGTCTACAACCACACCGCCGAAGGCAACGAACGCGGGCCGACCATCTCGTTCAAGGGCATCGACAATGCCTCGTACTACCGCCTAATGCCGGAGGAGCCGCGCCACTACATCAACGACACGGGTACGGGAAATACGCTGAACCTGTCGCATCCACGCGTGCTTCAGATGGTCACGGACAGCCTGCGCTACTGGGTGAGCGAAATGAAGGTGGATGGCTTTCGCTTCGATCTCGCCACGATTCTCGGCCGCGAGGCGCATGGCTTCGACGAGGGCGGCGGCTTTCTCGACAGTTGCCGGCAAGACCCGGTGCTATCGAGCGTGCGTCTCGTCGCCGAACCGTGGGATTGCGGTCCCGGCGGCTATCAGGTGGGCGGCTTTCCTCCTGGCTGGGCCGAGTGGAATGACCGCTTCCGCGACACCACGCGCGCCTTCTGGAAAGGCGACGAAGCCATGGTGCCGGATCTCGCCAAGCGCCTGACCGGCTCCGGCGACAAATTCAACCGGCGCGGCCGCCGCCCGTGGGCGAGCGTGAATTTCATCGCCGCGCACGATGGCTTCACCACCAATGATCTCGTCTCGTACAACGACAAGCACAACGAGGCCAACGGCGAGGACAACAAGGACGGTCACTCGGACAACAAATCATGGAATTTCGATGTGGAAGGACCGACCGACGACCCGGAGATCCGCGCGCAGCGTGAACGTCAAAAGCGCAACCTGCTGGCGACCTTGCTGCTGTCGCAAGGCTCACCCATGATTCTGGCGGGCGACGAATTCGGCCGCACGCAGAAGGGCAACAACAACGCCTATTGTCAGGACAACGAGATAAGTTGGGTCGACTGGGTAGGCATCGAGGACGAAGGGCGGGCGCTCACCGAATTCGTCAAGAAGCTCACCACCTTGCGAACGCGCTTGCCGGTGCTGCGCCGAGGCCGCTTCCTGACGGGCGAATACAACGCGAGCCTGCAAGTCACGGATACGCGCTGGATGTCGCCTGCCGGCACGGATCTAACGCAGGAGCAATGGGACGATGCAGCCATGCGCTGCTTCGGCCTCGTGATCGATGGACGCGCGCAGGTGAGTGGCATTCGAAGGCCCGCCTCGGATGCGACGTTGCTGCTGGTTTTCAACGCGTACCACGACGTGGTGAATTTCACCTTGCCGGACGTTCCGGACGGCGACAAATGGACCTGCCTGCTTGACACCAACATGCCGGTGCGCGACGAGTTACCGGCGTTTTCCGCGGGCGAGTCGTATCAGGCGACGGGCCGTTCGCTGCTGCTGTTCGCCCTCGATGCCGCGAACCGCGCCACCCAGCGAGTGCTCGACGGCATCGAACACCAATTAACTTCGGATGAGGCGGAGAAGCATGCGTAGAAAGCGGCAAGGGCGCCGACAGATGATAAGCCTGAGCCGCGCAGATCACCTGTTGTGGGCGATAGCCACCTGCCCGCAATGGTGAGCCGTATTCGCCCGCCGGCCTACTGCGCGATCAAGCGCGGGGCACGACCGCCGACATCTCGAAACTTACGACTATTACTGGGAGAGCGTGCGACCCATCACGACTGCGATGACGTGGAGCCTTGGGGTGAGCTCCGCGCGCTCTACTTCCGCGCCCTCAGCGTTCACCCGCCGCGATCGCCGACAATCACAAAACGAATGTGTTCTTTTTCACGGTTCTCCAGACCGGGCATTGAGGCACCCTGCGCTCGCACAGACTTTGATGACCGAATGGATGGTCCTTGTCAGTCGCGTCTTAATACTGCGCTGTAAGCCAGATTCCCATCGGCGACGGCAAACAGGAAGTCGTTGTCTTTCCCACTCCCGTCATCGACGAGGGTAGCGAGACCGGTAAGCGTCTGGCTGCCCACCTGCAGGGTCATGCCGTAGACGTCGACCGCCGGATCCATAACGAATAACGTGCCAGGGAAAACCTGTCCGGCCGCATCCCGGTACGAGAGATTTCCGTTAACATCGGTATTCAGAGCGGTGAGTGTCTGTGTGAATGAGTAGGCCCCTGCGGCGCGCGGCAGCGTACCCGGCTCGTTAAAGTAGTCCGGATAGAAGTTCAGGAACGCGATCGTCCCGCTGTCATCGGCAGTGGTGTAGTTGGCGAATGCGGTGCCGGTACGATCATCGAACTGTCCAACGATCTGGAAAGGTTGCACAGGACCGGCACTAGCGTCGGCGGCACCAGCGAGACATCTGTCCCATCACAGTTTGTCTTTAGATAAGTCGTGCCGGCACCTGAGAAAAAAGATCGTTTGCCGCGATGTTTGCACTCATCTGCTGGCAGTCGTTGGTGATAAGGCTCAACTCACCACCCGCTGTCACGATCACGAACGTGCCCGTGTCGCCGCCACTCGAGTTCGAGTGAAGATTGCCGTTCCAGATTCCTTCCATGATGCCGGCAACCCCGAACGGCCTTTGGGTGGCATGGTGGTCGTGGTCGTCGTGGCCGCCGCCGCATGCCACGAGGCTGCCTAGGAGTACGGTCGACATTAGCCAAACCCAGACCTTCTTCATGGCTTCACCTGCATGTTTCATAGTGCGTCCTACCGTGTTCATCTGCGCTGTTCTTGCAGCGGCGTGAAGCGGGTTGTCGGCATGTCGTCCGCCTGCAATTTATGGCGAAGGCCACGATATCTGAGCAAATTCGATTCCAGGCCAGAGGTTGCCGCCGCTCATCCTGATCGCCCTGGCGTTTTAAGCGGTCATCGCCGAAAACTGATGCGCTTCAACAGGGGTCCCAAACAAACCTCCCAAACACGCGGCTTTGGATCCGCAGCGTGCCGGCGAAAGACTCTTAGGAATTGGCATCTACGAGGCGTTGCCGTCGGTTGATTGGCTGGAAGCTTCACACGAAGTGCAGATGCTGGGGCGTGTCGCCGGCGGCCTCTATTTGCGAGTGTGGGTAGGGGGCGGCCTGAACGACGAAACCGAGCACTTCTGCGACTGCCTGCGTGTGGGCGCTGCGCACAGCCCGGCGATTAGCCACGAGAGATCCCGACAGACGATCGCGATGATGGACCAGAGCCGCACCGCGCTCCGCCTGCCGCCTCTCGGCTAGTGGCGGCCCCCACCGTGCCCCCCGCCGCCCCCACCGCCCCCACCCCCGCTACGGCCGCCCGATGTCCACGGTCCCCCGCCGCCGTGGCCGTGCGAGCCCCCATGTCCATCCCACCCACCACGTCCGTAGCAGCAGCGACCCCCGTAATAACCGCCGTAGTAGGGGCCGTAATAGCCATACCCACCGCCGTAGTAGACATTTGAGGGGTAGTAGCCATACGCCCCGGTGGACAGGTAGGCATCGCCATATGGATAAGCGACACAGCCGCTGAGCCCAATAGCTGTCCCGCAGGCCAGGCCCAGAAGTGCACGGCGGCCGTGCCGCTCGATGATCGATGACTTCATGTCGAATACGCGCGGTCGATGTTCGATGGAAAATCGAGATTGAACGGTGCGCTCGTTGGTTCCAGATACCCATTGGACAGCCCGCACTCATGCGCATTGCATCCAATCGTGTAACGGTATTTTTCGACAGTCGGTCCGCAGACGCGTCCGGATGGCAGTCGCTCGGGCTATGGCTGTGACTGGATGGCATCTCTTGGAAGAACCGCCCCACTTTGGTTGCCGGCCCGATTCGGCTTGGTTGTCGCGCGATGGGTGACCGCTTTTTCGGTGCCTTGCCACTTCCAACTGAAGACGCCAGGCTCCCTGGCCCGTGCGCGCAGTGCTGCAGGAGGCGCGTGAACAGCTTTCGGCGCCGAACTTGCGGCTCGCCCGCCGATGCACGCCGATGTCTGTGAGGTGTGCAGGAGCTGGTTACTGAGAACGTTTTCGAATCAGGCTGATTTCGCCGTTGCGTTCGAGCACCGCATAGTCGACGCCGTCCCGTGTCGCAGCACCCCCCGCGGGCGCGCAGACTCGATGACGTCGGACTGCGTGACAAGCGCAGCCGACATCCCGTCGGCATCAAACCTGCCGTCGCGATAGAGAACGCGTTCGCGGGCGGTAAATGAGTATGACAACACCACCTACTCTAGCAGCACTGGCAAGCCGCACCGCGTGAATAGCGCCGACCGAACGTCGAGCTGGTTTACGGTTGATTAGTTGCCATTGGGCAACTCAACGCAGTCTTCCCGGCTGAACCTGGTCTTATAGCGAACTTCCGTAGGCGCCTATTGCTCTATCGTCTTGACCTGACCGAAGCGCATCGTGGGCGGTGCGGCGGCCTCACACTCGCTTCAGCATCCGCCGCGACATTCTTGCAGCTCCGGGCCGACGAGATCACGATCGAGGAGTCGGTTTCGATGCGAACCTGCCGACTCCGTCCAATCGAGACATGGTCTGTAAGGCCTATGCAGCTGACACGTAATTGCTACAAATCGGCGTTCGCAACTGCGTGCCGGTAGTGCCGCTGTCGTTCAAGAATGACCGCCAGAGTGTGCTGCACTGGTCGTCGACCTATGCGGTGGCCTGTGTCTGCGCGAGACTTTTCGCGTTGTCTACTCGAGCGGCTCTGAGGAATCGATCCGCAGGAACCGCATGGCACGGTGAGTCGCGTGGATGCGCCCGCAGACCGCTGCCGCAGGAAGCGCCGCTGATAGCGACTGGCCCGCGTACGGCCGTGCACACGAAGGGAGTTCGAGTCGCGACCAGAATCCGACTACCCGAGGGGCAATAGTACCGCTTGCTTTCTCGCGCCAAAAAATGGTGCGCCGGGCCGCGAGTCCGCTTGCGCTGTTGTTCCTAAAGAAAAAGAAGGGCAAGAACCTGTGCCTCGTGCTCAGTGGGTCCAGCATCCGGAACCGCAAATTCGCACCTTGCGCGGCGTGCAGCAATGTCTCGCTGGACCGGTCAGCCATAGCATCTGCGCCCCCGCGGGCAAAGGACTCCGCGCCAGGCTGGGCCGCAGGCCGCGGGGCGCGTCAATATGATGCGCTGAAGCACTCACCGTCCCCTGAAGTCAGGTCGAACCGGACCGCTCGAACCGTATTATCTGTTCGACGCGCCAACCGTTCATTTCGTCCTTGTACACGGTTCCGCAATGGACAACGCGCCATCGAGGGCGGGCCGCTACCAGGGGCAGGTTGCCCCCGGCCCGGCTGTCGACCCCGCGGAGGCCGGCAGCCGGCACCAACCATATCTCCGACGAGCTCCGAGGTTGTCCAAGAACCCCGCTAGAGTCCTTGATTCTGCGGGGTCTTTGCTTTCTGGGCGGAAATTTTCAAGGTAGTTGTCGCCTCGACGATTAAATCTCAGGCGGCTTTTCGCTCCTGGTTACTGCGCTGTGGGGCGCCGTCCTGGTTGTCGATGCGATCCGGGTT
>NZ_CADIKM010000040.1 GCF_902859895.1 Pararobbsia alpina
CGACGGCGGCCAACATGAGGCCAACCTGCGCGGCGCCAACGCGCAATACGACATGGCAGTGGCCGACTATCGCCAGACTGTCCTGACGGCGTTTCAGCAAGTCGAAGACGGGCTGTCCGCGGCACGTGTTTTGAGCCAGGAGGCGCAAAGCCAGCAAAGCGCGGTCGATGCGTCGGGCCAGGCGCTCGATCTCGCGATGAACCGCTTCAAGGGCGGCGCAATCTCCTACCTGGATGTCGTCAACCTTCAGGCCATGGCGCTCACCGACAGCCGTGCGGCGGTCGACATCGAAAAGCGGCGCATGGACGCCGATGTCCAGTTGCTCGAGGCACTCGGAGGGGGATGGAAGCCGGCCTCGTGAAGCAAGCCGGTCACGTGAAATACGGCCCGCCCGGCGCGGTAGATCGTTGATGTCGTGCCGCAACAAAGGCATGACGGAAATGATCTACCGCGCCATTGTTACATTCTGAAAGGAAATTCCGCGCCCCAAATCTTGAATAGAAATCGTTCCTATTTGCATTGACAATCTTATTCCGTCTCGAATAAGATTTTTTTGTTGTTCAGCCCGAACGACACGAATGGTCAAGGCAAGGGTGTGAGGTCTTCAGCGCATACGGACAGTTCGACTTCGATAGCGTCTGCTCGCACCTCAAAAAGAAGGAACAAGAATGTTCAAGTTTGGACGCGGCCCGTGCGAAACGCGTACCGTCCGTCGTGGCAGCCTGCACAATCGCAGTGTTATTGCAACGGTTTGCCTCGCCGCGCTAGCAAGCAGCGCGCCGGCCTTCGCGGAGGGACCCACTCCCGACGCGCTCGACACGCCGCAGTCCGACTTGAGAATCACCGCGGAACCGACGGGTCAATGGACCGGTGTCTGGACTCGTGAAACCCTGCTCGGCGATATGGGCGGCCTGCGCTCCGCACTCGGCGGTCTGGGCATCACGGTCGGCATCAATGAAACGAACGAAATTCTCGGCAACCTGACGGGTGGCACCTCGAAGGGCTATACCTATGACGGCCTCACGACGATGGTCGTCCAGCTCGATACGAAACAGGCATTTGGCTGGGAGGGCGGCACATTCAATGTCAGCGGCCTGCAGATCCACGGCCGCAACTTCAGCGAGGCTTACCTATCGAGCCTCAACACGGCGAGCGGCATCGAAGCCGATGCGGGCACGCGCCTGTGGGAGCTCTGGTATCAGCAATCCTTTTTCGAGAAGAAGGCCGACATCAAGATCGGGCAGCAGAGCATCGACCAGGAGTTCATGACGAGCATCTATTCGGCGACCTTCATCAATACGATGTTCGGCTGGCCGGGCGTGCCCTCCTACGACATGCCTTCGGGCGGTCCGGCCTACCCCTTGTCGGGTCTGGGCGTGCGGCTGCGAACTCAGCTCACGCCGGCGCTCACGGCGCTGTTCGGCGTGTTCGCAGGCGATCCATCGGGCAATCGCGAAGACACGCATGGCACGAACTTCAGCCTGAGCGGCGGGACGATGTTCATCGGCGAGTTGCAATACTCGATCAACCAGCCGGCCGAAGGCGAAATGGACATGGGCACGTCGAGCGCTGGACTGCCCGGCACGTACAAGATCGGTGCCTGGTACAACAACGGCTCGTTCGCCGACCAGCGTTACGACACGAATGGCGTGCCGCTCGCCGACCCGGCGAGCAATGGCATCGGTGCGCCGCACCACGGCAATTACAGTTTCTACGCGGTCGCGGACCAGATGGTCTGGCAGCCCGATCCCGGTGAGGCGCGCGCACTGGGCGTGTTCGCGCGCGTGATGTACGCGCCGACCGACCAGAATCTCGTGCGCGCGAGCGCCAACCTCGGCGTCACGCTCAAGGCGCCGTTCAAGGGACGCGATAACGATACGGCGGGCCTCGCGCTCGCCTACATCAAGGTCAGCGACCAGGTGCACGGTTTCGACCAGGATTTCGCGAGCTTCAACCCCGGTACGTTCGCGCCGCTGCGCAGTTCGGAGACGGTGCTCGAAGCGACGTATCAGTACCAGCTCACACCGTGGTGGGTGCTCCAGGCCGATGCGCAGTACACGTGGAACCCCGGAGGCGGCATCGTCAATCCGAACGATCCGACCCAGAAGATCAAGAACGAGTTCGTGCTGGGTCTGCGCACGACCATCAACTTCTGAGCGCGGATGAACGCGACCCTCAAACCTCTTTAAGTTGAATGCCATCCAGGAAGTGAAGCGATGACCTATTCCTCCCCCTCGCCTGCCTTCGAGCCCTCGCCTGTGCGTAGGCGCCGCATCGGCACAGGGTTCGCCGCCGTTGCGGCGCTCGCGGCAAGCCTTGTTTCGGGCACGGTGCATGCCGACCCGCAGGGCCTGCTCGAAACGATCCACAAGCAGACGACCGTGACGTCGACCGTGCCCGAAAACGGTGATCAGAATCCCTCTGCGCTGGCGATTTCGCCGCTGACCGCGGGCAAGGTCCAGCAGCGGCGCCCCGCTCGGCAAGCAGAAGGAATTCGATCCGGTCGACCTCGAAGCCAGCGATGCGCATGGCAACCCGTTGATTGCCGAGAACTCGCATGTGCGGCTCTCCAACCGGGCAAGCAACAACGGCGCGCAGATCCTGCGGCGCTCGTACTCCTATAACGACGGCGTGAACTTCTATGGCGAACGCTGGCCGCCCTGGCGCCAGGAGCTCGAATACGACGCCGGCCTGCTGTTCGTCGCGCACCAGCGCGATCCGCGCACGGCGTTTATTCCGATCAATCATCGTCTCGCGGCCAGCGACCTGATGAACCAGTTCACGACCCATGTGGGCAGCGCTGTGTTTGCATGCCCGCCGGGTGCGAAGCCGGGTTCGTATATCGGGGCGGGCCTGTTCGACGCCTGAGGTTTACTGGGCCTTCGACTGCTTCGTGCGGTATCGACAATCCGTGCGGAATTGAAAGACGTCCGGGCGGGGCGGTAGCATACTTCCAGTCGAGGCAGGTAGCCGTCGTGCAAAGCGCCTGCTCGATCACGGTCGCGCGCTCGTCGCGCGGTGCACCGCCGGACCCTGGGTCGACCGTCCCGCGGTCCCCACGAACGCTGTCGATAGCCGGGATATTTGACTATGTTCGGCCTGAGCGCGCTTGAACTGGCCCGCATCCAGTTCGGCTTCACCGTCTCGTTTCACATCATCTTCCCGGCCATCACGATCGGGCTGGGGGCCTATCTCGCGGTGCTCGAGGGCCTCTGGCTGTACAGCAAGGAACAGGCCTACCTGCAACTCTGTCATTTCTGGTCGAAGATCTTCGCCGTCAACTTTGGCATGGGCGTGGTGTCGGGCATCGTGATGGCCTACCAGTTCGGCACCAACTGGTCGTACTTCTCGGCCTTCGCGGGCGGCGTGACCGGCCCCTTGCTGACCTACGAGGTTCTGACCGCCTTCTTTCTCGAGGCCGGTTTCCTTGGCGTCATGCTGTTCGGCTGGAACAAGGTCGGGCCGGGTCTCCACTTCTTCGCGACTGTCATGGTGTCGCTCGGCACGCTGATTTCGACCACGTGGATCCTCGCGTCGAACAGCTGGATGCAGACACCGCAAGGCTATGAGATCGTCGACGGCCGCGTGGTGCCGGTGGACTGGCTCGAGGTGATTTTCAATCCCTCGTTTCCGTACCGGCTCGTGCACATGAGCATCGCGGCCTTTCTCGCGGCCGCGCTTTTCGTGGGGGCGTCGGGTGCCTGGCAACTGCTCAAGGGGCGCGATTCGAAGGCCATCCGAACCATGTTCTCGATGGCGATGTGGATGATCCTCGTGGTGTCACCCGTGCAGATTTTCGTGGGCGACGCGCACGGGCTCAATACGCTCGAACATCAGCCCGCGAAGATCGCGGCGATGGAAGGCCATTGGGAAAACATGCCGGGCGAAAGCATGCCACTGATCCTGTTCGGCATCCCGGACATGGAAGCGGAAACCACTCGCTATGCACTCAGCATCCCCTACCTGGGCAGCCTGATCCTCACGCATGAGCTGCACGGCCAGATCCCGGGCCTCAAGTCCTTTCCGCGCGATGACCGCCCGAATTCGACCGTGATCTTCTTTACGTTCCGCCTCATGGTCGGGCTCGGCGTCCTCATGCTGTTGCTCGGCATCGGCGGCGCGTTGATGCGCTGGCGCCGCAAGCTGTATTCGTCGCGGCTGTTCCTGCGTGCCGCCGTCCTGATGGGACCGACCGGCCTGATCGCGATCCTCGCGGGGTGGATCACGACCGAGATGGGACGTCAGCCATGGGTCGTCTATGGCGTGATGCGCACGCGCGATGCCGTATCGAACCACTCGCCCCTGGTGCTGAGCACCACGCTCGCAATCTTCGTCGTGATGTACTTCATCGTTTTCGGCACGGGGATCAGTTATATATTGAAGCTTGTCGACGCAGGCCCCGATGTGCATGACGGCCACCCCGGATCGGGCAATGACCCGCAAAACGCGCGCAGCGCGCGTCCGATGTCCGCGGCGCCGGACCACCCCGCCGGACCGACCGCCGAGCGCGAGGAGCACTGACCATGGGCATCGATCTGCCAGTCGTATGGGCCACCATCATCGCATTCGGCCTGATGATGTACGTGGTCATGGATGGCTTCGACCTGGGTATCGGCATCCTGCTGCCCTTCATTCGCGACCCTGGCGAGCGCGATGTGATGATCAACACGGTCGCGCCGGTCTGGGACGGCAACGAGACCTGGCTCGTGCTCGGGGGCGCGGGCCTGCTCGCGGCCTTCCCGATCGCCTATTCCCTGCTGCTCAGCGCCCTCTACATTCCCTTGATGCTGATGCTCGCCGCGCTGATCTGGCGGGGTACCGCGTTCGAGTTCCGCTTCAAGGCCGAGCCACGGCACAAGCCGTTCTGGGACAAAGCGTTCATCTGGGGTTCCTGCACGGCGACGGTCTGCCAGGGCATCGCACTGGGTGCGTTTCTCAACGGCTTCCAGGTAAGCGGCCCGTCATACGAGGGCGGTGCGTTCGACTGGCTCACGCCGTTCAGCCTGTTCACGGGCCTCGGCCTGCTCGTCGCCTATGCATTGCTCGGCAGCACCTGGCTGATCATGAAGACCGAAGGCAAGCTGCAGGAGCGGATGTTCGCGCTGGCGCGCCCGATCACGCTCGCCTTGCTCGCCTGCATCGGGGTGGTCAGCGTGTGGACGCCGCTGACTCACCCCGAAGTCACCATGCGCTGGTTTCAGATGCCGAATCTGGTGTTCTTTTCACCGGTGCCGGTGCTCGTTCTCGTCTCGACCTGGTCGCTGCTGCGCGCACTCCAGCGTCGCCGCGAAATCGCACCGTTCATGCTTGCGCTGTTTCTGATCTTCCTCGGCTACAGCGGTCTCGCGATCAGCATCTGGCCCAATATCCTGCCGCCGGCCGTGTCGATCTGGGCCGCCGCCGCGCCCCCTGAAAGCATGGGCTTCACCCTCGTCGGTGCACTGCTCATCATTCCGATGATCCTTGCCTACACCTCATGGTCCTACTTCGTGTTCCGTGGCAAGGTGAAACTCGGCGAGGGGTATCACTGATGGACGACACGCCCGCCATCGAACGCGCTCGTGCAAGCCGTCATCCCCGGCCCGGTCCATTGCGCCGGCTCGGATGGTTCGTGCTGATCTGGGCGGCAAGTGTCGCAGCGCTGGGTGTCGTCGCGCTCGTCATCCGGATGCTGATGGGCCTCACGGGCATGCGCGTGGGGTGAGTGCGGCCCAGGCCTTCGCCAGTGCCGCATCCGCATCGAAGGCACGCGTGTCGGATGGCTCCGTGCGCAATTGTGTCTCGATCACCGACAGATGCGTGTGCATCGTGCTGATCGCGCGCGTGGCGTCGCCTTTCTCGAGTGCGTCGACGATCTCGCGATGTTCGTCACAGGCACATTGCGAGGCGTTCTCCGGTTCGAAGAAGGCCTCGAGCATCGAGGTGCGGCTCACCAGCTCTTCCAGTTCGCGAACCACGAATGCATTGCCGCAAAACTGGCCGAGAAGAAGATGGAACTGACGCGATAGCTGGATCAGGCTTGCGCGGTCACCCTCCGTGAACGCGCGAGCCTCCCGCTGTGCATGCGCGCGCAACTGCTGGATCTGGGACGGCGTCAACCGGCCTGCCAGCCGGGCGGTCACGCCGCCCTCAATGATGCGCCGCGCCTCGTAGATTTCCCGGGCCTGCGACAAAGTGGGCGCGCTGACGAAGGCGCCGCGATGAGGAATCACCTCGATCAGCCGTTCATGGCCCAGCCGATGCAAGGCTTTGCGCACGCGTTCGCGCGAGACGCCAAATAGGCTGGCGACTCGCGTTTCGACCAATTGAGTGCCCGGCGCAAGCTCCCCCGCCAGCAAAGCCTTTGACAAGGCCTGGTAAATCAGATCTTCGGACTCAGCCATAAGACTCGCATGGTGGTGGGTTGTCGCGGCTGTGCCTGTTATGGAATACACAGAATTATAGCTTCACGGGCATCGCCTGAGTCAGGGCGAGGTGCGCCTCACTCATCCATTACCCTTCCTCGCGTAATCACCGTCGGCGGATCAAGCCTGTGCCGCAGACTTTCATCCAGTGCCCGACCCGCCGCGACGGCGGTCCAACGCTTGGTCGAGTCCTTCCGCACGGCGAGACGGGGAACAGGGGGAAAGTCCGGCTTTCGGTAGCCACAGGCTTCGAGGCAACCCAGCATGACGACATTTCGCTTCTTTCGAACGCCTTTCGCAGCAAGCGTTTCCGCGTTCTTACAGGTGCGCGGAGCTGGTGCCCCGTTTTGCAGGTAAGCACTGAACTCAACCACCGCTGCACCAAATCGATCTCCGAATTGGCGATTGCCCCGTCAAGATTGCCGACAATGCAACCAAGATTGTGCACAATAAAACTGGCACGGTTGATGCTTTATAGAATTCATCGCTTTCTTACTGACCTTTCATGAGCTCACTCGAAATTCGATAAGCCCCGGTAATCCGGGACTGCCCCGTTTTTTAAAATCGACAAAGAATCCAATTTGACTCGGCCTGTCGGTAATCAGTGGATGCGCAATCTTCCGATTATCAACATGCATGGGCGTGGCTTCGTGTTTTCTACGAATCTGTTTTGCACACGCAAAATATTGAATCGCATGAATGGAAATAGATGAGCTCTTCGATTATCCCGGTTTCGCCCATGCGAACGCCCCGTACGCACGCCCGCTATGACTACTCCGCGCTGCCTGGACGCCCGCACCTGCCCTGGCCGAACGGCAAGAAGCTGGCAGTCTATCTAGCCATCGGGGTCGAGGAGTACGACTTCGGCCGCGGCCATACGGAAGATCTCATGAGCGGCGTGCCGGCACCGGACCTCGTCAATACGAGCTGGCGCGACTATGGCAACCGGGTCGGAGCCTTTCGACTGTTGAGCCGGCTCGAACGCTTCAAGATCGCGCCGACCATCCTGCTCAATACAGCGGTCTACGATTCGGCTCCGGCGCTTATCGCAGAGGCCCGGCGCCTCGGTGCCGAGTTCATCGGCCACGGCATCGCCAACTCCGATTCTCTTGAAGGACTCGACGAAATGCAGGAGCGGGCCTATCTCGATGCGGTCCGCGCGCGTATCGAGTGCGAAGAAGGCACCGCCCCGCTCGGCTGGTCGAGCCCCTGGCTGACGCAAACCGAAAACACCATCGACCTGCTCGCCGAGCGCGGCTACCGCTACGTCATGGACATGCGGCTCGACGACCAGCCGGTCTGGCTCAATACGCGCGGCGCCCCCCTTCTCGCCATGCCGTACGCGCTCGAACTCAACGACAGCACGTCGATCA
The DNA here is from genome assembly GCF_902859895.1 of Pararobbsia alpina. Lineage (GTDB taxonomy): Bacteria > Pseudomonadota > Gammaproteobacteria > Burkholderiales > Burkholderiaceae > Pararobbsia > Pararobbsia alpina. The sequence goes on from NZ_CADIKM010000040.1 coordinate 7,778, forward strand.
TCGGCCGTCAGGCCGGCGCGGCCGAATTTGCCGACATGATCATCGACGAGTTCGACGAGCTGCTCGAAGCGGCGAACGAGCAGCGACTCGTCATGAGCATCGTCGTGCATTCGTTCATCTCGGGCGCCCCCTTTCGATTGAAACAACTGAGCCGGGCGCTCGAACACATGACCTCGCGTGGCAGCGAAGTGTGGTTCACCCAGCCGCGGGAGATCTACGACGTGGTGCGGGCCTCCCTCGAAGCACCCACCGCGGAAGAGCGCGCATGACTGACACCACGGCGGAGCATGCGGGTACGGCTCGCGCGGCGGCCTCGATCAAGGGCCTCACGCTTGTCCTCGAGCGCGACGGCCTTCGCTCCGAGGTATTGCGCGGCATCGACCTCGAGATACGGCCAAGGGAAATCGTCGGACTCGTCGGCGAGTCCGGCTCCGGCAAGAGCGCCCTGGCCTTGGCCATGATTGGCCTGCTGCCGGCAGCAGCGCGGCCGCAGATAGACGGAACGATTCATGTCGCCGGTGTCGACATGGTGCATGGCACGAAGGAGGCGTTGCGCGCCGTGCGCCGCACGGAGCTCGGCGTGATCTTCCAGGACCCGATGACGTCGCTGAATCCGACGATGCGTGTCGGCCGGCAGATCACCGAGATGACAGGCAATCCGGATGAGACGATTGGGCTCATGTCGGCCGTCGGCATCCGCGATCCCGAGTTGCGCCTGCGCGCTTATCCGCACGAGCTCTCCGGCGGACTCAGGCAGCGCATCATGGCGGCCATCGCCGTGGCGGGACGCCCCTCCCTCATCATCGCCGATGAACCGACCACCGCGCTCGATGTGACGGTGCAGGCCCAGCTTCTCGACCTGCTTCGCAAACTGCGCGACGAGTTCGGCTGCAGCGTGATGCTGATCACCCACGACCTGGCGGTCGCCGCGCAGATCGCCGACCGGATCGCCGTGCTTTACGCGGGACGGATCGCGGAACTCGGCCCGGTCGGCGAAGTGCTACATCGACCAACGCATCCCTATACCGTCGGCCTGCTGCGCTCGCGTCTGTCGCTGGAGACCCCCCGCGGATTGCCCCTGCAAACCCTGCAGCCGGAAACGGCCTCGATCACGGAACGCATGCGCGGCTGCGCCTACCATTCGCGTTGCCCGCTCGCCGTTGAACGATGCGCTGTCGAGCAACCGCCCTTCGAGGCCGCTGAAACAAGTTCATCCGGCACCCCTCATCTGAGGGCTTGCTGGCATCCCGTCGCGAAGGTCCGGACGCTCGCCTGCGAATCCCCTTCAGGTTCGTCCGTCCTGCCCGCGCAGCGACCGGGCAACGCCGCCGTGGAACCCGCGGTACGCATCGAGAACCTCCATACCCGCTTCGTTCTGAAGTCGGGCAGCCGCAAACGGCAGGAAGTTCACGCCCTGCGTGGCGTGGATCTCACGGTGAGCCCCGGTGAAGCGCTGTCGATCGTCGGCGAAAGCGGATCGGGCAAATCCACTCTCCTGCGGGTGATCGCCGGCCTCGCACCCGTGACTTCCGGATCGGTGCGGATTGCCAAAGGCGGCGCACAAATGGTCTTTCAGGATGCGGGCTCCTCGCTCACACCGTGGCTCACGATCGGCGAGCTGCTGCGCGAGCGGCTTCTGCCCTTGCGGCTCAATGCGGCTGAGACGCGCAAGCGCGTCGAGGCTGCCCTGTCGTCGATCGGCTTGCCCGCCAGCGTGGCGAACGTGCGGCCAACCGAGCTCTCCGGCGGTCAGCGGCAACGTATCGCCCTTGCCCGCGCGACCATGATTGCGCCGGCGGTCCTGCTCTGCGACGAACCGACGAGTGCGCTCGACGCCTCGCTGGCGGCAAGCGTACTCAACCTCATCCGCGAGATGCGCAGGAACCTCATGATGACGGTCCTCTTCGTGACACATGATCTGTCAGTGGCACGCCTCATGGGCGACCGGATCGTGGTGATGACGCAGGGCGAGATCGTCGAGGACGGGATGTCGAACGACGTGATCGAACGGCCTCAGCATCCGTACACCCGCGCCTTGCTTGCATCGGTCCCTTCGATAGGAGTGCCCGCATGAGCACACTGCCCGACGTTTCCCTGTCTCGCCTGCGCCCCCCTCGTGCGCTTCGGTCACCACTCATGCGACACGCTGGTACCCGACTCAATCTGCTGATCCTGGCGATCGTGGCGCTGCTCACGCTCGTCGCCCTGTTCGCCCGAGTGCTGTCGCCGTATGACCCGGTTCAGGCCGTTGGCGCGCTCAATCTCGCGCCCGGCTCGGCCGGCCATCTTCTCGGCACCGATTCCATCGGCCGCGACCTGCTGAGCCGCACCCTTTGGGGCGTCCAGGTCAGCTGGTTCGCCTCGCTCGCGATCGTCGCCTCGGGTCTCGTCATCGGCGGCATCGTGGGCGTGCTCGCCGGGGCATCCGGCGGCTGGATCGACAACCTGCTCATGCGGCTGACCGACCTGTTCCTCGCCTTGCCCGGCACGCTCGTCGCGATCGCCATCGTGGCCGCGCTCGGCTATAGCCTGCAGAACACCCTGATCGGCATCGCCATCGTCTGGTGGCCGTACTACGCACGCATCATCCGCGGCGAAGTGAAGTCGCTCGCCTCACGCCCGCATGTCGAGGCCGCGAAACTTGCCGGCACGGGCCGCGCCCGGATCGTGTTCCGGCACATCGTCCCCGGTGTCATTCCGACCGCGATCGTGACCGCGAGCCTCGACATCGGCAACGTCGTACTGCTTCTTGCGGCGCTGTCCTTTCTCGGCCTCGGGCAACCCGCACCGGCGCCGGAACTCGGTGCCGACACCGCGCGCAATCTCCAGGACCTGCTCACCCAGTGGTGGATCCCGGTCGTCCCGGGACTGGCCGTGCTGCTGCTGAGCCTGATCGCCAATCTCGGCGGCGACGCCATCCGCCACCTCATGGCCACGAAACGATAGAGGGCTTATCCATGATCCGATTTCTTCTACGCCGGCTCGGTGCGGCGATCGTCCTGATCCTGGTGCTCTCGGCAATCATCTTCGTGCTGCGCTCCATCTCGACGGGCGACCCCGTCAGGGCCTATCTCGGCGCGAACGCCTCTGCCGCGAGCATCGCCGCGGAGCGTCAGGCACTGGGCCTCAACGATCCCCTGCCGGTACGCTACGTCCATTTCGTTGGCGGCCTCGTGCACGGCGACTTGGGAATGTCACTGCGTACGCGCCGGCCGGTCGTGGCCGACCTGCGCGATTTTCTTCCCGCAACCGTCGAACTCGTGACGGTGTCGTTCGTCATCGCGCTCGTCCTCGGCACGCTGTTTGCCGTCTCAGGTGCGTTGCGCTGGCGTGGCAGCGCGTTGTTCCGGGGCTCGCTCCTGCTGCTGGCCACTGCGCCGCCCTTCCTTCTGGCGCTCGGCGGCATCGTGCTGTTCTATGCTCAACTGGGCTGGCTGCCCGCCGCCGGGCGCGGCGCGGAGGCGAACGGGCCGACCGGCTTCCTGCTGGTCGACACCCTGACGACGGGCAACTTCGCCCAATGGGCGAGCGCGGCTCAGCACCTGCTTCTTCCCGCACTCGTTCTAGCGATCGCTCCGGCAATTTCGATCGGACGCATCTTCCGCGCAAGTCTCGAACTGACCTTGCGTGCGGATTTCGTGCGAACGGCCGAGTCGAAGGGATTGACTTCCCTTGCCGTGCTCACCCGCCACGTGATCCGCAATTCGATCGGGCCCGCGCTGTCGATGGCGGGGCTGCAACTCGGCTTCATGTTCGCGGGCGTTGTCGTGGTCGAGCAGATTTTCAGCTGGCCCGGCATCGGCAACTATCTGGCCAGCAGTCTTCCGGTCTCCGACTTTCCCGCCATCGCCGGCATCACGCTCGTGCTCGGGACGATCTATATCGCCGCGAACGTGGTCGTCGACGTACTCCAGGTCCTGGCCGACCCGCGCCTCAATGCATGACAGCCCGCGACGATGCGACGCCCGCTGCGTCCCGTCCGTACCTGTCTCTGTTCCAGTTCCTGTTTTTTCTATCCCGCACGCTCAACGAAAACGAAAAATGAAAACTCGCTCGCCCCGGAAAGCCGAAAATGCGGCCATCACCTCCCTTGCCCTCCTCTCGGCGCTTGCGCTCGCCGCGTGTTCGCATCACGCCAGCGCCCCGCAAGCCCATGCCGCGCCGACCGACGGCGTGCTGACTGTCGGCCTGCTCGGCGACATCGGACAACCGCCCGACCCCGACGTCTACTACGCCAACAACGGCCTGGCGATCACGCTCAACACCTATGAAGGACTCGTTCAGTACAAGAACCAGTCCGATACCGCCCAGATCGTGCCGCGCCTCGCCACGTCGTGGACTGTGTCGCCCGACCATACCGTCTACACGTTCAAGCTGAGAAGCGGCGTGACGTTTCACGATGGCACGCCGTTCACGTCCGCCGCGGTCAGGGCATCGTTCGACCGGCGCCTGGCCGTCAAGGGCGGCCCGGCCTACATGGTGCAAGATGCCACCGTCACCACGCCCGACGATCTCACGGCCGTCGTGACGCTCAAGACACCGAACGCCGCCTTCCTCGACTATCTTGCCTCGCCGTACGGGCCGAAGATGGAGTCGCCCACTGGCCTCGCCAAATATGCGGGCTCGGACAACGCGCAAACCTACCTCCAGACGCATGACCTGGGCACCGGTCCGTACGAGCTGACGCATGCGCAGGTGGGCACGAAGTACTCCCTTGCGCAATACGCGAAGTACTGGGGCACGATCTCGCCGTTCAAGACGGTCGAACTCCCCGTGTTCAACGACGTATCGGCACTGCAACTGGCGCTCGACGGCGGAGCGGTGTCGGTCGTGGCAGCGGCACTGCCTTCATCGAGCCTGACGAAGTACGAGAACAACTCGTCCTTCAACAGCGACCTGCTGCCGACTTTCCAGTCGACGCTGATCACGTTGAACCCGAGCAAGAAGTTCTTCGGGACCCAGCAAGCGCGCACTGCGTTCATGCAGTCGATCGACCAGGGCAAGCTCGTGAGCCAGGTGGAAGGCAACCGTTCGTTGCCCGCGACCACGCTCTACGCCAAGGGCATGATTGCCGATGGCTCAGACAAGCAAAACATCACGCACGACCCCGCGGTCTTTGCGAAATATGCGAAGACCCTGCCCGCAGGCACGCCTGTCGTCATCGGTTATGCGTCCGGCAACACCAATGCCGAGCAGATGGCCAACATCGTCGCGGCACAGGTCCAGACGACCGGCCTGGCAGCAACGGCACAGAGCTACCCCACCTCGGATGTGTTCGGCTGGGAGAACGATCCCACCAAGGGACCCGATGCCTTCATCGACGGCAACAACGGCCCCGACGGCGGCAACCCGTATATGTGGGGACATGTGTTCTGGGACAAGTCCGGCGGAATCGACTACTTCCTCTGCGACGATTCTTCCGTGGACGCCAGCCTGAACCAGGCGGTAAAGACCGGCAATACCGAACTGTTCGCCAAGGCGGCACAGACCTACTCCGCGTCGGGCTGTTTCATGAACCTCTCCTACAACATGGATTGGGTGGTGTCCCAGAAGTGGCTGCAGGGTGTCGCCGCCTCGCAGAACGTCGCGGCGAACGAACTCGACTTCAGCCGGCTCTCGATCAAGACCGAGGCGAGCCAATGAGCATGGGTGCCACCCGCGTGGCCATCGTGAACCCGAACACGACGCGGTCGATGACCGATGCCGTGCTCGAGTCCGCGGCGCCCGTTGCACGCCGCGGCACCGAGCTGATCGGCGTCACGCCGTCAAACGGCGTGGCGAGTGTCGAAAGCCATATCGACGAAGTGCATGGCGCCATGAGCGTGCTCGTCGAGGTCGAACGTTTGGAAGCCTCCGCCGCGCGCCCCGACGCTTACGTCATTGCATGCTTCGGCGATACCGGTGTCGCTGCCGCCCGCGAGGCGGCGGCCGGCCCGGTCGTCGGCATGACCGAGGCCGCGCTCATGACCGCCACGCTGATCGCTCACCGCTTCTCGATCATCACGATGCCGCGCCGCACGATCGCGCAGTCCGACCGGGTCGTGCGCGCCATCGGGCTCGCACATCGCTGTACCGTGCGCGCCGTCGACGAACCTGTCGCCGAGATCGAGGGCGGCTCGCTGCACCTGCTCGATCTCTTCGTCGCCGAAGGCCGCCGCGCGCTCGCGGAAGACGCGGCCGAGGCGATCATTCTCGGATGCGCGGGACTTGCCGACCTCGTCGGGCCGCTGCAGGAAGCGCTCGGCGTACCCGTCATCGAGGGCGTGGCTGCCGCCACCGCCATTGCGGAAGGATTGATCGCGCAGGGACTCGGCAACCCGCACGCGGGTGCGGGGTCTCGCAAGCCAAACCGTACGAGCAGAGAGATAGCGGCAGGAACCGAAGCGGGGACATCGGCATGAACACGCTGTTCAAGGACGTCTACGTCTACGATGCCGAGAGCACGAGCGGCATGTACGGACCGACCCATGTCCTGGTCGAAGGCAATCGCATTGCGGCCATCGGCGCGCATGCCGCGGATCGCTTTGACGCCTCGGCCGGCCGCGAGATCGATGGGCGCTCCCGTCATCTTCTGGTGCCCGGCCTCATCAACGCGCATTTCCATTCACCCGCGAATCACCTCAAGGGCTCGCTGCGCAGCCTGCCGCTCGAGCTGTTCATGCTCTATGAATCGCCCACGGATGCCGAGCTCACGCCCACGCCGCGCGAAGCCTACCTGCGCACCATGCTGGCCGCGCTCGAGATGCTGCGCACCGGCACCACGACGGTTCAGGACGATGCCTTTCTCATGCCCAGCCCGACGCCCGAGATCATCGACGCGGTAATGCGTGCCTATGCGGACTGCGGCATCCGTGCGAGCGTGGCATTGGACCAGCCGGAGCTGCCCGAGGCCGACAAGCTTCCCTACCTCGCGCGCGATGCGGGCCCGGCGCTCCGGGCCGCACTCGAGGCACCCGCCCCACTCGACAGCGCGGGACTCCTCGCCATGTACGACTATCTCGTGTCGACGTGGCACGGGACGCACGGCGGCCGGCTCACGGCGGCCACTTCGATTTCGGCTCCGCAGCGCGTCAGTCCGGAGTACTTCGAGGCGATCGACGATCTCAGCCGCCGCCATGCGATCCCCCTGTTCGCCCATATGCTCGAGACCAAGGTACAGCGGGCGCTGGCGCATGAGCAGCCGCGCTTCGCCGGCCGCTCGCTCGTGCAATACACGGCGGACCTCGGCCTGCTGAGCAAGCGCATGAACATCATCCACGCGGTCTGGGTGACCGATGATGACCTGTCGCTGATTGCCGGATCGGGCGCGACGATCGTTCACAACCCGATCAGCAATCTGCGGCTCGGCAGCGGCGTGGCGCCCTTCCGGCGCATGAAGGATTTCGGCATCACGACCGCGCTCGGTATCGACGAGGCGATTTGCGACGACTCGTCCAATCTGTGGGGCGTCGTCAAGACCGCTGGACTGATCCATAACGTTTCCGGCCTGGACAGCGACGAATGGCCCACCGCGAGCGAAGTGCTCGACAGCCTCTGGCGTGGCGGAGCCACCGCGATGCTGCAGGCCCACCAGCTCGGTGAGATTCGCGAGGGCTTCCTGGGGGACCTCACGATGCTCGATTTGCACAGCAGCGCCTTTACGCCGCTGAACGATCTGCGCGGTCAACTCGTGTATTGCGAGTCCGGCGCGAGCGTGCGGCTCACGATGGTCGACGGCCGGGTGGTCTTCGAAGACGGCCGGATCACCACCGTGGACGAGGAGGCTCTGCTCGGAGAAGCGCGGGAGGTCTTCGCCAGAAAGCTCCCAGTCATCGAGCGCGCGCGCCGGGAGGCAGGCGCCGTTCATCCTCACTATCAGGCGATGGTTCGCAAGGCAGCCGCAGCCGATCTGGGAATGAATCGATGGATCGGAAACAGATGATGTCTCCGGTTCACCCGGTCCGGACCGCACACGAGTGCCGCACAGACGGCCGCCAGAGGCGTCCGGCCCAATAAGCAGAATCTGCATGTCATGTTGTTGTATTTGCTTCGATTCACACGTTCCACTTTACCGACACAGGAAAGACAATGAAGAAGCTTGTATTTGCCATGACCCTTCTCTCCGCCGCGGCTGCCGCTCAGGCCCAAAGCAGCGTGACGCTGTACGGCGAAATCGATAACGGCATCGCGTACGAATCTGGCCTGCCGCATGGTCATGCGCTAACCGCGGAAACCGCCGACTTCATTCCGAGCCGGTTCGGTATCAAAGGTGCCGAAGATCTCGGCGGCGGCACGCAAGCGATCTTCCAGCTGGAATCGGGTATCAATACACAAAACGGCGCTTTGACGATCGGCAGCAGCCTGTTCAATCGTAACGCGACGGTCGGCCTCACGAACCCCGTCTGGGGGACGTTCAAGATGGGGAATATGGGCGCCTATGAACTCTCGCAGGACAGCTTCGATGTCGATCCCCAACTGATGCAGGAATACGCGCTGGCGACGCTGGTGCGGGGACGCAACTGGGCGCAAGCCGGTAACGGACTCGAATACACATCGCCCGAGATCCACGGACTGACCGTGAAGGGCCAATACGATCTAGGTAACACCACGAGCTGGAACCAGGGCAATCCGGGCAGCGTCCCCGGCCAGCTCGGCAATGCTCCAGGCTCCGGACTGCCGGGCAGCACCCAAGGTCGTTCGGACGGCCTCAAGGTGATGTACATCGCCGGCAACCTGGAACTGCTGGCCATCTATGACGAGATTCGTGACGGTAACGGTCAGTTCGACAATGTCTACCTGAACTCGCGCTCCCTGTTGACCGGCGGTACGTACACCATGGGTCCGGTGAAGGTCTATGCCGGCTACCAGCACCTGAGTGCGCCTGACGCGTCGAACATCGGGGTCTATGGAACTGCGGGCACGCCGACGACCCTGCCTAACGGCGTCTCCCTGCCGACGGCGGTCGATCATGAATGGCTCGGTGCCGCATGGCAGATCACGCCGGCAACCGCCCTGACCAGCGGTGTCTATCATGCCAATGCGAACAACGGCAACGGCAACGCCACGATGTACACCCTGGGCGGCACGTACAACCTGACCAAGCGCACCTTCCTCTACTCGGAAGCCGCCTATCTCCACAACAGTTCGACCTCGAACATCGGGCTGGGCGACGGCTATACCGACTCGTACGGCGCGAACATCAACGACGATCCGGCCAGTGGCAGCACCAGCACTGCACCGAACTTCGGTCACAGCCAGGAAGGCATTTACGCGGGTATCGTCACGACCTTCTGAGCAAGACCCGGTCGCGCCGCTGTTCGTCCCGCCCACGCTCCGGCGGGGCGAACGTGGCCGTCAAGAGGTTCGGCGATTCGCCGGGCAATTGAGTATGACAACCGCCGCCGTGCTTCGCGGCGGTTCCTCATCGCGCCAGCCATTCGGGTTTGCTCGAGCCTCGTGGCACGAGCACCGTCCTGAAGGACCCGGGCGTCTTCGACAAGACCACCTGGTCGGTCATGCCCTGATACGTGCCAAGCGGGGTCTGCGCCGTGAACAGATCGGGAGCGACGTTTGCTTGTTCGTCGGAGGATCCGGCGCTCGCCCGGGCATAGTCCTTGTCGAAGACGCCGAGCGAGAACAGCCAGAGCACAGTGCGGGTCAGAGAAACGGTGACTCGATAGCTGCCACCCCCGAGCGCGCGCCGACGCAGCGCCGCAAGTATGCCGACCGTGCCGAGCCAGCCCACCACGTTATCGACAATGGGAATGATCGGCGGCGATTTGGGACGCGTGAGCGTGCCTTCGACGGCGAACAGCCCCGAGACGGCTGCGCCGATTTCATCAAATCCCGGACGATTCTTCCAGGGTCCCTTGTCACCGTGAAGCAGGACATTCGCATGGATCAACCCCGGCTTCCTGGCGCAGAGCTCCTCGGCATCGAGACCATGGCGCTCCAGATAGCCCGGACGCTTGTTGGCGAAGAAGACGTCCGCACCTTTTAGCAGGAGATCGAATCTCGCGCGATCCTCCCGCGAGTAATCCAGGATCGTCGAGCGCATCCCGACCTGGGCGTCCCACGCGAACGCCTCGATCTCGCTATCGTGCGGCCGCCAGATGTTGAGGACATCGGCCCCGAACAAAGCGAGGTCCCTCCCGATGGCCGCTCCGGCAATCACATGACCCATTCCGAGTGCGCGAATGCCGTCCAGCGGACTGGTGCCGTCAATGCTGAAAGGGATCGGCTCGCTTTCGCCGATCTTTTCCACGCTGATCAACGACATTCTCGAGAGCACCTCTGTGTACTGAAGCTCCTTGCGGAATTCCTCGAAAGTGCGCACCTTCGCGATGACAATCCCGGCCTCCGCCGCCGCATTCTCCAGGTCGTCGGCACGCCACTGCAGGATCGCGTTGCGCACGGATTCCGGGCTGGCGTCGCACCTGAGCAAGCTGAGCTCGCGGGCGGCCAGCTTGGGGTAGATATTCAGAGGCACGACGTGCCGCCCGTCACGGGTTTCGCGGAAGAGATTCGGATCGACTTCGAGGGCCGGGGGACGTCCATTGATCGTTTCCCATTTCAGATCGAAGAACCCGGAGAAGCGCCGCAACGCTTTACGGACATCCACTTCGATGTCCTGTTCCTCGCCGCTCCGGAGTCGCCACAGCGCGGCAACGCTGACAGCCTTGGCGGCCAGGGCGATCGCGGGCATCGAGCCGAACCGGAAGCGGCTCGGAATGATCGGATCCCGGCCGTAGAAAGTGATCTTGCCACCGCTGTCCGCCGTCGATAACCCGACGTCTTTCAGTACGTCATTGAGCGCGCCGTGCAGGTCGAAATCCGAGCTCCGCTCCGGATTCGCGAGCTTCGATTGAATGATCCCGGTGAGCCGATCCGCTTCGTTTTCGAGGGGGAGAGTAGCCAAGTCGTTCATTTGCGAAATTCCATTTCGATTAGGGAGTGTCAACCGACCGCGATCAGCCCGCACTGGCCGCAGCCTCGCGTGACTTGGCCACCTCCGTACCTCTCGTGCGCAGTTCGATGAGGCCGAGCAGCATCTCGTCCCGCTGCGCCTCCAACTCCTCGATGGAACGCGATCCGACCTCGGCATGGACACCGTCGATGAGCTTCTTCCGCACCTCCGGCGTCAGCACCGGCGAGCCGAGATCTTTCCATCCAGCCGTCATCGGTCCGGTGAACTGCTGGAAGAAGTGCTCGATGCCGCCCGGGCCGCCGCCGAGGTGATTGAGCATCATGTTGCCCATCACGCCCCAGCGCAGACCCGGCCCCCAGGAGAGGGCGGTGTCGACGTCGGCGGCGCTCAGCACCTCCTCGGCCACCAGGAAATAGACCTCGCGCGCCAACGCGAACTGCAGACGGTTGGCGACGTGGCCCTGCAGTTCCTTGTGCAGGCGCACCGTCTGTTTCCCGATCGATGTGTAAAACTCCGCAGCGCGCCGGATCGTCTCTTCCGAGGTCTTTGCTCCGCCGACGATCTCGACCAGCGGGATCAAGTGCGGCGGATTGAACGGATGGGCGACGACGCAGCGCTCGGGATGCAGCGCGGCACCCAACTGGATGCTGCTCATGGGGAGGGTCGACGTGCTCGACGCGATGATCACGTCCGGTGGCAGCAGTTCATCGAGTTGCCCATAGAGCTTCTGCTTGAAGTCAAGCCGTTCGGGCCCGTTTTCCTGGACGAGGTCCACGTCCTCGAGCGCTTGCGCGAGCACGGGCGTGAACTTCAGGTTCGCTTGAGCCGCTCCGGGCGAAAGGCCCAATCTCTTGAGCACCGGCCAGGCGGACTCCACGAATTTCCTCAACTGGGCTTCAGCATTGGGGGCGATGTCCGTCGCAATGACCTGCAGTCCCTTGGCGAGAAACAGCGCGGTCCAGCTGGCGCCGATCACGCCGGTGCCGATGATGGCAATGCGACGAAAGGGTGTGGTATCAGTCATGTCATGTCTCCAATGCGGTGGTCAGACTTCGGCATAGGCGATGCCGGTGAGATTGCCTTCGGCGAAGAGGAAGTTGCGCTGATGCCTCCCATCGAGATCCGCCGAATAGACTGAGCCGGCCAGGTCCGTGACGAACATCCGACTACCGGGAACGTCGAGTGCGATGCCGATTCCCTCCATCAGGTGCGTCACGAGGATTTCAGGCGCCGCCTTTGCGTCGATCGGCGCGCGATTGACGGTATTGCCGCGCGGAGGATCGCCGCGGTCGGTCCAGTAGAGGACGCGGTTCGCCAGGTCGAGCTCGAGGTCGATGGGTTCCGGCAGCGTGTCGAACAGCACCTCGATGTCGGAGCGGTTTGTCGGGTCTTCGCCCTGCGGGATGTCGATGTTGGCGCGGAAGATGCGGCCCAGGCCGGCGTTGTCCGGGCCTTTCTGCGTCCAGTAGAGTTTCCCGAGCTGTGGATCGATGGTGATTCCGACGCACCACCGGGTCTGGTCCCGCCGGTCCTTGTCGCCACGCCCGGTCGCGACCAGCGTTTCGACTTGAGAGCCGTTGAGGTTGGCGCGCATCACGCGCATGCCCTCGCGATCGCACCAATAGAGCTTGCCGCCAGCCCGGTCGAGATGAATCTGCTTGGGTGTGTGCGTGACGCCTTGTGGGACGATGACCACGCGGTTCTTGCCGTCAAGGTCGGCGCGCTCGATCGAGCCATCATCGAGGCCGATCGTACCCATGTTGGTCCAATAGATATGACCGGCATCCGGCTCCACGACGATGCCGTCGGGAAGCCGGCAATCCGTGACGATCGTCTTGCGGTCGGAGCCGTCGGGATTGATCGAGTCAATGCGGCCGCCACTCAGTTCGAGGAAAAACAATCGGCCGGAGCGGGTTGCGTCCGCGGAAACAGGGGCTCCGCTGATTTGAGGCAAGGTCATGGCGCGTCCTTTCGTGTCACTGCCATTGAAAGAGAGACTGAATGTCAGGAGCGACTGTGCACTTTTGAGATCAGGCGATCTCTCGAAGTCGAGTTGCCGAATCGATTGTCGTGAAGTGCCCGGCAGGAAGTTCATCCGGCCCGCGCTAACATTGAGGTCCAGTCCAATCACCAGGCCGCAGCGACTGAATTGAACGTTTTGTTATGCCGGATGTTAGTTGGCGATGCGAACTACGGCTATTACATGAATATGGAGTCAGGCCAGCGAGGCTGTTGACGCTCGACGCCTGTTGAGAAGTGCGTGTGCGGCGTTGTGAAACACGCGCTCAAGCCGAGCGGGAAAGCCACTTCTTGCGACACATGCTACCGAAGGGAATGTGCAGCTTGAGCCTGTCGTTCGGCGATTCGTCGGGCATTTGAATAAGAAACCGCCACCGTTCGCGGCGGCGGTTCGATCTCGCTTGGCAGGTACCCGCTTACTGGGCCATCGCACCAGATGCCGGATGATCCTTGCCCATCGAATCATGCTTCATCTTGTCGTCCTTCTTGCCCATGGAGTCTTTGGCGATCGGATCCTTCATCATGGAATCCTTCGCCATCGCGTCCTTGCCCATGGCGTCGCTCGCCTGGGCGAATACTGCAGTGCCGGTCAAGGCCAGGGTTGCGGTGAGTGCAGCAGTGATGAACCGTTTCATTTAGTCTCTCTATTTGAACAAGAATGCCGGCATGGCCGGGAAGATGCTTCGCAGTTGAAAACAGGGATCTCGACATCCGATCGATCGGCGATCGGACAACAAAAAGCCTCTTGGTCTGCTCGTCAAAGCATCCAAGCATACGTCGATCAGATATCGGGTTTCGCCGCGTTATTGCCGCGCAGCACATCGGATATGTTCGGCTGATGACCTAGGACAGAACCCGATCAGATGTCGGACTCTGCTGCGCTATGACCGCTCAATGCATTGGAGATATTCGATTGACGGCTCAGGCCGGAATCTGGGGTGTTCCGGTAGTCAATCAAGCCGTAAGGGCATCCTGAAGGCGGCCCGCTTGCAGCCTGGAGCGTCGCCGCGGACACCGGTGCTTCCTGCCGGGGCGGGTGCCTCTAAAGCACGTCGCAGGAGAGTAATAGACGATGGAAGTTCAAATGGCGTTCTGTTGCAACCAGCGCTCAACCTGTTCGCGTTGTACCGGCGTAAAGCGAAGTCCGAGTTTCGAGCGGCGCCACAATACATCGTCGGCATTCACGGCCCACTCCTCACGCTGCAGGTAACGGAGCTCGCGTTCATGCAGACCGGGTGCCACTTCCTCGCCGAGATCCGCCATCGATGAGGCATCGCCGATGACCTCGGCGATGCGGGTGCCATAAGCGTGCGCCAGCCGGCGAGTCAGCCCGGTATCGAGCCATGGATGGCGTGAGCGAATAACGGCCGCGAATTGTTCAAAATCCCCGGCCGGACGAGCCGCTTCACCGATCCAGTCGGCCAGCCGGCCACCGGGAAGAAAGGCGCGAGCGCTCCAGGCCGGACGAGGTTCGCCTAGCATGCGCCCGACCTCGTCGGCGGCATCTTCCGCAAGCTTGCGAAACGTCGTGATCTTCCCGCCCCATATCGACAGAAGCGCAGCCGCATCCGTATTGCGCTCGAGAAAATAGTCGCGCGTCACAGCCGATGGATCGCCGGAAGCGTCGTCGAGCAATGGCCGGACACCGGAGTACGTCCAGACGACATCCTCAGGCATCACGGGCAGCCGGAAATAGCGGCTGGCCTGGGCGCACAGATATTCGATCTCGTCCTCGCTGATCCGGACCGAACCGGGATCGACGCCATTGAGCTCCACGTCGGTCGTGCCGATCAGCGTGAACGCGTCCTGATAAGGGATTGCGAAGATGATCCTGCCGTCCGCGTTCTGAAAGATATAGGCGTGCTCGTGCTCGAAGAGTCGGGGCACGACGATATGGCTGCCCTTGACGAGGCGCAAGCGTCGGGTGGCCAGCGTTTCGCCGTGGGCCGGGTTCGCGACACCCCGTAGGAACGATTCGGCCCAGGGCCCTGCGGCATTGACCAGTGCGCGCGCCCGTACGGTACGCTGGCCGCCCTTTTCGGACTCGAGGATCGCGGTCCAGCTCGCTGCTTCGCGCTGCGCGGAGACACAGCGCGTGCGCGTGAGCACTTCGGCGCCATGCGCCTTCGCATCGAGCGCATTGAGCACCACGAGCCGGGCATCGTCGACCCAGCCATCCGAGTAGACAAAGCCGCGCTTGAATTCGGGCTTGAGTGCAGCACCCGCCACATGCCGGTGAAGATCGACGGAACGCGAAGCGGGCAGCAGCTCGCGCCGGGCCAGATGGTCATAGAGAAACAAGCCGATGCGGATCATCCATGCCGGCCGCATCGACGGGTCATGTGGCATCACGAAGCGCAAAGGCGACATGATGTGCGGTGCGCTGCGCAACAACACTTCCCGCTCCTGCAAGGCCTTGCGCACCAGCGCGAACTCATAGTGTTCGAGGTAGCGCAGTCCCCCGTGGATCAGCTTCGTCGATGCAGATGAAGTGTGCGAAGCCAGGTCATCCTTCTCGCACAACACCACACGCCAACCGCGGCCCGCGAGGTCCCGCGCGATGCCACAGCCATTAATGCCGCCACCGACGATCAGCACGTCGCAGTCGGTGTTCGAGGGTACAGCCGAAACGGTCGCAGGAGTCACGAGAACATTCGATCAGGGAGAAAGGTGGATTCACGCGGCCTGGTGGGGCAAAACTCCTCCGCGGATTCTCAATTGTTCGATTGTAGTTCGTTTCTGCGCGTTTATGGTCGGGGTTTATGCGTAGAGGGGTTCTTTATGTTTCGCTATAGGCGCCGAATGATGCCGGGAACGCGCGTGGAGGCATGCCTCAGGCACGCACGCTGAACACTCCGCTCAGCGTGCAGCCGGGCCGGCACCCTCCGGAGTTTTCGTCTAGATCAAGGGCTTGCTCTTTCGGTCGGACGTAGCGAGCGTGCCAGGATCCAGTCGATCAGTGTGTCGATGACCCGTTCCTGGTCGAGATCGTTCATCGTCTCGTGATAGCTGCCTTCGTAGAGCACGAGCGTCCGATCGGTCGAGCCGACATGCTTGCTGAACTCGCGGCTGCCGTCGGGTTCGGTCAGCTTGTCCGCGGTGCCGTGGTACACGAGAACCGGCATGCGAAGATTCGCGCGGCCGCGTTCAATGCGCGTCATCGCATCGAGGAGGCCGGCGCCGGTCCGAGCGGGTATCCCGCCGTGGTACACAAGCGGATCGGCACGATTGGCCTCGACCGCGCCGGGATCGCGTGAGAGCCACGTGGCATCGACTTCCATCGTCGGCAAGCGGGGCAACACACGGCTGATGATCCGGCTCAACGCGATCAACCAACTCGGCACATCGCGCCCGGGAACGAGGGCCGCGCTCGACAGGATCAATCCCGCCATCGAGGGGCCGTCATCGGCGAGACGTTCGGCCGCATAGAGGGCGCTGATCGTGCCGCCCATGCTGTGGCCCATCAGGAAGAGCGGGCTCTTGCCCCGGGCAGCCACGCCCAGCAGCGCCTCGGCATCCAGCAAGTATTGATCGAAGCGGTCGACCCATGCACGAGCGCCCGGCGATTGCCCGTGGCCACGCAGATCGATCGCGAACAACTCGATACCGGCCGCATTGAGTCGCTGCGCAAGCGCGGCGTATCGTCCCGCGTGCTCGGCCAGGCCATGGACCAGCGCTATGGTCGCGCGAGGTCTGCCCTCGCCCTCGACCGGCCAGTGATGAAGCGCGAGTTCGACGCCGTCGCGGGTCCGGATCGTCGAGGAATGGCTTGGCGGCGAGGCAGCGTCGGGCGCGTCGTGCATGCTCGTGGGTTCCGACGCTTCCGTCGTGCCTGTTGCCGCCGTCGCATCTGTCCCCTGCACGCCCTGTGTTGTCTGCATCTCGATCGCCTCGGCCATGTACGATGGGACGATGATAGAGGAGCGAGCTGGCCTTGAACAAGCGCGCGACAATCCTCCTCTTTCAGGGCTGAGGGTTACTTTGAAGTCGTCCACCGCGCCGGTGTTGGCGTTGTGCACGTAGTGAATTTCTGCGGCGCATGTCTCGCTTACGGCATCGCCCTCGCACTGCACACCCAGGAGGCTTTCTGGGCCGCGATTACGGCTATCGCCGTCACGCAGCACAGCTACGCGGACACCCGCAACCTGTCGCGCGATCAGTTCATCGGAGCCATGGCGGGTGGCCTGTTTGGATTCGTCGGCGCGTCTCTTGGCGCGGGCACGCACGAGATCGTGGGCTACGCGACGACAATTGCCGGGGTAATCGTCGTCTGCTGGTGCGTGAACGTGGGTAGCGCGGCGCGCCTCGGCGCCATCACCGCGACTATCGTGCTGCTGGTTCCCGCGCCAGGGCCGCTATGGGGCGTGCCGTTGTTCCGGCTCGTGCAGGTCGTCCTCGGCACGGTGTCCACGCTGCTCGTCAGTTGGCTCTTCAATCAAGTTCAGCAAAGGCTGGCTCGACGCTAGCGCACGCCCTAATGGGACGCGCCTCATAAATTCAGTCGGTTTTTGGCTTCGGCACCTACCGATGAGCGCTGCGGACCCCCGATGCGGGCGGCACGGCCCGATCACGCGCCACTCTCTACGATTTCGCTGCCTGGCGGTGCGAGCCGGCTTGCCATCTGTCGCCTTTTTCCAATGCCGTGTTTTTTAAGCGCTAACTTCGATTCCCGATGTGCAGTAAGATGTTGTCCCGACATGGAGTCATGGGCTTGGCAAGCGTCACGGTTGCAGCGAAGGTGACGGCAGATGCTTCGCCCGTTATGCCGAAGTCAAGCTTCGTGTCAAAGCCTCGTGGCTCGCCTGCAACACTGGAGCGGTCACAGTTTTACCCCAGAATCCGTCAGACACGCTCCGTTCAAGGGCCATCGATGTCCGCCCGGGGGCTCTCATATTGCTCGAACGACAAATCATGACACCCCGCTTTCTTCGCATTGCCATTGTGCTAGGCCTCATCACCGCCGTGGGTCCATTTGCGATCGACATGTATCTGCCCGCCCTGCCCTCGATCGGCGGCGCACTCAATGCGTCACCCGCCGCGGTGCAGTTGAGCCTGATGGTGTTCTTCATCACGCTCGGCCTGTGCCAGCTCGTGTATGGGCCGCTCTCGGATATCTTCGGCCGTAAGTCGCCGATCTATGTGGGCCTCGCGATCTTCACCGTCGGCAGTATCGGGTGTGCGTTTGCGCCGACCATCGATGTGCTGATCGGCTTTCGCATACTGCAGGCGCTCGGGGCATGCGCGGGCATGGTGGTCCCGCGCGCGATCGTGCGCGACATGCATACCGGCCATGACGCCACGCGGCTCATGTCCCTGCTGATGCTCGTGGTTAGCATCTCTCCGATCCTCGCGCCACTCACCGGCAGCATCATCATCGCCGCCTTTGGCTGGCGGGGAGTGTTCTGGGCATTGACCGTCGCGGGCGGCATCGCCTTCGTCCTGGCCGCGACGCAGTTGAAGGAAACCCGGGAAGCCCATCATCGCGCCGATAGCTCGTGGGGCACCGCTTTCGCGGCTTATCGCAAACTCTTCACCGATCCGGAATTTCTCGGCCTGACTTTCATCGGCGCATTCGGACTCTCGTCCTTTTTCGTCTATCTGTCGAACGCGTCCTTCGTGATCATCAACCATTACGGTCTGTCGCCGACCATGTTCAGCCTGTGCTTCGCACTCAATGCGGCTGCCTTCTTCGGCGTGAACCAGCTGGCCGCGCGTCTGACCGCCCGATACGGCCTGCCGCGCGTGATTCGCGTGTCGGTCACCGGCTTCGCGGTTTCCATGACCGTCGGCGCCGCGCTGTTCATCGCGGGCACCGACAGTCTGCCGGTCATGATGCTTTTCCTGTTTATCGGATACGGCTTTCTCGGCCTGGTCCTCCCGACCACAGCGGTGCTGTCGCTCGAAAGTCACGGCGCGATCGCGGGCACCGCTTCCGCCCTGATGGGCGCGCTCCAGTTCGTCGTCGGGGCTGCCGTCATGGCGCTCTCGGGCCTCTTCACGGTCGGCGCGCCGAAGCCCATGCTGATCGGTATCGCGGCCTGCGCCATCACAGCCTATGTGATCGTCCAGTTCACCGTGCGAGTGGAAGCGGGCCGCTTGCCGGCCGCAGCGGAATAAACTGGACGATGATGCGATGTGCCGTGCTGGCCGCACGGCATCATCCTTGTCCTTCCTTTACTTTGAGCACGCTGGCCAAGATATGTGTCTTCGCCGCAGGTACGATTTGCGGTCTTGACGAAATGGGCAACCACGGTCTTGGCTGAGCTTCCTTCGGCATTCCCGGTGCCCTGAGCAATCCCAGTTCTCCCAGTACTCGTTGCACCGGGATACCCGACCAAGTCGAACCCCTGGTCCGAGCTGTTATTTTTGTTAGCCTTATTTTGTCGGCCTTATACTGTGCTCAAACTCGTGAGCCCAGGCGCACTGCGGGTCGGCACATAGCGGGGGCCGATCCATTCCGGCAGCACGCCTGCGGTATTCACGCCCAATTTCATGCCGAGTTTGCCCCTCCCGGACGGCCGGTACCCGACGATGCAGAACCCATTCATTCGCTTGCTCGCCAGGCTGAGCGTCGGTCGCAAACTGCTCCTGATCTATCTGCTCGACCTCACGGCCGTGATCTTCATCAGCGGCATTCTGATTCACGAGAAATACATTGCGATCGATTTCGCACGCAAGGAAATCGCGGGCAATCTCTATATCGGTTCGGTACGCGACGGCCTGATCGATATCGCCCGGGCGGGGAACGGTCAATTGGACGTGATTCCGGGGCTGCGCCGCTTCGAAGCCGCGCTCCGGGACGCCCAATCCGAGCACGGCACCGGTATGAACAGCGCCGACGTCAGCATGAAGGCCCGCACTGCGGTTGCCGCGCTCGTGCACTCGAGTGGCCGCTGGCAACCGGACGTCGACGATGCGCTCGGCGCCTCGCTCGAACTCGTGACGCGAATCGGCAACCAGTCGAACCTGATTCTCGATCCCGACCTCGACAGCTACTACACGATGTCGCTGCTGATCCTCCGCTATCCGGCGCTGATCCAGGCGGGCAATCGGATCGGCGAGCGGCTGCACGACTCGGCCATGCAGCGGCTCGCGCAGAATGAAGCGCGCACCCGTTACCTGATTCTCGAAGGCCAGCTCGACGCCACGGTCCAGGGCCTGCAATCGGACTTGAATGAAGCCGTCACGGCCAATCCCCCTCTGCGCACGACGCTGGAGCCTTCTAAACTCCGGCTGTTCGCCGCCATCGACGCCTACCGGAGCGCGGCGCGCAGCCAGGTCGATGCGCCAGTCGACGATGCACGATCGCTGGCCCAGGTCGAGGTGGCGCAGCGCGCGCTGCTCGACACGATCCAGGTCTCCTGGCAGGCCACTGCCGTCGAGCTTGACGCGCTGCTCAAGAAACGCGTCCACGAGCTCTACAAGAGAATGTGGCTGCACCTCGGCACCGCCTTGTTCCTGCTCTGCGGCCTGCTGTGCATGGTCTATTTCGTCGCGCGTCAGATCGCCGAGCCGTTGCGCAACCTCTCGCGTGTGATGGACACCGTGCGCCGCACCGGCGACCACACCCTGCGTGCGCGCTGGAACAGCCACGACGAAATCGGCCGGCTCGTGCGCGGTTTCAACGGCATGCTCGAACAGCTCGATCACGAACGCGAGGCGCAAAAGGAGCGCGCGGCCAGCACGCGTGCGTTCGAGGCCCAACATGCGCTCGTCGAGGCAACGCCGTTCCCGATGGTCGTCACGGCAATCCCGGACCACCAAGTACTCCACGCAAACCAGCCGGCCGCGCGATGGCTCAACGGCGCGGAGATCGATCCGTGGGCGACCGGCCTCGACTCATCGGTGCGCGCCCGCTTTTTCCAGCAGTTGTCCGATCGCGGCGCGGTCGATGAATTCGAAGTGCGCTGGAAAGGCAGCGCCGAGCCCGCCTGGGCCGTATTGTCGGCGCGGCGTCTGCAGTTTCAGGGGCGTGACGCTGTACTGACCGCGTTCGCTCCGATCAATCACCTGAAACTCCTCGAACAGCGGCTGGAACTGTGGGCGAAGGTGTTCGAAGGGTCGTCCGAGGCGATCCTGATCATCGACGCCGACCACTGCGTGCTGACCGTCAACCCCGCGTTCTTCAGGAGCACAGGCTACGATGGTGCAGACGTGCTCGGCAAGCAGCCCGACTTCCTGGTCGCAGGCCTGCCCGGCGACGGTTCGATCGAGGCCTTGACGCAGGTGACGAACCGGCGCGGCTCGTGGCAGGGCGAAACACGCATCCGCAAGCGCAATGGCGACGAGTATCCCGCGTGGCTGATGGTCAGTGTCGTGCGTGAGAAACAGGGTGACGTCTCCTATTTCATCTGCACCTCGATCGATATCAGCGACCGCAAGAAGAGCGAGGCGCGCATCGAGTTTCTCGCGCATCACGATGTGCTGACCGAGTTGCCCAACCGTGCGCTTTGCACTGAGCGCCTGAGGATCGCGCTGCGCCATGCGCGGCGCATCGGACATCGCGTCGCGGTGCTGTTCATCGACCTCGACCGCTTCAAGAACATCAACGACTCGCTCGGCCACCACGTCGGCGACGGTCTGCTGCGTTCCGTGGCGAGCCGGCTGCTGCGTTCGGTGCGACCGACGGATACCGTGAGCCGCCTCGGCGGCGATGAGTTCATCGTGATCCTCAACGGCGTCGAGAGCCGCGAGGAAGTGTCGCACACCGTCGACCAGTTGATGATTCCGTGGATTCGCGAACCGCATGATGTCGGCGGCTCGGCGATCCATGTGACCTGCAGCGTCGGCATCGCGATGTTTCCGGAGAACGGCGGCGATATCGACGAACTCCTCCAGCATGCCGATGTCGCCATGTACGACGCGCTGCGCGCCGGTATCGAAACGTTCGGTATCCGGCCCGGCCAGCTCGAACTCGAGATTACCGAGTCGACCCTGATGGACAATATCGAGAGCGATTTGCCGAAGCTCGTCGCGATACGCGCACTCGGTGTCCGGCTGTCGATCGACGACTTCGGGACGGGCTATTCGAGCCTGAACTATCTGAGCCGCTTCCCGCTCGACCGGCTCAAGATCGACCAGTCCTTTGTGCATGACATGCTCGACGATCCGACCAATCTGGCGATCACTCGCGCCATCGTCGGGCTCGGGCATACGCTCGGGCTTCGCGTCGTGGCCGAAGGCGTCGAGACGCAGCAGGAAGTGGACGTCCTGCGCACCGCCGGATGCGATGAGCTGCAGGGCTTTTTCTTTGCGAGCCCCCTGCGGGCTTCCCAGCTCGCGACGTGGATGAACGAGCAGGCGCCGGCCTAGTTGGAATGGCCCGTTCGGTGACGTGTGCTGCTTGGAATTCGAGTCGCTTCGCGCGCAGCAGTTTTGAACAGCATGGGCGCGCCGTTCAACGCGGCTTCAGTTCGACGGGCGGATCGGCGCGATAGCCGCCGCCGAGCGCCTTCGTCAATGCAATGTCCTGACTGAGCATCTGGCCGTTGAGCGTGAGCAGCGCAACCTGTTCGGCGATCACCGGCTGGCGTGCTTCGAGCGCCGCGAGCCGGCTCGTCAGTCCGCGTTGATAACTTGCTTCGACGCTATCCCTCGCGAACGCAATCGATTCGATCCGTTGCTTCTGCAACTCGGTCTCGGCATCGAGGGCCTGCAGACGGGTGCCCGTCTGCGCGACATCGCGCACCGCGTTGAGGACGGCCTGGTTGTACTGCTCGATCAACAGGTTGCTTCCCTCGCGTGCGCCGCTCAGGTTTGCGTTGAGCCTGCCGCCGTCGAAGATCGGCAAGTACAGGCCCGGAATCAGGTTGATCTGCTGGCTTGCGTGCGTGAAAAGGTCCGCGAGATGCAATGCGTTGAAGCCGAAGAACGCCTTGATGTCGAAGCTCGGATAAAACGCCGCCTTCGCGGCGTCGATCCGGTCGAACGACGCCTCTACATACCATCGCATCGCCTGCAAGTCGGGCCGCCGGGCCAGCAGTTCGTAGGACAGCGTCGCCGGCAAGGCCTCCTGCAAGCTCGGCAGCGCGACGGGCTCGATGGCGGGCAGGCCATCGGGTCCCGCGCCGACCAGCGCCCGCATCGATTCGCGAAACTGCTTGATCTGCGCTTGCGCCGATACGATTTGCCGTTCGATGGCCAGTTGCTGCGCGCGTGCTTCTTCGACCAGCGTGCGGGCTTCGAGGCCACGCGCCGAACGCCCTTCGTGTGCTTGCACCGTGAACACTGCTATCTCATGCGATTCGTTCAGCAGATTGATGAGCTGATAAGTCGTTTGAATGCCGTAGTAGAGCTGCGCGACGTCCGTCGAGATTTCGAGTTCGACAGCGGACGTCTCGGCGAGCCGCGCATTGTTCACGCCAAGCGAAGCGGCGATCTGCGCACGCTGCTTGCCCCAGAGGTCGACGTTGAGACTCGCGCCAAACCCGACGATGCCCTCGGTGTACCAGGGGCCGGTCAGGCCCAGCGCCGGCTCGTCTTTGGCGAACGGCCCGAGAAAGCCGTGCGCGGACACATGCTCGCGGTCGAGCATACCGAGCGCCACCACCTGCAGACTCGAACCCGTCTTGACGAGTTCGACATCCGACATCGCCTGCGCGACGCGCGTGCGCGCGATCACGATCGTTGGCGCATCGGCAAGCGCCTGATCGATCAGCGCGTCGAGCCGCGCATCGCGATAGCGCGTCCACCAGCGCGCGGCGGGCCAGCCATCGCGCGCGAGATGGATGTCGTTCGCGAGATCGATCTGCGCGGGCGCGATCTCGGCATTGGGCGTGCCGTTATGGTGGATCAGCGCGCAACCCGACAGCGCGAGCGGCATCCACGCGACGCATAGCAAGCATCGACGCCATCGCCAATCCCGCAAACCCGATCGCGCATTCATGTTCGTAGTGCCTGTGATGAGGGTGCCGCGACGGGTGCCTCGACGCACCAGTCCGGCAACCCCGCGACCTGCCGCGACAGTTCGTCCGCTGCGGCGATGAGCGACGCGTCGGCCGGTTGGGTTGGTTGCGCCGGTTGGGTTGGTTGGGCCCGTTGAGTCGGTTGAATCGATTGGGTCGGTTCGACACCTCGCGCAGTGATCTCGATGCGCCGCGGCGCATGGGCGTCGGGTGGGTTGGCAGCAAGTTCATCCGCGTACCGGTTGATTTCGACGGATGCCTGTTCCTGTGTCGAGCGCACTGCATCGACCGCTCGTGGGCTCCACGATCCCGCTTGTGCCGCCAGCGTGTTGTGCAGCGCATCGCCCGCCAGCATGATCTCGCGTCCCTGCGCGAGAACCGTTTGCGCGCGCAGTGTCAGTTGCACCTGCTCCCCTTCCTGCCAACCTGGCTCGAGCGCGACACGCGAGAGCGTCGCCTCGCAATCGGCCAACACGGCCCATGCCTGCAACTGGCGCTGTGCATAGGGCAACTCATCCCGCCTCCCAGCGCCTGCCCGTGATGCATGCAGCTGTGCGGCAATAGCGCGCAACAGGGTTGCGAGCTTCTGCCGCAGCATGTCGCCCTCGCCCTCCCGCCAGAACGACATCTGCACGAA
Organism: Pararobbsia alpina; assembly: GCF_902859895.1. Taxonomy (GTDB): domain Bacteria; phylum Pseudomonadota; class Gammaproteobacteria; order Burkholderiales; family Burkholderiaceae; genus Pararobbsia; species Pararobbsia alpina. The sequence continues at coordinate 32,244 of NZ_CADIKM010000040.1, forward strand.
TGTCGCCACGCCGACACCCAGCAGAATGCCTACCATCCGGTCGCGGATTTCGGTGAGGTTGGTGGTTGGGCCGAACCGTTCGAGCAACGCGAGCGAGAACGTGAACACGACCTGGATGCCGGCATAGCCGATCCGCTCCGACCCGGCCGATATCCACGCCGCCAACGCGACAACGGGCAACGTCATCAGCAGCAGGCCGGTGATGTCGTCGAGATGCGGAATGACGAACACCACCATGAACAGCGCCAGTACACTGCCGATGAGGGCCCCGGTCAGCCGCAGCAACCCACGCTGCACCGATGCGCCGAGGCTCGGCAGCGCGACGATCAGGCAGGTCAGCATGATCGTGTGAACGCCCTGCCAGTTGACCGCGTTGTAGAACACGTAGCAGACCAGCACGGCGAGCAGCGTCTTGAGCGAAAAGCGCATGTACACGGGATTGGTCCATGCGTCGGGCGCGAGCATCGGCTCGCTCGCGGGCGGCTTGCCGGGCGCGGCGGCACCGCTTGCGACAAGATTGGCGTAGGCGTGCAGCGCACGCTGTATTTCGGCGGCAGCAGGCATCGTATCGGCGACGGCAAGGTCTTCAGGCGTCGCGGTGCCGACATAGCGATAGGGTTCGTCCGACATCACCGCTTCGTCAAGCGCCCGGGCGTTCGCGAGCAGCTCGCGCAACATCGCGAGCCGCGCTGCCGATGCCCTCGGCCACGTATCGGGCAGCTCGCTCGCGCTGCGATAGAGACGTGACACTGTCGCGATGCATGCAAGCTGCATCGCCTGATGCTCGCGAAAGTGGGCATCACGCATCGTCGTGAACCGCAGCAGCTTCTGCAGCGAGAGCGCACCTTGCTGGACGGCTGCCAGCGTGATCGGCGCGGCGCTCGTCGTGCCGTCGATCAGTCGCGCCAGCTGCGTTTCCAGCGCCGCGAGTTGTCGATGTATTTCCGCCTTGAGTTGCAGTTGCGGTTCAGCAGGCAACAGAAACGTGTTGACCACGAGCGTCAGTGCGATCGGATAGTTGACGGCGACCCACACCCACAACACCACCCGGATCAGCAGGTCGGCCTGATCGGTCTGGTCCACAAAGGTCTGCACGTAGATCACGACGATGGCGACGATGAAGAACACCACGCCGATCTTGAGAACGCGAATCAGATATACGCTGCCGAAGAACAGCAGGCTCGCGACCACGATGCGCAGCAGCGGATAGTCGAATGTGAACTTCAGCAGCAGGATCGACAGGCCGATCCCGAGCGTCGATCCGACGATGAACAAGATGCCGACCAGCCGCGTGAGCACCACGTTCGACTGCGTGACGTAGAACACCACCAGCAGTGAGAGCGCGAGCGACGGCACCTCGAGTGCCATCGACACGACGATCACGATGGCGCTCGTCAGCATGCAACGCAACATCACGTTGACGCGACCGGGGAAAGGCGCAAGCTCACGCCTCAGGAAATCGCCTGCATTGCACAGGGTGAGGGGCAGGTAGTCGGCGGCGGCCATGGGCGCTCCTCAATGACGCTCGCCGTCGTTGCCGCGCCCGGGTTCCAGCACGGCCACCGCCGAGGTACCGATGCGAAACAGCTCCGGGTTCGGACTGTCGACCCGGATCTTCACCGGAAAGCGTTGCGATACATGGACCCAGTTAAGGGTGCGTTCAATACGCGGCAGCCCGCCGGGCAAGGCAAGGCCGGCTTCATCGGACGCGACGCCATAGCTGATCGAATCGACGTTGCCCCGAAAGCGTTGGCTCGTATCGCTCATCAGGTAGACCGTGGCGGGCGTCCCCGTCCTGATGCCCTTGAGTTCGGTCTCGCGAAAGTTCGCGACCACGTACCAGTGACGCGTGTCGATCAATGTGAAGACAGGTTTGAGCGCCGTTGCAAACTGGCCAGTCGATGTCTTCAATGACACAATGCGCCCGTCGAACGGTGCTCGCACGGTCGCATACTCGAGGTTGAGCTCGGCAATCGCGATCTCCGCCATGACGACGGCGCGTTGCGCGACCAACGCATCGACGCCGCTCACAGCCGCTGCCGCCTGCTGCGCTTGCAGTTGCGCGGCGCTGAGTTCGGCCTGCGTGGCGCGTTGCGCCGTGCGCGCACGGTCGACGTCTTCCGCCGACACATAACCGTGTGACAAAAGGGGCTCCATGCGGTGCAGCGTATCGGACGCCTGGCTGGCTGCAGCTCGCGCGCGCTCGACGGCCGCACGCACCGACTGCGCGTTGTACTGCTGCGCATTGACCGTGCGCTGGGTCAGTTCGATCTGGCTATCGAGCGCGACGAGGGACGCCTTGCCCCGCGTCACCGCATCCTGATACGGACGCGGATCGATGCGGAACAGCAGATCGCCCTGCTTCACCGCCTGATTGTCGTGCACGGCCAGCTCGACGATGCGCCCGTTGACCTCGGGCACGACGTCGATCGTATCCGCATAGACGTAGGCGTCATCGGTGCGCGGCGCACGGTCAAGCAGCCGGATGACGAAAAGCAGCAACAGCAGCGTCACCACGACCAGGACGATGGCTGGCCATTTTCTCTTTGATGTCCTACTGACTGTCGTCGCCATTCATCCACCCGAGAGATTCAATATTGGAACAGCATCAACCAGACAGCGAGTGAAAGGAAAGCGACAAGCGTCGGATACACCACGGCCGAAGGTTTCATCAGTTGGTCGACCTTCAATCGCGTGACAATCAGAGAGATGACGACCGTGAGCACAACGCCCGCGACGATACTGAACAGCCAGGTCGGAAAGTACGCGCCGAGCACGCCAATGGATGGCGAACTTGCGCACCCTGACATGAGAACCGAGGCAATCGCGACCATCGCGGCCATCCGGATTGCACGCTCGGGACATCTGCCTCTGGCGAGTGGGATATGCCGTTTCAAAGTCGTCCCTGTGGTCGGAAGCAACGTCACATCTTGCAGTTACGCCGATCCGTTTTGCCTCAGGTTTCGGGCTTGGACAGCGCGGGAAACAGCTTTGGGGGTTCGTCACAATAGCGCCGGAACAGGCATTCCGCATTACATGAATATGCAATGTCGCCGCAAGAAACAACAATGCAACATTGCGCGCTGAGCTCAGCGTCACATCGTGCATGCCTCAATCGTGTGCACCCACGGCTTAATTCAAACACCAAGCGTTCAAGCGATACTATCCAGCAGGTCCAGCAACGCGTCTCCGTCGACAGGCTTTCTGAAGAAACCCAATGCGCCTCTTTGCAGATAGTAGTCTTCCGTATGCTCGCTCGGTTTGCCTGTGATAATGATGACCGGCGTGGCTGCGTCCCGATGAACGGTTCTATCGAGCACTTGAATACCGTCAATGGGTCGCATGCCCAAGTCGGTGATCACGCATACCAGACCCGAGTAGCCGTCGGAGAAAAAATCCAGCGCAGATTCATAGGCCCGTGTTCCGTACCCGCCAGAGGCCAGCAGATTGGCAAGAGACGTCAGAACGCGTCGGTCATCATCAATCACGGCAACGGTCCGAACCGGAGGCGTGGGCATTTTTTTCTCCGGGAGTCCAACAGAGAATGAGCGTTGGGTCAGGCATCGAACGTGGTCGTCGACGATGCGCCGAGTTGCAGTCTGCTCGCCTGCCTGACCAGCGTGGCAAAAGAATCCGCTTGCATTTTCTTCATGATGTGGCCGCGATGCACCTGCACGGTATATTCGGTGATGCCAAGGATGCCCGCGGCCTGCTTGTTGAGCAGGCCCCTTGCGAGCAACGGCAGAAGCTCCTGCTCACGAGGCGTCAGCGATTGATAGAGCGCCCGGAGCGCCGCCGTATCTTCCGCCTCTTTGCGAAGAACGTGCGCCTTGTCGAGTGCCGCGTCAATCGCGCGCATCAATGCATCTTCATCGAGAGGCTTGGTGAGGAAGTCAACCGCCCCGCCCTTCATGGCAAGGACCGTGGACGGCACATCCCCCCTTCCGGTAATGAAGATGACCGGAATCCGTGAGTCCTTGCTGACAAGTTGCTGGACCTCCAACCCACTCATACCTGGCATGCTCAAATCCAGGATCAGACAGGCAACGACATCCCGACGCGGTGTGTCCAGAAACTCTTTGCCGGAGTTGAATGCGTGGACGTCTCTTCCGTTTGCGCGCAGCAGCGCAGAGAGCGCGTCCCGCACCCGTCTGTCGTCGTCGACCACATACACCACTTTGCTTGCGGATTCCATGGCCCCCTCTGTTGCTAGATGAAAGCCTCTCCTGATCTCGGCACGCCGGCCCACGATAATCTCGCTGAATGTCTTTCTCACGCGGTCGTTCCGACGAAAAAATTATAGTCGTCAGAATCGTCGACCGGAAGTATGGAAAGCCGTGTTTTGCACTACATGATTATGTAATGGCACAACCTGGTATGAAGTCATAAGTTCATCTTCTCGCCTCATTGGCATGACCAGTAGCCTATATTTAGGCGTCCTCGGACGTGCATCAGAGCTATCAGCCCAACCATTCTACGCTCGACGCGCACGGCAAACAGGCAGTCAGTCCGACGGCACATAGTATCCCTATCCGATGTACCGACGAACTCCGAGGGAAGACCAAGCCAAGCATACCGCCGACATCGAGTTCGACTTACCTGGTAGCCTGCCCCCGGTGTTCGTCGACCAGATACAGATTCAGCAGGTCCTTCTTAACGTAAGCGCGTCATCAGCGCCGCCTTGACATAGCATCTGTTCTTTACCGCTTGTGGACCGATGACATGGCAAGGGAACCGCTGTTTGTATTGAACCGGATGATCGTTGTCCT
>NZ_CADIKM010000041.1 GCF_902859895.1 Pararobbsia alpina
ATGAAGATTACTGCCGCCAGCGCCGCGGTCGCCATAGCGAGTGTGACGGTGGCCTTGCGCGGCGAGCGCCTTTCATCTGTCATCCCGGCTCCAGCTCGATGCGTTCGATCGGCACCCTGGTGTGCAGCGTGGGCGACTCACGCTTGCGTAAATCTCCCGACGGGGAGATAACGACACAAGCGAGCCAAGTATAGAAATATTGACGATCCGCTTACAAGCGGAGCGTTGCCGCGGCTTGCTGGACAGGTCGGGACAAACGCGCCCCGTGGTCAGTCTCGAGGCATCACTCAACAATGGCAAGGAGCACTTCCGAGTCGCCGCCGTCACGGCACGCCGCGCGTCTGCCAACGGGCGGCTGCGCGCGGTGACTTCAACGCTACCGCCGGTCCCGCGCGCTATGCCGTTGGTGAGCGCGCATTAATTAGCCGTGGGCGTTCGCCCATTAGTTGAAGCCTGCGGCGCGTCATCTTCGCGCCCAGCGGACGAAGCTCGTGCTTTAGCTCGCGCTCGGCCGCGGGCAACAGCACCGTTTCCTCGTCGGCGGCGTGATGCATAACTTCGCGCACCAGTTGCAGAAATAGCTCGTCGTAGGCGGCATTCTCAGGTCCCATCGTGCGCAGCTTGTCGATGATAGCGCGCATTTCGTCGTGCTCGGGGGGCTCTTGGCGAGCGTCTCGTGGTAAAACGCGGGATAGAAGAGTTCCTCCTCCCACCGCACGCGGCGTACCGTCACCGGAGCAATTCCTTTCGTTGCACGCGCTTGCCCGACGATGCCGTGGTTTCAGCGCCCGGAAGCAACACGCTCGCCGAGAAGTACAACCGCAACATCTGCAGTCAAGGGGGCCGCGGGGTATTACTCCGTGGCACCAACCTCGAGTAGTCTTACTTTCCCCCCGGACCACCACCGGCCCCGAAGGAGAGGACCATGAAGGCCAACAGCAGAATCGCCTGTGCACTCGGCTCAGGCCTATTGGCTCTCATGCTTACCACCGCCCCGCTCGCCGCGTCCGGGCAGACATCGGGCGGCACGCACGACAACAACGGATAAGTGGACCCGCAGTAACGCCGAGCAACTGTTCAAAGCGACGGTGGGTTGAAGTCGGTAGATCTGGAACTGCCCGCTGGTGAACGAAGCGTCGATGGCACGAGCACAGTCATTCCAGGGAAACCTACCTGAGCCAAGGGCGGCAGGCGATCTGGCGGGGCCTCGAGAGTAGAGGCAGTTCGCGTGGAATAGCTCGAAGACCAAGTGCGCTGGTCCCCGACTCTCGTGGCAGCTTCAAACCGGGAACGGCCGTTGCGCGCAACTGTACTTACACCGGCGCTCATCAGAGTCGCCTGCCGCATGCTGTTGCGGCGTGAGAGGCAGTACATTGGCCCCGTCGAATTTATTATGGACTGTCTGCGCATACTTACGCGATCGAAAAGCAGGCTGAAACCCGGCTCAATGCACAGCAGTTCCGGGGGGAACTGTCGGCCAGACGGTCTTGCGTTGGCGCTCCGACAATCGTCCTTTTGGGAAGAAGGATCTGACGAGACGCACTCCGTCGGTGGCATGACGATGACTAGCAAAATCGTCAAGCGCTCCGCAACAAGGTCTGTTTTCGAAGAGACCAACGTAGCCTCGCACACCGCGCTGGTTGCTGCGGCGGCGGCAGCGGTCAATACCGCAACGCGGCCCCGCTGGGAGCAAAACTCGAGGAGTTCGAGACGACACGGTGGCGGCCTGACCATCTTCCCGAGACCGTTACCGCGCGCCTGTCCCGTTCAGCCAAATGGTCGCGACGATGCAAGGCGGTAAAGAACCCTCGCCCCCTCCGGTCGCGGTGTGGCTAACGCTTATGTCGCGCACCTTCGCAGGGCTAGTCGAAGTCGAAGCCGTGATCGCTCGCACGGACGATGTATTAGTTGTCGAAGTGCGCAGCCCAGGCCCTCTGTCGCGACGTTTCACATTGAGCGCGTCGTCTATTGGCGCCGTTTTGAGCCTGGCTTACCGCATTGCAGAAGTCGGAGCCGTTGCGGAAGTAAGGGTGCAGCGATTCCCCGCCGGACCGCTTCACTGACCGGCAAAGGAAACCAGACCATGCAGAACGCCGAATCAAATCCGGGACAGGCCCAGCAGAACGAGATTGCTGCCCGAAGTCCCGCCCACACGCCCGCCGCGGGCTCCGCTTCCCCCGATGCAGCGACGCAGGCGAAGGAATTTGGGAGCAGCACAACGGCCAGCTCGGCCGAACCAACACTCGGCCCGAAGACGTCGAACCGGCTGCCGCCGGTGGCCTTGAGGCGCAGACGTCGGACTCGGAAGATCCGCTCGAACGGGCTCGAAGTCGGATCGTGTCGGTCGATGTAGTCAATACTGGATCGACCGACAATAACACCACGCTGCCGTTTTGATCGCAGGCAGCATCGCTATGTAAGCTTCATCCGGCATGGGGAACTCCGGCTCCTGGATATCGAATTCATCGAAGAACATACGGCCGGCCTCGAGGAATTTGCAGCGGTTGGCGGTCAAACCGCCTTGGACTCACGCGCTAACCGCTCACGCAAGCCGCTGCCGACTACGGCCGTGCAAACGCTGTTATTGCTCACTATGGCATGGGCTCAGGCAGCACCTGATGGGCGTACAGAACGTGTGGATGCTGATGAATCTGCTTTTGATGAAAGGCAATATTGGCAAGCCGGGCGCGGGACCTCTCACCGGTGAGAGGGCACCCGAACGTGCAAAGGCAGCGGACTGTCGGAATCACCGAAAGGCACTGAACTGGCGCCGCTCAACAAACTGGCCGAACAGTACCGCTTCGAGCCGCCGGGAGACGAAGGCACGAACATCGTAGAGCGAGGCCATCGTGGCGGTCAAGCCACGTGCTATCTTTCAACTTGGCGGAAACCTGGTGCGCTCCCTCCCGGACCGATCGGTGATCGAGCCTACCTGGAGCAAGCTGAGGCTGACTGTAATATCTGGCGCTAAAGGGCGCACGGCACCCGATGTATTTGCTCGCTGGCGTCGAATATCCACTCGGATTGAGGGACGATCTGGCGCAGTCCACGATCGACGGGAGAAAGCCTTGGACGAAGCACACATCGCGAACCTGATTGCGCGTAGCCAGTTCGGTTTCACGATCAGCATGCACATCGTACTCGCAGCGCTGTCGATTGGTCTCGCCAATTACCTGATGGTGCTAGAAGGGCTCTGGATCTGGAGGAAGCGGCAGACCTATATCGATCTCTACAACTATTGGCTAAAGATTTTCGCGCTGACCGTCGCCGTCGGCGTAGTGTCGGGCGTGCTCATGGAGTATCAATTTGGCACTAACTGGAGCGCATTTGCCACGAAGACCGGCGCCGTCGTCGGACCAATGATGATGTATGAGGTCGTGGTCGCCTTCTTCCTGGAAAGCGGTTTCATCGGCGTCATGCTGTACGGCATGAGTAAAGTGGGCAAGCGCCTACATTTTGCGGCCACCGCCTGCGTCGCGCTTGGGTCGCTTTTCAGTGCGTTCTGGATTCTTTCGGCTAACTCATGGATGCAGACTCCGGCCGGTTACAGCATTGGCAAGGACGGACGCTTCGTGCCCATCAACTGGTGGGCCATTGTCTTCAATCCGTCTTTTCCGTACCGCTTTGCACATATGACGCTCGCTGCGTTTCTAGCAACGGCATTTCTAGTTGGGGGTGTCGGCGCGTGGCATCTTCTACGGAATCACAGGAATCCACATGCGCGCCTAATGCTGTCGATGGCGCTATGGATGGCCACGTTCGTGGCACCGTTGCAGTTGCTCGTCGGCGACCAGCACGGCGAGAATACGCTCGCCTATCAGCAGCAGAAGGTTGCGGCGATCGAGGGCGCATGGGATCCAAGACGGCCCGGCTCGGGGCAACCGTTGGTGCTGTTCGCTGTGCCAGACATGAAAGAGCGGACGAATCATCTGGAACTCGCGATTCCGCGCGCGGCGTCGCTTTATCTGCGTCACAACCTAACGGGGACCATAAGCTCGCTCAAGGAGTTTCCGCCCGCAGACATCCCCCCGGCGCCGATCATATTCTTCGCGTTCCGCGTCATGGTGGGGCTCGGTCTGCTAATGATCGCAGTTGGAATCGCGAGTGTCGTACTTCGCAGGCGCCGCTCGCTCTACGACGCCCGCTGGCTCTTGCACACGATGGTCGCGCTGAGCCCCGCTGGCTTCGTCGCTATGCTAGCTGGATGGGTGGTGACGGAGGTCGGCCGTCAGCCTTATACGGTATACGGCCTGCTGCGCACTATCAACGGTTCCTCGCCGATTCCGCTGCGCGCCGTCGCATGGTCGGCCGCGTCGATCGTCGCCGTCTATGCGGTGGTATTCGGCATCGGCTTTGTCTATCTCCTACGGATAGTCGCGAAGCCGCCGCACGCAAAAGAGTCCGGCCCCCATCCGACGCTTGCGTCCGAAATGTCGGGCGGGCGTCGCTCGTCGGATAGCGGGAGACCCTGAGATGCTTCAATCTATCGGGCTGCTGCCGCTCTTCGCGGCCGCCACGCTGGCTTTCGCGGTGCTTATGTATGTCGTGATGGACGGGACGGATCTGGGCGTCGGCATCCTATTTTTCGCGACACCCGATGCGACCCAGCGCGCCATGATGGTAGATTCGATCCTTCCTGTCTGGGACGCCAATGAGACATGGCTCGTGCTCGGCGGCGGCGGACTAATCGCGATGTTTCCTCTCGCATACAGCGTGTTTCTGTCGGCGCTGTATCCCGTGTTCTTCGCATTGCTGATGGCGCTGATCTTTCGCGGCATGGCCATCGAGTTCCGCGAAAACGCGGCTGAACGCCGCAAGCGTTGGTGGGACGCGGCAATGCTTAGTGGTTCCTTGGTCTCCGCGTTCTGTCAGGGTGTGTTGCTCGGTTCGCTGATTCAGGGCATTCACTTTGCACGTGACGAGTATGCGGGAGGCCTGTGGGACTGGCTTACGCCGTTCACCGTGTTCTGCGGCATAGGGCTCGTAATCGGGTATGGATGGCTTGGCGCATGCTGGCTGATATGGCGCACCGAGGGCGAACTGAGCCGGCGCGCGCGCCGCCTTGCGCTGCTGCTCGCGACTGCCACCGCCCTTGCGACACTTGGCGTCGCCGCGTGGACACCGCTGCTGAACCTCAGCTATCTGGTCCGATGGTTTGGAACGGGTAATCGCTGGCATGCCGTCGTTGTCGCGCTTGCCTATCTTGTGATCGCGATTGGCTTCCTCCACGCGTGGGGCAAACATCGCCAGTTCGCTCCGCTTCTCATGGCGCTCGCGTGGTTCGTGCTGTCGTTTTTTTGCGTGCTTGCTACCTTGTTTCCGCTGATGCTACCGCCGGCGCTCTCGGTGCGCGACGCTGCCGCGCCGGACTCGACGCTCTCATTCGTACTCTCTGGTTCCGCGGTGCTCATACCTGCCATTGTTTGCTACAGCAGTTTCTCGTTCTGGGTGTTCCGCGGCAAAGTAAAGCCGCAGGCACAACTGACGGAACAGTGAACCCGGTGTGTGCACGAAAGGCATTGGGCACCGCCATCTGCCCTTGCGATCCACGACGATGTCCCCTGCAGAGTGACTCATGCAGGTATGTTTATCCGCCCGGGCTTCTCAGACGGTGCGGTCAGTGCATTAGCAACGGCGTGGTCCGCCACCTGGCTAACGACACGTCGAAGGAAATGTGCGCCTCGTATCGCGACTTTCCCGAGCTTGCTAGCGAACCGCTACGTCTCGACGTCGGCCTCATCGCTGTGCTTGTTGCAGTGACCGCCCGCGCTGCCAGGAAGACGGCGGCCAATACCTGATCCTTTTCGCGGTCGTTGTCGTTTCAGCCTGCTGTTGTGTCTGGCGGGCGTAGGCAAAGCGGCGCGACCGACTGGGCGCGCCGCTCCTGACGGCTGATGACGACGCTCCTGTTTTCGGCAGGCTTAAGTGTCAGGACGCCCCTGTCGAATTTCGCGTCCACGTGGTCGAACACCATTCGGCAACGATTAATCGTGCGCATGAATGCCCCATAGGCACGTTCCGCCCGGTAACACCTGCCTTCCTCCCTGCGCACATTCTGCTTCTTCTCGCCTCTCAGCACCAGCGCACGGGCCTCGATTGACGTGTGCAGATCCTCGCGGTTCGTTCCGGGCAGTTGGGCCGTGATGCGCAACGCTTCGCCATCGTCGACGACGTAAATCCGGGGCCGGAATCGCGACGAACTGAAGTCGCCGAACCAGAGCTCCCGCCCCCTCACACCAGCCGGCGGATCGTGGAAGAATTTATCAATCGCGCGCCACTGGGTCGCCCAAAAATAGCCGCGAAACTTCAGTCCATCCGGGGGCCAATGCCTTGGCGCCGGCGCGTTTGCCGCCTCATCCGTCGCCGGCCTGTCGCTTGATCTTGCGCAGGCACTTGAACGGGTTCCAGTTTTTCAGATCGGGGTTCACCGTATCCTCCTTACGAATGCGGATCGTGTGCTCTTTCCACGGCTCCCCGATCACTTCCTGCATCAGGCCTCCCGTGCGGTGGCGCCCGATCGATGCCACCACGTTCTGCTCTGTCACTGTACGATTCGCGCGGTCTAGCCTTCCCTGACTTCGATCCGGCGCGGCGTGCGACAAAAGCCGCGACGACACCCGCACCTATGCAGAGGAGCGCTTCACCGGCAGTCCGCTTCAATCCGGACTGAGGGTGCGGTGGACGGGCAACTCAAAACGCGCCAGATCGATCACCAAGTATGAGACGTGGCAGGCGCTCCGCGCAGATCAGCCCGCGGCGTAGAACGCATTAAAGGTGTCACTTTGCGAGTACAAAGTTGTGGCCTCCGAAGCGCGCCGATTGCGCGGCAGGTTATGCGGGTCTCGGGTTTGCCGGACGCGAATTAAAATTGTCAACTCGCCCGAGTCGTGGTCAACGACATGGTGTAGCCAAGCAATCGGCGTAGCCGGGGACTTCCGCGTTCGGCCAGCAACCGTCATTCGCTATCCCTTTGACGGGACACTGGAGCGGCGGCTACGCTCAAACCGCGGACCTTCACCGGATGACTGGGCTTTGCTGGCCGAGGCCCGCGCCCAGCGCGCCGAGCGCGAACTCGAGATTGAGCAGTTTAGGGAAGAACTGCTGGCCAGGACCGAACGCTGTGAATTACTGGAAGGCAAGCGCGCCAGGGCGGTAGGGTTCGCGTCCCGGCATGCCACCGTCCGGCGCCGCGCCCTGTACCGTCGGCCCAAATTCCTCAAAATGGGCCTGCGCGCTTCGTTTAATGAATCGGTTAAAAGGATAGACATCGCGCCGGCTCGGTAGCGACATGATCGCCCTGAGCATTGGGACGTTGAGCGAGCGTCGACAGGTGCGGAGTAGCGGATCCTCCTTTTCGCCCACCCAACGGGCAATCCTGTCTGAGGTATGCATCCGCGCCACCTTGTCTCAAATGGGTGTACATTGACTTCCAAATGATACTTTTCTATAATGGGAGCAAGATAACTCCCGTATGGAATCGTCATGCACCCCGCCCACGCGCCAGCAGCGCGCGCCAAAAACACCCCCGCAGCCTCCGGCACTTTCGGCCTGGGCGGTGACGAAGGGGATCTCGAACTGTTCATGGGCATGGATCAGGCGCAGCAGACCCGCGTCATCCGCGAAGGATTCGAGCCGATCGTTGTCACCCGTATCGCCAGAGAGCTTCTGGACGTTCAGGCTAAGACCCTGCTCGAAAGCCTTCGCCTACCCAACAGCACCATCGCCCGCAAGAAGTCCTCGCAGGAACGGCTGAACGCATCCGAGGGCGATCGCGTGGCGCGCGTCCTGATGACGTTCGCTCACGCGCGGGATGTTTTCGAAGACGCCGGCAGCGCGGCCGAGTGGATGAAGTTGCCGCACGCCGAGCTCGACGGCGAACCGCCTCTCGCCATGCTCGATACCCAGTCAGGCTTCGACCGCGTGCGCGATCTGCTCATGCGCATCGAGTTTGGAGTGGGCGTTTGAGGGTTTACCGGATCGCGAAAGAGAAGCCCGTCCGGTATCGGGCTGACGATCTGAGCGGCAATGGCGCGGCTCTATCGAGCGGGCGTTGGAATGCGCGCGGCACGCCTGTTCTCTATACCAGCGCGAATGCCTCGACCGCCGTTCTCGAAACCAGGGTTCACGCAACAGGTATCCTGCCGCGCATGAACCTGTTCCTCGTGGCAATCGACGTGCCCGACTCGCTGATCGGTGCAGCTTACGAGCCGGTCCTTCCACCTGACTGGAATCGGCCCGGGATCATCCCGCAGACAACCATTGAGATCGGGCAAGCGTGGATTACCCAGGCAAATGCACTCGCGATGAAAGTCCCGTCTGTCGTCTGCCCGGCCGACTTCAATTACATCCTCAATCCCCGGCACCCCGACATGCGAGACGTGGCGGCAGTCGCCGCCGAGGCGTTCGAGCTCGATCCACGGCTCTTTAGATGATCGTTGCTCCTGCTCGGCGCATCTATAGCGGCGCGATTACGGCTTCTTGTCTTCCGCTTCCAGAATCCGATAAAGACGTTGCCGGCTGATCCCCAGCTTCCCAGCCGCAGCCTTCTTGTCGCCTGTTTCTTCCAGCGCCCGGCGCACGTCGCCGATTCCAACGACGGGAGCCTTCAGCTTGTCCATCGCCGCGTGCGTGGACATGTACATGCCGGTTTTTTCCGGCCGGGAGTGGCCAACCGCTTCGATGGCCGTCTTCATCGCCTCGCAATGCACTTCGATATCCGCGCGATCGGCGCTGCCCTTGATCGGCGCATCAACTCCCGTTAGCGTCTTGTAATACTCTTGCAGCCACTCATGCCGTAGACCGTGGCTCGTAATGCCGAGCTCGTCCTTGGTGATCCCGTGCTTACGCATCACCCAGTTGTAGTGATTGCGCCAGCTACGGATAGTGAAGTTCTCGGGTGTCGTCGGATCGGACATAACTCCCGCTGCCAGTAGTGGCCGGTCATGGGCCGGATTGAGAAGTTCACTCCGGATTGGAAATGACCAAGCGTCGCCTCGAGCTGAACTTCCGTAGACGACCCCTTAACGGACGCTCGGTTCATCTGACTTTCGGTGGCCGCTTCGCAACGTGCACCCGTCATTTACCGCTTCAAGCCTGCGCCATCTATGACCGACGAAAGGGCGCTTCTTTCGCTCTGCTTATGCGCCGGCAAATCCTGCCCAACGCCGCTCTCATTGAATTTTTGAAGCGAATCGCCTGTAATGAATTACGGTTGTCAGTTCGCGGTCGATGAGACCGGAACAAGGCGACGAATCCGACGCATCAGGAGAGACCAGTGCCCCCATCCTGTACGATGCCGAACTCGACGGCTAGGTCGTCGAGAGCTATCGCCGGCGCACTGACAGCAACATACAGACCAGTCGGCGCCGACAATTATTCAGTGAGGACGAAGGAGCGAACAACATGACCGAATAGCGAACGACAATTACCCGGTCGACCGGCCGACATAGTTGTCGGCAATTCGGCCATGGCGCTTAACGCTATTCAGTAAAAATCGCTAAGACACTCCACCTCAGGCGGGCTCGCCTGTGAAATCATATCGGGAGGCGTTCATGAACAGCAACAGTGATTTCGTCCTGGCGCATATTTCCCACTTGCATTTTTCACAGGGTCCCGATCAGAGCGATCCAAATCACACACACTCGATTCCGCAGTTGATAGGACTTCAAGATGGATTGGCTACTCTTCGCGACATAGGTTGCCTGATAGTGTCGGGTGATGTGAGTAATCACGGTGATCGACAGAGTCTTGTTACAGCCAACGGCTGGCTTTTCCGCACGATTCCAATCGGAAACGGACAATATGCAGGTCTTAACATGCCTAGCGAGCGCGTCAGAATCGTGCCAGGGAATCATGATGCATGGAACGCCAAGGAATCTGAGCACCTGATCGACCGCAGACAAAAATCACTTGAAAACTATAACTTTGCTTTTCCGCAACAGCAAATCCCGTGCAAGGGATGGGCAACTTCCGGAGAGTTCAACTGCCATTGACGTGAAGATCACCGATCGTCGTCGTTGATCACACCGCGACCGCGGCCTTATTTGACCGCAGTCTCTCTCGAAAGGGTTCGTTGAGCATTGCATCTCAAAAGACCCTTGGCCGCCCCTTTCCGTTGGGCGGCCAAGGGGCCTTTCAGATGATTATCAGATCACGGCGGCGCCTAAGCGGTAAGATTCCGAACAATGTTTTCTCCGAGCCGTCTGTCGTTCTGCGCTCCTCACCTCGCGCGACACCTTCTCGGATCCACAAAGGCGGAGACGCTCTCATCAGCCCATTCGCGCGGAGCACCAACCATGTTTCAACGCATTCCCATTGGGTTGGTCATGTTGGCCGTCAGCATGACGATGACAGCAAAGGCTGGCGAGGCTCAGCCCGTTGTACAGGCCGAAATTGCTTCCTTGCTGAGCCGCCTCGAAACGTCTGACTGCAGGTTCAATCGCAACGGCACCTGGCATTCGGGGATGGAAGCGAAGGCGCACTTGCTCACCAAGCTTCACTACCTTGAAAATCGCACCACCCTTACCAGCACCGAACAGTTCATTGAACTTGCCGCGAGCAAAAGCAGCGTCAGCGGCAAGCCGTACCTGGTAAAATGCGGCGACACGTCCGCCCAGCCGAGCGCGCTGTGGCTGACAACTCAATTGCAAGCGCTGCGCGCGGCTCGTGCAAGCAGTCCGAATACTGCTTCCAGGCCGGCAGCACCCGGGCAACCGTGAAACGAAACTGCCGCCGTGGCGCGCCCACGAAGCAAGCGGCCGCATCTAGCGCTCCCTGACTGACGGCGTTTGGCGCTTCGCGACCCCGCTTCGGACGCCCGACCGCCTGTCACCTTAATGGCGGCTCTCAGGGGCGGTCGTTCAACTTTTCGGGTGGGCGGCAAGCCTCTCCCACACTCAGTCAACTACCACAGCACTGTCAGTCAGGCGGCCTAGTAGTCGTCGGACACGCGGACATTCAGGCATGCGGTCGCGTCGGCTGGTTTTGCGCGCAGCGACACGAAAAGCGATGCGACGCTCGTCATAACAAAGAGAAAGTCGCTATACATCGAGTTACCGGTTCGACACGCAAGCGGAAGCCGAGGAGCTGGCTAAGTGTTTCCTCAGTTTCGCCGACTATGGTGTAGGTAGTTCGGTGCATGCGGACCAGTGTTCCTTCAGGAAAGGTCTCGCTGCACGGATGTGAACGAGGGAGGGATCGTGATACCACGCCTGACCTTTCAGCGCTTACTGTGGAGCTCGGCCATTGTGCTGGCGTTCGCCGCCTCGCCCTGCACGCTGCAAGCCGCCAAAAGCGCCCTAGCCACAACCCGGCAGGCTGCCACGCCCGAAATGAATCCGCCGGGGGACATTCCTGACACGCAAGTCTTCGTAACCTACCGGCCCCCGGCAGGCTTTTCCCTCGAAGTGCCTGAAGGTTGGGCGCGTACGGATCGCCGCGACGGGACGCGCTTTGCCGATAAGTACAACGTCGTCGAGATCAGCGTTGCACCTGCTGCGAGCGCGCCGACGGTATCGTCCGTTACTGCGCGCGAAGCCACCGAACTCGCCCGAACCGGTCATGCAATCAGGATCGGCGACATCAAAAGCGTAGGGCTGCGCAGCGGGGCAGCCGTGCTGGTTACCTACACGTCGAATTCCGAACCGAACCCCGTCACGAACAAACAACTTCGTCTTGAGCATCACCGGTATTTAATCTATCTCGGCGGCATACTCGCTACGCTCGACCTCTCCGCACCGCTTGGAGCCGACAATGCCGATCAATGGAACCTCATGGCTAACTCGTTCCAATGGCGCTGATCAGCCTCGGCTTGAAGCGTTCGAACTCTACCGGTTTTATCACAGCGCAGACGACGAGACCGCTGCGCTAAGTGGCGTCTCACTGCAACTGTGCGCAGGCGAATTCGTGGCGTTGCTGGGTCCCTCCGGCAGCGGCAAGTCGACGCTGCTCTCGTGTCTTGCGGGGCTTGAGGAACCGGACGGCGGCCATGTCGACCTGATGGGTCAACGCCTGTCGCGCCGGCCAGAAGCCGTGCGTGCAGCCTTACGGGCCCGCCACATCGGCATGCTGATGCAGTCGGCCAACCTGTTCGCGCATCTGACCGTCGAGGGCAACATGACGCTGCAGATGTTGCTCGCTGGCACGAAAGATCGCGTCAAACTCGATGCTCTGCTCGATGTGACAGGCCTGGCCGCGCGACGCCGTGCCTATGCGTCGCAGTTGTCCGGCGGCGAAGCGGCGCGTGCCGGGCTCGCGGTGGCGCTCTCAGCCGGGCATGAGGTGCTCCTTGCGGACGAACCCACCGCCGAAGTCGATGCGGCAACCGAAACCGTGATCGTGAGTCATCTGGTCGAGCCCTGTCACGGGAACGGCGACATGGCGCTGATCGCGACCCACAGCGATGCTCTGGCTGCGCGCGCCGACCGCGTGCTCGTCGATGCGTGACGTGCTCATCGAAGCCCAATCACTCAACCGCACCTACCGGCACGGCGAGACGCAAGTCGTGGCGCTCGCCGCGGCCCGCTTCGTCCTTAGTCGAGGTGATCGCATCGCGCTGGGGGGCCGCTCGGGGAGTGGCAAGACCACCTTGCTGCATTTGATGGCAGGGCTCGATATGCCGACGAGCGGCACGATCGATTGGCCCGCGCTCGGTCCGCGCGAGACGCTGCTGCCCGGAAAGATCTCGATGGTGTTCCAGACGCCGAGCCTGCTTGAGCCGCTGACGGTGAGCGAAAATGTTGCGTTGCCGGTCCTGATGGCCGATACCGCCGATCCCGGCGTTCGCGCAAGCGATGTCGAGGGCGCGGTGTCCGCCGCCCTTGCCAGGTTCGGTCTCGAGGCGCTTGCGCAGAAATTGCCGGAGGGACTCTCGGGCGGCCAGATGCAGCGCGTGGCCATGGCCCGCGCTGCGGCCGGACGACCGCTCGTCATTCTCGCTGACGAACCCACGGGCCAGCTCGATCGGGCCACCGGTCAGGCCTTGCTCGATGCACTCCTCGCACATGTCGCCAACACGCCGACGGCGCTCGTCATCGCCACTCATGATCCGGCTGTTTCAGCAGGGATGAACACGCTCTGGCGCATGGAGCGCGGCGTGCTCACCGAAGCTGGGCCGACAGCGAGACAGCCATGATCGGCCTCTGGCTTATCGGACTTCTCAGGCAACGCGGGGGCCGGCTCGCGGGCATGTCGGGTGGCGTCGCGGTAACAGTCGCGCTGGTCGCATCGCTCGGCGCTTTCATCGCGCAAAGCACCGCTTCGATGACACAGCGCGCGAGCGCCAGCCTGCCCGTAGATTGGCAGGTGCAACCAGGACCGGCGACGACGGGCGGGCTTTCGATTCCGCAGGCGACCGCAGCTGTCGCAAAGGCCGCACGCGTGACGAAACAGCAAGCGGTCGGTTATGCCGATGTCGATGGCTTCGAAGCTACCACGGGAGAAAGCGTACAGACAACCGGCCAGGGCAAGGTGCTCGGTCTCGAAAGCACGTACTTTCGAGACTTTCCGCCTCAGGTTCGGCTGGGCAGTCTGGATGGCGTTCTGATTGCGCAGCAGACGGCCGCGAACCTGCATGTGACCATCGGCGATACGGTGAGCATCCGTCGTCCAGGCGTGGCCGCGGCCGATGTGCGGATCGCCGGCATCGTCGATCTGCCGAATGCTGATGCGATGTTTCAGGCGATCGGCGTAGCACCAGGCGCGGCGCCGCAAGCACCTCCGGACAATGTACTGCTGCTTCCGATGGACGCCTGGCAGCGCCTGTTCGGCGCAGAGGCGGCAGCCGGAGCGCCAGGACTGCGCACGCAGCTCCACGTCGCACTCGCGCACGACCTTCTTCCGGGGGATCCTGAAGCCGCCGCTGCGCAGGTGCAGGGCGCCGCAAGAAATCTCGAGGCGCGCATGGCGGGCAATGCGCTCGTTGCCGACAACCTTGCCGCGCGGCTCGACGGCGTGCGCAGCGACGCACTTTTCGCAAAGGTCCTGTTTCTGTTCCTGGGCGCACCCGGCGCGCTTCTCGGCGCGTTCCTGACGATCGGAGTCGTTGCGGCAGGTTCCGGACGGCGACGCCGGGATCAGGCACTCCTGCGAATCCGTGGCGCATCGCGCGCCCAGATCATGAAGCTGGCGGGGGTCGAAGGGATGTGCGTTGGCGTCGGCGGTACGCTTGTTGGGCTGATCCTTGCCGCGTTGTTGTCGCGTCTGTTTCTCGGCACGGGCTATTTTGAGGCTTCGTCCGTAGGCGAAACGGTGCTGCATCTGCTGGGCGGCGCTGACTCCGGGCAACGCAGCAAGTTCGGGGACTACCAACTGCACCCCGGCGACGAAAATCAACCAATATCATGTGGTGCCGTTTCGTTTTGTTGGCGTCGTGCGCGAATTCCCGACCGCGCCGCGCGACTCATTCCTCGTCGCGAATGCCGGCTACATCGCGCGGCAAACCGGCACGAGCGTGGCGGAAATCGTGTTGCTTAAGACAACGGCGCCGCCAGAGCGGGTGGCCGTGGCCGCGCGCGCCACGGTTGCGCCGTTTGGGGCAGTCAAGGTCACCGACATCGGGCAGGCGCAGCGCGTGATCAGTTCGAGCCTCACGGCCATCGATTTGCGCGGGCTCACCCAACTCGAACTCGGGGCCGCGGCGTTGATGGTCGTCGGTGCAACCGGATTCATTATTGCGCTGGGTTTCGCCGATCGGCGGCGCACATTTGCGATTCTGACCGCGCTCGGTGCCAGGCACCGTCAGCTTGGCGCGTTCCTGTGGAGCGAGGCGCCCGTGCTCCTGTTGGGCGGTGCGGCCATCGGAACACTTACGGGCTTTGCACTGGCGTGGATGCTGGTCAAGCTGCTGACCGGTGTTTTCGACCCTCCGCCGAGCGCCTCACTGTGCCTTGGCTCTTTCTAGCTTTCCTCGCCGGCGTGGCGGCGCTGTCGGTCGTGATTGCGGTGATCGCGGCTTTTCGCGAGACGGGCGAGTCTGCTGTCCAGCGCATGCGTGAGCTGTGACACCAGTGAGCCTGAATGGTCGACGGCTCCCGCCCGTACGGCGCCGCCCCGAATCACGTTGCCTTGTAGCGTTTGTCACGGGAGAGCGGAAGTGCGTGCCCCCAAACAGAATTGCTAGTCGCAGCAAGACGTATTGCAAGCGATCGCGCTGGCGTGATTGCTGCCTCTACCGGCGAAACATGTCGGTATCGATTGGAGAGGTTGGCCGCTGAAGAAGGGATTGAACGCTCGTATTCGACTCCGCAGTCGCCATTCGCGACTGCCCATGTACCGGTCGGGCGGTCGCCACGTATGTATTCCTTCGCACCTGGGAAACCTGCGACACGTCGCGCGTCGCACTGCGCGGGTTGGTTCGCGACGGTGACGACGTCGGCGCGTTCGACATGGTGCACCGGCGGTAATCGATGCCAGCTTACTCGCCGCGCTTCCGGAATAATGGCGATGCCTACCGCGATCGAAGTCGCGATCGATAGCTCGGCGGGCTGCGTCGAAATCGTCTCCTGGTGCGGCAGGTAATCCGGACGACGGACAACTATCAGGTCGCTTGGGACGGAGCGATTACTGATAACTGGACGGTGACGATCAGGCCGGTTTGCCGCGCTTCGCTTGCGAAGTCGAGGCGGATTTCAGCACCGATGCGACTGGCAATTGCCTGGACGATGGAAAGACCCAAGCCCGAGCCAATCCGCTCGCTGCCAGGCGTGCGATAGAAGGGGTCAAAAACCCGGTCCCGTTCGGCGAACGGAATACCTGGCCCGTTGTCTTCGATGCGCAGCACGGCGCGCCCTTCCGCCATACCCACCGAAAGATCAACCCGCCCCCCCTCTGGCGTATAACGAATGGCATTATCGACCAGATTCTTGACAATGGCGATCATGTCCAGCTCACTGACCCACACCTGGGCGTCTTGCAAACCCTCGACCCCGATGTCGATGCGCTTGGCCTCGGCCAGTGGTATGAGGTCCTCCAGCACGCGGCGAAAGATGCCCTGGACAGACACAGGCGATTTTGGCGGTTCCGCAGCGGACTGCGCCCTGGCCAACGTCAGGAGTTGATCCAGCAGGCTTCTGCCGCGCTCGATGCCTTGACGCAGTGTCATGAGTCGCTCACGCGCCTGGCCCGACATCCGCGCTTCCGCCAGTCGTTCGGCTTGCAACGACAAGGCTGTCAGCGGCGAACGCAGTTCGTGCGCTGCATCCGCGACAAAGCGGCGTTGGCCATCCATCGCCTGCGCAACGCGGGCAAGCAGGCGGTTGATCGCCACCACAAACGGACGCACCTCGACGGGAAGGTGCCTTTCATCGACGGGATGTAGCTCCTGCTCGGCACGCTGGTCGATTTCCCGGGAAAGCGTGGCAATCGGCCTGAACATCTTCCGAACAAGGTCGGCGACGATCAGCAGCAGAACCGGCACCAGAACCAGGAAGGGCATCACAGTACGTAGCGCGCTGCCTCGGGCGATTTCGTTGCGGAAGCCGGATTCCTGGGCCACGACAATGCGCTCGCCGGCGGCCGTCGTTTTGACGAGCACACGGAACGCCTCGCCGCTCACCTCCAGCGTATACAGGCCATCAGCCAGCGTAGTGGGCAAAGGTAGTAGTCCGCCGGCATCCACGCCTACAGGAGACGGACTGCTATCGCCCAAGCGCTGGACGATCACGCGCGATTCTTCGTCGCCATCTTTGAGACGGGCATCGGCGATTGGTGGAGTAGGCGACAGGTGCTGCCGATCCATCAGTTGTGCGACCTGGCGTAGGACGTCATCTTGCAGTTCGTGCGCCTCATCGAAGGCAGACATGAACGAAACGACGCCAGCGACGATGGCAACGACAAGGATGGCCAGAGAGAGCGTGAACGACAGCTTGAACTGAACCGACTGGTTCAGATGCTTTTTGAGACCATCCATCCGACTCCCCTGACGTTCCTGATGACCTCGCTGCCGAGCTTGCGCCGCAATGCATGGATCAGGTACTCGACGGCATTGCTCTCGACTTCCTCTCCCCATCCGTAGATCCGATCCTCCAGCTCACTGCGCGAAAGGATGGCGCCAGGACGAACCAACAAGGCGTGCAGCAGGGAAAACTCGCGGCTGGACAGTTGCACCGGGGAGCCGCCATTGACGCTAGCCTCTCTTGTGGCCGGGTCGAGCGACACTACACCGTTCCCGAGAACTGGAGCGGCGTTCCCTGCCTTGCGCCGCAATACGGCGCGCATCCGGGCGAGCAGTTCCGCCATCTCGAAGGGCTTGAGCACGTAATCATCGGCTCCGCCGTCCAGACCGCGCAGGCGGTCATCAAGGCCATCGCGCGCCGTGATGATAAGCAGCGGAACCGGGTGGTCGATGGCGCGGATGCTGGTCAGCACCTCGAGCCCGTCCTTGCCGGGTAGGCCCAGGTCGAGCAGTACCAGGTCATAGTGCTGGCAAGCCAGCGTTGTGAGGGCGGTCTGTCCGTTTCTGATCCAGTCGGTCGCATACGACGCGTCCTTTAATGCGTCCTGGATTGCTTCACCGATCATCAGGTCGTCTTCGATCAGCAATACCCGCATCGCCTCTCCATCCGGTCTTCGATGTTCAATGCGCCGTCCTGGCTGCCCTTTGTCTGAACAGCAGGATACCGGTCAGCATGAATGCGAGAAGCGTGGCCGACGCCGTATAGCGGCTCAGCGCCAAGCCTCCCGCGCTCAAGGGTTTATCCAGAAAGTCACCGACCACGGCGCCCAGCGGGCGCGTCAGGATGAACGCGGCCCAGAACAAGAGAGTACGCGATGCCCGGGTCCCGTAGTAAGCTGCCGCGATCAGGGCGAGCAGTCCTCCGAACACGACAGCCGCGCCGGTGTAGCCCAGGCCTGCGGTGTCGGCGGTCCAGTCGCCCAGCGCCGTGCCTAAGGTCTGGGAGAACATGATCGTCACCCAGTAGAAGACTTCCGCCCTGGACGAGCTGACAGTGGTCACCGACACGGAGCCAAGGGTGCGATACCACGCAAGGAGCGAAGCGAGCAGCAAGGCCAATAGCAGGCCTGAACCGCCAGCGTACCCGATTCCGAGCGAGCGATCCGCAAAATCGGCCAGCGTTGTGCCGACCGTGGTAGTGGCGATGATGGTGGTCCAGTAAAGAAAGGGCTGAAAGCATTTGGCCTTGATCTGCGCGATCACGGCGGCCAGGAAGATCGCCGAAAAGATTCCCGTGCCAACCAGATACCCCAGGTTCATGGACATCGAGACGGCATCGCCGCCGGTTTCGCCGAGAGTAGTCGCGGCGATCTTGATCAGCCAGAATCCCAACGTGACTTCGGGGACTTTGGTCAGAGCATGTTCTGTGGATGTTTTCATGGGAGTCGTGGTTGGGTTATGCCTTGCCTTGGAGCGTATCGAAAGTTTTCAGCAGCTCAGCCATGGCCGCTTTGCAATCAGTCTGATTCGGCGCAATGGCTCGCAGCGCCGCCAACGCCCTGTCGATGGCCCTGTCAAGAACGTGCCAGTCATCGGCCGCACGCGGTTTCAGTCCTGCCTCGGCAGAATCCCATGCGACCTCCAGATCCTTGATGCGTGTCCTCGCCGCCGGCAGATTGCCGTTGTTCACGATGGTGGCAACGTCGGTTGCGATGCTGCGGAACGCGGTCAGATCGCCAAGTCTGGACGTTGACTCGGTCTGCGCCGCGGCGGCGGGCTGCGAGGTCGTGGCAGGCGCGGAAGCTGCGCCACTTTGTTCAGCTGGCTTGGAGCAGCCAGCCGTCATTGCCAGGAACAGCACGGCCAACAAGGTGACAACAGGACGGGTGAACGAGTGCCGCGTAGGCATGATTTCTCCTCTGAAATGGGAAAGGGTTATTCGGTGGCTTGAGCGGACCCGCTTCCATCCGAGCCGAATTGCGCGAGAGCCACCAACACGACGATCACCGAGAGAAACAGGGCACTGGTCCACATTGCACCCATACCCAGACCGCCGTAGGTCCTCGCTTGCGTCAACAGGTCGCCCAGCGCGGCACCGAAAGGCCGGCTCAGGATGTAGGCGATCCAGAAGGTCAGCACGGCATTGCCACCCATGCGCCAGATGGCGTAAGTGACGCCGATCAACGCACCGAAAGCGACCGCGCCCCAGACGAAGCCCCGGCCCAAGGCCTCGGTCGCCAGATCACCGGCTGCGGTTCCGAGCGCGAACGTGCAGAGGATGGCCGCCCAATAGAATAGCTCGCGCTTGCGCGTCACTATGTCGTGGATGGACAGGGTGCGTTCGACCCGGTACCAGACGAAGAAGATCCCAGCGAGTGCAACTGCAAACACGGACGTGCTGACGTACAGGCTAACGCCAAGACCATCGGTCAGCAGGTCGGTGATCTGGGTGCCAACAACGCTAACCAGTACGACCGTGAGCCAGTAAATCCAGGGGGTATAGCGACGGGCGCGCAACTGCGTGACGAGAGCGATCACCAGCAACGTGGCCATGACGGAACTGGTGACGCCCTGGCCCCAGCCCACATTGACCGCCAGGAAATCAGCCCCTGTCTCGCCCACTGTGGTCGACATGATCTTGACGATCCAGAACGACAGCGTGATTTCCGGGACTTTGCTGAGCCAGCCGGCTGATCCGGTCACGGGCATTGTGTTCATCGTGTTCTCCTGCCGATTCAAAAGGTTTTGCAGTGAGTGTGAACAAGCCGACTTAGCCCAGCCATAGGTTTAACACAGTCATGCCGTGTAAAAATCAAGCCTCCACTCAAGACGGAAACGACCGCAACACGAACGATCGCAATGTCCAACCGCGACCCCCGGCATGCGGTTTCAATGGCTCCTTCCAAGGCGCAACCGACGCCTGAATGTCCAAACCGCGACGCCGGCGAAGGTCGCCTCCTGGCCGACTACTGCCCAATGCGGGCGGCCGGAGTCGCCCCCCTGCGGCCGTACGCAACATGCAGCCGAATGTCGGCCGTTGAGCCAATTTCGGACAATTGTGAGCAGCAGCTGGTCTTCCACCACGTGTGGAAAACGTAACTCATCTGGTGGTGGGCCAACTGGACATTCTCGTCGGGACTGAATGTCGATCGTTAATCGCGTTCGCGACACCAAATAGCCCCGTAACTGCGATTTGACGCATCGGGTCGAAGTCGATAGCCGCCACCGTACAGACATACCCTGTCAGTCGTGAGAACATAGGGCTACCAACTGTGCGCACCAACGATTTTCGGGCGTTCTCGCAAGGCAACCATTTGCGACAGTCGGGGACCGGCGCAACATAGCACGCCCTTCTAGTGACAGAAACGTCAGATGCCGCAGGACTTTTTGCCATTTGGTCGCGACCCACGCGTCGCGCGGCTGACGAAGGGTGTCGAACTTAGGGAGAATGTCATGAACAACATCATCTGGCTTGTAGGAGCCGTGGTTATCGTTCTGTTCGTACTCGGCTATTTCGGACTCAGGTAGGGCCTTCGTCGCAGGTGGAAAAATGGCCGGCTCGGTCCCGTCGCGTGTTGACGAGACCAAGCGAAGACGCGGCTATGACTCACTTCCAGGACATCTAAAAGTCTGGGCGCAGACAGAACCGCGTATCGATGCGGACTTCATCCTGTTCGACGAGGCGCAGGACAGCGATGGCGTCATGCTTTCGGTGCTTGGTCTCCAGCGCCACGCGCAGATCATCTACGTCGGCGACCCCTACCAGCAAATCTATGAATGGCGCGGCGCGGTCAATGCAATGGCCCAGATCGACGTGCCCGAGCGTGCGCTCACCGAATCCTTCCGCTTCGGACCTACGTTCGCAGCGCTCGCCAGTTGTGTTCTCGCACTGCTCGGCGAGCGCACGCCCATTCGCGGCCAGGATGGCATCGGGTCGATCATGGTGGAGGATCCGAATATCTCACCGCCAGTCGATGCCATTTTGTGTCGATCACGGCCTTGTTCTAGACCGCGACAAAGGCCGGCGACTCGGACTTGTCCGCGCCCCTTCCGCGATTAGTATCCGGGCGGCGCCGGCACTGGCATGTACACCACGCCGCTGCTCGCATAACCCGCCGCGTACCAGGTCGCGCCACACTTGTAGTACGGCACATTCTGGACCCCGACCGGAGCGACGTTGCACGGCGGCGCGACGGGCGCAGGGGCAGGGGCAGCGACGACGACGGTGGTGGTCGCGGGCGGCGGCGTGGTCGCGGCAACTACCGCACCAGTGACAACCGCCCCGGCCACAAATCCGGCCGCCGCAGAGCCGCTGTCCCAGTTCGAGCCGGAGCAGTTGTAGCAACCGCCGCTGCTGTTGTAGTTGTTCTGCACGTTGGTCACTGTCGAAGCACGCGTGTTCTGCGCCTGCGTAGCCGTGGCTTGCCGGGCACTCTGGTTCTGACCTGTCGTTTGCGCCGTCGAGGTCTGTCGTGCGCTCTGGTTCTGGCTCGACGTAGCCTGGCGCTGGGTCTGATTCTGGCTCGTGCTCTGCTGTCGGCTCGCCTGATTCTGGCTGGAGCTTGCCTGCATCGAACTCGCGGAACTCTGGCGCTCACTCTGATTCGCACTTGAAGTAGCTTGACGCGAGCCCTGACTCTGCTTTTCCGTTGCCTGCTGGCCGCCGCCACCGCGCTGTGGGCTACCTTGCGCTGCGGTTGTGCCGCCGGAGGAGAACCCTCCATCCGATGCCGCTCCGCCGCGGGAAAAGCCGCCACCGCCACCACCACCCCCTCTCTCGCCTCTTGCATCCGCCTGATTCGTCAGGCTCAGCGTGAATACTGCGGCAACCAGTGCCGTAACGGCACGACCCCGTGATCCAGTTTTCATCACTTGGCTCCCTTCTTCCCGGATGCCTTGCCAGCCACAGGCGACACGCGCGGAAGCTGCGCTGCGAACGCGACTTTTTGCAGGCCATCAGGCACCTGAGCCGAGAACGTCACATCATCGATCTCCGGCGCAAGATTCCAGTTGGAAAACTCCGCCCAGAACTGCGGCTGGCCCGCCTCCGCCTTATAAGTTAGTACGATGCGCACTGGCAGAGGCTTGTCGCCATCGGCCACCCACACCTGGAAATCTACCGTGTCGGTACGCGCGGCGAGATGATGGGACGCGATGCCGTAGATGCTTGTTTTCTCCACATAGTCCACCGACCGTACCCGGTTCTGGAATTCCGCAGGCAGCCGGCTCAGCAGCATCGCCGCAAGCGGAAGGCGCATGCCCAGATCCCTGACGAAATACACGACGGTATCGTCCAGCGTGCCGGGTTGTGCCGCCGTCGCATAGACTTTGCGGGCGAGATCAACCAGAACGATCTCTTTGCCGGTGAACACAGTAAGCGTCTTTGCACCATCGCTGCGTTCGCCTTCCACGCGCAGGCGATCGGGCCGGCTCAACGTGACTGTGCGGTTTTCGCCGAACTCGATCTTCTGTCCAGACGGCTGCACAGCGTCGTACCCAGCGCGCAGGCTGACGCGGAACCTCGGCATTCCTCCAAGGAACTCCGCCATGTTCATCAGAATCGCGCGAGCCTGGGCTTGCGAAGCGGTCTCGGGCTCGGCCGCCGGGGCACGCGCCGCCGATTCTTTCTGCGGGGGAGCGGAGTGGGCGGTGGGCGCGGCAGTCAGTACGAACGCCGCGACACATAAGGCCCTGGCTGCACAGCGCCATGCTTCAATGGTTAATCGCATGAACCGACTCCTTCTCCGCGTCGTGCTTCTTCAGTCTGACGCCCAGCTTTCAGAATAGTCGATTGCGCAGTGCTGTCTATTGACCCTTAGTCCAATCACCACACTGCTTGCTACAGGCTCGGACCGAAACGGACCAATGTTTCAGGTGGCTTCGCAGCGCGCCCGGGCGACATCCGTGAGAAGTGGGCCAGGAACAAATGCATTCAAGTTTGGAGCGACTGACGCGCCAGTGCGTATCGCAGTGACCGGCGAGGAGGCAGGAGCCTCGGCCCGATTGAGTGGGTCGGCCATAAGGAGCGCACGGGGCTTTCCGGCGTGCGCTACCTCGCGGCGGGTACCGTTGCTGCCGCCCCGGCGCGCGTCGGGGCGGTCACGATTCGGCCCCCCACATCCCGCAGCAGCCGCTGGAACTCGGGCGACGCCATGATGATCTTCCCCGCAGCGGCGCGCAGGCGGTCGACCGCCTCGCCCGACAGAGAGAACGACGTGGTCTGCTCGTTCAGGTAATCCAGTTCCGCCTGATCCGTCAACTGGGCGAACGACACGTCGATGGCGTAGATCGACGTGTCCGGCGTACGCAACGCCGTGGTTATCGCCCGATCCTTGTTCGCGAAAAATGCGAGCGACTCCCGGATTCGGCGCATGGATTGCCACTGTGCCTGTTTGTCCCTCAACAGTTCAGTCGCCTCGTAGGAATAGTGATCGATCGGAACGCCCGCCGCTTTTACCAGTATCTGCAGTGGGCCCGGCGGGGCTTCCGACTTGTCCCATTCTGTCTTCGGCGAGGACAGTGAATTGACAACAAAGACGATGATCCTACGTATATGGTCCAGTGGCGTGGGCTGATCAATTGACTGCAGCGCTTCCATGATCTCCAGGGAATCCAGCACACTTCGCATACCGCGATTGTCCGAAACGCCACCGTCCACGACGTGGATGTAGGGCCGGTTGACACCGTCCTCGAACTCCGCCTCCTCCTTCAGATGGCGGGTGGCGCGTGCGGCAGGTCGAGGCGGGTCGACGGAGTCGACAAACGGCTTGATCCAGGCGGGCGGCACGTAGCCGCAAGTGCCCCCGTAATTGTTGAGCGTAATGGGCGAGAGCACCACCGGTACTGCCGACGATGCGGCAGCGGCACGGGAAAGACGTATCGCATTCAGATCCGTGCAGAGTGCGTCGAAGGTGGTCTGCGTAAAAGGCAGGCGGGCGCCGGTGGAAATGTCAGTGGCCGAAACGATGATGAACGGACCATTGCCGCGATTTAGGTCGCCAAACGTCGCGCCGTTGAACAAAATCTCGTCGTATAGATCGGCCGCTAGTTCCGAACGGCCCCAACCGCTTGACCAGAGTGACGGCCAGTAGGTCGGGCTAAAAGAGCGGGAAGTGATCTCCGCCTGCACGTCACGCTTGAGGAAGCGCTGGACATAGTCGTCGAAGAGTTTGTCACCGTAGAGTCCATAGGCGAGCGCGGTAAAGCTTCCGCCCGACACGCCGGTGACCACGCCGACATGGTCAAGCAGGCGTGACTTGCCTTTCGGTCCGACGACTTCGGTATTCCGCAGGAACTCGAGGACGCCGTACGAGAAGGCGGCAGCACGTGTGCCGCCGCCCGAAAAGGCCAGGATCACCAGGTTTTCGTCGGCCGTCAAATACTGCGGGCGCGTGACAAGTCGATAGCCGGAATTCGGATCGGCGTGGGTAATCGGCCGGTTGATCGGACGGCTGGCGCAGCCGCCGACTAAAAGCAACAATGCAAGTACCAGCCATAGCGGCGTCGGCAAACGAGTCATGGGTCCTCCGGATCGGTCCCCGTCCTACGCAAGGTTGCCATGGTTGTTCTCGGCAGTAAGCTGTATGGGCTATCGACGAAAGCCACCGCCACCGCGCTCGGCTTGGGCGTAGCGTCGGGTCTGGGGGCATGACGTTGGCGAGCGCTGCATCTGCTGATGCCGGCTCGTTGTGGGCGAACCGGCTTTTCAGGACCGCGGTGTGTACCAGATCGGCGATGTATAGGCGCGCTCCTGGATGATCGTCGGTACCTCGGGCGGCATCTTGACCTTGAAGTACTTCGCGTCATAAGCCGTCCAGCGTGGGGTCGGGATTTCGATCACCCGAGCATAGTAGAAGGCCCGCGAGCCGGCGTCGAAATCGGGATCACGCCAGACCGTGATGAGTTCCGGCTCGCCGATCGAGTTGCTGTAGCTGGCATTGGGCACGTCGACGGTATTGCCCACGGGCGGCAGCTTGCCGTCGGCGCCGGGCGTGCGCTTATCCGACCACGCGACGTCGTAGATCTTCTCCTGTAATTCGCCCCGCCGGTCAAGCCAGCCCTTGACGATCTGGATGCGGTCGAGATTGGCGCCAATCGGATCCTTCAGCGCTGCCACCAGGAAGGTCGGCGCCTTGCCCTTCGGTGCGTCGCGCAGGTCGCCGCCCATCGGCACGCCCTTGCGGTAGCCGATCGTGGCCGGCATGCGCGTTTTCGCATCGGAGGCCTCGAAGTCAAAGCTTCCGAAGAAGCGCACCACCATGCGCGGACCCGTGGTCGCGTAAACCTCCTTGCGCTGCATCGCGTCGAAAATCGATTCGCGCGTGTTCTCGTTGGCCCAGACCGCCGCGTAGCCCGACGAGCTCTGCTCCCAACCCATGATGACTGCCTTGTCAGTCTTGACGAAGGGGTGCGTCGCGCGGTCCTTGCTCGGCTCTGAGCTCGTGGTCTTGCCGAAGAAGTTGTCTTCCTCCACCGCCGTAAGACCGGTGTGAGCATCGGTCGAGCCGACCATGCCGAACTTATACGGATTCACGCCGAGCTGCTGTTCGAGCTTGAGCCCGGTCTTTAAGGCCGAGCGCGCGTATTCGTACTGCAGCATCTCGGGCTTCTTGAGCTCGCTCAGATCAAGATTGCCCTTGTCCCAGCGCTCGAAGCTGGCGAACTCGTCGTTGGGAGACAGGAAAGGATGGGTTTCTCCGTCGCCCTTGATCTGCGTGGCTTCATAAAGCCGCTCCCATCGCGCGCGCGTTTCCGCATAGGCCCGATCGATCGGCTTGCCGCCGAAGGACTCAATGACGGGGAACATGCGCCCGTTGCTCAGGTTACCGTTGTGCGCAATGGCCAGCACGTTGCCGCCCGTCTTTTGCTCGTAGGCCGTCATCCATTTCCACAGATCACGCGGGTTATCGCTGCCAAGCGGTGGAAGGACGGTGAAGGGTTCGACCATACTGGCGCGCCGGCCGTCATCACGAAATATCACGTTGCGGTGAAGGTTGTTGCCGCCGGTGTTGGAAGTCCATTCGTAGCCGATGAACGCGGTAAAGCGCCCCGGATCATTCGCCTCCTCAGCCGCCTTGATCGTCTCGCGCCAGGCTGACCGGTAGGCTGTGCTGCCCGGGCTGTACAGCAAAGCCGGCGGGAACTTCCCCTGTGAGAAAGCGACGATGATCTCGATGGCGGCATCGGCGCCCTTTCCCTCCTGCACCATGTCGTACCAGCGGCGCCCGGTCGGATCGGCCAGCATTTCCGGCTTGCCGGCGAGCAAGTCGGGAAAGAAACCCATGTTGTCGGAGTGATCGGTAACGACAAGGAAGTCGAGAGGGCGGGACAGTTTTGCGCGCTGCCCACTGGAAGCGGTGACCTCTTCGCCCTTCGCGAAGCGATAGGCCTCTTTCGGCCCGAGACGAGCGCCGAAAGCGCCGGCATCCATCGAGAACGATGTGTGCAAATGGGTGTCGCCGAAGAAAGGGCGCGTCGGGAAGCTGCGCCCCGCATACGGTGAGTAGGGGGCCGCGGAAAACGCCTTCTCCGCGCTTTCGTGATCGAGTGTGCCGATGTCAGTGGTCAACGGGTCGGCCGCTGCGGCGCTTCGCCCGAACGGTAGTGTGGCTAGGGCGGCCAGTGCAGCAACTGTACAAAGTCTAGGTGCGCTCATGGTGCTCTCTCGTGATTGTC
Organism: Pararobbsia alpina; assembly: GCF_902859895.1. GTDB lineage: Bacteria > Pseudomonadota > Gammaproteobacteria > Burkholderiales > Burkholderiaceae > Pararobbsia > Pararobbsia alpina. The sequence continues at coordinate 26,567 of NZ_CADIKM010000041.1, forward strand.
GTGGCTCGTCATGGGTTCATTCGTCAGAACGCTGTCACGCGCTGGATGACCCAGAACATGGCGAGCGTACCGATGGCATAGGACGGGAGGGGGCTCCACCAACGCGGCGCCGTCCAGCGAAGCCGGCGTGCAAGTGCCATCGCGCTGAACACAGCCGCGATAAAGCTCAATTGCCCGGCTTCCACGCCGAGGTTGAAGGTCAACAGCGCAAGTGGAATGTCGACCTGCGGCAGGCCGACCTCGGTCAACGCGCCGGCGAAGCCGAGACCATGCAGCAGACCGAAGACGAATGCCACCAGCCAAGGCAGACGGGCAGTGAAGCCGGGGCGGGTCGCCACGGCCCCGCCGTACCGGTCGCGCTGGGCGATTTCGTTGGCGACAAACACGATCGACAGCGCGATCACGGCCTCGACAGGGGCCTGCGGCACGTGCACAACGCCGAGCGTGGCGAGCGCGAGCGTGATCGAATGAGCGACAGTGAAGGCTGTAATCGTCTTTACCAGCCTCGCGCCGCCCTTGACGATGAGCACCAGCCCCAATACGAACAGCAGATGATCCACACCCGTGAGAATGTGTTCGACACCGAGCGCGAAATAGCTGGTGGCTACGTCCCAGGCTGACGTGCGCTCGGCCACAACCAGAGTCGGCCGCGTTGGCTTCAGCAGTTCGGTCTGCACGCGGCCGTCGAGAAACTGAATGCGCACGAGTACGTCGGTCATCGTTGTAGCTAGGCCATCGATCTCGATGCGCTGACCGGCCAGTCCGCCTTTGCAGTCCACCAGCCGACGCTCGACTGCGAAATGGCCCAGCAACTCGCGACTCGGCGCCGAAGCATCGCTGCAGCGATCCGGCCAGACTGGAGCAAGACCGAACACCTGATCGCCCACCTGCGGGAGCTTTAGCAGCACCGCAAAGCGCCCAGGTGTCGACTCCGTGATTTCTAGATAGGCCGGACGCACCTCGTGCGCCAAAACCGGCATCCCGTGTGCGTACGCACCTGCCGCGAGTACCAGTCGGAGTATCCACGACGACAGCAAACCGCCCGGCTTCATGGCTTCGGTGTGTCGTTCACGACGACACTGTAGCGGGCTCGCAACCGGGCCATGCTTTGCGCATCGAGTTCACGCCGTTGATCTTCTGCCCAGTCGGCCCGCACGCGGCGGTCGAGTTCGGCGGAGTCTTCACTCGGCGGCTCGCTGCGCGATTCCAGTCGCACCAGATGCCAGCCGTAGCTCGATCGAAAGGGCCCTGTCCAGGCTCCGACTGACAACGCCGACGCGGTGGTGACAGCGCTCGCGAAGTCGGGACCGAAGAGATCGCGCAACTGCTTTTCGCTCTGGGCGATCTGCTGTGAGTCGAGTAGCGTGGCATCGCCCAAGGTTGGCGCCTGGCCATCGTCTGGCGCGCGCCGCAGCTTCGCCAGCGCCTCCTTCGCATCGAGTACAGCGTGCTCATGACGGCTCGCTGTGCTGAAGTAGACATGTTCGAAGGTCCAGCGCGGGCCTTGTGAATAGCGCTGAGCGTTCTGGCTTCGATATTTCGCAAGGTCCTCGGCGGTCGGTTCGCGCAGCTCGGCGACATCCTGCAACAGGAACTGGGTTTTCTGTGCAAGGCGGCGGCGCACGACGGTATCGTCGCGGTCTAGTCCGAGCGCGAGGCCTTCGCGGTAAAGGATCTCTTCGTTGATGCGATCGTTGAGAAGCGCCTGCATCTCATCTGCGCCCGGAGACCGACGCCACTGCGCTGCAAAACCGAGCCGCAGGTGATCGATGTCGCCGCGCGTAAGAACCACTTGGCGTGAATCGCCCGACGGCGCGTGCTTTGGCTGCAGCAGCGCGTAAAAGCCGAACAGCACGCCGCCCAATATCAGGAAGTGGACAAAGGGCTCCCGCAGCGGCCGCACGGTAAGCGTCCGAACGTTTGCCCTTGTCATTGATTCCTCCACCTTTTTCAATGATTAGTCTTTAGCAAGGCAGATCGTCTTTCAGTGCAGGTTGCCAATTGAGAATTCGGAGTCGCGTTTCGCGCCAGGCAAAGTCGCTCGGTCGGTTGACAACAGCTACCGAGTGGATCGAGACACCGCCGGACTGCTCTTACGCCGCGAGTCGTCCCATGCACGAGTTGCGTCAGAAAAAGCGCCATTGCCTCGCACTGTAGATGCACTACTGCGTTCTTTCTATTGGACTTTAGTCCCACCCCGTTGGGACTTGAACCTGCACCTAGTCGCACGTTATGCGGTGAAGGTCATGAATCGCTATGTAGTGGGTCTGATTAACCAATGCCGCCGAGCCGCGCCCATCGTTTGTCCGTCGCGCTCAGCGCCGGGCCGTTTAATCGCAGCGTCTGCACGAGCTGGTCACTCGAGCCGTAGAACGCGAGAAAGCGATATGACAGACTGACGCCGCCCCACTTCATTGCGTAACCGACGCCCGCCATCGCTGCCAAGTGACGTCCGAGGCGCCGGTACCCACGTCGAGGGTAGAACGGCAGGTACCAGCGGCTGTCACCCGTCACCCGTCAGCGACACGCGACTGCGCACGCCGACAAGGCCGTCAGAGATATCTCGCCGTTGCGAGTGTGGATTTGGGAATTGAAACCCGATCCAGGTCCCCAAGGGCTTGCATTGACCGACGCGTCGAGCGAGCTGCCCGCGCCAAGGGTCCTGCCGCCCCTCCTCAGCGCGCGTTGCTTCAACGCGCCTCTTTCGTCAAACCGGCTAGAGACAATTACGTTTACGCAACGGACTTATCGGTTGGGGAGGTCGCGTGATTCTCACATTCCTGTTCCCGCGTTGATCCATGAGTCCAACGCAGGATCGGTCAGGGGCAAGCCGATCGTGGCGCAGGCCGATGCTCCGCGCAAGGCGCAGCGTTCGCACCGCCGACCCGCCACTCCTCCGGCTACTGTTGGAGTAATCAGTATCTTGCTCGCTGAGGGCCGCAATCAATTGGACTTTGGTCCAATTGATTGCACCCTGTTCTGAAGATATCTTTCATAGGCCTGCGTCATCCCCGCATAGCAACCCGGCGGATCACGAGGTATACGCCGTACGTTTCTACTTCGCCTTCTCTGAATGCACCGCAGAAGTGCTGTGAGCCGGCCAGGACGGGCCTGACGTGACGTGCACCATCGTCGCTGAGCAACCGCACAGGTATGCAGCCATGCCGCACGTATGCCCGAACTGACCAGAAGCGGATGCCTTTGACCGTGCCAAAACTAGACATTCGCGTGCGCCGGGCGTTGTCCTTTGCCTGGGCCGTACTCACTGCCGCCCTCCTACCTGGTGCGTGTCACGCGCAGACAGCGCCAGGGGCAAGTGGCCAGTTGTCGAACCAAGCAACACTCTCAGCCAATGTCAAGAAGCTCGCCGATGGTGTACTGAACATCATGACGTATACAACCGTTCCGGACGTCACGACCAGTTCCCTGGCGATCAACAACGGGGCCACTGGCAACCCCGGGTTCGGTCAGACGCAACTTGGCAGTGGCTTCACGATCAGCAAATCGTTCCCGCTCTATCTGGAAGGGACTGCCGCGTACAGCCGCTACGATCCGACCTTCGTCGCCACGGACGGCACCGATCGCCGCTCGCTCCCGGCGAAGTGGAATACATTCAGCGGGACCATCGGCATCGGCTGGGATTTTCCGATCACTGATGAACTGAAATTCCGTCCGATTCTGAACGGCACACTCGGCCGGGTCGCGAGCGATCTGAGGGTCTCGCAAACGGCTCTCAATCACGCAACAGACAAGAATATCCAGTTCCTGGAAAACGGCGCACTGGATGCCTATGGTTATGGTGGATCTCTGATGCTCGACTACGAGCACTATCGCGAGAACCATGAAATCGATGTTGAGCTGCGCGCCACCGACATCTTCCTGCGCAGCTTTGGGAGTTCCTCCCCAGCCGTACAGGGCTCAGCAACGGCGCAACAACTTAGCTTGTGGGCGCGCTGGCGCGCACCCACAGGCATGCACGCGCTGGACAAGCCAGTTCGCTACGTACTTGAAACCGCGTACTCGCACTACTTTGGCGACAGTGCCGGTGTACTCGGGTTCAAGAACCTCACCTCGCTAGGCGTCGGACTTGAACTCGATAGCAGCAAATACCCAGTGATCATCACCCGGACACGCGCGATGTTGCGATATGTCTTCGGAAGCAATGTTCACGGTGTGGCGTTTGGTCTTGCAGTGAGCTTCTAACCGTAACCCATATCGGGAACTCAGCAGGATCATGATGAGGCGAACTGAAAACACATACGACTGCGAACAAGGAAAAGAGCTAATCGGGTTACTCGAATACTTCGAGAATTGCGCCCCGATGCGACACGCTTAAGTGCACTTTACGTTCAATTGCTCCCCGGGGGGGTATGTCATGTGCCATCGACTGCTTCAAGGCGCGCTTGTTTGCGCCGCACTCGTGAGTTCGTCGTCGTGGGCCGATGGGTTGCCGCAAATCAACACCGATACTCAGTGGCACTTCGCGCTGACGCCTTATCTCTGGCTGCCGAATGTGGGCGGATCCCTGCGCTTTCCGTTGCCGGGCGGCGGCGAGGCCGATGCCTCGACCGGCCCGTACAACTACCTGCAAAACCTCCGGTTTGCCGCGATGCTGCAAGGCGAAGCGCGCCAAGGCGACTGGAGCATTCTTGCGGACGCGATCTACCTGAACTTCGGAAGCCACTCAACCGCGGTGAGCACGAAAGGCAGTAGCGTTTTCCAGCGCGAGTTGACGAGTAGTGGCGAAACGAGCCTGAAAGGCGGACTGATCCAGCTGGGCGGCGGCCACACGATCCCGCAACTGCCGCGCGCAAGCCTCGATGCGATTGCGGGCATCCGCTACCTTAGCGTAAGCAGCTCTCTCGACGCGTCGCTCCAGGCAAATTTCGGTGGACCCGGGCCGGGTTTAAATCCACAAATCCACGCGTCGCAACGCGAGGAGATCTTTGACGGCTTTGTCGGGGTGCGCGGCCGCGCTTCGCTGACTGCCGACGGCCGCTGGTACCTGCCGTTCTACCTCGACGTGGGCACCGGCACGTCCGACCTCACCTGGCAGGCGATGGCCGGCATCGGCTACGCGATGAAGTGGGGCGACATCACACTTTCATACCGCTATCTGGAGTTCCGCGGTTCCGGCGATCAGCTCGTGCAGACGCTACGCCTGAACGGTCCGGCGCGGAGTGTGACATTCCGGTTCTCGCGCGCAGTCGGACCTGCTTGACCAAGCGGCCTCGCGCACATAGCGATTTCATCCGCGGACCTGGCGCGACGACACTTCGTTCCGGCCCATACCGGGCCCGCACTCGATCAAGGCGAACGACACTGGCAGCGTTCCACACAAGCTCTCTGTAAGTGTATCGATCGAGCTATTCGTCGATGAGATCTGAGCTGCTGCCGGTTTTCGAGAACAGTGTGCCCCGACTCGTGTCGTTCGGGCTTGCCGTGCGTTTCTAGGCATTGATCGCTTGCGCAGCATTACTAGGTCCGGTAGGAGCCTCAGATGATCCGGCAACGCGTAGCACATCACGCAGGCGCAGGGACGATCAGATTCCCGGCAGGTTTCTCGGTCGCGATGTCGCCGGCGCCAACTGGTCGTCATTCCTGAAGTTCTTCGCTCGTGGTCGCTCAGAATCAGTCCTGTCGTATGGCCTTGGGCGCTCTTGTCGTTTACTGGATCGTGTATCCCCGTCCGGACATGCACGCGGCGTACGCCCTATAGTAGGTATCCATGGCCCCTTGGCTTTGTGACTGTGCCGATGCCTGGGCCGCTTTCTGGTTCTGCCGTGCGCGTGCACCGCCCGACATCGTGCCGGCCACTGCCCCTATGGCAGCACCCTTGCGTGCGTCACCCGCAATTGCCCCAATCGCCGCACCACCTGCTGCACCGCGCGCCGCGCCACGCACGCGCTCACCACCGCCTGCCGCAGGCCCCGCTGGTGGCGGGGGAGCAGCCGCGACCGCCGCCGGATCGATGCCAGTATTACTCTTTGCCCAGGAGTAGCATTGCCCATCGTCCTTTTGCTGCTGCTGCGGGCTCTGGCCCTTGGCCGGGTAGGCAATTGGCCTGGTCTGCGCGATTACATTTAACGATATGACCGCGATGATGGACGGATGGACGCACGTAGACAACGCTTCGTGGACGCGTTCATAACGTCTCCTCGTGTTAAGCCCAACGCTTAAATGAGTTGTAGTCCAATCCCATCCAATCTGCTGATCTCGTGTTTTAGACGCAAGACCCGAACACCGAACGACCTCCCGATCCATTGCACGTAACCAGCGTCTCGTGTGTCGCTAACGCTGGAGGGCGAAATGACCGCAGTTGCACTGATTCCCCTGATGACAATAGCCACTGGTGGCCGCAGAGTCTGCGCCAGCCCCGCTGGTGGTGATGAAACAGAACGGCCAGTCTGAACAACCGTTGGGCGTAGGCGAGCGTCATCAACGATCGTCTCTTGCGGGTCCGCTAGCGGACGGCCACACCCCGTGTGCGAGCGTCTCAGAGTGGCCGGACAGCGACCGATTGCTGCCCGGCCAGCCGCTGCTCAGACTTCGGTTTGTTCGGCCATCTCAAGCGCGTCGTCGACTTCGATGCCGAGATATCGAACTGTGCTTTCAAGTTTTGTATGACCAAGCAGCAACTGCACGGCTCTAAGGTTTTTTGTACGACGGTAAATCAGCGATGCCTTCGTCCGGCGCATCGTGTGCGTGCCGTATGCCGTGTCGTCGAGCCCAATCGACCGTACCCAGCGATGCACGAGCCGGGCGTACTGACGCGTCGATAGATGGGGCGACGCGTGAATCCGGCCCGGGAACAGGAAGTCTGAAGGCAAGAGCCCCGCAGCCTTCATCCAAACTTCCACGCTATCCCGCGTCTGTTCGGTGATCTCGAACTGCACCGGTCGTTGCGTCTTCTGCTGCATGACAGTCGCACGCGGTGCTACACGCGAGCCCAGACAGATGTCACGCACTCGCAGTTTCGTCAGGTCGCACGACCTTAGCTTGCTGTCTATCGCCAGATTGAACATCGCAAGATCGCGCGTTTTCGCCCCCAGCTGCAGGCGGATTCGGATGGCCCAGATCTCCCTGAGCTTTAGCGGCGGCTTCTGCCCCGTCAACTTGTCCTTGTTCCACGGCACGCGAGGCATTGCTGCCGTTGATATTCGCTTCCATGACGATCTCCTTTCAAGGGAAGGGAGACTCAGTCTGCGCTACTGCCGTGGGGGCGATTCCCGACCCGTTGCTGCGCTTCAGCCAGTTTCTCCGAATGTCCGGATCTCGGTGAATAGCGGCTGCTCGCACGCCCGGACCCGCACTACTTCGAGATAACCTCAACTGTTGCATGTAGTCGAATCGGCGCTCACAGGTTTTTATACCAAACACGGGCGGGGTGATGGTCGCCGCTGACCAAGACGAGTCAGCAGCGCCAAAGCGTTCCGTGCCAGACGCTTGGATACCCCGCACACCAGCGAGCGAACCAACCGTTACATAAAGTTCTCTGCCAGCGATACAAAGGTTGATCGAACTGCATGCGGAGTGCATCAGGCCGTCCGTGCCGGCGCAGGCAGCCTGAGACCGGGAACACACGCCCCAGGCTCGGTCTTCAGCGCGGCTTGATGGCCACCTTGAGCACGCCGTCGCGCTGGTTGGCAAAGAGGTCGTAGGCAGCGGCGATGTCGTCGAGTTTGTAGTGATGGGTGACCAGCGCTCCCAAGTCAACGCGGCGAGACTCCACCACGTTCAACAAGCGGCGCATGCGCTCCTTCCCGCCCGGGCATAGCGCGGTATTGATCTTGTGTTCGCCCAGACCAGCGGCGAATGCCGACAACGGGATGGTCAGGTCCGACGAGTACACGCCCAAGCTGGAAGGTGTGCCGCCCGGCTTCAGAATGCGCATGCACGATTCGAACGTTGCCTGCGTGCCCAGCGCCTCGATTGATGAATCGACGCCACGACCGCCGGTCAGCTTCATGATTTCATCGACCACATCACACTTCTTGAAGTTAAGCGTGACATCGGCCCCCATCTTTCTGGCTACGGCCAGTCGCTGGTCATTGCCATCCACCGCAATGATGGTGGTGGCGCCCAGCATCCGCGCGCCTGCTGTGGCGCACAAGCCAATGGGCCCCTGCGCGAATACGGCCACGGTGTCGCCGATCTTGATATTGGCGTTCTCCGCTCCCTTGAAGCCCGTCGACATGATGTCGGGGCACATCAACACTTGCTCGTCGCTCAGGCCGTCCGGAATCGGGGCGAGGTTCGCCTGGGCATCGGGCACCAGCACGTACTCAGCTTGCGTACCATCGATAAGGTTGCCAAAGCGCCAGCCCGCCGTTGCCTTGTAGCCGTGACAGCCGCACAAGCCCATGGGGATGAGGTAGCTGCCGTCTTGTGAGGGGTTGCCGTCCATCGCAGCGTAGGAGTTGAAGTTGGGGCAGATCGCGCCAGCGATCACGCGCTGGCCCTCCGTTCGCGACGACAGGTGCAGGCCTGCCCGGCAGCATGACTGCCGGCGTCGGCACGATGGGCACGGTGATCGGCGGACAACAGGTGCCGTTTCAGGACCCGGTGGTCCAGCCATACGCCAACGAGATCGCGAAGGACGAACTCGAGCACGTCAACTTCCTGCGTACCGCGCTGGACTCAGCGGCGATCGCGCAACCGGCGATCGACATCGGTGGTACCGATCCGACCGGAGCGTTCTCGTCGGCGGCACATGCGGCGGGACTCGTCGGCGCCGGCGTCGCGTTCAATCCCTATCTTAACGACAACAACTTCCTGCTCGGCGCGTTCATCTTCGAGGACGTGTGCGTAACTGCATACAAAGGCGCATCGCCGCTGATCAGCAACAAGACTTATCTCGAAGCGGCGGCCGGCATTCTTTCCGCGGAAGCCTATCCTGCGGGTCTGGTGCGCACCCTGTTGTTCTCGAAGGGTATTGCCATGGGCAGCCTCGTCACGTCGGCGAATGCGATATCGAAGGCGCGTGGCGGCCTCGATCATGTGGGCACCGACGACCAGGGTATTACCGGCGCCACGCCGAGCTCGTCCAATATCGTTCCACTCGACAACAACGGCCTCGTTCAGCCGCAAGTACGCAAATGTGCTCAACATCGTCTACCTGACGAGCGCGGCGGCGGTCAAGGGCGGCTTCTTCCCGAACGGAGTGAACGGGACGCTCAACATGAGCGCCTCAAGTCGATCTGATGGCAGTCGCGACTGCCGTCAAGGGGAACCGCTTGCCGGTCTTGCATGGTGACCGGAAGCGAAAATCAGCCTGAGCTCAGGAGGAGTCACCGAAGAGGGAAGACGCCGGTCCTGGTGGCGCCCTGAACGTTGCCGAGGGCGGACATGCTGACAAGTGATGATGTGCCCCACACGATTGTCCGCGAGGCCGAGCGGTGGCACGCCGACCTGGTGGTCGTCGGCACACGCGGTCGACGCGGTCTCGCTCGCTGGTTTCTCGGAAGCGTCGCAGCCCGAACCGCGCGCATCACTCACACCCCATTGTTGCTTGCTCACCCAAGGCTGGACTCTTGACCCTGAATGAGCGGAATCGGATTCTCTTGTTCGATACTTGAGAGCAGGAAATGGCGCATGCTGTTTCGCGTGGGGTCGATCTCGCCCCGGTGGTCACGCACCGCTTCAAGCTCGACGCCATCGAGAAGTTCTACGAGTTGTTTGGCCATCAGCGCGACGGCGCGTTGAAGGTCGCGATCACGCCTTGACTTATTTAACAGACAGCACTCGTCGCGGGCCGACGTCGGTCGGCGGGTCCGGCATCGTGATTCAGACGCAGGCGACCGTGACACCGCACACACTGGACGCCGAGGCGGTAGCGACAACAGGTCAACGTAATCTGGAACCTGCAATACTTCTGTTCTTGGCATACGGGTCCGCACATTCCACAATGTAGCTCAGGACGCTACGTCACAGGCGCTGAACCGCGTCCGCATAGATCCTTGTCGCATCCTTCAGTTGCTGCGCCGCGGCCTGCACGCGCGTTGGTAGCTCGCTCAGCGC
>NZ_CADIKM010000042.1 GCF_902859895.1 Pararobbsia alpina
CGCGCTGCGTGTATGTCTGGGAGGTTCGAAGAATCGGATCGAATGCGAGCGGGCGCTGCGCGTAATCGCCGAGATGCTCGAGCATCCGCATCTTCTGCATTCGCCAGTGATATGAAGTAACTTGGCTGACGCTGTAGATGGGTAGGTAAAAAGTGCCCTCACCTCGTGGTCAAGGCCTGAGACTGGAACGATCCGGATGGACAGGCTGTTCAATCGATTGCCCCGACAAAGGCCGGTGGCGAACGACCGATTTTCACGATCCTATAGCGGAACAGCCTCACGCCCCGAGCATTCTGAGAAGACCGCTCGCTACGCGCGTGCGAACTCACCCGCGGCGAGAGGACATGCAATTTGCGGTGATAATCTATGCTGATCGGCTGCCCTCAGAACGCGTTTTCAGCCCGTTCCCTGGATCAGTTTTTTAAGGAAACTCTTAAGAGTTCACGGCGCAAGATAGACAATGCTGATCGAAGCGATTCATATATCTTATCGGTTAGGGACACGATACGTTGGCGAGAGATTTCGGGGTTGTCTTCATGGATATCTTGACGAAATCACGCTCGGCAGCACGGCGGGTAGTTAGAAACACCTAGCAGGTTGGGTAGTCGTGGTCATCATGGGGACTATAGAGGATCGCAGTCGCTTCCTTTCATTTCCTGCTTGCAAATCAGACCTCCGTCAGCTATCCAATAGTGTGAGGATCATAATGAGAAACGCGGGTATTCTGCTATGTACTCGCCGTGATGTGACGGCGCGCCGACGGCATGTGGCGCGGTCGCTTCGGATCTCCTCCTTGCAGGCGAGAGCGGCGCCGCCGCGCCCCACCGAAGTCCGTTGAATGTGAAGGACGACAGATTGGACAATGCCTCGCCAGCACCCGTACGATGGCATATGACAACGTTCCGCTTGCCATACCTCTATCTGCTTGGCCCTATGATCCTCTCGGCCTGACCGGCTACGTGTTTGAGCGCTTTGAGCTAGGCCGCACAACGGAAGGAACAGCGCTACTGGAGCTGGAAGATGAGACCAGTCAACGACTCAATATTGTCTATTTACCGGTTGGCAAGAAATAGTGGCCAAGGCGAATTCCAGGCGCAAGCATTTCGGATCTTATTCAGCTGCGTACAATTCGAACGCGCGACATGGCGAGTGGGCCTGTCCGCCGCGGATGGGCTGGTTATTCGGACGCTTGGCAGGTTGACCTCGCAACTCTGCAGCCAACCGGACGTGGCGGGAAGGAGCGATAACGGCAACGTTGTAACGGAGCACGCCGACCGGGACGGATCCGCGTGCGATGCAGTGGCGATAAAAAAAGCCACGCGAAGCTGTTCGGTCATCTATACGGAGAGTTTTGTTCATACGCCGGAAACGCTCGGCGCGTGGCAATTGCCGGCCAATTTTGGGAGCGTGTCTGACAACGCGGCGCGACCAGCGCAGGCCGTGCATCCACTCGTTCTCGCGCTCTCGATTTATCGCGATACCCACGACCGACAGTTTTCGGAAGAGGAGAAAAAGGTTACTGAGTTGCTGCATAAACACATTAGCGAGGCATGGTCGATCAATTTGTGCGGCGCGTTGCAGCGACATCAACAACGTCTTGGCGACAACCAGTCGGCTGGCGCCATCGCCACATACGACGGCACAGTGCTTTTCGGCGAGTCAGGGTTCATGCGTAGCCTCGCCCAGGAATGGCCGCATGTTCAGGGTGCGGTCTTGCCGATCCCATTGCTGCTTTCGCTTGGCGCGGGGCTTTCGTTCTTCCAGGGTAAGGCGCACGTGTTCCAGTTCGCGCGCGAAGGCGCGACCGCCTATGTGCGTGCGCGGCCGAAGCTCGCCGTCGACTCGCTCAGCATTCGTGAGTTGCAGGTGGCGCGCCATATTGCGGCGGGACTCACCTACAAGGAGATCGCGCGAGCACTCGGTGTCGCTCCCGGCACGGTGCGAAAGCAAATCGTGTCGGTGCATGAACGCATGGGTGTTCGAAACAACGCCGAGCTCGCCGCGCGGCTTGGCGCGATGCTGCCGTGGTTGCAATCGCTGGAGCCTTACGGAGCAGCTGCGGCTGGCAGGATGCGCGGTCTCGGTCGCTCGATCTAGCAGGTAGGCCGACATGGTCAGTCGACCGTCACTGACTTCGCGAGATTGCGCGGGTTGTCCGCGTCCGTGCCTCGTATGCAGGCTGCGTGACAGGCGAGCAGCTGACGCGGACTAAAATCGCCGCCAACCGGTAGTGGGTCTCTCTTACAGCCTTCGTCAAGAATGACCATTTGGTCGCACGCATCATCGCTATTGGCGACGTTGCAAATCGCGAGCGTGTGGTCATGTCCTGTCGCTTGCGCATGTTTGAGCGCGGCGAGCGTATGTTCCGCCCGACTGGAAGTGGCAACCAATGTCCGCGAACTCTCCGCCGGTGCCGGTATCGATACTCGCTTGCGATCTCGACCTGGGCCGGTAGCCGACGCGACCGGCGTGTTTCCCGTCGCGATCCCTCCGATTTCGGTGTCGGTCTGACTGACGAACTCGTAGCCTTTACCGATAGACATCGTGCGCAGCGGTTCATAGGTTTCGATGATGCCGTTTTGAAGCAACGCGATTAGCTCCTTCCAAATTCGAGCCGGCGTAAACCCTCGATCAAGGTCGGGGCCACGTCCCGTTCGCACACCGCACCCTCGATTCCACATCGGGACAATGGATCAAATGCTCTATTGCGGCTTATATCTGGAACGCGCCGAATAGCCGAATATTGCTCTGAAAAGAAAAACGGCCATGCAGACCAGTTCAATATGGGCGACGTATCTGATCGGCTTGAACTGGGTCGCGCTCGTGACAGCAATGGTCATATTCATAAGCACAATCGACGATCTTCTGCTTGACGGCTACTACTGGTTTTTCGAGATCGGCCGACTGCTGCGCGGCGAGAAGCATGCGAGCATCGACGTTGCCATGTTGCGAGAGCTCGAAGAGCGTCACCTGGCAATCATGGTGCCGGCATGGAAGGAATACGACGTGATCGCCAAGATGGTCGAGAACACGCTCGCCACACTCGAATACGAACGCTATGTGATCTTCATAGGCACTTATCACAACGATCCCGAGACCACCGCCGAAGTCGAGCGCATGGTGCGTCGCCATCCGCGTCGTGTCACCCGCGCGACCGTGCTCAACGAAGGACCCACATGCAAGGCGGACTGCCTGAACTGGACCGTCGGAGCCATTCTTCGTTATGAAGAGACGCATCGGATCAAGTTTGCGGGCGTCGTGATGCACGACTGCGAAGACGTCATTCATCCGATCGAATTGAAATATTTTAACCATGCAGTGACCGAACATGATCTGGTGCAGTTGCCTGTTCTGTCGTTGCCACGGAAGTGGTATGAGTTCGTTGCCGGCACCTATATGGACGACTTCAGCGAGACGCACCAGAAAGACATGCCGACGCGAGAGCGCCTGACCGGCGTTGTACCCGGGGCGGGCGTGGCGTCGTGCTACGGACGCGATGCGATCGAAAAGGCGATGGCCGTCCGCAACGGCCGCCCATTCAACACTGACTCGCTGACCGAGGACTATGACTTCAGTTTCCGTTTGCATGATCTCGGACTGACGGAGACCTTCGCGCGTTTCCCCATCTCGGACGAGTCGTGCGATTTGCCCCCGGTTCGTGGCGGCCGGCGCCACGCCGCACATAGGCTACTGGCGACCCGCGAATACTTTCCGAGTACGTTCAGGACCGCGTACCGGCAGCGCGCACGCTGGATCCTTGGCATCGCGTTCCAGGGCTGGGAACAACTTGGATGGAGCGGCAATTTGCTCACCCGATACATCTTCTTTCGCGATCGGAAGGGCATGGTGACGTCAGTGTTCTCGGTCGTCGCGTACGGTGTGCTGGGTAATTTCGTGGCGCTCGGAGTGCTCAACAGAGCCGGCTACATAATCCGTATCGACACCCATTTGCTGGTCGCGGGCGAATGGCTTTATCCGCTTCTGGCGACCAACGCCGCATTGTTGGTGCTGCGGGTCAGTCAGCGCTACTACTTCGTCGCCAAGCTCAACGGCCGCTTGCAGGGGTTGCTTTCAATCCCGCGCATCTTCGTCAACAACTTCATCAATTTCTTCGCCGTCTGCCGCGCGTGGAAGATTTATGTCACGCATCTCGCGACGAACAGTCCGATCGCGTGGGACAAGACCAGTCACACCTTCCTCTCCAACGAGGCGATGGGCAAGGTGCGCCGACGGCTCGGCGAGATCCTGCTGGCGTGGGGCGTGCTCAGCAGGGAACAACTTGAAGCAGCGCTGGACCTGCAGGCCACTTGTGGCAGGCACATAGGTGAATTGCTGATCGAGCGCGACCTGATCAGCAGCGACACGCTTGCCGACGCCCTCGCCGAGCAGTCTGACCTGCCGCGGGTGAGCCTCACCAATGTCGCGGTCGGTCATTTCGCGGATTCGCTGGCGTTCGAGTTGCAGCACTCCTATCGCGTTGTGCCCTTTTCGACTGGGGAAGACGGCACCCTCAATGTAGCCGTCGGCAGTCCTCTGAACGAGGACGAGCAGGGCATCGTGCGGCGCGGTGCGGGCACTAACGTGGCGTACTTCATTGCTTGCGATGCGGAACTTGACGTGGAGCTCAAGCGCCATGAACGATTTGTAGAGTTGGAACAGGCGCGCACGCTGGCCGCATCTCAGCCGGCCGGATCGACGGAACAGGGTGGAGAGCCGGCATGAAACCAATGCGCGCTGCAAAGATGGGCAGACGGCGGCCAGACCTTGTTACCGTGGTAGCACTTGCGGCGCTGTTGTCGCTTGTCTGTCTCAACGTGATGGCGCAGCCGGCCGAGAAGCTCACGCCCGACGCTTACCGTCTCGCCGACGCCGCGTACAAGGCACTCAGCATGGGAAACTTGCCGAGTGCGGAAAGCTACGCGGCGCGCGCATTGGCGGCGCAGCCAGACAGCCAACAGCTCGGCCTCCTCTTACTCGACGTCTATGTACGGGAAGGCAAAACCGCGGACGCAGATACGCTCGCCGCAAAGTTGCTGAAACAGTTTCCCGACAGCCCCCAAGTACTCGCACAAAGCGGCTTTCTCGCACAGCGCCAGGAACGCAACGAGATGGCGTGGCGCTATCTTTCTGCGGCGCTGGAGAAAGGCCAGGGACAGTGGACAGCTGAGCAGCAGCGAAGCTTGCGGCTCGCGTGGGCCGATGCCGCGCTCGCCGCGCACCGGCCGGATCAGGCGACCGAGGCGCTGCGGCCGCTTGAGAACGAGTCCGACCCCGCCGTGCAATTACGCGTCTCGCAGACCCGGCTCATTGAAGGCGATCGCGAGGGCTCCCTGCACGCTGCTGAACTCGCACTGAGCCATGCATCGACCGAACAGGACCGAAGCTATGCACAGGCGCTGATCGATCAGGCACACTCGCAAGCGAAGCTGGAGCACGACGATGCAGCTCGGAAGACGCTGCAACAGGCTTATGATTTGCTGCGCGAACACAACGACAGCGAGGCGCTCGACATGTTCCAGCGCGGCTTTGATGCGGGCGCCGGCAATGCGAGCAATTACGCCGATGCGGCGTATGCAGCTAAACGGACCGGCGACAACCCGCGTTCGATCGCCCTTTTCAAGCAAAGCATCGATGCGGATGACACGGAGCAGATCTTCGATGCGCAGCGCCGGTTCGGCTACAAGCGCGAGGTCGAGCAACTCGAACGCACCTGGGGCTTCATCCTCAGTGTGCCGTACCAAAACTACCCGTTCGGGGCGGCAGGCACGGTCGACGTGCTGCAACCAGGCATCGAAGCTTACTGGCAACCGCCCAAGATCGGCTATCAAGACGGCCGCATCTTTCAACTCTTCGTGCGCGGCTACGGCACGGCGTATGACGGCTCGGGCGGCGTGACCGGAGGGCCCACGCTGCAGGGATCAGTAGGTGCGCGCTATAAGCCGATCGCCGATCAGAACATTGTGCTCACCGGCGAACGGCTCGTGAAAATCGGCAACCTTGCGATAAATGACTGGCTGTTGCGGCTCGGCTATTCATCGGAAGCCGGCACGGACCTGCTTATCACTGAACCGAGTTGGCGCAGTTGGCAGGCCTATGCCGAGGGCGCTTATTTCGTTCAAGAAGGGCGCTACATCATCTATTCAGAACTGCGCTACGGACACACCTGGTTACTGGCCAAGATCAGCGACTGGCTTACGGTCTATCCCCACCTCGTGGTCGCGGGCGATCACGACAACAAAGCGGTCCATCAGACTGCCCTTGGCGTCGGGCCGGGCATCCAGCTTCGTTACTGGTTCCGGGAATCGCGCTATCGCGCGCCTGCCAGCTGGCTTGACGTGACGATGCAATACCGTTTCCCGCTGACCTCAGCGGAACGCGCGCGCGGCCTGGTGGTGCGCGCGATCTTGTGGTTTTGACAGCCACCTCTCGAGGAGGAGGATGACGATGAAAAAAGTACTAGCCGTATTCGGAACGCGACCCGAGGTTCTTGATCTTTTCGATATCGTGCCCGAATACGATCTCGACCTGATGCGTAGTCAACAGACGCTGACTGACATCACGTCCAGAATCCTCAACGGTGTCGGCAAAATCTACGACACGGCGCAACCCGATGTCGGGCTCGTGCACGGTGATACGACCACGACGCTCGCGGCAAGTCTCGCAGCGTTCTACCGGCACCTCGCCGTTGGGCACGTGGAGGCGGGGTTGCGTACCGGGGACACCTGGTCGCCCTGGCACGAAGAGCTGAACCGGCGTCTCACCGATGCCGTCTCCGCCTGGCACTTCGCGCCGACCGAGCAGGCGCGCCAGAACCTCCTCAATGAAGGCGCTTCGGCGGATCGCATCGTGCTCGCCGGAAACAGTGTGATCGACGCGCTTCTCGAGCCTGCCGAACGTATTCTGTCAGATTTGCCGAATTTTTTTCTGACAACTACTCAGGAATACTTACCGTTCATATTTTTGATGTCCCGCGCCTATCTTGTGATCACCGATTCAGGCGGGGTTCAGGAGGAGGCTCCCGCGCTTGGCAAGCCGGTTCTGGTCACGCGCGAAACCACGGAGCGGCCCGAGGCCGTCGCGGCGGGTACGGCGCGGCTGGTCGGCACCGATATCGGCAGAATCGTCAGCGCGGCGTCTGAACTGCTCGACGATGAATATGCCTATGAGCGGATGGCGTTTTCAACGAACCCGTACAGCGACGGTCACGCGTGCGAAAGGATCATCTCTGCGCTGCGCAGGAAATCGATGTCCTCGCCACCGGGCTGTCGCGTGTCGCACCAATCGCGGGCCAGTACGCTGCCCCGTCCACTACGCCGATTGTTGCTCCGCCAGTTTCCGGTCGAAGCCCATGAGCCGTCGAGGGCGGCGGCCGAGGACATCATCGTGCCCGAGTTTGTGGGCGTGGAAGCAACCATTCCGTCCCCGACGCCTTCCGTCGTCACGGTCGATGACATAGGAGACACCGACCTTCGTTCAGCCTGATCTTTCAATCGACGCCCGCTCACGTGGCAATGCCGGATGGTGACAACCGATGGCAAGCAGCCCCAAGTGGCGGACAAGGAGAACAGCATCATGAAATCACTACTCATCCTGGCCGGCGCGGCGCTGACCGTGAGCCTGACCTGTGGCATTGCCGAGGCGGCCGATCCGCAACTGCCGAGCAGCGTTGCACCAGCAGCCAGTCTGCGACAAGGTGGCCTCGCGGTCACCCCGAACTTGGGTATATACGGCCGCCGGATTCCCAAGCCGCCCAAGGGCGGCAAGGTCACGCCGCCCGACCGGCCGCCCGTCGCCACGAACATTTCACCCGGTCTGCCGGATCAAGCCAAGGCCGAGGGCGAGCCCGGCCACGGCCAGCCCAAGAACCTGAACCTGCGTGCATCTCAACGCCCCGATGGCACCTTTTTCCGCAACTGACACCAGCT
The DNA here is from genome assembly GCF_902859895.1 of Pararobbsia alpina. Lineage (GTDB taxonomy): Bacteria > Pseudomonadota > Gammaproteobacteria > Burkholderiales > Burkholderiaceae > Pararobbsia > Pararobbsia alpina. The sequence goes on from NZ_CADIKM010000042.1 coordinate 7,926, forward strand.
GAATCGGAGTACCGCCATGAAACAACTTTTGTTTGCCTTCACCCTGATCGCGGCGATTCTGCTGGGGAGCGTGCCCAAAACGGTTCACGCTCAGGCCACCACCGCTAAGGTTCTCGTCCTCTACGACGCGCCCGCGAATGACCCCTATTCGAAGCTCGGTTTCGCTTACGCGATCATGTTGCGCAACTTGCTGGGCCACTTCAACGCCACGATCGACCTGAAGCCGGTGAACACCTACACCGCCGGGACGATGACCCCCTACACGGCCACGTTCTATATGGGCAGCTACTACGACAATCCGATCCCGGCTGCATTTCTCGCCGACGTCTCAGCGAGCACCAAAACGGTCGTCTGGTTCAAGTACAACATATGGTCTCTCGCATGGAACACGACTTACAACTTCACCCCGAGGACCGGCATTTCGTTCAGTGGTCTGCGCGGCTTGAGCACGACGCCGAGTTCCAGCAATCCATCCCCGGATTTCTTCGATACCGTCTCGTACAAGACCATGAACATGCTCAAGTACTACGCGTTCGATGCACCGTCGGGCACGGTGACCGCTGATCCGGACATTGGCGTGACAGCAATCTCTGATCCGACCAAGGCCACGACGTTGGTGACAATCAAGGACAGCAAAACCAGCGAAGTGGCTCCTTATGTCATTCGCGCCGGCAATTTCTGGTACTTCGCGGACATCCCGTTCTCTTTTATCGGACCGCGCGATCGATACCTGGTGATTTGCGACATGCTGCATGACATTCTGCAGACCAATGCGCCGATACAACACCGGGCGTTGGTGCGGCTCGAGGATGTCAACGCGACCACGACCGTCTCGTCGATGAAGACGCTGACGGACTATCTGTTCTCGAAGAGAACGCCGTTTTCCATCGCGACCATTCCACTCTATACCGACCCACTCGGTGCGTATAACGGCGGTGTCTCGCAAACCATCCGTCTGACACAGGCGACCGGTCTCAAGCAGGCACTCAACTACGCGCTCACTCGCGGCGGAAAGATCGTCATGCATGGCTATACGCACCAGTACTCAAACATACCGGACAGCGAAAATGCCGTGTCCGCTAACGACTATGAGTTCTGGTACGCGCCGGGTAACAGGCCGGTCAATGAGGACTCCACGCAGTGGGCGTCAGGTAGGTTGTCCGCGGGATTGCTGGAGTTGAGTTCGAATGGCTACACGCCGTTTGCGTGGGAAGCGCCGCACTATCAGTCGTCGCCGCTCTCGATTAAAGCCGTGCCGCCGCTCTTCAAGAAGACGTACCAACGCGCGGTCTATTACACGTCTGATACTCCGAACCTGAACACGACCGGGGCAAACAAGGACTTTTCAGTAGGTCAATTCTTCCCGTACATCATCAAAACTGACTACTACGGGCAGATGGTGATACCGGAGAATCTGGGCAATGTCGAATACAACATTTGTTCCATCGATCCGTTCTCGTGTCTCTCCTACACGGCGCAAGATATTCTGACCAACGCGCAGTATGCGCTAACCGTGCGAGACGGATTTGCCTCATTCTTTTTCCATCCGTTCTGGCTCGAAAGCGATCTCCATACGCCTGGTTTCGCTGATTTCCAAACCATCATGACAGGCATCACCGGTTTGGGCTTCACGTTTGTCGATGCGAGTGCCGCGCAATAGAAGCCGTAGGCGACATGCGAGACGCGTCTCGCATGTCGCGGTGGACGCGTCTCACCTATTTGTGAACGTTTGAACAGTTAATCATGACGAGTCGCCTTTTTATTCAGATCGCCGTGCCGGTCCTGCTGACCGCGTGCGGCGGCGGGTCTTCGGATCCGGCGGCGTCGCCGAGTGCTACCGCTTTGGGTGAGGTCCCGGCCGGGTCGGGCCACACGCAAGACGAAACCGTCATCAATACCGTGCCCTCGGATGCGATCGCGGTGCCCTCCGGCGACGCATCGTCGGCCGATCGTCTTACCGATGCTGACGGTAACGTCTACGAGCGGGGCGCGGACCACGTATGGCGAAAGTGGCAGGGGGGAACCTGGGTTGTCGTTCGCGGGCCGAACGATGCCGTCAAGCGAGACCCTTGAAGCGAACTGCAAGCAATTAGCCCTTCGACGCCCTCTTTGCGGCGGCGTTCGGCGCAAGTCCCTTGATGAGCGTCTCGGAGACATAGTGGGGCCCATCGAAGAGGTAGACGGAGTAGCCACGATACGCCTTTAACTGCGGCCTCATTTCTTCCGGCGTGGCCGAGCGGAACTTGCCTGGACCTGCCGGCCGGAACGCCTCGGCGATCACGCGCACCCGATCCTTGCCGAAGCGCTCGGCGAGTGCATTAAGGTAAGTTCGGGCCAGGCGTGGTTCGCGCGCGTAGACGCCGACCCCGTCCTGGAAAAAGATTCCAACGTCTGCCGGAAGCCAGGTCGCGAGCCAGTCCGCGAGCGTTTTCCCGCCGATATTGCTCTGGTCGTAGACCGTAATCCATAGCGGGCGGGGCAGGTCTTGCAGACTTGCCGCGAGTTTGGGCGCATCGGTCCAACTCGGATCGGCCTCGACCGGGAAATAATAGCCGACCACGTGCAACGGCACGGGGATACGCGAAATCATCAGCGACTGCTCGACCAGTTTCGCGACATTGGCGCGTGCCCGCTTTTCGTCTTGGTAGCCCGCGAGCCCGAGGATCACGTTCTTCGCCCAGGGCTCGCGGCCGATGCGCGCGAGGTCAGGAAGGTGCGGAACGGGCGGCAAACCCGCGTTGGAAATGAAGGCGGTATCGTCGACAGCGATCCACTGAATCAGCAGATCCTGTGCGCCTAGCACGTCCCAGTTGCCTGATGGGTTGGCGGTGGCATCGTCGGGTTGCCACGCGATGCCGTCCACGTGCAGGTCATGTGTGCTCAGGCTGCAGCCGGTCATTAGCAACGCCGTGGCCACGCTAATGACCACCGCCAGAGTCACGAAGCGCGTAAGCGGCCTGCTTGCTGCCGGCGGCTGTACTGCCCCGTCCGGCGCTGACTTTGCGGGGTAGTTCGCGTGAAGGGACGGGCTCCTGCATATTTTACGTGAATTCATTATTGGCGCCAGGATAGTCCATCTATCGTAAGCAAGGGGATGGTCGCCTCAACCCGAAACGTTATCACCGTGCCAAAGTGGAGTTGCGTATCAACTTCACAGACGGGAGCGCCCAAAAATCAAGCCTACAACTATTCGTGTCGATCTGGCAAAAAACGTGGTCCTGCTTTATGGCGTTGGCGGGAATGCAACGTGGTACTCAAGAAGCAAGTGAAGCGCGAACAGATGACGATGTGCCTTTCGAATCTGGCGCCGGCACTCGTTGGCACAAAGAGCGTCGACTGCTTGCGCATTCTGCTCGATAACCTGATCGACAATTCGATCAAGTACGGCCGCGAAGTGCGACACGATCCGGGCGACGATCGATAAGCCGAGGCCGCAGCCCGCTCGTTTCCTGCTGGCGCTAGGGCTCGCGCCGGATAGCGCTCTCCACCCGCACCTGTTCACCCGCCGCCCCGGCCTGCCGAACCGGCGGAGCGCCACGTGACGACTCCGCGAACTGCCACGCAAGCAGTCCAGGCACGAACATCAGTAGATCGCGAATGCGCCGCGCGCCGGCCAGCGCAAGACAGGTTGCGGGATCGATACCGAGCGCGCCGCCGATCACGATGAAACCACCCTCCTGCACACCCAGGCCGCCCGGCACGAAGAACGCCGCGCTGCTGATTGCCTGGATCAGCGACTCGATCACGACTGCTTCCACCAGACTGACAGGCGAGCCGAGGAAATACAGCGCGAGCCAGATTTCGAACGACGTCGCCACGCACTGCAACGGCTGCCACACGAACAGATAACGCAGCACGACACCGTGCTTGCGCCACACCTGTTTGATGCTTTCGTCGACATTCGCCGATTCGCCGACGAGCGTCCCCAGCTTGCCACTCGTCAGATGGTTGAGAGCACGCGTGAGCCGCTCGAACGGACTTGCATGCTGCACGATCGCGAACAGCAGCAGCGGTGGCGCGAGCGCCACCACGCCCCACGCCAGTTGGCCCGCAAGACGCAGCGTGCCCGATTGCGCATGCGCGAACAGGAACCCGATTCCGACCATCGTGAACAGCAACTGACTAATAACCGTCAATTGCACATCGACGATCAGACTGCCGAGGGCAGCCGGCCCGCGCACCCCCCAGCGCCGCAGCATGCGGAACGATACGATCTCACCGCCAACCCGCGCCACGGGCAACAAGCTGTTCACCGATTCGCGGATCCATACCAGTTGCAGCATTTGCAGAAATGACGGCCGCTGCGGACCGAAAATCAGTGTCTGCCAGCCACGCGCATTCGCGAGCATCGACAGCACATGCGCAAGCCCGGCAAGCAACAGCCCCGCGCCCGCCACGCGCAGCGACGCGAACACAACTGCCGGATGTTCCTGCCAGATCAGCCACAAGGAAAGCAGCAGACCCGCAAGAGCCGCTACTCGTCCGAAGTGTTTCAGCGCACCCGCGCCACGTTCAATCACTATCCCTGCCCATCACAATGCGTCATGACTTTTCCTCTAAGGGCGATAGCAGCCCGTCGCCGTCCACCTTGAAACTGAAACCGCGCCAGATCACGCGCGACGACAGAAAACTTGCCACAAGCAGCGCGAACGCGCCGATATCCCACAGCGGCAGCATCCACCAGTTGCGGGACGGCTGACGCAGCGCGCGGTCCGACAGGAGCTTGAGCAAGCCGCGTGCAGCCAGCGCCGCACCCGCCAGCCAGCACGCCCAGCCCGCGGCGGCGGAGCACGCCACGGCTAGCAAGGCGAAAGCCAGCGGATACATGAGCGCCGAGCCGAAGTGTCCGATCGGGTCGATACGTCGAATGGTGCGACTCCAGCGCAGTTCGTGCGCGACGAGTTGCGCGGCGGTCGTCTCGACGCAAGCATGCGCGACTGCGAACGATGGTATCGCGACCCGCTGGCCGATGGCGCGCACGGCTTCTCCGATCGCGTGGTCTTCGGCCAGATGGCCGGCGAACTGCGCCAGTCCGCCGATCAGATCGAGCGTCTCGCGGCGCATCACAATGGTCTGCCCGAAGCAAGGCCGCGCCATGCACAACGTGAGGCCTGCGACGACGCCCGGCAGAAACTGGTAGTTCGTCGAATGCGCGGACAGCCTGGGCCAGAAACCGGGGGCCGGGTCGCCGCGATACGCGCACGTCACGAGGCCGACGCCTGGCCTTTGCAATTCGCCGATCAGGCGGCGCAGATACGTCGGTTCGACACGCACGTCGCTGTCGGCGAACACCAGCACATCGTGTTCCGCGCGCGGCAGCATGTTGAGGATATTGCTGACCTTGCGGTTTGGCCCGTGCAGCGTCGGGTCCGAGACGACAGTGATGTTCGCGTCGGGAAAGCGGCGGCGCAGGTCGTCGACCGTGGCGAGCGCGGGGTCGGCGACATCGTGTACGCCGAACAGGAACTGCACCTCGCCCGGATAATCCTGCTCGCAAAAGCTTTGCAGGTTGCGGGCCAGCGCCCACTCCGCACCGTGCAAGGGCTTGACGATGGTCAGGGCCGGGAAGCCGACAGGTTCAGCGCCCGGCCGTGCAAGAAAACGGCCGAGCAGCACGGCCGCCAGCAGCGTAAACACGATGCCGAAGAACGCCGCCGCTCCGCACGCGAACGCGCAACCGAGCGTGAGCCAGTGCGCGAGGCTCATGCCTCGCGCGCCCGGAGATACCTGAAGAACTCTACTCCTTCTTGCAGGCGCCGCTTCATCATCTCCCAACTGACCAGCATCTCGCGGACGATTTCCCAGATCTTCGTCGGTCTGAAGTAGAAGCGCTTATAGAATTCCTCTACGCCGTGATAGATCTCTTCGCGCGACAGGTGCGGATAGCCGATTGCTGAAGTCTGAGTACCCGTGGAACTGACGAGGTTGATGACCTTGCTTTCTTGCAGCCACCCATTCTCGACTGCTTGCTTATGAAGGCTCGTACCCGGATATGGCGCAGCGAGCGACACCTGGATCGTGTGCGGATTGATCTCTTTCGCATATTCGATGGTCTTCTTGATCGTTTCGCGCGTTTCGCCCGGAAGTCCAAGAATGAATGTGCCGTGGATCTTGATGCCGAGCTTACGACAATCTTCAGAGAAACGGCGTGCCATATCGGTTCGCAGCCCTTTTTTGACATTCACGAGGATCTGGTCGTCGCCCGATTCGTAGCCGACCAGCAAGAGCCGCAAGCCGTTCTCTTTCATCACCTTGAGGGTCGAATAAGGCACATTCGCTTTCGCGTTGCACGACCACGTCACGCCTAACTTGCCAAGACCACGGGCGATCTCTTCGGCTCTCGGTTTTAGATCAGTGAAGGTATCGTCGTCAAACATGATTTCCCTGATTTCGGGCATGTTGTCCCTGATCCATTTCACCTCTTCGAGGACGTTCTCGACCGACCGTGTGCGATAGCGATGGCCCCCTACCGTCTGCGGCCAGAGGCAAAAGGTGCACCTTGATTTGCAGCCTCGCCCCGTGTAGATCGACACATACGGATGCTTAAGGTAGCCGCTGAAGTAATTCTCTGTCTTGAGATCGCGCTTATAGACGGGCGAGACGAATGGCAACTGATCCATGTCTTCAAGGATGGGCCGGGCTTCGTTGTGCGTGATTCCGCCATCGGGCAGACGATAGCTCAGACCGAGAATCGACTCGAACGGAAGCCCTTGCGCGATGTCGCGACACGTGAAGTCGAATTCTTCGCGGCACACGAAGTCGATCGCATCGCAGGCGGTAAGCGAGCCGTGAGGATCGACGGCGACTCTTGCCCCGACCATCCCGACGAGTATCGTGGATCTACGTCGCTTTAAGTGCTCTGCGAATTGGGCATCGCTCGGGAATGACGGTGTGCTCGTATGAATGATGACCAGGTCGTACTGTTGAGCAATGTTTAGGGACGTCTCCAGAGATAGGCCATCTGCTGGAGCATCCAGAACGCGGCTGTCCTCGATCAGCGCAGCGGGCTGGGCGAGCCACGTCGGATACCAGAATGATCGAATCTCGCGCTTCGTCTGGAAACGCGAGCCCGCTCCACCATCGAAGCCGTCGAACGAAGGTGCCTGCAAAAACAATGCTTTCATAGATACTCTCATAGAAAATTGTCTGCTTTCTTGAGCCAGTCACCCGCAGGGACTCGCCGGGCATCGGCGCTGTTCGGGAATTCGATTCGTGCCCTCAAGGGTGGGTGGATCGCAGCGATAGACGGTATGAACGCCGCTCTCCCTTCAGGGGAATTCGGGGACAACCCAATGGGGATAGAGGGACGATCAAGAATACTACGAATTGCGGGCTCGACAGGATGGGGTTTTTTGCTTAGTCTAGCTGAGCGTCACATGGGATTAGGTTGTCCGGCGGCGATCTGTAAACGCTGCCGGTTGTTCTCGCCGCACGGAAAGTCGTGAAGCCGGGCGGGTCATGCTCCGCGCTGGTCTCTGGCGACGCGCAATCCGGAAGAGTCCCCGGGGTTCTCGTCATCTCGTGATTTCTGGTGTGGGAGTCGAGGAATTCAGATGCCTCGCCGACGATGTGCTGAACGAGTAACTCTGCGCGGCCTCCGCGTCTCCTTGACATCAAAAAGGCGCGCAGTGCCGTGCGCAGCAACCCAACCGTCGTGGACGGCCGGTGGCTTTGTGGCGGGCGCCATGATGTTTCCGCTGGTTGCGTGGAACGACTGCCACGAAATCAAGCCGAAGAAGCGGATAAGAAAAGAGTCCGCCAAGCGGAAATCCAACGTGCGTGGGCGACTTGGGGAGGCAACAAGTCAGGACCTGGAATATTGTTTTCATAGGGCTCCAGCGGCACCGCCCGTACTTTCTCAGGCAGCAAACGTGGGCTTCGCTGATCAAAGCCACATGACGCGTCATTTTCTGACGACCTTCCGCCTCACGCCGGGACGCTGGCTCCAGATCGTGGACAACGTGTCCCGCGACTGAACGCTCGCCCACGATCGTTCAATACGGCCCCCTAGCGGCTGGGTATTCTCGACGGCGCACCACCCCGAACGGAGAGAACGATGTCCACATCAACACATTCCCGCACTGCACCCGCTGCGCGCGGCCAATGCGAGGCTATCGACCTGGCTGAAAAGATCGCACTGATCGACGGCCACTGGCAGCCGCGCGTAGTCGCGGAAATGAACGATTATCAGTTCAAGGTCGTCAAGCTCGAGGGCGAATTCGTCTGGCACAAACACGTTGATACAGATGAGACCTTTATCGTGCTGGACGGCGAATTGCGAATCGATTTTCGCGGCGGACCATCGGGCGACGGCTCGATAGCGCTGCGTGCCGGTCAGATGGCCGTCGTGCCAAAAGGCGTCGAACACAAGCCTTGCGCGCATGCCGAAGTGAAACTGCTGCTGATCGAGCCACGCGGTGTGGTGAACACCGGGGACGGCGCAATAAGCGAACGCACTGTTGGGAACGATCAGTGGATTTAAGTTAAGCCCCTGCCTTTGAAAAACAGGCGGGGCGGATGTCCCAGCCCCCCCTTTCGGGCCTTCGCGGCGATGGCGCGAACGTCCGTTGCGCCTCGCAAAGCCGCCGTCCATGTCGTCCTCGCGAATGACAGAAACTGGGACCGAACTCGGTCCGATGACGACCGGCTCAGCTCGACCCCTTGGGGACAGTCGCTGCGCGCTCGTGAATGACGCCAGTCTCCCCAACAACGGACGCAAAGAACGCCCGCTGCTAACTGGCACGTTCGAGTTGCAACGTGAGCACATGTACTCAAAGCAGATCCGTTGCCCTTCAAGTTTCCCCTTTGACGTCGCTATCGCCGAACCGTTGACGATGCTGCTCAAGTTCGTTGCGGGTCCGCTCGAGCTCCCGGGCAATGAGCGACTCGTCGGGCAAGACCATCTGGTATTCGGCCGCGAGTATCTTGTTGGGGAGATTGTCCAACGCGTAGTGCGCCTCAGCCGCGCCTTTCTCCGCACACAGGATCAAGCCGACCGGCGGATTTTCACCGGGCTTGACCCAGTGCTCACGCGCGTAATTTAGATAGAGGTGCATCTGGCCAGCGTCGGCGTAGCTGAAGCGCCCCACCTTTAGATCGATGATCACGAGGCACCGCAACCTTCGGTGGAAAAAGACCAAGTCGACTCGGAACCAAGCGTCGTCGATGCGAAGGCGCCGTTGCCGGCCGACGAACGCGAAGTCGTCCCCGAGCTCGAGCAGGAAGTCTGTCAGGCGCTGGATCAGCGCCGCCTCGAGGTCCGATTCCGAGTACTCGTCCTTCAGATCGAGAAACTCCAACACGAACGGATCACGAATCGCCTCCTCTGGAGTGGGTGTCTCGCTCGGCTCGACGGCGCGAGCCTTTTTGAGGAGCGCCGCTTTGTTGCGCGACAGCGCGAGCCGCTCGTAGAGCTGGCTACCAATCTGACGATCGAGCTGCCGTACCGACCAACCTTCGCGCAGCGCCTCAGTTTCATAAAAGGTGCGGCCCTCTGCAGTCTTCACGGAGAGCAGACGCACATAGGCGGACCACGGCAACGCAAACCGAGCCGCCAGGTGCAAGTAGTGCGATGCTGCGAGCGCTGTGTCGCTGGGGCTTTGAGATAGCCGGGAATTTCCAGACGCCGTCTGGACAATGTCAGGGTCGGCCAATTTTCCAGACAGTGTCTGGAAAATGCCTTCCTCGGGCCATGCTAGGTAGAACGCACGCATGTTGGCCAAGTTGGCTCGGCCGAACCCACGTCCGAAGCGGTGCGTCAGGTCATCAGCCAACTGTGCGATCAGCGCCTGACCGTACCCGGCGCGTGCTTGGCCCTCCTGCTCGCAGTTCACAATGCGCCGCCCAATCTCCCAGTACGCCGCCGTCATGATCGCATTGACGTTGCGCACAGCCGCGCGGCGCGCGGATTCGATCACCTCGGCGACCGCGTGGCGAAGCACGTCGTACTCGGCAGGTACGATCTCCGAGTTCGTCATTGTTCGATCACCGCACTGACGAGATCCGCGATCGCAACGTCGCCGGCGCTGCTTGCGCCCACTTGGTAGACGACTTCCTGTTTGAACATACTGCTCCCTTGATGCGGAACAAAACGAGCACGGTACCGCAACGCCTGCGGCAATGGCAAATCCCGACTACGCATGCGCAGGGCGACAGGCACCATCCGCCCCTCGGGCCTTGTATGCGTGGAGGTACCACCACTAACCGCGAAGATGGATTGGCGGTGAACTGACTCTTTTTATTCCGAGAAGGGACGTTCGCGGGTACAAGGTGGAAGTCTGCTTCTGGCCGAACCCGGTCCCACGACGAACTTCCGCAGGCGCCACGTTACTGCCCTTCAGTGAACTTCTCCAAGTGTCCCAACCTGCGAAAAACGGCTGTTCACTCTATCGGTTACGCAGACGCCCAGCGCAACCTGAGGGACGTTTAGCTCTATCCCGCATAATCCCTATGTCGATCGTGCCAGCCGCATACCCGTTAAGGACGCCATCTATATAACCTTCGGCATATAGTGGATTAACTTCGATGGCTTTTAGCAGGTCGATGCCGGTTAGGGTGTGGCTATTTTCCGATAAAACAAATCCAAGCAGAAAGAGAGCGACTCTATACATACGCGCAGTATTCCGTCGGTTGCTCGTCGATCTTGTTGTTCTCGAAGCGCAAAACGGGTTCGCCAACCGCAACATAAAGGTAGGGACCTGTTCCGAGCGCTGGTTTGTCGGATACGACTTCACCGCGCCATCCACCATCGAGTTCACGGATATAGGCGGTCTGCCGATTTTGGCGCAGCTCTCGGACAACACCGCGAATGCCCGTTCGATTTAAATCCTCTTTGTCTTCTTGTATACCCACGCGACCTCCCGGCCAGAAGCGTTGGAACGAAGAGATGGTATCTTGCCTTCGCTGCTTGTCGATAGCTTTTTTGCTCAGTGGTCGGGTGCGACAGTGGCACCGTAGGTTTCGTCCAGCATGCCCCATCAGCACGGCAGCTTTCCATTGCCCACCAGCTCCCGTCCTTTCTTAACGAAACGATGTGCCGGTTTGATTCCTCGCCTCTATCGAGACGTTCGATAACCGCTGTTGGACAGCGCCAATCATCTTGGCCGACCTTCATTATTGAATCGGTCATTCGGTCGTGCAGCCCGAACGGCGGTTCATGCCGGATTGAGAAGTTCACGCCGGATTGGAATTGACGAAGCGTCGTTTCGTATTGAACTTCCGTAGACGACCCGGAACGTCCTTCGACCTTCTCGATAAGAGACGTTCCACTCGGCACACCCGTTTTGGATAACCATTGGCAATAGCCGGGTCAGTCGAGATTTATTAAACCCCGCGGAAACGCCATAACTTACATCAATCGGACGTCGACCACCTCGGTGCGATTCGGCAGTGATCGATTCCTATAGCTCATTATCACGGTGACAGGAACAGAAACAGGCATGGAATAACTTTCGAATGGCATTACACCGAGAGTAACAGTCATCCCTGAAAATCCGCCCGGGTCGCGTAGAAGTGCACAAGTATTCTCATTGCAATAGCCTATGAAAGCGACTACTCCATCAGCACGCCTGTGGATCTCAAGTTGTACAGTTCCACCCGGTGTTCTGGACAAAGTAATTTTGTCTGGTCCAGTTCCCCCAACCACACCACGATCAGAAGTATTGAGTATCCAGGGTACCGTGAATCCGAATACGGCCGTATCGAATTCAAAGACAGGTCTGTCGTTGTCAATCTCATTAATCTGAACAACTTCACTCCCGGCGCGAAGCTCTTCAATATCGGCGCCAACGAGAACCGATACTGTTCGTGCTTGTGCGGCCGCGCGGCGCTCGAAGAACGGTGGGTCATAGGCCGGATCGGTATTGCCGAAGAGCGCGGCAAGTTCGCGCTTGGGCCAACCTATCTGGGGCTTTGTTTCCTCTCGGAAAAGAGTAGATACAATTCGTTCCAAGTTCACATTGTATTGACTATCGTTTCTAAAATCGACGTACAGCGCAGGCATAAGGTACGTTGGGATTGCAGAAGCGCTATCGCCGACCCTAAGAATCGGAATGAACTTGTCTGTTAGAAGATTATTGCCGAGAATTGATGCTGCGATGCGAGTTTCATAGCCGCCCCCTCCTTCGCGATTATTAGCTTTAGCTTTGTATCGTGGCGAACAAATGGCAAGGATAAATTCGTTTTCTGCGACACCTTTCTCCATGAAATGAAAAAGATCTTGCCCAAGTTTTAGATCGAATTGATCGATCTTTACCTCTACCCCTTGAAAGAGGAGGTCGGAAGCAAACCGACGAACCCAACTTTGATGCGATTCATCTTCGTGTGTGTAGGAAATGAACGCTGTGGGCGGCTTACGGTAAATTTCAGAAGTAGTCATATCTGCTCTCCAACTGGCCAGGGCGGCGAAACGGAGAATCGCACCGTACCCAGTAACGATAACCCTTCAACGGAGAAACGGCCGAATTCTGGACAAAGGCCGCTTGTGGCCGAACTGGGACGAATCGCGACCGGCTCAGTCCGACCCAAAGCGGACTTCTCTCAACGTCGGATGCTTTGCCTAGAACCCCACTGCTTCCTGCGTGCTCGGCCGCTTCCCTTGAGGTGATCGATCAGCCAACGGCCCGCCGGACCCGGAGGCGCGTCGGTGCGGTACACCGCGCGCATCGGCATCAATGGCTTCAGATTGGTCGGTAGTTCGATTCGAATAACGCGGAGTTTGCCGCTCGCGATGTCGTCCTCAACCATGAAACGCGGCATGTTGCCGAAGCCGAAACCGGCGCGAATAAAGGCGTGCCGGGCACCCATGTCGGCAAGGCCCCATGCGTTTTTCGAGAACACGCCGTAGCTCTGGCCTTTGGACAACGTCGATCGATCGGTCAGCACGAGTTGCACATGCCGCTGCAGTTCGGATTGAGGAATGACGCCTTTGTATGAGGCCAGCGGATGCGTCGGTGCCGCAACCGTGACCAGCGGCACGTCGAGCAAGAACTCACTGTCCATGGCTTCGGGCAGCACGGGCAACGAACCGACAATGCCGATCTGGCAGGTCCCCTGCAGCACCGGCTCAATGACCGCACCGAGCACTTCAACGAACAGGCGCAGCGGTGTGTGCGGAAACGTGTCACGAAACTTGGCAACCGCTTCGATCAATTCACTCATCGGATACATCACATCGATCGAGAGTGAGAGTTCCGGTTCAAGCCCTTCGCGCAAGGTCTTTGCCCGGGCTTTGAAACCGTCCATCTGATCGGCGACAGCGCGTGCGTTCTGCAGCAAAGCGCGCCCGTCCTCGGTGAGCGTCGGAGAGCGCGTGCGGCGATCAAACAAGGGCACGCCGAGCTGCCCTTCGAGATTCGCCAACGTCTGGCTGACGACGGACTGCGCCCGCCGAAGCTTGCGACCCGCTGCTGAAAAGCTGCCTTGCTCGGCGGCGGCAATAAAGGTGCGAAGCTGATCCAGGGTCACACCGTCGAGCACGATCTATCTCCAAACACGATGATTTGCATCGAACAATATAGGCTTCCAAGACGATCTCCGGAAGCCTATGTTGTTCTCCACTGACAACCACTCACTGGAGAACAGCCGTGTCGAACACCCAGAAGCTCATCGCCGTCGTCGGCGCAACCGGTCAGCAAGGGGGCGCCGTCGTGCGCGCGCTGCAGGCCAGCGGTCAATTCAAGGTACGCGCGTTGACGCGCAATCCGGCCAAGCATTCGAAGATGGCCGACGAAGTCGTTGCTGCGGATCTCAATCGCCCGGAAACGCTGAGGGCCGCGTTTGCCGGAGCACACGGAGTTTTCGTGGTGACCAACGCCTGGGAAGCGGGTCAAGACGAATCCAAGCAGGCACTCGCCGCTGTCAACGCGGCGAAAGACGCCGGCGTGCGGCACTTCATCTGGTCGACGCTTCCGAACGTGGAGACGATCAGCGGCGGCACGATCGATGTCCCGCATTTCACGGATAAGGCGAAAGTCGAACGCATCGTGAGGGAAGCCGGCTTTTCGTACCACACGTTCGTGATCGCGCCGTTTTATTACCAAAATCTGCTCGGCGCAATGGCTCCGCAGAAGCAGGCGGACGGTACTGCGGGTTGGGCGCTGCCGCTTGATCCCGAGCGACGCGTCATTCACATGGGCGACATCGCTGAAATCGGCCGCATCGTGGTCGGTGCATTCACGCAACTGGAGCTTGCCGGACACGGTGAGCATTTGCCGCTGGTCGGCGATTTCTTGAGCTTCAACGAGGTCATCGCCACCCTGAATCGACAGGGCCACAAATTCTCGTTCAAGCAAGTCCCGCGTGAAGTTTTTGCGGCCTGGTTCCCCGGTGCCGCAGACATCGCGGCGATGCTCGCCTACTTCGAAGCGCATACGTATCTCGGCTCGAATTCGCGTGACGCGATCGCGCTGGCCAACAAAGTCGCCGGCCAGCAGCCGACGAATTTTGCCGCGTGGGCCAAGGCGAACTTTGCGATTCCGACTGCCGCCTGAAAACACGAGGACCGCACGATCTGGTTTCCGCCATCGCTGCTTGACCTGTTCGAAGTGCACTCATCAAACCACGAGAGCTAATACCCATGAGCCGATTCCCTACCCACGCGGTCGAGGACGCACCCGAGGCGTCGCGCCCGCTTCTGCAAAAGATTGCCCAGTCTTCGCCTACGGGACGTATCCTGAACGCGCATGCCCAGATGGCACATTCTCCGGCCGTGCTGGCGGCGTACACATCGCTGCGCGCCGTGACCGCCGAGCACGGCACCTTAGATCCAAAGGTGAGTTGGGCACTCAATCTCGCAACTGCGGCAACGGTCGGCAACGATTACATGATTGGTATAGCCAGTCGATTCGCGCGCATGAACGGGTGGACCGAAGCACAGATCGCCGCTTTGCGGACAGGCACAACGACGGGCGACACCAAGATCGACGCGCTGACCCGCGTAGTCAAGGAAGCGGCTGACAATTCGGGAAACGTCACCGATGTCGCGTGGAAGGTCGCTCAACAAGACGGCTGGAGCGATGCCCAGCTAGCGGAGGCGTTCGCATACCTGGGGCTAACAGTGTTCACAAGTTACTTCCTCAATTACGCGCAAACGGACCTGGACGTCTGAGCGCATCACGTGGCTTCCGAACAGGAAATTTCAACGTCCAGAGAGCGCCCCATGAATGTCGTCGTCCAAACTCCCTCACCTCCGTCGTCCGTGCACGCCGCAACATCATTTTCCGTGCGCGCGGCCACACGCATGGGCTGATCACCCGTGTCATCAACGCCTCCAACGTCGACCAGATAACTAGGCCCTTCGTATTTCTCGATCGATCGGCCACGAAGGATCGATGGAAGCACATTGAAGGTGGCGCAGAACGTCAGTAGCTTCGTGACTCTAAGCTACCAGCCGCTGTCGCACGAATGTCCGCTCCTGGGACCGAACTCGGTCCCATGGCGATCGTCTCAGCTCGAAATTCACCGCTCGTGCTCTATGACAGTGCCGTGAATTTATCGTGACACTCTTAAAGTAGCTTGCTTACAGCACGTTCTGATCTATGAATCGAGAAGAAGGGCCGCGGTCGATCCTATCGCGCCATTCGAACCGGGTCACAAGTGAAGTATTTAGACCTACAGAGGGAATATTTGGAGGACAACAGTCGTTTAACCTCTAACGCCAACACGGGGAGCAATTTCTCACCAGTCAGACTGAGGAGGGTAGTCATGTCTCTAGTCTCTTGGGGTCTCAAAGCGGCGGGCGTGATCGTGCTTGCCGCCGGTTTTACAATCGTGCATGCAGCTGATGATGATGCTTACGTCGTCACACCACTCGTGTCCAACTTGGCAGGCGCTGCCCCGAAAGTCGACGGGGTACTGCAGAACGCTTGGGGTATTGCCTTTAGTCCGGCAGCAAGCCCATTCTGGATCAACGACAATGCCACAGGCTGCTCCACGTTGTATGACGGCGAGGGGACAAAGGTGGCGCTGCAGGTCTCCATCCCGTTGCCTGGCAATGTCATACCGCCCGGCGCCTGTCATCCAGCCCTTCCGAACAATCCACCGAATCCCACGCCTGCGGCGCCGACCGGAATTGTGTGGAATCCCTCGCCTGCGTTTCTCGTACCAGGTACCAAGATCCCGGCCGTATTCATCTTCGCGACCGAGGACGGCACGATTTCCGCTTGGGCCGGTGGGTTGAATCCAGCGACCAACGCCGTGATCGCAGTCGATAACTCGGCCTCTCCATCCCCCGGCAATGGGGCCGTCTACAAGGGTCTCGTCTTTGGTGTGAACGCGAACGGAGCATTCCTGTTTGCGACGAACTTCCACTCGGGTCGGATCGATGTATTCGGGCCAAGTGGCGGTACGACCGGCTTGTTCACGCCCGCGACGACGGACGGCGGTTTCACCGACCCTAACATCCCGGCCGGCTACGCGCCGTTTGGCATCGCGAACATCGATGGCGACCTTTTCGTCACCTATGCGCTGCAGAATGGTGAAAAGCACGACGATGTTGCAGGCCGTGGTCATGGATTCGTCGATGTATTCGATACAGACGGCCACCTGCTGCGCCGCTTCGCCAGCCGAGGGCAGCTTAACTCGCCCTGGGGAATCACGCGAGCATCGTTTGCATTCGGCCGCTTCAGCGGCAAAATCCTGATTGGCAACTTCGGTGATGGCCGAATCAATGTCTTCAACGAAGACGGCACGTTCGTCGATCAGCTGGAGGACGCGTACCACAATCCACTGGCTATCGACGGCCTGTGGACTCTGACACTCGGTGGCGGCCGCAACTCGAGCTCGGACGCGTTGTATTTCTCGGCAGGTCCTAACAAGGAAGTCAATGGACTGTTCGGTACCATAGCTCCTGTAAGCGCCTCGAAGGGGTCCGCTCATCACGGCCAATAGCCGGCAGTCATGTGGCTCCCTGCGCAGCTTCTTGGCGGCGACCTCGTCACCGCCAAGAAGTGGCGAGGGTCCAGCGCGATTCATTCGTCGTCGCGAATCGAATGGCCGCTTGTTGCACGGAACCGCCGCCTGAGCGTCCGAAGAATGGTGCCGACGTATGACCCTTCCTGGCCCAGACCGTGCCAAAACGCCGAGGGAACCACATTCGTGCGCGGTACTCTCCGCCTAGTGCATGCGCGAGCAGCGAAGCCACTGACCTCGATCTTGTTCGTGCGTTTAGACAACGTCGACACCACCAGCTCGCTTATGCCCGTAGACAGGAACTGCTATCGCAAAGATATTGGCCGACTTCTGCCAATCTCCATACCGCCGGCTCTTATAGGCGTTCGAAATTCGAAACGTGTCAGTTGGAGAACTCTTCTAGCGGTTACACACATTGGGGAACTCCACCCATGTCGTTCTGAGGGGCATCCCCACCTGCTTTATTCTCCGGTCGACCTAGAATGGGACGGATTACCGGTGAGGCGCAGCATGAACGGAGGAAGCTTGTCTTTCGGTATGTCGCGGGCCAGGACTCGCTGCTGCTGATCGGCGCCACGCCGGTATCCACGTCGCGCTCAACGATGCATCGGCCACTACTACCCCATCGAAGCGGCTGCAATGCCCATCACGCTGCGACGCTTCGTTTTGGCGTGGCTTTGCTCTAGCCGAGTCGCTTCGGCGTAAAGGCGCAGGCACCATGTGACGCAATCGATGCGCGCTATCGCCCGTGTCGCCAGCGCGTGCAGATGAAGGGATGAACGGCCCTATTCGATGGCTGGGCTTGCGGCGAACGACACGTTCGAGTTTCATGTTCGACTCGTTGCCGATGGTCGTGTTTTCGGCTACATCGCAAAACAGTTACTCACAAATTGATAGCGTGCCGTCTCATAGGGTCATGAGCAGCGCAATTCGGGAAATAAAACGCGATTCCATCCCCGTAATACAAGCCTATCCCGAGGATTAGAAGCTTATGAATCGCGTTGCAATGATACTCACGGCCCTGAAATGGTGGCTTAGGATGGTCGGCCCTGACAAGATGGATCCGCTCGAACTTTCGGCATATGACGCCGGATACTGTGCAGCTGGATTCGAGCGGAATCCGCATCCTCGCGGAACGAACTATCACCGCGCATGGAGGGAAGGATCTCGAGATCGAGTAGCGGAACTTCTGCGGCTTTGGTAGCCTACTCAACTTCCCGGGGCTGGCGACATAGCCTTCGAGATTGCCGGCATTGCGTTATAGAAAGCCCCCATCGCGGATCGTCGGACGGCAGGCTTCCATAGTTGGGATACAACGCGGGTTTTGAGGCATGCTGAAGCAGCAGTAAATGGGGCACAACCCGGATGAGCCTGACTCCGACCCCGTACAGGTAGGGCTGTAGCGTCGCTGCCGGTGCTGCCGGTGCTGCAGCGAAGTCCGGAAGGGTTCCAACTTTTTTCCGAAAGTATGTTTTCCGATTTGCGCGCGCAAATTACGGCCTTATGGGACCTACAATAAGCATGCTTTAAATGGCTTGCGAAATGATTCGACCAAGCTTTCGAATTTTACCTGTTTGGAAACAAAAATGAAACGAGGCGTAAAGGCGGCCTTTTCTATGATGTTGCTGCTTGTTAGTGCGTCTGCAATGGCTGGTAGCAAACTAACCGCGGAGGAATGTAACGACTATCCGTTTAAGCCAGTCGTTGGTGAGGTAACGCATGCCCAGTTGATGCAGGAGCTGGCGGAGCTGGAATCCGTTGGTTATGAGCCCTCCAAAAATGATTACTACTATCCCAATGACCTCCAGGCGGCACAGGCGCGATTGCACGCGAAGTATATTGCGGACTGCGCACCGGCGGCGACTGGTGAAGGGAGCTGACGCCGCCTGAATTTCTTCGCACTGGAAGAGGCCGGGCAGTTCCAGGATGGCCGATTCCGGTTGTGGATGGACTGGCTGGAGGTCAATCTACCGGTCATCCTTGCAGGGAAGCTGGACGAAGGAGCGTCGTGACGTCGCGTGTTAGATACGTACAAATGCCCAATCATTGGCGCAGTTGTCTTTTTTGTCATCGAGACTTTTTTTCGGTGCGACCGGTGTCGCGTATCTGATTGGATTGGGCGTAGTTGCTGTGCTGTTCGCCCTAGCTTTGCGGAGCCTAGCGCCCAATGAAAAATGGCAACCGCGCAAAACGACGGTTGCCATTTCTTATGCTGCCGTGACTTTGGCTTGGCGCGCAGCTTTACCGCGCCGCTTGCGTCGATTTCCTCAACTTCGCCACATCTTCCACCGACACCGCCGGCGCGCCGTTATTCCACCCCGCGCGGATAAACGTCAGCACATCCGCGATCTGCTTGTCGGTCAACACGGGCGCGTACTTCGGCATCGGATACGGAGCCGGGATGCCCTGAATCACTAGGTCACCCGTGCCGTTCAACGTAACGTTGATGAGCGACGACGCGTCGTGCTCCAGCACATTCGGATTGCCCGCGAGCGGCGCCAGCAACGGCGCAAAACCGCGGCCATCTACACTGTGACAGTGCATGCAGTACGCCGCATAGACACGCGCGCCGGGATCGTTGGCCGGACGTGTCAGCGATACCTTGGTCGCCCGCGCGTCGTACGAATACGGCGGCGCGCCCGTGCCGCCCGCTGGCGGCAGAGACTTCAGGTAGCGCGTCATTGCTGCGATATCCGTGTCGTTCGCGGCCTGCGTGCTGTTGTTGGTCACGCTGGTCATCGAACCGAAGGCCGACGCATGCGCATTCGCACCAGTCTTCAGAAACGCCGTCAGATCCGCATCCGACCAGCGCCCCAAGCCGACGTTGTGCTCGCCGGTCAGGTTCGCCGCGAACCAGCCATCGAGCGCCGCGCCCGTCAGGAACGCGCTGCCGCTTTCATCCAGCGCCATCTCTTGGAACGCAATGCCGCGCGGCGTATGACATGAGCCGCAGTGTCCGAGTCCCTGGATGATGTAAGCGCCACGGTTCCACGCCACATCCTTGCCCGGTTTGTCCTGGTAGATGCCCTTCTCCAGAAACACCACGTTCCACAGCTTCAACGGCCAGCGCATGTTGAGCGGCCATGCAATGTCGGACTCGCGATTGGTCTGCTGCACCGGCGCCACACCGCTCATGAAGTACGCGTACATCGCCTTCACGTCGTCGTCGTTGACCTTGGCGTACGACGGATACGGCATCGCCGGATACAGGTTGTGGCCGTCCTTCGCTACGCCCTCGCGCAACGCCCGCGCAAAGTCTTCCTCCGTATAACGGCCAATGCCGGTGTCCGGATCGGGCGTGATATTGGTGGTGTAGATCTTGCCCATCGGCGTATTCATCGGCAGGCCGCCCGCGAACGGTTTGCCGTGCGGCACCGAGTGGCACGCCACGCAGTCGCCGAGTTTCGCCAGATAGGCGCCGCGCTGTATCAGTGCATCGTCCGCGGCATGGACCGGGGATTGCGCCACAAACGGCAGCGCCAAAGCGAGCGCTGCACCAAGGCCCTTCAGTGTCTTCGTCATGATCAGTCTCCAGTCAGGCGGTTTTGAGCTGGCTACCCACGGGCAACTGCCGCAGCCTTCTGCCCGTCGCGGAATAGACGGCATTTGATAAAGCCGCCGCCAATGCCGCCGTCCCTGGTTCGCCAATCCCGCCTGGCGCCTCGCCGCTCTTCACGATATTCACTTCGATGGGCGGCGTCTGGTCGATCCTCAGCATTCGGTAATCCGTGAAGTTGTTCTGCTCGACTCGGCCGTCCTTGATCGTGATCTCGCTGTAAAGCGCTCCCGTAATGCCGAAGATGATGCCGCCCTGCACCTGCGCTTCAATGGTGTTCGGATTGACCACCATGCCGCAGTCGACCGCGCACACCACGCGGTTCACAGTCACCTCGCCCTGATCGACGGTCACATCCACGACCATCGAAAAGAAGCTGCCGAACGCATGCATCACCGAGACGCCGCGCCCTTGCCCCTTAGGCACGCTGTTACCCCAGCCGGCTGCTTTTGTTGCCGTATTGAGCACGCCGAGCGCGCGCGGCGACTTGCCGAGCAGATCGCGCCGGTATTTGACCGGATCGACCTTGGCCTGAGCCGCTAGTTCGTCAATGAAACTTTCCACGACGAAGGTGCTGCGCGCCGGACCGACGCCGCGCCAGAACCCAGTCGGAACGGTGCGCGGTTCCTGTCGCACGTAGTCGATCAACTGGTTCGGCAAGTCGTACGGCAGATCCGATGCGACCTCCACCGCGTCCGGGTCGAGGCCGTTCCTGACTGCCGGCGGCGCGAAGCGCGCCAGAATCGACGAGCCGACGATGCGATGCTGCCACGCCACCGGCTTGCCGTTCGCGTCGAGTCCCGCCGAGATCTTGTCGTAGTAGTACGGGCGGAACATGTCGTGCTGGATGTCTTCTTCGCGCGTAAAAAACACTTTGACCGGCGTGCCGAGCTGCTTGCCGATCTTCAATGCCTGGGTCGCCATATCGAACTCCAGGCGGCGCCCGAAGCCGCCACCGAGCAGATGGTTATGCACGAGGATCTTGTCCGCCGGCAGGCCGGTGACTTTTACGGCGGTATCGACGATACGCGTCGGCACCTGCGTGCCCAGCCAGATATCGCAGCCGTCGGGGCGCACGTGGACCGTGCAGTTGACGGGCTCCATCGTGGCGTGCGCGAGGAACGGTTGCTGATAGACCGCGTCGACACGCGTCTTCGCGTCGTTGAAGCCCTTGTTGACGTCGCCATCCTTGCGCGCTACAGCGCCGGTGCCGTGGTCCGCAGCGGCAGCCAGATCGTCGACGATCTGCTTCATCGACAGGTTCGCGCCCGCCCCTTCGTTCCACGTGATGTTGAGCGCCGCGACGCCTCGCTTGGCGGCCCACGTATGATCGCCGATCACGGCCACTGCATTGTCAATCTTCACGACCTGGCGCACGCCGGGGATCTTCTTCGCGTTGCTGTCGTCGACGCTGCCAAGCGTGCCGCCGAACACCGGGCAATTCGCAATTGCCGCGTAGACCATGTTCGGCACCCGCACGTCGAGGCCGAACACTGCAGTGCCGTCCACCTTCCCCGGCGAATCGAGACGCTTGACCGAGGTCCCGATTATCTTGAACTCTTTTGGATCTTTCAGCGGCACGTTCTGAGGCGCGGGCAGCTTGGCGGCCGCATCCACCAGCTGACCGTAGCCGATGCTGCGGTTGCTCTCCGCGTGAATCACCTGCCCGACCTGCGCGTGGCACGTCGCCGGGTCCACCTGCCATTGCTGCGCGGCCGCGTTGATGAGCAGTACGCGCGCCGTTGCGCCCGCCTTGCGCATCGGATCCCATGCATAACGGATCGAGGTCGAGCCACCGGTCAACTGGCCGCCCAGCAGCGGGTCCGAGAAGAGCTTTTCGTTCGGCGGTGCATGGTCGATGGTGACGCTGTCGAGCAGCACTTCGAGTTCTTCGGCGATCAGCATCGGGATCGACGTGTACACGCCCTGTCCCATCTCGACCTTCGGAATCACCAGCGTGACCTTGCCGGCGGTATCGATCTGGATGAACGCGTTCGGTGCAAACACGCCGGGTTGCGCCGGTTCCGCAGCGTCACCGCCGATCACCGATTTGTCTGCCTGCCCCTGGCTCATGGCCGGAATGCTGAAGCCGAGCAGCAGACCGCCGCCGGCTGCGGCGCCCACCGTGGCGCTGAACTTCAGAAAGGTGCGACGTGAGATGCCGCGGCCGTTCGCGTCGTCTTTGGAGCGGGGGCCGTTTTGCGCGTCGAGCAATCCTTGCGACATATCAAGCCTCCTTTGCCGCTTGCTTGATCGCCGCGCGAATGCGGTTGTACGTGCCACAGCGGCAGATGTTGCCGGCCATGGCGGCGTCGATGTCCGCATCAGTGGGATTCGGGTTCTGGGCGAGCAACGAAGCCGCCGACATCACCTGCCCCGATTGACAGTAGCCGCACTGAACGACGTCGATCTGGCGCCAAGCCTGCTGCACCTTCTTGCCGGCGGGCGTCTCGCCGACCGCTTCAATGGTGGTGATCTTCTTGTCGCCGACGGCCGCCACCGGCAGCACGCACGAGCGCACCGCTGCTCCGTCCAGATGCACCGTGCATGCGCCGCACTGGGCGATGCCGCAGCCGAACTTAGTGCCGGTCAGACCGACCAGGTCGCGGATGACCCACAGCAAGGGCATGTCGGGCGGCGCGTCGACAGTATGCGTCTGACCGTTGATATTGAGCGTTGTCATGGGGCGACTCGGGTGGATGTTTGAACGGTTTATACAAAGACTTCGAACTAAATGACGCGGCGTGGCTCGATTTATTCCCCAGGCCGCGCTAATACGAGCGCGACACTGATTTAATGCGTGCCTATTGCGGCGTGGTGCCGTTCGAGTGACAAAAACGCGCGAGGTTACCAGCGACGCGGCGTAAGGCCGGAAATTATAGCGTCGCTTTAGAAGTTTTGTTTGTAGCGTTTACTGCAACAGTCGGCTTGTCGTCGGTCGGCCACCTGCGGCGTGAGGACGCGGAAGGGCCCGAAATCAAGGTGTTACCGTCGTTCATAACAAACTGGTGCTGCGCGCCGGCAGATTGTTGAATCATTGCTCATTCATTGATGAGCGATATTGCTAGGGCCATTGCCGACACCCTTGGATATAAGCGATCACGTCGGAATCACCGGCGCAAGCACGAGGTCGTCCAGTTGCGCCGGATATTGAATGGAATCGGCTCCACGACCGGCCGCACAATGTCTATGACATCACACGAGGTTCCGCAGGCTCAGCGGATAGATACGGTGGCGGTTTCGCATGGGCTTACGGGAAGACCCATCGGGCCTACTGCGCAAGGAACAATTGCAGCACGGCACCTACTACAGGACCAATCGGGAGATGGCAGCACGCGAGCACTACCACCCGCTTGACAAGAAGATCTCCCGTGCGCTCGACGAAACGGACTTCAAGGCGGCAGATGACCTAATCGCGACAGAACACCTGCCCCTTATAGACGGCAATAGTATTAGTCTCAAGCCTTACGATGTGCGTGGGCGTCGAGCGCGACTTCGGCTGCTTCGCCGACGAGGCCGTGATAGTACAGATGCACGCCAATCGCTAGCGAGTCATTGCGGATTTCCTGGAATGCCTTCCGCGCCTCCACAGGATCCTTGAAGAGCAGATAGTGCGCTTCGTCCTCGACCAGCCTTGCGACTTCGTGCTGACCGTGGCTGTGCAACCGGGCGACGAGGACGTCAAGGCTGCGGTGCGTGCGCGCATCGGTACGCGGATACAGCATATGCAGCACAGCAACGTTTTGCGTCTTCAGTGCCCCCGACAATGCCACCACGATGTCCTGATGGTTCAGGGCGGTGACGATGCTGTCTTCGGCATGGTTGTGGTCCGGAAACAGAGTTTCGAGCGAAGCATTCATCTGATAGTCCTGTTCTTACGATACAAATAAAAAGCCCGCCGCGGGACGGCGGGCCAAAGACGGCCATGTGTTTTGCAGGTAAAGCACCACACGAAGCCAGTATGGCAAAGCATGCGCGATCGTGCTGCACAGACAACGCAAAACATTGTTGTGTAATTCACACTGCCTTTCGTTTAGCTGGCGAAGCTCTCACCGGACTCCATGCTTTGTCCTCCCACAAACGAATGTTGCTTGCGTCGAGATGGATTGTTGCGGTCAATTCGTGGGCCTTGCACCGTACAACGGTGAGCTATCGACTTTTAAGGGTTGAAGTGAACGACGGGGCGTCAATGGCGCGGCTCGACCTGGGCGCGGCGCCCCCCCGATTGGCGGCCGGCAGCGAGTGGCTATTGACGGCCTCAAGCGTCTTGCTCGAAGTACCGAGCGTCATTGTCCCGTTCGGCAAGAACTATTTAATGAATCCGCTCCACGCGGATGCATCGCGGCTACATGTCGCGGAAGTGCTCTTCGTCACGCCATCCTGGGTGATCGACCCAATAACCTTGAAACGGCGCTATTTCAGTTAGCACTACGCAGTGTAAACCCGCCTTAGCCATTCAACGGATTTTCGATAGAGTGCATCCTCCGCCGCAGCACATCCCAGCAAACATCGCTTTCCGTTGTTCTGGCCAGCGCCCCATTGCGGAAGGGGAGCGCTGCGCAGAGAGGCCATTGTCGACGACTGATTTCCAACGAAGGTCGGCCATCGCCGCATTGTCATCTTTCATACTCGGAGACGAAAATGCTCAGCCCTCGTGAGTTCGCCACCATGATGCTCGTCAAGGACGCACTTGATCAACTCAAATTGGATCGCACCGAGTTGAACATGCTCCTCGAGCATCAGCTCGTTACGCTAGAAGGACTCGCCTCGGGGAGCAAACGTCCTCAGTTGCCCCCCGACGGCGATTTGCTCCTCCAAGCTGTCGCACTTTTGCATTGAACCTAGCACTCAATGTAGGTCGCGAGAACGCGGGAGCGCATTGTCAACTTGGCGAGAGTAAGGCGGCACGACGGCAGATGTGACGATTGATCAGAGAGCATTGAAGCAAAACGCCGCGCTCCGACTGTTTGCTTACGTCTTTGCCGAGAAGCATCTTCATTGCATCGGCGGCGTCGTCATTGTCGTCAACCACCAGCACCTAGAACGAAAGCGCTCACCGAGCAAGTTTGATTCCAGCCGCCTCGGCCGAGTCGAATTCGATTTGCACGCGACCCGTGTTCCCTCGCGGCCACACGACGTCTCAGTGAGCGATGACCGTCCGAAGGCTTATAGCTTGCTGGAACGGGAACGCGTTATGCGATCCCTTGACACGCAGCATCTTTTTTTCGCGGCGCACGCCGCATCCGCCAGGACGACTGTTCTGAGACCCGAGCGCCCCAGAATGGGTGCGAGTTGCCTCCAGGCTCCTCGCCGCTCGGTTGAGCTTCGCATTCTGCGGTCGACGAATGATGGCCTGCAGAGCGAACGATCGTCACTCCCCTCAAAAAGGA
>NZ_CADIKM010000043.1 GCF_902859895.1 Pararobbsia alpina
CGATTCGTCGCGCGGTGGGGATGGCCACTGCGGCCTCGGCCTCGCGATCGTCAACCGGCTCGTGCAACAGCACGGAGGCGATTGCACGATTCGGAACTCGACGGATGGGGGTGGTTGTGGCGCCCAGGCTGCCGGCGAATCGCCGATGAAGTCCTTCATGCGTTCCATCTCTATCACGCTTCTAGGCCGCAGTGGCGAAAGTGCGCCATCGTCAATTCCACGTGTGACGCACTGGAGATTCGAGGAGGAACTCTTTTATCCCGCATTGGCTCTCGCTCTGACAGCGAGTCGCTCGCCAAGAGCGCAACCTGCATATCGGCAAATAGACCTATTTTTGGTGGCAGGGTTTGTAGGCGAATCGAAGATTTGCTAGGATTTGGAGTCGCTTTACTCTCAGTATATAAAATAATTAGTTTATGGAATTCAACGCCTCACCCTGGCACACAAACCCCACTCAAGCCTTCAGGCTATGCCAAGAGCACGAGGCCGCCGGCGCCGATCGAAAACCTTTTGCTGAGCGTTCGATCGTCCAGCATTGCGCCATGTTCGATCGCTTCACACGCTATCTTGCCGAGCACGGCCTATCGCTGACCACGTTCGGCACGGATCATGTTGATTCCTTTTTTGCCCCGGGCAGCGGCTTCGCCGAAGACACCACGACGCGCATCCCGTACGCGAAACTGATCGACCGCCTGCGTGTCATCTCGTAGACCTCGGCATCCGATTTGATAATCCGGGGTTCGACCTCTTGCGTCGTCTGCAGTGGCCAGACGAATATGAGTCCACGGCTTCTGCGCAACACCGACTGCCGTCGGCGACTTCTGGGAGGCTGGCCCTCCGGACGAAGTGAGCTACCGGCTGGGTCTCGTCTCACCGGGCACGGTCGAGCGGAGGATTGCAACGCTTAAGGCCTAGCCTCACGTCTCGTAGACCGCCTTGATCCTTTCACCCTTGCGCTGCTCTTTCGCCTACTGTACGCCTTCGATCAACGAGCGCTT
This sequence comes from Pararobbsia alpina, assembly GCF_902859895.1. Taxonomy (GTDB): domain Bacteria; phylum Pseudomonadota; class Gammaproteobacteria; order Burkholderiales; family Burkholderiaceae; genus Pararobbsia; species Pararobbsia alpina. Next base: position 999 of record NZ_CADIKM010000043.1, read on the forward strand.
GCGTCAGAACCGACAGGTGCCGCCGACCCTCTCCGTTGGGGCTGGCGCGATGAACGGCGGCTTCCGAGTGTGGATTTAGCTGGTCGAGCGAACCCAATAGACGCCGCGTCTGCAGTGGGAGCGTTGGATGGACCGGTTGAATCCGCAATCGAAGCCGGCCTCCCCGGCGCGGCGCTGCGACGGATCGCAGCGCTCACCTCATCGTCCGCTCATCCGTCGGTCCTTTCGTCCGGCCGCTTCCGGTAGAGGATGATGAAGCGTGCGGGCGCGTTATCCCCTTGCAATACCGCACGGCTCAAGCGGTAGCGCGACGTCATGAAGTCGATCACCGCCGAGGCTGCTGCCGCTGACAGCGCCGGCTTCCACATCCAGATATCGTCGCTGCGGTCCACTGCGCATGCTTCGAACAATGCGCGGTCCGGATTGCTCGCTGCGCCGATCACCCAGTCTTCCATTCGGGCACCAAACTCCTTGATATAGCTGAAACACTCGAACTTGATCTGCTGCACGCTGTAGTTCACGGTGTCCTCCGCAGGTTGATCATGCGCGAGGTCTATCCGGCGATCGGCATCAGGCGCGCGGGCCGTGTGCTCGCTGCGGTGCGTGAGCGCCATTGGTCGAACAGGCTTGCGCCCGCCCGCCTCTCTTCCGCCGACATGTCGCCCAGCACGTTTTCGAGCGCATTGAGCGCGTTGCCGACGCCATGCTGTGCGGCAAGGGACAGCCACGCAAACGCCTGCACCCGATCGCGCTCGACGCCGCGTCCGGTGGCATAACTGAAGCCGAGCCGCGCCTGCGATGGGTAATGGCCCTGTTCGGCCGCACGGCGGTACCACTGCGCGGCGGCTGCATCGTCTTGCGGTACCGCGCGCCCTTTCGCGAAGAGACTGGCCAGGTTTGCCTGCGCAAACGGGTCGCCGCTTTCGGCGGCAAGCGTGATCCAGCGCACGCCTTCGGCCTCGTTGCGCAGCGCCCCTTGCGACGACATCAGCATGGCGCCCAGATTCGTCTGCGCCTGCGTATTGCCTTGGCGCGCGGACTGTCCATACCATTCGAACGCGCGATGCAGGTCCGCATCGACGCCTTCGCCATTCACATAGAGCGCGGCGAGCCAGGCCTGGGCGATGCTGTCGCCCGCTTCGGCAAGCGCTTCGAACGCGTGAAACGCGCTGTGGAAATGGCCCTTCGAATACAACTTGACTGCTTCGTCGAGGTTCGTTTGCTTCGAGGCTTTCATGTGTCGTCTCCGGTAAGGGGTGACGGGGTCGTGCGCTGCACGACACGTGCGGCGAGCGTGGTTTCGAGCCAGCGGTGCGAATCGGCCGGGATGTCGATCGCGCTGGCGCGACGCTCCAGTAACGCGCGCCATCGAGCGAGCGGTTGCGGACCGTAGAGGGTGAGCCGGCACAAGGTGCGCTGCAACGCGATCGGCTGAAGCACGATCACGCATTGACTCGCGCCGGCAGAAAGGACGATCAGATTCGGAAAACGCCACGTGGCGCAGATCGGAGCGCCGCCGCCCTCCTCCTCTATGCTTTCCGTGCTTTCAAAAGTGGCGCTTGCGGCGGTTGCGCCGGCGAGCTTTGCGCCGGTCGCAATACGCTGTCCGACATGCTTCCAGTTGCCGGCCAGTTCGAGCCAACCGTCGTCGCGCCGCGCGCTGCTCTCCCTATGCGGCGTAGCGACGACTTCGACTCGGTTGAACGCATCGCCTGCGGGGTCGAGATGCACAAAGATCAGCGGACCGTCGGTCGCGACCCGCACGCCCAGCAGACGCTCCGGACGCAGCCCGAGATACTGGTACATCTCGGGGCTGGGCGTCTTGGCTTCGGCTGCCTGCAGCGGCGCACGGTCGCGGCTATGCCCACAGGACGTGAACGAGCACGACGTCTTCGCGCCTTGCCGGCATTGCAAGGGCACGACGCGGCAGCCGCCGTGCTGCGCGAGATTAAAGCGACCGGCGAGCCGGCCGCTGGCAAGACGCTGCACGTGCACCGCATGGTCGCCGGCGGTGAAGGGCAGCAGGTCGCCCACGTCCGGTATGTCCTCGTCGACACCGATACAGATCCATTCGCGAGTCCAGACCGTGTCGTCCTCGATCTTCGCGAACGCGAGCGTGCGATAGGCATCGACATCAAGGGACAGCGACCGCGCAGGTGTCGGAATGCGCGACGCGACGATTTCACTCATGGCGTGGTCTCCCCACCGATCAGTTCGTCGTTACGACAGACGGCGATTCATAGTCAGCGCGCCCACGATGGACGACCGCACTCGCCGGCGCGGCCGGCAACGGGCCGTCGACGCTGAAACGATCGAGCACGTTTTTCGTCAGCCTCGAGATATTGTTGTCGCAATTGTTCCAGGGCAAAGAGCCGCAGTACGCGATCGAACTGAACGCGAAACAGCCACCGCCGTTCGGCGTTTCGTGGAACGTGATGTCGGCGCGAACGCGTGGATGAACCGTGCCGTCCAGACCCTGCTGGTTGAAACCGAAATCTTCCATGACAAGCAGGTAGGCTTCGGTGTGACGTCCCGCAGAAGTCGCGACGGTCAGGATATGCGGTGGCGAGCCGAGCATGGTGTCGACGATATCGAGTTCGAGACCCGCCGCACCGCCGCCGACCAGACCGAAGTTGCCGAGGTTCTCCTCATAGTCGATGCCTTCGAATGCCCACGCGACGCGTTCGTCGAGACTTTCCGGCGTGCGCGAAAAGTAGCTGGAAATATCAAAGCCTTCCGACGACATGCCCGTCCCCGCAACCGAATGCAGATAGCGTCCGCGATAGCGCCACATGCCGCCGAGTTCGCCTGTGCCCTGATGGTAATACTCGCCCGGATCGGCACGCCATGTGCGAATGCCCGACTCGCAGCGACGCATTTCGGTGACGATGCCGCGCCCCAGCCCGCCATACGCCGGATGATACGAATGCACCCAATACCAGCCGTCCGCGCCCATGTACATGATGCGGCCGCCACGCTGCGTGTAGTCGTGCAGCGCGTCGAGTTGTGGTCCCGAGTTATGCTCTGGATGCGAGCCTGTGATGATCACGTTGTAGTCTTCGAGGCGCGCAAGACCGTCATAGGTGAGGTCCTCGTCGGTGAAGACATCGTATTCGTAGCCGAGCGTTTCGAGCCAGTAGACAAGGTGCAGGTCCGCGGGATACTGCCACGGCGCCTGTGCCAGAAAGTGATCGTACTTGGGCCGAATGCTCAGGATGGGCCGCAAACGCGACGACAGGCAGATGCCGCTGCCGTCGGTATGCGTGTCGTAGATCGAACCGCCATACTCGCGATGCTCGGCGAGGAACATGTTCTGCTGCTGCATGATCGGTACGCGATAGACGAAGAGTTCGGCGCCACCCGCGTTACAGGCGACATGTTCGTTCGCATACGCCATATAGCTGATGGTCGGCACCATCACCGCAATCTTTGACTTCTTGGCTCCGAGTTTCGGAACGATCCAGAACGGGATGTAATCTTCGTCGCCTTCCGCCGTCGTGAGTTTTGCCGCATAGAAGCGGCTCTTGATGTCCTCAGGCACCTTCCATTCGAAGCTGACGTCCCAGCGCGCATTGTCGAGGTCATCGTCGTGGAAATGGATCGCGCCGTATTCCTTTTGCGCGTGCTTCCAGTCGAAGTTGCAGCCGGCCCAGTTGTAGCCGGTCATCGCACGCGTCGGGCAGTTGACGAGCTGCGCGTCGAATTTGTAGGGTCCCTGGTCGCGACAGACGAGCGTGTCGATGCCATCCGAAAAGTCCCAGGCAGCGACGATGCATTCGGACAACGGCCCGGTTGGGCCGGAATGACGTCGCTCGCTCAGGCCCGGCTGAACGCCGGCCTTCATCGTCTCGATCTCGAAGCGCGACAGCGCGCGATTACAAACACGCGGGCTGTCGATCTTGCCGTTATAGTGCCCGCCGATCAACACGCCCTGCGGCAGCGACGAGCGTCCGATCGGGCCACTCTCGAGTCCCTTCACAAAACCCGCGATAACGAGTGGAATGTCCGAATGCGTGATCGGACCCGCGAACTGCGCCTCCACGGGCGGCACGACCGGGTCGAGCGCATAGACGATCTGCGGTTCGTGATACAGCGTGACAGCACCCGTTTTCGCATCGAAGGTCGCGGCGAGAAAATGCCACGCGTGATCTCGCAGACGCGCGCCAGTCGTGAAGGTCTTGTCGTTGATGCGAAGTTCGGCGCAGCCGTCCTCGTTGATAAAAAGACCATAGCCTTTACCCTTCGACCACTTCGTGACGAGCCCCTGCTCGCCGTGCTTCCAGTAGCGCGCATCGGTGCGCGGCGTGGTCGGCCAGATCCAGCATTGCAGCGTGAAGCTCTCCACCTTCAATTGCGGCGCATCCGGCACGTAGGCATACGAGCCGCCGTAGACGGCTTGGGGACGGCCGTCATAGCTGCCCTCGCAATCAGCAGTCACGTCTTTCTCGATAAAGCCCGGCCCGCGCGGGTTGGTGTCGCCGTTGATCATCTGGACGATCGACGCGCGATATTGCGCCGGCCCGTCGCAGTTGACGTAGAACTTGATCGTGTCGCCGGGATGGACGCTGAACTTGTCCGCATAGCCGGTGAGTCGCATTGCACACATGGAAAATCGCTCCTGCCTTCATGCCGCTCGGTGAGCGGCGGTCGTGGTGGTTCGGCGCCGGGTGGGGCCGCGCAACAAAGGGCGTGGCTGCGGCTCGGTTCAGGTCACCGGCCAGTTGTCGTCGCGGCGCTTGTAGCCCTGCGAATAGTGTTCGGGCATGCCATCGGTTTCCGGCATCTCGTCAAGACGCATCAGGAAGATGGCGTGCTGGATATCCTGCTCGCTCGTATAGACCTCGTCGGTGGCAAACACCGGCGGCACGCCGCGAATGCCTGACAGACGGCCGATGCGCCATTCGGCCTCCACCTTCGTGCAGATCACGATGAGTTTGTTTTTCGGCGATACACCGCGCATGCGCAGCAGCACACGGCGCAAGTCATGATGCTCATGGGTGCCGCCTGTCACGACCGTGGTGTCGCCGGGCGTTTCGCACTTGAGAACAGAAAAGCCAGCGACCCCGTGCATGGACTCCGTGCATTCCTTATGAAGCGCGATCAGGCGATCGCGTTCGGGCGTACGTTTCTTGGGGATAGGAATCATGAAATCAACCTCATCAAGATTTAAAGGATGACTAGTCGTGTCGTCAGCAAACTGAAGCAAGGTCCGTCGACACACCTTCTTGTGCAGCGTCTGCGTGATTACCTGGCCGTTGAGTCAAAAAAAAGCCCGACTTGCCAGTGTCTCTGGCAAGTCGGGCTTTTCGGCCTTTTGCCGACCGGGACGTCTTTGTCTCGTTCGGCATCATTGAGTCAGGTTTTACCGCTGTCTTCGCCAGATTTTCATCGGGGCGCAGACGTCTGCTGCGACGGACAATGAGCAACAAATGTGCCCATGATTGCGCGTGACCTGTCCAGCCCCCTCACCGTCTTGCTGACGACCGTCCTTCACGATGCCTGGCGATATTCAACGATCACTGTCTTGCTCATGCCATGTGCGAGAACCGTGCTTCGTTGCACACCAACAGTGCGCCTCGCACTGCTAACAGGCACGTCAATGGCGTATCGAACCGGACTTGACGATTTCGTCGGCGACGGTTTCGATTAACGCGTGATTGTCGCGCGCCTGCAAACACAACACCTGATAGGCCTCGTCGTCCGATAGGTGCTGCGTCTTCATGATGATCGACTTGGCGAGTTCGATCGTCCGCTGCCTGGCGGCCTTCTGCTCTGCGCGATGGATAAATTTTTGCAGAGACTTGTGCTTCTTGTTCTGTGCGAGGGTGACGGCGATTGCCGTGAGCACGCCAAACGAGCGCACCGGCGAGGGAATCACGCTAAACGCATTGAGCTGCATGACCGCTTCGATCACCACCGGATTCTCATACGTCACGACGGGAATAATGGGCGGCGCATTCTTATCGCCGAGCCATGCATGGTGATAAGCCGCAGTCTGCGGCGTGACTGACATGATCACGAGATCGATCGCGTCGAGTTCGACATCTAGATCAGGCCAACATACCTGTACCTTGCAACCGATCCTCTTGAGATGTTCGAGTAACTCAACGCGGTCCTGGTCGGGCGGATGCACAACCGCTATTCGCAGCGATCGTATTTCCTGCAAGGACTGCGGAGTATGTGGACTACGCGTCATGATTAACCTCCCGCGACAGTGTGCCGTCCCTGGGCGGAAGGTCCATCATTGACCGGCGTGTGCACGATCACGAATGGATCAGCACGCAGGCGCTCAGGCATCGAAGCGACGATGTCGAATTGTCCTGTTGCATTGGCCCGGCCAATCCGGGTGTGAAGATAGGCATGGTGATTTTCTTCGTCCATGCGGATACGGCCTTGCGGCGCATCGAACTCCATGCCCGGTATCGCACGCAGCAGCGACACCGGATTGTCACTGCCCACGTCGCGCATCGCATTCGCAAGGACTTGCATCTGGAAGTAAGCCGCTTCCCAGCACATATTGGTGACGGCGTCACCGCCCATGAAGCGTCGGTAATTGTCGAGACAGCTCCGGTTCATCGCCGTATCGACGCACTGGAAATACGAAGCCGATGTGAAGTGCCCTTCGCCAAGGTGCGCGCCCATCGCGGCAATCTCCGCCTCAGAGGTGGTCACACTGGCGATCGGTGTCACGCTCGGATCGAGGCCGCTCTTCGCGAAGCTGCGATACAGGCGCTCGACGCCGACGCCCACGACTGTCGAAAACACGAAGTCGGGTGACTGTGAAGCAATGCGGGTCGCGATCGCACGATAGTGATCTTCGCTGGCGTCGAGCGGCACGTAGATCTCTCCGACCGTTTCACCCCCACGCTCGAACACGAGGTCTTTCATGATCCGGCTAGTCTCATAAGGATAGATGTAGTCCGAGCCGATCATGAATACGCGCGAGCCAAACTTCTCAAGCATGTAGTCGGCCAGCGGCACGCAGGTCTGGTTCGGAAGCGTGCCGGTGCAAAAGACGTTGCGGCTGTATTCGAAACCCTCATAGAGCGTCGGGTAGAAGAGCAGTGCGTTGTGCCGCTCAACCACCGGAATCACCAGCTTGCGCCCACTCGACATATAGCAGCCCATGATGAGCCGCACGCCTTTCTCGACGATCAGTTCCTCGGCCATCGACGCGTAGTTGGCCGCAACGGAACCCGGATCACGTACATGAAGCTGGACTTCCCGACCATTGATGCCGCCTGCCCGATTGATCTCATCTGCGGCGAAGAGCGTGGCGCTTTGCTGGGAAGATTCGATAAGACCTGTTACGCCAGTGGTCGAATACAACACGCCAATCTTCACGGGTTCATATCTGGGGGAAGACATATTGGTTTCCGGTGACGACGATGCGAATCCTCGTGGATGACGGTCCATTCCCACAGACTTGTGCGCACATGTTTCGCTACGCACAGCCGCCGTGCATGTCTGCCACAATTTGGCGCGTTGCCGAACAAGCTGGTGGGCGTTCACAGGGCTTGCTGAGCTGGCCGCATCGTCGTTGAATCAATCCATAAGACTCTGCCAAGCCATCGACGGATTCCGACGTCGATGCGATTGATTTGGCATGGACCTTGCTCTTGTACGATCGTGATCAACAGCAGCACGCCAGTCCTGCACAACGATCATAGTGAATTCCGCCGCATCTGACAAAGGTGTCAAATACGGCACAAGGCCAAAAAGCCCGACAGCTAAGGTTTCCTTAGTTGCGGGCTTTTTTTTGTCTAAAACTTTCTATATGAAGGCACCATGAAGAACTCTCGCCGTGACTTTCTTAAGACAGCCGTTGCCGCAACCGCCGCCAGTGCACTCCCGGGTTCTCTCATGCTGGGCGCGCGTGCAGCCAACGCCGCCGAGCCGATAAAGGTCGGCATTCTGCACTCCCTGACCGGGACGATTGCGATTGCCGAAGCGCATGTCGTCGACGCGGAGAAACTGGCGATCGAGGAGATCAATGCGGCCGGCGGCGTGATGGGACGACCCGTCGCGCCCATCGTCGAAGACGGCGCGAGCGACTGGCCGACCTTCGCGGAAAAAGCGCAGAAGCTCGTGGAAAGCGACAAGGTGGCGGCGGTGTTCGGCTGCTACACGTCAGCGTCGCGCAAGGCGGTTCTCCCGGTTTTCGAGCGCTACAACGGGCTGCTTTACTACCCGACGTATTACGAAGGTCTGGAGATGTCGAAGAACATCATGTATACCGGCCAGGAAGCGACACAGCAAACGATCCCTGCCGTGAACTGGCTGGCAAAGAACAAGGGCAAGAAGTTCTATCTGATCGGCTCCGACTACATCTGGCCGCGCACCACTAACCGTATCGCCAGGGCGGCGATTGCAAAGGCTGGGGGCACGGTACTCGGCGAGGATTACTTTCCGCTCGGTGCGACGGAGTTCTCCTCGGTCATCAACAAGATCAAGGCCGCGAAACCTGACGTCATCCTGTCGACTATCGTGGGGGGGTCGAATGTCGCATTCTACAAGCAGCTCAATTCGGTGGGGATAACCGGCAAGAACCAGGCAATCATGGCGCTGGCGGTGACCGAAGAAGAGGCGATCGGCATCGGCAGCGACAACCTGGTGGGCGTTTACTCGTGCATGGGATATTTCCAGAGTGAGCAGAATCCGCAGAACGACAAGTTCGTGAAGGCGTTCAAGGCGAAGTACGGTCAGAACCGCGTGCTGGGCGATACGCTCGAAGCCGCCTACACCGCCGTCTATCTGTGGAAGCTCGCCGTGGAGAAGGCGCAGAGCACCGATGTCGCGAAGGTGGTCGCCGCCTCTTCGGGACTCGCATGGAGTGCGCCCGAAGGCGATGTGCATTTCCATGTCAGCAATCATCACTTGTGGAAGCACTCGCTGATCGGGACGTTCAGGCCCGACGGACAGGTGGACATCGTCTACACCTCGCCGTTGATCGAGCCGAACCCGTTTCCGAAGCTGGGTTAGATCCGCTTCGCAACAGCATGACGGACGCGCACTGTAAGCGCGTCCGCGACATTCACTTACAAGGTCGCCACCATGTCTCTCGACGTCTTCCTCGTACAGGTGTTCAACGGCCTGTCGCTTTTCACTGTGCTCGCGCTCATGGCGGTGGGCCTCGCCATCGTCTTCGGCCTGATGGGCGTGATCAATATGGCGCACGGTGAACTGATGGCGCTCGGCGCATACATGACTTACCTGACTGCGGGCGTCTTCCAGCGCTTCCTGCCTAGCTTGATGGGCGCGTACTTCCTGGTCGGGATCGTGGTGGCCTTCGTCGTCACGGCTGCCGTTGGTTTCGTACTGGAGCGCGTGATGATCCGGCGACTCTACCATCGACCGCTCGACACCATGCTCGCGACATGGGGCCTGTCACTCGTGCTTCAGCAGGTCTACCGGCAGGTCTTCGGCCCCATCGACGTGAGTGTGCCGACCGTAACATGGCTGAAAGGTGCGTGGAATATCACGCCGAACATCGCTCTCCCTCTTAGCCGCATTTTCATCCTGTTCCTCACGTTCGCGGTGGCGCTTGCGGTCTTTCTGTTTCTGTTTCGCAGCCGCTGGGGTCTGCGGATCCGCTCGGTCATGCAAAACCGCCCGATGGCGGGTGCTGCGGGCATCGACACGGAACGCGTCGATGCTGTAACGTTTGCCGTGGGATGCGGTCTGGCTGGCATCGCAGGCAGCGCACTGACGATGCTCGCGTCGACCGGACCGGTGACGGGGCAGCAGTACATCGTCGACACCTTCGTCGTCGTGGTGTTCGGCGGAATCGAGAGTTTGCTCGGCACGTTCCTTTCGGCGTTCTCGATCGGTCAGCTTCAGTCGATGTTCGAACTTCTGTTGAGCGGATCGATGGCCAAGGCTACTATTCTTATGCTCGTGATCGTCGCGCTGTACTTCCGGCCGCAGGGATTGTTCGCTCTCAAAGTAAGACGTTGAGTGAACCAGATGCCGTAACAGACTTTGTAAGCTGCGCGAAACTCAATCAAGAATATGAATCGGAATGCGACATGACACATGATTTGTCAAACATGCAGGCAACTTCAGAAGACGAAGTCGGCATCGATCTGGCGAGTCTGACCGTAGAAGCGGTACAGGAGGGTTTCGCAAGCGGACGCTTTACCGCCGAGTCGCTCGCGCAAGCGTGCTTCGAACAGATCGAAACGTACAACGGGAAGTACAACGCGCTTATCTTTCTGAACCCGGCGGCACTCGATGATGCGCGAGACATCGACCGGCGCCGCGCAGCCGGCGAAACGCTGGGACCGCTGGCGGGTGTCCCGGTCGTCATCAAGGATCCGATGGACATGGTCGGTTTTCCGACGACGGCCGGCTGGTCGCTGCTCTACAGCAAGACCGGCGGCGTCGATCTGATGCCCGCGACAGACGCGCCGGTCGTGGCGCGCATGCGCGCCGCGGGCACGATCATGCTTGGCAAGACCAACGTGCCGGTGTTGAGCCACTCGGGAACGCATGCGAACGACAGCTGGGCAGGTCCGACACTGAACGTCGTGATGCCCGATCGCGTACCGGGCGCAAGCAGCGCAGGCACAGCGGCCGCCGTTGCATCGGCGATGGCGGTACTGGGACTCGCCGAAGAAACGGGCGGGTCCATCCAGAACCCAGCGTCGTCGCAAGACCTCGTTGGCATCAAGCCGACCATCGGACTCGTGCCGAATGCAGGGGTGGTGCCGCTGTCCGGCAATCGCGACGTGGTCGGGCCGATTGCGCGAACCGTGCGCGACGCGGCGCTGTGCCTTGATGTGCTCGCGGGATACACATCGGAAGATCCGAAAACACTGGCTTCGGTCGGACATCAACCCGAGGGCGGCTATACTGCGTCGCTGAGCGTGGAGGCGTTGAACGGAAAGCGAATCGGCCTGTACGGACCAGGCTGGCGTGCGCAGCCGCTATCGGATGAAGCGGCGCAGCTCTATGAACGCGCGAAGCACGAGTTGCAATCAGCGGGCGCAATTCTCATCGACGACCCGTTTGCCGGAACGCCGTTCGCTTCACTGCGCAAGCCGACACCGCCGCTCGTCAATTTTGACGCGCGCGGCATCGAATCGATTCCCTACGACGTTCACCAATACTTGCAGCGCTTGGGTCCCGATTCCCCTTTGAAGGCCTTCGACGACTTCGCGAAGGCAACCGCTTCGCAAGATGCGTTCGGTCCGAAGGGCGTGCTCAAATACATGCACAACCTGCCGCAATTCGCTGCGGCACTCGCGAACCCGACCACGCCGCCGGACATTTCCGAGTTCATCGAACTCAAGGCGCAGTATCTGCGCATCTTCGACGCGGTGATGAGCGAACAGCAACTCGACGCGCTGGTGTTTCCGCAAATGCGCTGCGAACTGCCGCCGCTTCATGGAAAGGAAACGATCCAGGAAACAACGGTCGGCGAAATCAATATCGCGGGATTGCCGGGCGTGACGGTGCCAGCGGGTTACTACGCATCGGGCTCGCCGTTCGGGATTATCTTCGTGGGCAGTCAATGGGACGAAGCAGCGCTGATCGCAATGGCATACGCCTATGAACAAGCAACACACCATCGTAAAGCGCCCAAGCTCGCTTAAGAAAGCTGTCGCGCAACCAGCGCTTACCCGCTGCGCAGCGCGTCGCGAACCGCATCGATCGCACGCTCGAGCGTCGTGCGCAGCGCGCAGCTGTCGGTGGCGAGGATCCGCATGAATGCTCCACAGTGGCCGGGCAACAGGCCAGCGCCGGCATAGAACGCATCCTCGCTCGCATGTTCGAGTGCGCGGGCGACTGCGGCCCCTTCTTCGACATCGAGCGTCAGCACCATCAGGCCGCCGTGCGCGGTGAAACGCGCGCTCACGCCACCCAGTTGGCGGCCCGCCGCTCCCTCAAGACGCAATCGGTCGCGCGCGAGCAGCAGGCCCGTTGGGCTACGCACCGAGATCGCCGCGTCGAGCGCGACGAACGGCGTTTCGCCGCCTGCGGGATCGTGCGTCGTATAGCAGTCGGCCAATAGGATGCGCGCGCGCGGATGCAGCACGACGTCAATGCTGCTGGCAAGCCGCGCACCGGGAAAAAGGATCGACGGATGCGGCAGCCATTCCAGTTGCGCGCCCTGCTGCGCCTCGACACGCACACGCGATTGCGCCGTTGCGCGCGTCATCGAATGGACGATGGTGGCCGCGGCCGTCTCCACGCGGGCGCGCGCCCCTTCGGTCGCGACGACATGCTGGTACACGTCATCGTTCTCGAACAGCCCGCCCGACGACGACTGCACGATCAATCGCGCATCTGCCAGATGGGGTCCATGCGAGAGCACGCGGCCCACGTGATACGGATACCCCGCGCGCTGCCGCGACAGATAGGTCGCACCCGACGGCCCGCGCGAAAAGCACAGGTCGAGTTGCGGCTGTGAGAGCCCGGCGCTCGCCGGCAGGGCTTCAATGCGCATCGAAGAGCACGTTCTCGACGATCGCGTCGACCACCACATCGACACCGTCTCCCGTCGCGCAGTTGGTGAGCGCGACTGCACGCTGGCGGCGCACCTCGCGCGCTTCCCGCGTCATCCGTTCGAGATCGACGCCCACGTAAGGCGCCAGGTCGAACTTGTTGATGACGAGCAGATCGCAGGACACGACACCGAGGCCGCGTTTGCGCGGAATATCGTCACCGGCCGCCACGTCGATCACGAAGATCCAGTAGTCCACCAGGTCCAGCGAGAACGACGAAGCGAGATTGTCGCCGCCCGATTCGATCAGCACGAGCTGCAGGCCCGGGAAACGCTCATCGAGTTCGTCGGCGGCCTGCAGGTTCAATGTGGGATCTTCGCGTATCGCCGTATGCGGGCACGCGCCAGTTTCGACCGCAAGCACCCGCGCCGGATCGATCAGACCGCTGCGGCGCACGCGCTCGGCATCCTCGCGCGTGACGAGATCGTTGGTGATGACCGCCAGGTCGATGCCACGCGCAGCAAAGCGCGGGATCAACTGCTCGAGCAGGCGCGTCTTGCCCGATCCGACCGGCCCACCGATCCCGACCCGTGCCGCTCGCGGAGTCGCCTGCCGCGCCGGCTGGATATTGAAAGCTTCTAGTTCAACTGGCACCGAATGCCTCCGTTAGAGGGCTAGCGCATACAGGGTTAGCGCAACATGTAGCGCCGCGACAGTGGCACTTCGCGCGCCGGATCACAGCGAATGATCTGTCCGTCGATCATCACGTCGAAGGTTTGCGGGTTGACCGTGAGATTCGGGCAGGCGTCGTTGTGCAGCATGTCGCGCTTCGTGAGCTTGCGCGTACCGTGTGCGCCGACCAGTTGCCGCGCGAGCCCGAGCTTGGTCGCCGCGCCCGCATCGACTGCGAGCGGATTCACGAAGTTGACCGCGAGCGAGGCCGGCGCGCGACCGAACGCGCCCCATTGCGGACGCATCGCGAGCGGCTCGCAGGTCATCAGGGAGGCCGCCGAATCGCCCATCGCTCCCCACGCGATAAAGCCGCCCTTCACCACGACTTCCGGCTTGATGCCGAAAAACGCAGGCCGCCACAGCACGATGTCGGCAAGCTTGCCATCTTCGAGTGAGCCGACCGTGTGGGCGATGCCGAAGGTGCGCGCCGCGTTGATCGTGTACTTGGCGATATAGCGCTTGATGCGTTCGTTGTCGCCACGCACCGAGCGTTCCCGTGGCAGGCGTCCGCGCTGGTCCTTCATCTTCGACGCAAGCTGCCACGTACGGCAGATCACCTCGTTGATACGGCCCATGCCCTGGCTATCAGAGCCGAGCATCGAGATGGCGCCGAGATCGTGCAGCACGTCCTCGGCGGAAATGGTCTGCGCGCGCACCCGCGATTCCGCGAACGCCACGTCCTCAGGCACCGCGGGATTCAGGTGATGACACACCATGATCATGTCGAGGTGTTCGTCGAACGTGTTGATGGTGTAGGGGTTTGTCGGGTTGGTCGACGACGGCAGGCAGTTCAATCGTCCCGCCACCGCGATGATGTCCGGCGCGTGGCCGCCGCCCGCGCCTTCCGTATGATACATGTGGATGGTGCGGTCCTTCATCGCGGCGATGGTGTCTTCCAGGAAGCCCGATTCGTTGAGCGTGTCCGAGTGCAGCTGAACCTGGAAGTCGAATTCGTCCGCCACGCTCAGGCACGTATCGATCACGGCCGGCATCGCGCCCCAGTCCTCGTGGATCTTGAGCCCGAGGCAGCCGCCGCGCAGCTGGTCGACGAGCGAGCCCGGCTTGCTCGAATTGCCGCGCCCGAGGAAGCCGAAATTGAGCGGCCACTGTTCGGACGCCTGCATCATGCGCCCGACGTTCCACGCACCGCCACAATCGATTCCCACCGTGATCGGGCCGAGCGAGCCGCCAATCAGCGTGGTCAATCCTGACGCAAGCGCATGCTCGCACAGCTGCGCGGAATCGAAATGCACGTGCACGTCGATGCCGCCCGGTGTCGCGATCAACCCTTCGGCATCCTTGACCGTGGTCGCAACGCCGCACACGAGCTTCGGATGCACGCCGTCCATCACCTGCGGATTGCCGGCTTTGCCGATCGCGACGATGCGTCCGTTTTTGATGCCGATGTCGCCCTTGACGATGCCTAGCACCGGATCGATCACGAGCGCGTTGCAGATCAGCATGTCGAGCGCGCCGTCCGCGCTGTCGTGGCCCGCCTTCAGTCCCATGCCGTCGCGCAGGGTCTTGCCGCCGCCGTGCAGGCATTCGTCGCCGGGCACCGCGTAGTCGTGTTCGACCTCGGCGAGAAGCGACGTGTCACCGAGGCGCACCGCGTCGCCGGTGGTCGGGCCAAACATCTCGGCATAGGCCTTGCGTGTCATCGTAACCATTCAGGCTCCTTTGAAGCCGCGCGACACCGCGCGGCCGATGGCCGCTTCACGCAGGCCGGTCTCGTCGACAGCGCCGTCGGTCAGCCCGTTCAGGCCGAAGATCTCCTGAGTGCCGCCGAATGCGACGAGCGTCACCTCCTTGTTGTCGCCTGGCTCGAAGCGCACCGCCGTCCCCGCAGGAATGTCGAGCCGCATGCCGAACGCAGCCGCGCGATCGAAACGCAATGCTCGGTTGACCTCGAAAAAATGGAAGTGACTGCCGACCTGGATCGGGCGGTCGCCGGTGTTCATCGCGCTCAGCACGACCTTTGCGCGGCCCGCGTTCAGTTCGATCTCGCCGTCCGCGGCGAGGAGCTCTCCGGGTACAAGCGCGTCGGGAAGACATGCTTGCGTGCCCGCGCGGATCGGCTGGTGCACGGTGACAAGCTTGGTGCCGTCGGGAAACGAGCCTTCCACCTGCAGCACAGGGAGCAGGTCCGCCACACCGGGCAGCACATCGTCTTCGGTCAGCAGCGTCGAGCCGTAGGCGATCAGGTCTGCAACGCTGCGCCCTTCGCGCGCGCCTTCCAGGATCTCGTCGGCGATAAAGGCGACCGCTTCGGGATGGTTCAGCTTGAGCCCCTTGTCGCGATGACGCCGCGCGAGCTGCGCAGCGGTGAAGAGTGTGAGGCGTTCGTATTCGGTCGGTGTCAATAGCATTCGCGCACCCGTCTCATTCAGTTCAGTTGGCGAAGAGCCGAGCATCGTGTCGGTGACGGCGCATCACCGCGATGTCTGCAGCGAAGGTGCTGGACCACAGTTCCTCAAGATGAGGCGCCGGGCGCGCCAGCACGGCGGCGAGCGGCGCGCGCAGGCTCGTCAGCACGCGCTGTGCATCGAGATGGCCGACGATGCCCAGCCGCACCGCCGAACTCACCGCGCCCGTGCACGCCGCATGCGCGGAGATGGCCCGCGCTTCGCCCTCGCCGATGCCGAAGCTGCGCCACAGCATGCCCTGCACGGCCGGCAGATGGCCCGGTGTACGTCCGGCAAGGATGGCCGTGCGCAGCTCTCTCGCAAGCGCCGCATCAAGCCGCGCATGCACTTCGGCAAGCGTGCGGCCGAGCCGCCGCGAGCCCTGCCGCATCGGTTCGGGCAGCGTCATGGCTTCGGCAGCGGCGTCGACGTCGAGCCATGCATCGAGCGAGTCCGCCCGCCATGCGGCGCACACGATGCCCTGGTCGAGACTCGCCCAGCGTTCGAGCGCCTGCGCTCTCACGAACACCGCGAGCGATGCGACATCGGTCACGAGTCCATCCTGCTGCAATGCCTCCAGGCCCCATGAGAAAGCCATCGAACCGCTCGGGAAAAAGCTGTCCGATTGCTGCAGGCTCGCGAGCAGGCTCGTAAACTCAGTCATGCTCGTGCGCGTGCGCGTGCTCGTGCAAGTTTTCAGAATCGGCGGCGATCTCGCTGATGCGCCCCGCTTCGAACATCGGCGCGAGCCGCGCGCGGTAGTCTTCGACCGGTCCCTTCACCGCGATCTCCAGCGCGTTCTCGGCAAAGCGCACCGCCCAGTGCATATTGCCGGCGAAGTACCCGAGTTCGAGCGCGCTGGCGGCGTCGCGCGCCTCCACGCGCAGCCAGCGCGTGTGCTCCGTGCGCACGACGAGCGCCGCGTCAGCATCCAGATGCAGCACCGCGCCGTCGAAAAGATGCGTCTGGCGATCGAGCGCGATCCCACATTCCACGTCGCGCTGTGTGCGCGTGCGCAGGCGGTGACGGCGGATGTCGTCACCGGTGAGCACGACCGTGTCCATGCGCCCGCGATGTTCGAGTTCATGCAACTGATCGGCCAGGCGCGGGTCCGACGCGCTGCCGATGATGGATGTATAGGTAATCATCGCGTCAGATGGTCAGGTAGCGCATGATGCGGTCGGCGTCGACGTTCTCGCGCCTGTCGGTATGCACGAAGCGTCCCTTCTCTATGATGAGGAAGCGGTCCGCGATGTCGAGCGTGAACGTCAGCACCTGCTCGGACACGATCAGCGCAAAGTCGCGCTCCTTCTTCAGCCGGTTCAATGCGCGCGCGATGTCCTTGATGATCGAAGGCTGGATCCCTTCGGTCGGTTCATCGAGGATCAGCACCTTGGGCTCCGAGACGAGCGCGCGCGCGATCGCCAATTGCTGCTGCTGGCCGCCGGACAGATTGCCGCCGCGCCGGTTGCGCATCTCATGCAGAACCGGAAACGAGTCGAAGATGTAGTCGGGAATCACCGGCCGCTTGATCCGGTCCATGCCGGACAGGATGTTCTCCTCGACGCTCAGATACGGAAAGATCATGCGGCCCTGCGGCACGTAGCCGAATCCCGCCGCGACGCGCTCATAGCTTTTCGCGCTGACGAGCTCGCAGTCGTTGAGCCTGATCTGCCCACTGCGCGACGGAATCATTCCGATCAACGCCTTCAGCAAGGTCGTCTTGCCCATCCCGTTGCGCCCCATTACTGCGACGGTCTCGCCCGCCTCGAGATCGAAGCTGAGGTCATGCAGCACATGACTTTCGCCGTAGAAGACATTCAGGTTCTCGATAGACAGCATGGTCAATGTCCCAGGTAAACTTCGATCACGCGCGGGTCGTTCTGCACCACGTCCATCTTGCCTTCCGCCAGCTTCTTGCCCTGATGCAAAACGGTGACCTTGTGCGCAACGGACTTCACGAATTCCATGTCGTGCTCGATGACGACCACCGAGCGCCCTTCCGCGATCTTGCGCAGCAACTCGCCCGTCAGCTCGCGCTCCCGCGCGCTCATGCCCGCGACGGGTTCGTCCAGAAGAAGCAGCTCGGGGGCCTGCATCAACAGCATGCCAATTTCCAGCCACTGCTTTTGCCCGTGAGACAGCAATGCCGCCTTACGTTCGAGCTGGTCGTCGAGGAAGATCATTCGCGCGACGCGTTCGATTTCAATGAGTACCGTTTCGCTGCGGTGAAAGAACAGGCAGCCGATCACATCGCGCTTCTTCGGATACGAAATCTCGAGGTTTTCGGACACCGTCAGGTCTTCATACACCATCGGGTTCTGGAACTTTCGACCCACGCCCGCGCGCGTGATCTGATACTCGAGCATCTTCTCCAGGTACAGTCCCTTGAACTCGATGGTGCCTGCGGTGGGCTTCGTCTTGCCGCAGATCATGTCGAGAAGCGTCGTCTTGCCTGCGCCGTTCGGCCCGATCACGACGTGCAGCTCCTTTTCTTCGACATAGAAGTTCAGATCGTCCACGGCCTTGAAGCCATCGAACGAAACGGTAAGGCCTTCGACTGCCAGAATCATCGGTGTCATTGCACAGCTCCCTGACTGTTGCTCGGCCGAGCCGGCCGCCGCTCACGCAGCCAGCCGATTACACCGGCCAGCCCTTTGGGCAGGAACATCGGTACGAAAATGAAAAGTGCGCCGATGAAATAGACCCAGAAACCGACGAAGTTTTCAGAGAGGAAACTCTTCGCCGCGCCGATGATCACGGTGCCGTACACCGCGCCGACTAGAGACAAACGGCCGCCGACCGCTGCATAAATCACCATTTCAATCGATGGCACGATGCCGCACACCGAAGGCGACGCGAAGCCGACCTGCAAGGTGAACAAGGCGCCGCCCACCGCCGCGAACAGCGCGGCAATCGCAAAGATAAAGCCCTTGAAGAGCGCCGGATCGTAGCCGGAAAAACGGATGCGATCCTCGCGATCGCGGATCGCGATCAGCACCTTGCCAAGCCGGCTGCGGAGGATGAACCGGCCACCGAGCACGGCGCACAGCAGCAGCACTGCGGTCACGTAGTACATGACCAGCGTGGCGGTATTGCTCTGCACGCTGTAGCCCATGAAAGTAGGCAGGTTCGTGATGCCGTTGACACCTCCCGTATAGCCTTGCTGACCGATGATGACGATCGACATGATCGATGCGAGCGCCAGCGTCACGATCGAGAAATACACACCACCCACGCGCTTTCTGAAGTTCGCATAGCCGAGCACGAACGCAAGCAGCGCCGGCAAAATGATGATCATTGGCACGGCGAACCAGCCATGCTCGAACGGCACCCACCACCACGGCAGCTTGTCGATGCTGTTCCATGTCATGAAATCCGGCACCGGCGTCCCGCCACCTCCGAACACCGCCGCGGCGGGGTCGTTCGCACTGGCCTCGAGCTTCATGTACATCGCCATCATGTAGCTGCCCAGACCGAAGAAGATCCCTTGACCGAGACTCAGGATGCCGCCGTAGCCCCACGTCAGAACAAGACCGACCGCGCAGAATGCGAAGCTCAGATACTTCGCGAACAAACCGAGGCGGAACGCACCCGTGAGCGCGGGTATCGCGATCAGCAGCAAGAGCGCAAGGATCAGGACGGAGTATCTGTCGAGCAGGACCGCCCCGCGCCAGCCAGTCGCGGACGACTTGGCGGGGTTCGACGCGTTACTGAGCGACGAAGAGAGAGGAAGATTTTTCATGTTTCCGCGATGCCTCGATTTCAGTGTGTCCGATGGTCCGAACGTGAGCGGGTGAAGACATTCGAGTCCGGCCTTTTCCTCGCGCAACGGGTTCAGCGGAATCTGCGGAGAAAAAAAAGCCCGAAGCCAGGACGAACCTGGCTATCGGGCTTTTTGGCCTTTGTCGCACGAGACGCCTTTGTCCCGGACGACGAAATTCAGTGCAAACCAACCGCTGCTAAGCGCGGGCGGATGTTTCGTCGAGCGCGCACGTTGTGAAGCGGCCAGCGCGCTCGCATGAGCAGATTCGCAAGAGGCGTGCCATCGGTACGAACGACGCCCAGCGCGGCAATCGGCATCAAGCACACTGTGAAGCTCCCCACCCTGGGGTGAAAAAGCACGGTTCGGGTGCACCATGCATCGATCATGCACATCGACGGCAATCCCGCTCAATCAGAAATGCAGGCTCTCATGGGCCTTGAGGATGGTATCCGCGACGGTTTCAAGAGGTTGCCGCTGACCCATTGCACGCGAGCGCAAAAGCTCGTGCGCTTCCGGCTCCGTGAGATTGCGCGTCTCCATGAGAATGGACTTGGCACGTTGTATTTTCCGTTGATCTGCGAACTTTTCAGTGACTCTCTGCGCATAGCGTTCCAGCGCCACCCGGCTTTTGTGCTGATGCAGCGACACAGCGATCGCGGTCAGCACACCAAATGAGCGCACCGGCGACGGCACCGCGCAGTACGCATTCAACTGGATCACTATTTCGATGAATATCGGGTTCTCGTAGCTCACCACCGGGATCACGGGGAGCGCGCCCGGCCCTTCGAGCCAAGGCAGCGGCTTCGACATCGTCTCGGGCCGTATCGCCATGAAGACGATATCGGTATTTTCGGGCAAGATGGCCGGAGCCGGCCAGAAACGGCACACGCGGCACCCGATGCGCCGCAGTTGCGCAAGCAGCTCCTCACCGTCCTGGTCGAGTGGATGAACCGCGACAACCTTTAGCGGGCGGATGTCGCGAAGCCCTTGAGACGTGTTCGGCAAAGGATGACGCTTCATCGTTTAACCTCATGACGGTCTACATATGGCGCGAAGGCCAAGTCCTTGGCCGCCGACATTTCTCGACTACAGGAGTGATCGATGTCAGCTTTCTGAAATCTACCCGTGGTGCGAAGCGAATATCATGTCCAGCGTGGCGCATGGCATCGAGTGACGTGAATCTCCAGATGCCATTCAAGGTGAACGGCGGCGCTGACGTTCATGGCCCTACGTTCGTCGGTTGCGCAACGTCGGGGAAGAGGACCGTCCCGGGGCGCGAGCAAGTGCGTAGTATGCACAGGACCAAAATCGCGTGCAACAATGGGCCCGGTCTGAATAAAAACGAGCGAACGCGTGCGCTCCGGCGGTCTGGCACGAGCACAAGAAGGCACACACGCCACCGCCCGATTGAGAATCTGCTCAGTCACGCTCCTGCCCCGGAATCCACGAGGTTCCGGCAAGCGGAATGCGGGCCATGGCTGCCGCCTCGACCGTCACTGCGACAAGATCTTCCGGTTCGAGGTGATGGACATTTTGCTTGCCGCATGCGCGAGCGATCGTCGTCAATTCCATGTTCAGCGTCTTCAGATAATTGCGCACGCGACGCGAGCCTTCATCCGGCTGGACACGCTGCTCGAGAGCCGCATCCTGCGTGGTCACGCCGACCGGGCACTTGCCGGTATGGCAGTGATGGCAGAATCCCGGCGACGTGTTCAGCGCCGCATAGTCTGCCGCCGCCGAATGCAGCGCGCCGTTCTGGAAGTACGCATCGCTGTTGCAACCCAGCGCCATCAGCATCCCCTGCCCGATCGCCACCGCGTCCGCGCCGAGCGCCAATGCCTTCGCCACGTCTGCACCGGTGCGGATACCGCCCGATACGATCAGTTGCACCTGTCCTTTCATATTCAGATCTTCGAGCGCATCGACAGCCTGACGAACCGCGGCCAGCGTCGGAATGCCGACATTCTCGATGAAGCAGGTCTGCGTCGCCGCCGTGCCGCCCTGCATGCCGTCGATCACGACCACATCCGCGCCCGCGTGCACCGCGAGCTTGACGTCGTTGAACGTGCGCGTGGCGCCGACCTTCACATAGATCGGCTTTTCCCAGTCGGTGATTTCGCGCAGCTCCTGAATCTTGATCGCCAGATCATCGGGACCGGTCCAATCCGGATGTCGGCTCGCCGAGCGCTGATCGACGCCTGCCGGCAACGTGCGCATCGACGCCACGCGCGGATTGATCTTTTGCCCGAGCAGCATGCCGCCGCCGCCCGGCTTCGCGCCCTGGCCGATCACGACTTCGATCGCGTCGGCACGGCGCAGGTCGTCCGGATTGAAGCCGTAGCGCGACGGCAGACATTGATAGACCAGCGTCTTCGACGAGCGACGTTCTTCCTGGGTCATACCGCCGTCGCCGGTGGTGGTCGAGGTACCCATCGCGCTCGCAGCCTGGCCGAGGGCTTCCTTCACATTCGCGGACAAGGCACCGAAGCTCATGCCGGCGATCGTGATCGGAATGTCCAGCACGACCGGTTTTTTGGCGAAGCGCGTGCCCAGCACCGTTTTCGTCGCGCATTTCTCGCGGTACCCTTCGAGCGGATAGCGCGAGAGCGATGCGCCGAGAAACAGCAGATCGTCGAAATGCGGCACGCGGCGTTTCGCCCCGAGACCCCGGATTTCATAGAGGCCGCGCTGCGCGGCGGAGTGGATATAGTTGATCGTCTTGCGGTCGTAACCTTGTGACTCTTCCTGCTGCAAGCGGGCGAAAAAAACGGGTTTGGCATCCATGGGGACCTTCTTATAGAGCGTATATTCAATATTCCTGGTTCGCGTCGGCGTTCCAGTGATAGAGCCTGCGAGCGGAGGCGATCCGTTTGAACGACGCCGGGTCATGGTCCATGCCGGCAGCGACGAGCAGGTCTCGCACGGCATCAAGGTCCGCGTCCGTCATCGATTCGTACTGTGCGTCCGCGCCGAGCGATTTCACTTCTCCGCGCACGTAGAGCACTGCTTCGTAAAGCGAGTCGCCAAGCGCATCGCCCGCATCGCCGCAGATTACGATGCGCCCGGCCTGAGCCATGAACGCGGAGAAACTGCCGACGGAGCCGCCCACCACGATGTCACCGCCCTTCAAAGAAATGCCGCAGCGCAGTCCCGCATCGCCGTCGATCACGAGCAGGCCCCCGTGCGCCGAAGCGCCCGCGCCATTCGATGCAAAGCCCTTCACATGCACCTTGCCGCTCATCATGTTTTCCGCGACGCCGGTGCCCGCACTGCCGTCGATCTCGATCGTCGCGTGTTTGTTCATGCCGCCCGCGTAATACCCGGCGTGACCAGCGATCGTCACCCGTACCGGCGCATCGACGCCCACTGCGAGGTTATGCGCACCGTTCGGCGCCACGACTGTCACCACTTGCCCTTCCAGCTCGCTCGCCGGCTTGTGCAAAAACTGATTCAGCTCACGGACCGTCGTGCGCTCCAGATCGAACGTCAGGCTTTCCATACATACATCTCCTCGGGTGCAGGTTCGAAGACCTTGGCGTGCTTGATATCCGGCAGATGCGCGAGCGAACGAAACTCGGAAGCGATAGCGATGTAGTCGTCGTTTTCCGCGACCACCGCCGGCTTGCATGCGAACGGGTCGCGGATCAATGCGAGTTCCGTCGAGGTGCCCATCAGGAACGTGTAGAAGCCGTCGAGTTCTTCGAAACCTTTCTGCAATGCGACCGGCAGCGTGTCGCCTTCACGCAGACGCCACTCGAGAAAGCGGCAGGCGGCTTCGGTATCGTTGTCCGTATCGAAGCGAATGCCTTGCGGTTCGAGCTTGCGGCGCACCCCATGTGCGTTCGACAGCGAACCGTTATGGACCAGACAGAAGTCGTCGCCCGCCGTGAACGGATGCGCGCGATCGGGCGTTACTGCCGATTCCGTCGCCATGCGCGTGTGGCCAACCAGATGCGAGCCTTTCAAGTTCTCGAAGTCATAGCGCTCGGCGACTTGCGACGGCGAGCCGATGTCCTTGTACAGATCGATCGAGCGCCCGCTCGACAGCAGATAGAGCTTCGGATAGCGTTCGCGCAGCCACGCCTTGACACCCTCGACATTGCCTTGCACAGTCAACACCGCATGATTGCCTTTCGCGTCGATACGCGCGGTGGCATCCATCACGTTCAGCGCCTCCAGCAGCGCCTGCCACGCGAAATCCGCGCCTTCTTCCGTAAAGCCCGCGTAGATGCTCAGCTTGCGCTGGCTCGCATCGACCGGATTGCCGAACACCGCGAGGCCCGCTGAATCCGGTCCACGCTCGGTCATGCCCACCAGCATTGGCACCATCAGTTCGCCGAGCCGCTCGCGCAGTGCCGGCGTCTTCACCAGCAAACCTACAATTCCGCACATACTGCTTCTCCTTAGAAAAATTCGAGGTAGGTCTTCAGCTCCCAGTCCGAGACGTGGCGCATGTATTCGAGCCACTCCATCCGTTTGAGCTTGAGGAATTCATCGGCAACCGGGCCGAGTGCGTCGCAGATCACGCGGTCACTTTCGAGCGCGTCGAGCGCCTGCTCGAGGTTTTGCGGCAGCACGCCGATACCGTGTTCGGAGAGCCGCGCGGGCGACCACTCGTACAGGTTTTCGTTGGCCGGTGCGCCCGGCGACATGCCGCGATCGACACCATCGAGTCCCGCGGCAATCACAGCCGCCGTCGCGAGATACGGATTGCATGCGCCGTCCGGCAGACGCAGTTCGATCCGCTCGCCGGGCATGCGCACCATCGTCGAGCGGTTGTTGTCGCCATAGCTGATGTAGGCCGGTGCCCAGGTCGCACCCGTCAGCGAGCGGCCGACGACGAGGCGCTTGTAAGAGTTCACGGTCGGATTGCACAGTGCGGTCAACGCCGGCGCGTGCGCGAGCAGCCCAGCCGTGAACTGGTAGCCGAGTGGCGAGAGGCTCATGCCGAGCTTGTCGGCTGGATCGGCAAACAGGTTGCGCTCACCGTCGCCGATCGACATATGCATATGCATGCCGTTACCCGGACGGTTCGCGAACGGCTTCGGCATGAACGAGCAAATCATGCCCAGTTCATTGGCGATCTCCGAGGCCGCCATCTTGAAGAACACGTAGTGATCACACGAGGTCAGACAATCGGTGTAGGTGTAGTTGATTTCGAACTGGCCGTTCGCGTCTTCGTGATCGATCTGATAGACGTCGATCCCCACTGCGCGCATCGACTCGGTGAGCTTTTCCAGGAACTCACGCGTACGAGAGAGGCCCTTGTAGTCGTAGCACGGCTTGGACAGCGTATCGCTCGGATCGCACGGCTCCAGCGCACCCGAAGGGGAACGGCGCAGCAGCGAGAATTCCGGCTCGAGGCCCGTGAAAAGTGTCCAGCTGCGCTCGGTGAGCCGCGCGACCTGCTTCTTGAGCGTGACGCGAGAATCGTACTGCCATGCCTGACCATCGACATGACCATCGCAGACGATGCGTGCCAGGCCCGGCTGCCACGGCACCGGCGTGAGCGTCGGCAGATCACCGACCGCCATGTAATCCGGACCGTTCGGCTCGATGCCGACACCCCAGATCGCAAACCCCGCGAACCCGGCACCGGCTTTCAACACGCTCTTCAGATGACCGACCGGCACCGACTTCGCCTTGGCCACGCCGTGAATATCGACAAACTGCGCCAGCACGTACTTCACGCCCTGCTGCGTCAGATAAGCTTGCGCCTCGTCCGCCGAGCAGAAGCGGGGCACGCAGCCGAGCTCGTTGACCTGCAGCTTGCTCGCATCGTTCATGTTCATCGCCACTCCTTGCAACTCGATCCATGGTGGTTTGGGAAAACCGCACGCAACGCGTGTGGCCAGGCTATGCAACACGCTCTCGAACGCCGCTTGCGGCGCGCCTCAAGCTTGTCTTCAATCAGCCGGATACTTTATTGCGATGCAACAAAGATTCTCCGTATGAAACTCTGTGAGCGCGATCCGGCGCTCCGATCTGCTACGCTTTCCTTTTCTGTGAGGCCTACATGCAAACCGGTGAAGAGAACAAATCGCCTCTCGAACGCTACCTTGGCACCACCATCCGCGAACTGCGCCAGCGCCACGGCCTGACCATCGCTCAGGTTTCCGCGCAGGCCGGCATCAGTCGCGGCATGCTCTCGAAGATCGAGAACGCGCAGACTTCCGCGGGCCTCGAGATCCTCAACCGCATTGCCCAGGCGCTCGGCGTTTCGCTCTCCGCGCTGTTCCGCAATTTCGACGTGCCACAAGGCGGCGCACAACTCGTCAAAAAAGGCGCCGGCATGGAGGTCGTCCGCAAGGGCACCAAAAGCGGCCACACCTATCACCTGCTTGCCTACGACCAGGGGCCACGCAAACTCTTCGAACCCTTTCTGATCACGATGGAGGACGAGGCTGAGCGTTTACCGGTGTTCGAACATCCCGGCACGGAACTCATCCACATGCTCAAGGGCGTGATCGAATACCGCCACGGCCAGCAAACCTACATCCTCCATCCCGGCGACACCCTCACCTTTCAGGGCCAGATACCGCACGGTCCTGAACGTCTGATCAAGACTCCCATTCAATTTCTGTCGATCTTCGTCTATCCGCAATCGAGCACTGCTGACTGATCGCTTGCCGATGCCCTCGCAATCCACGCGTTTATCAACGCAACGTTTGTGCCATGTTTATCTATGTGAATCAAAGATTCCCGATAATAAACGCATTGGGCGCAGTGCGCTCGCAGTGCGCTGTTCCTGATATCGATGCTGAACGGCTTGCCGGCTTGAATGCGGTGCACATCGGTGCTGCGAGTGGTGCGACTTCGCACAAAAACGAGGTGTGCGGTTAAGTCGAGTCAACAGCACCGCTTATACAAATTCTCGCTATAGCGCCTGAACCGCGTGCAACGACGCTTCGACCATGCGTCGCAAGGCCGGCTGCACCTTGGCCGCGCGCGCTTCGTCATAGTTGAACGGGGATGCTTCGTTCATATACGTCGACTGACACATCTCGAGCTGGATCGCATGGATGCCAGCTTGCGGCGAGCCGAAGTGCCTCGTGATGTAGCCGCCCTTGAAGCGGCCGTTCGCGACCCACGTGAATTCGCTCGCGGCGGCTGCGTTTTCGGCCGCATGTTGTACCGCGGCCGCGACCGTGCGGCCGTCCTGCGTGCCGAGGTTGAAATCCGGCAATTTGCTGTCGAAGAGGCGCGGCAGGACACTCGCAATCGAATGCGCTTCCCATAGCAGCACATTCTTGTGCCGCTCTCTCAAGCGAGCCAGCTCCGCTGCAAGCGCAGCGTGATACGGCTGCCAGTATTTCTCGACGCGCCCTTGCTTTTCCGCGGCGTCCGGCTCGCGGCCGTTTCTGTAGACCGGTTCGCCGCGGAACGTTTCGCGTGGACACAGGCCCGTGGTGGTCTGTCCCGGATACAGGCTCTCATCGTTCGGCGGCCGGTTCAGGTCGATCACGTAGCGCGAGATTCGTGCCCCGAGTACAGTCGCGCCGAGTTCCGCCGCAAAGTCATACAGGCGGTCCAGATGCCAGTCGGTATCCACTAGCGTGAGCGCGGCATCCGAGTAGGGGTCGCGCAAATCGGTCGGGATGTGCGTGCCCAGATGCGGAATCGAAATCAGCAACGGCGCTTCGCCTCGCTGCAAGCCGTACAGGTCGTTCATCGAATAGCCTCCCAATGATACATTTCAGCGCAAGGCATCGTCTGGCAGATCGGGCAGCGCCCGCGCCAGCGACGGCTGAATCGCATGGTCCAACACACCGCGTGTCAGCATGACGATGTCGCCGGCGAACTGATCCCACTCGCCCTGACGATGCAACAGGAAAAAATCGCGCCGCCCGAGCCGGCTCGGCGGCAATGGCATCACCGCGATATCGTCCAGGTAGTGCCGCGCCTGCCACAGACACAAGGGCGTCGAAATCGCAAAACCCACCCGTGCGGTTACCAAGCTCAACAACGGGTCAGTCGCATCGAACTCGTAACGCCGCGGACTGTTGATGCCGAGATGCCGCGCGAAACGCTCGATTTGCTGGCCTATCACCGAGCGCGCCGTATAGCGTATCAGCGGCAGTTCCAATGCCAGCGTGCGCCAGTCTATATTGCGGCGACCGTTTAAATGACTGCGTGCCAGTATCACGACGAACGCCTCGGAAAACAGCGGCACTTCGACGATCCGCGCGTCATTCAGCGTGGTCTGCGTGCAGATCGCGATATCCAGTTCCCGGTCGTGCAACTGCTTGCTCAGTCCCGGCGTAAGGCCGGACCACATTGAAATCTGCCGCTCCGAGTTCGACATCGCGCGGATCAATTCAGGCCCGACGGTCGCCGCGAAGGAATCGATACAACCCAGGCGCACCGGCATTTTTCCTGTATGCGACGCATCGCCGATACGGGCGGTCACCATCTGCGCATGCTCGATCAGCGGGCCCGCCAGTTCCAGCAGCGCGCGCCCCGCTACATTCGGGCGCGGTGGACGGCTTTCCCGATCGAACAGCGTCAGGCCCTGGTCGCGCTCCAACGTGGCGATCGCCTGGCTGATGGCGCTCTGACTCACACCGAGCTGCTTTGCCGCGCCAGTCATCGAGCCGCTGTCGCAGACGGCCACAAAGGCCTGCAGCGCGCGCAGGTCGATCGGGATCGGGGTTCGTCTCATGGAATGCTCCGCTCGCGTGGGCGACGTGCCGGTCATCCTGTGCGGTACGACACCATGGTGCCGGGGTTCGGAGGGCCGGTGTTCAGGATGAGAAATTGCATTGGCTTGCCATAAGTTTGCCTAATTCAAAATTGGCGCGCCCGTCGTTTTCCTAAAATTCACCTCATTGCCCATACAGAGGTCCACATGAGTCACTACGATTTCATCGTGATCGGCGCGGGTGTCATCGGCGCGTCGGTTGCCCATCATCTCGCCGCCCTGGGCGCGCAAAGCGTGCTGGTTGTCGAGCGGGGCACGATCGGCGCGGGCACCACATCGCAGTCGTCCGGCCTGCTGCGCACGCACTATTCGGTGCGCCAGAATGTCGAACTTGCCCGCTTGTCGTGGTGGGCATTCAATAACTTCGCCGACTACCTCGGCGACGACGAAGCGTCCTGCGGCCTCGTCAAATGCGGCTATCTGATCTGCTCGCCCGAGGGAGACAAGCTGGAACCGCTGCGCGCCTCGCTCGCCGCGCAGCGGGATATGGGGATCGAAGTGCACCTGCTCGACAAGGCACAGGCGCGCGAGCGGTTGCCGATCGCGAACTTCGACGACGCGGCACTGATCGGCTACGAGCCGGAAGCAGGCTTTGCGGACGCATATCTGGTCGCGACCGGTTTCGCCCGCTCGGCGCGCCGGCACGGCGTCAAGATCATGGAAGGTGTGACGGTCACGGGCATCGTCCGCGAGGGGCAGCGGATCACCGGTGTGGAAACGAGCGCGGGCAACTTCAGCTGCGGCACCCTGATCAGCACGCAAAACATCTGGACGCCGGAACTCGCCGGCTGGCTCGGCGTGCCGCTGCCGGTCAAGCCGGAACGTCATACGGTGCTCGCGCTCGAATGCGACGGCGCCGCGTACTCGTTCAAGATGCCCGCGTTCAAGGACCTCGGTTCGGCCGGCATGCTCTATTACCGCAGCTATGGCGGCAGCCAGATGCTGGTGTCGGAAGGCGTGATCGGCGAAACGCTGAATTCGCCGGAAACGGAACAAGGGGATATCTCACTCGACTACGTTGTGGAAGTCGGCGCACAAGTCGCCGAACGTTTTCCGGCTTACGAGGCCGCGGGTCTGGCTTCGTCGTGGACCGGCGTCTATGACGTGACCCCCGACTGGAACCCCGTATTGGGCAAGGTCGGCGATGTCGAAGGATTGGTGGTCGGCTTCGGTTTTTCGGGGCACGGCTTCAAGCTCTCGCCGGGCATCGGCAAGATCCTCGCCCAGCATGCGCTCGGCCTACCCACCGATGTATCGCTTGCGCCTTATGCACTTGACCGGTTTGCCAGCGGCGCGCTGCTGGTGGGCAAATACGGTTCCGGCGCAGTCTCCTGATCAAAGGATGCTCCAGACATGACAATCAATATTCTGGTTCCAGTCAAACGCGTGGTTGATGCGAATGTGCGCGTTCGGGTCGCTGCGAACGGCGCGATCGACACCACTGGCCTCAAGATGTCACTCAATCCGTTTGACGAATGCGCCGTCGAAAAAGCCTTGCAACTCAGGGAAACCGGTGCCGCATCAAGAGTGACGGTAATCACCTGCGGCGCGCAAGCCAGCCAGGACGTGCTACGCACGGCGCTCGCGATGGGCGCTGACGATGCCGTGCTGATTGACACAGCGGCGGCAATTTCCACGCTCGATTCGCTGGCCGTGGCCCGTCTGGTGAACGCTCACATGGCCAGCCGCGAATACGCTCTCGTGCTGTGCGGTAAACAGGCAATCGACGACGATATCGGCGGCGTTGCCGCGATGCTCGCCGCCCTGCTCGACTGGCCGCAGGCGTTGAATGCGAGCGCGCTCGCCGCGCACGGTAACGACTGGTCTGTGACTTCCGGTGACGATACCGGTACGGCGACGTGGCTCCTCGAAGGCCCGGCGGTCGTCAGCGCCGATCTACGCCTTGCCGAGCCACGTCGCGTGAGCTTGCCCAGCATCGTCAAGGCGAAGCAGAAGCCGCTCGCGATCGTCGATGCCGCTGCCCTCGCAGTCGAACTGACGCCGCAGGCTCACATCGTCAAACTCTGCGACCCGCCGGTTCGCCAGTCGGGGATCAAGGTCGCCGATACCGCCGCGCTTATCGCAGCCCTCGCGGAACGGCGCGTGTTCGATCAAACAGGAGTGCCGGCATGAGAAGCCTTGTCGTAGCTGAAACAGAAAACGGCCGCGTTGCCAAGGCAACGCTTCGAGTCATCGGCGCTGTCATGCAACAAGGTCTGCCTGTCGATCTGTTGTTGCCTGATGCCGCGCTTGCGCCCTCTGTCGAAAAGATCGCCGGGGTGGAACGTGTGCTCGTGATGGCCGGTGAAGCGAATGAGGAGCTCGTGCCTGAAACGCTCGCGGCGCAACTTCACGCCCTGCATGGGTCGTATTCGCTGATTGCCGCGAGTCATCGCACGCTCGGTCGCAGCGCACTACCGCGTGCGGCGGCGCTGGCCGGCGGCGCATTTATTCCGGACGTGATCGCAGTCGAGGGCGAAGGCGCGTTCGTGCGCGGCCTCTATGCGGGAAGCGTCATCGCTCACGTAAGCAGCGCCAGCGCCGTGACGTTCGCAACGTTCCGGGCATCGCCGTTTGCGCCTGTTGCGGACAGCGGTGGCAACGCCACGCGTGTCATGCTTGAACCGGTGGCCAGATTTGCCAGGACGAAGCTCATCGAGCGACAGGCATCGGCACAGACCGGCCGCGACCTGCCCAACGCGCGCATCGTCCTCTCGGGCGGGCGCGGACTTGTGTCGAAGGACAATATGGATCGGCTCGGACATCTGGCGGACAGCATGGGCGCGGCGCTCGGCGCATCGCGCGCCGCGGTGGACGCGGGCTACGCGCCCAATACCGCGCAGGTCGGGCAAACCGGGAAGATCGTCGCACCCGATGTCTATCTCGCGTTCGGCATCTCGGGGGCGATTCAGCATCTGGCCGGGATGAAGGACTCGAAGACCATCGTCGCAATCAACAAGGATCCGGACGCGCCGATCTTTTCGGTCGCTGACATTGGGCTCGTCGGCGATCTGTTCGAGGTGATCAGTGCACTCGAAGCGCATGTTGGCGCGGGGAGTGCGAGTCGATAATGCCTGATCTGTCCCGTGCGAAGCGCGCGTCACCTGAATCGGCTGACGACAAGTCGTCGCTGCCTCCGTCGTCCAGGGCATCGCAATCGGCCTTGCGGTTCTTCAACTGCGTCACGCTCGCGCCCGAGCCTTGGGCAAACGGTGGCGGTGTCACGCGGACCATCGCACGCGGCGCCGAGTACGACGACGGCGTGCCGTGGCGCGTCAGCCTCGCGACGCTGAGCGGGGCCGCGAAGTTTTCGCAGTTTCCCGGATTCGATCGCACGCTGGTCTTGCTCGACGACGGTGCAGTCGGACTGCATTCACAGGATGGCCAGCTGGTCGCCCGCAGCGGTCAACCGGTGCAGTTTTCTGGCGACCTACATGTGTGGGTCACACTGGTCCCCAGGCCAGTTCAAGTGCTCAATGTCATGACACGGCGCGAGAAGTGCCGCGCCGTAGTCAGTGCTCATACCCATTCGTTGCGCGTCACGCCGGCGGCCAACCAGGTGCTGCTCTCCGTCGACAGTCAATGGACGCTCTCCAGCTCGCTGCTGCGCCACGTTTCGCTTGCGCCGATGAACGGCCTGTGGCTCGAACGCCGGCCTGAAGCGCTGGACCTGAGTCCGCTCGGACCTGGTGCACGCCTGCTGTCGATCGCGATTGAACCGCTCTTTGACCACTGAGAAAACCGATGTAAAGCGATGTCCTGATCGAACCTTCCTGAGGCACTCGACGACTACGTAACGGACACGAATCCCGTGCGCGTCGTCGATGTATTTGTAGATCAACCTGATCTTCTACAGTTGTGATTCGAGGGCGAGTGGGCGGAGGTCGATGCCGAACAGGCGCAGGCACGTCAGCGCACTGTCGACAGCCCGCGCGTTTTCCGACTTTATGACATGCGCGTTCAATCCGTCGATGCAATGTATTGGTGAAATTGCTCAGTCCGCGCATTCAGCGCTATCAGTCAGTTTTCCACTCGGACCGTATACGACCACCCAAGGATCCATCAGAGGCGCGAGCGCATTGTTGTACCCGGGTCACACTTCAGTGACTATCCGCTCGATCATGCGGATCTCGTACAACACACCCTTCACGTAACGGGCGCGCCCTGCAAGGAAGCCAAAAACGATAGCAGCGACACCAACCGCAGCGAACATCCATCCCACGCTATCGAAATTTCCCGTCCAGCCATGCAGCACCCCAACCAACAGCGGGCCCGCCGCTCCGACGCCATAGCCAACTCCCTGCACCATCCCGGAAAGTTCGGCGGCAATGTGCGCGTTTCTCGAGCGCAGCACAATCAGCGTCAACGCTATCGAGGTGAGCGCGCCCTGACCGATCCCTTGTACAACCGCCCAAAACCACAGTGTTGAAAGTGGAGCAAACAGACAGCCAAGGAAGCCACTGACAGCCAGCACAACCACGACAGCATTGAGTACACGCTGGTTTGGGAGTTTCGCTGCCATCCCTGGCGCCACCAGGCACGCCAGTGTCTGGAGGATCACCGAGACCGACACCACCAGACCAGCGTGGCCGGCCGGGACACCGCGATCACGCAGGATTGGAGCCAGCCAACCAAATACGGTGAACGACAGCATCGACTGTAGCACCATGAAGATCGTAACCTGCCATGCAAGCGGGCACT
>NZ_CADIKM010000044.1 GCF_902859895.1 Pararobbsia alpina
AAAGCTTTGCGTACGATTGTCACCTTGAACGAACCGCTTCATCTTGCTCATCCCTCGCGATCGGATGGCAAATTTTAGCGCCCCAAAAAGCGTTTTGACACAATCTGGGCCATGAGCGGCCCTTCGCAAGCGATTCGCGAGCGTCCGCTGACGTGCGAAGGGCCGCCTTTCGACAAGCGACTGTGACCGGCAACGGGTGGTTCGACACTTACCCTTATCGGCAGGAGGTCGAGAACGCAGCGAAGCGCGCGGGAGAAGGTGTCGGCAAGACTGAAGGGAGGAAACCGCGGAGCGGCCCAATGCGGCCGGAACTTTACCGCTATGGGGATTGGACTGTTCGCAGGCGGGAGCGGGGATGATGGTGAGTTCGGGTGAACCGGGCGGTGCGTACGCTGTCAGGTGCCGTATGTATGAGCGCGGACCGAGTAGACTTGTCATCAAGTCGTTTCGGACCACGAAGTTGTGACTTCGTCTAATGTTCGTCCGACCCTTCGCTCCATTCAACGGCGAAATTTTCGTGTGTGGGTGTCGGGCCCGGTCGCCGACGGGACGAAGGGGCACCTTCCGGGATGCGCAGTCGACGAGGCGGCGTTCGAGGCGCAACTGATGGACGACCGGGTAAGCGCGCCGGTTTGCGGGCGCTGGACCAACGTTCGGGGGCCCTTTGGATGGACACGATTCTCGCGTCTCTCAAGCCATCTCTTCATGACGGGTTCACCATACGCCTGCTTACAATCGGCCGAATTTCCCGACAAGCGGCAACTTACCTATCCTTTGGAAGGAGGTGGCCATCATGAGAATGCATCGCACCCTTTCCCCGGCGGAATTCCGGGCGTGGAGGGGGGGCAAACGCTCCCGGCAAATCTTGGCAGAGACTGCCCCGAGGAATCCGCGATTGTCCGCCGATGCTCGGCCTCGATCCACGGGCCCAAGCGTTGCCGCTGTATTTCATGACCGCTATAGACGAGCTAATCACAATGCTCCAACGGCCCTCGCCCCGTCTGCGAAAGCGACGAAAAGCGTCATCGAATTCGACACACTTGCCGAGGCTGTACCACAGATCGTTTGGATCACAGGAGCCGACGGCCTGAATATCTACTTCAATCAACAGTGGGAGGAATATACCGGCTTAACGGTGGAACAAGGCCACGGCCACGGATGGAACATCCCATTTCACCCCGACGACCGGCAGCGGGCGTGGGAGGCCTGGAAACATGCGTGGCAAACCGATGGTGTCTATTCGCTCGAATGTAGGTTGCGCCGCAAAGATGGCGCTTACCGCTGGTGGTTGATTCGCGGGAAGGCGCTACATGATGAGAAGGGAAAAATAGTTAACTGGTACGGTACTTGGACCGACGTCGAAGATATTAAGCAGACAGAAGAGGAGCTCAAGCGCGCGTACGATGAGATTCGTAATCTCTACGAAAAAACGAAGGCACTCAACCAATTCAAGACTCAGATGTTCGCCAACGTCAGCCACGAATTGCGCACCCCATTAACCTTGATTCTGGCTCCCATTGAAAATCTCTTGTCGATGGGGCTTCCCCAAGAAGTAATGGAGCGACTTGGTTTGGCTCAGAGGAACGCACGCGGACTACTCAAGCAAATCAACAATCTTTTGGATGT
The DNA here is from genome assembly GCF_902859895.1 of Pararobbsia alpina. Taxonomy (GTDB): domain Bacteria; phylum Pseudomonadota; class Gammaproteobacteria; order Burkholderiales; family Burkholderiaceae; genus Pararobbsia; species Pararobbsia alpina. Next base: position 1,627 of record NZ_CADIKM010000044.1, read on the forward strand.
TGCACGACTCGAAGCCGGGAAGGCAACCGTAACCTACTATGAAGCGGATCTGGCGAAGCTTATAAAACATATTGCTTCCAGCTTTGAGAATATGGCCAAGGAAAAAGACATTCGATTCTCGGTCATTACTCCATTGTCAATGCCGGCTCAAATCGACGTCGAAAAATTGGAACGAATTTTGGTCAACCTTTTGTCGAATGCTTTCAAGTTCACGCCGGCAGGAGGTGCGATCCGATGCCAGCTTCACGAAAATTCTGAACCTCTTGCTGTTATCGATTTGGGTGATAGCGGTCCAGGAGTATCCGAGCCGTTTCGGGACTCGATTTTTGAAAAATTTTATCAGATTCCGGGGAGTGCGCGCTTCGGGGGAACAGGTTTGGGTCTCAGCATCGTCAAAGACTTTGTTGAAATTCAACATGGACGAGTCACCGTTGGGCAATCCTCCGAAGGGGGCGCACTCTTTACGATAGAAATTCCGGTAAAGGCACCCGAAGGAACGCCTGTCATCTGTCGTCCAGACGTCGAATTGACCGCACCTCAGTTTGTCGATGAGTCGCTTCGACCATTCCGTAGAGAAAAGGGTGAACGGGCAAAGCCTCGTGAGCCGGTTGACGTACTTGACGAGTCGAAACGAAGGAAGTCCCTAGTGCTTGTGGTGGAGGATAACCCAGACATGCGGGAATACATCTGCGAGACGCTTGGTCCAGATGTTGAATTTGAGACCGCAGAGAACGGTCGTGAAGGCCTTGAAAAGGCACTTACGATAATGCCCGATTTGATCATCAGTGACATTATGATGCCAGAGATGGATGGCGACGAAATGTTTCGAAGGATTCGTGCGAACCGCGAACTGAAGACAATTCCCTTCATCCTCGTGACGGCCAAGGCGGATGAAGAACTCCGAATCGAGTTACTACGTGAGGGTGCTATTGACTATCTCATCAAGCCGTTCATGCCAGAAGAATTAAGATCGAAGGCGAGAAATTTTCTTGCAGTCAAGGCTAGCGAGGCGAAGTACCGCGAATTGATGGAGTCGGCACAGGTGGACGTCGGGGTGGTGGTCAAGGCCTCACAAGCCGTGTCGGGCGAGATCGAGTTTTGCGAGCTCATCGAGATGCTCCTGAAGATCGTGATCGAGCATGCGGGGGCCGAGCGCGGCCTGCTCATCCTTTTCCGGGGCGACGAGCCGCGGATCGAGGCGGAGGCGACGAACGCCGAGGGCAGGGTTAACTTCACGCTGCGACAGGCGGCGGTGACACCCTCCGAGCTTCCCGAGTTTGTGCTCCGCTACGTGATCCGAACGCACGAGAGCGTGATCCTGGACGACGCCGCAGCGCCGACTTTGTTCTCGGCGGATACGTACGTGCAGCATCAGCGGCCCCGGTCCGTGCTGTGCCTTCCACTGGTCAAGCAAGCCAAACTCGTCGGCGCACTCTATGTCGAGAACAATTCAACTCCGGGAGCCTTCACGTCCGGCCGCATCGCGGTATTGGAAGTGGTGGCCTCCCTGGCGGCGATCTCGCTGGAGAACGCGCTGCTCTATGCCGATTTGCAGCGGGAGAACAGCGAGCGCAAGCGCGCCGAGCAGGCGCTGCGCGAGCGGGAAGCACGCATCCGGCGACTTGGCGACTCCAACATCCTCGGGCTCTTGTTCTGGGACGTTGCCGGTAACGTCACCGATGCGAACGACGCGTTTCTTCAGATTGTCGGCTACTCGCGCCAAGATTTGCTGTCCGGCCATGTTCGATGGACAGACATGACGCCACCGGAATATCGTGCCGCCGATGCGCGGGCGATTGAAGAACTCATGCGGACCGGGACTTGCCAATCCTTTGAGAAGGAATATATCCGCAAGGATGGCCGGCACGTCCCAGTTCTGATCGGCGGCGCCTTATTGGAAGGCTCGCAGGAAAACGGCGTCGCCTTCGTGCTCGACCTGACCGAACGCAAGGAGGCCGAGGCGGAACTCGCCGCGCGGCGGACCGAGGCTAAGCGAGCGGACGAGCAGTTGCTGGCGTTGCAGGCGGAACTCGCGCATGCAACTCGCGTAACCACCCTTGGAGAACTAAGTGCATCCATCGCCCACGAAGTAGGCCAGCCGCTCAGCGCGATCGTGACCAACGGCGAAGCCTGCCTGCGATGGCTTGGCCATAAGACGCCGCAGCCGGAGGAGGTACGGGCCTGCGTGGAGCTTATGATCGCCGAGGGCTGGCGCGCGAGCGAAATTGTCCTGCGCGTCCGCTCGCTCACCAAAAGGGATGCCCCGCAGAAGATGCCGCTGGAGCTCAACGATGTGGTCAATGAAGTCGTGGCGCTGGTTCAGAGCGAAGTCTTGAATCATCGGGTTGCGTTGCGTCTCGAGCTCGTCTCTGATTTGCCTGCGCTATTCGGCGATCGGGTCCAGCTTCAGCAAGTGCTCATCAATCTGGTCATGAACGGTATCCAGGCGATGGCCGACATCGGCGACGGCCCACGTGAACTCCTGATCGAGTCCCATCGGGATGACGCTGGGTACGTGGTCGTCGCGGTACAGGACTCCGGCACAGGCATCAATCCGGAAAACGCAGATCGGCTGTTCGAGCCTTTCTTCACGACGAAGTCCAACGGAATGGGCATGGGCTTGTCGATTTGCCGCTCGATCATCGAAGCCCACGGAGGACAGTTGTGGGCATCCAACAATACCGGGCCCGGTGCGACTTTCCAGTTTAGTCTGCCTTCCATTGGCGAGAGCGCGTGACGGGGAAGACTTCGCGCGAAGCAGGACAACAATCGGCAATTCGTCTCATGCCGTAAGACTACCTCCATACTACAACCGCTCGCCCGGTGCAAGCTGGGATCGATCTGCACGGGGCGGTTTTCGCCGACCAACATGAAGAGCGCGACATCAACCGACACGGGCCCGTCGCGGGTACCGTGGAACAAAGGGAGATTGACCGGCCAGAAGCCGCCGCTGAAGCTGAAGGAAATTTGGGCGATCCGCGTGTGCCTGCAGCTTTCGTCCCGCATGCGAGATCTGGCGATGTTCAATCTCGCCATCGACAGCAAGCTTGGCGCCAAGCGGGAGCGACGTCGTGGGGTCGGTCGTATTCCGCCCGTCTCAGCCAGAATCCGTTGTATTGATGGGGTGATTTCTATCAAACAGCTGGGCGATCTGATGAAGCGTATCGCCTTTGCGCCAGCGCTCCCACATCAGCGCCTTCTGGCTCTCGCTGTAATAAATCCGGGGTCTCTGCTTCATCTGCAACACTCCCGCCGCTCACGCAGCTTCTATTGTGTTGCATCCACGGGTTGAATCCGCCGCCGAAGTACGGTCACTTCCCGGATGGCGGTTGACGCGATTAAGGTCATCTTCGACCGTTGACCGGGCGGGTGAAGGTTACCTGATCATCGATGGGGCTGAGAACGTGCATACGTTCGGTATGGGACAGGTGCCGAAGAAGCTGAAGGCGGGTCGTCCTCGTCTTGAGCCTGATATACCCGATGCGGGAAGCGATCCGCTTGCTCAGTCGGGCGGTTTCGAAAGCGACGCTAGTGATTCTAGCGCACCGGGCGTGCGTGTTAGTGCGAGTCCGTCAGCGGCTCGATATGGAGCGCTGACGGGCTTCGCTGGTGTGCTCGCTGCGCCATGTTTCGAGTAAGACTAGGAGCCTGTCGGACGTTCAGCGCCCGCCAGGAAACTGGCAAAATGTTGAGCATATTTCGCGAGCTATAGGGCAATCGACAAGTTGCCGCTCCCGTTCTGAATCGTTTGGCCGCCCTGTAATGCGCATCGGTTGTTGAAGTCCGACAGGCTCCTAGAAACGATGAATGATTGCTGCGCGCGTGACGACCTGGTTCGCCGTCGACGAAGGGCTCGCACTCGCCTCGAACTGCGCGTCGTCGAACTGGGTACCGGTATTCGCGCTTTGTACGTGCTGATAGGCGGCCTGCAAATAGAACGTCGTCGACCTGCGGAGGTCGTAACCGAGCGTCAGCGCCACCGAGTGCCATTTCGGGCTATAGTTGCCCGCGGTGGAGTCCAGCTTGCCGAGCGTGTAGGTATAGGAAGCACCAAGCCAGACACTCGGCCGGAAGAAATACTGCCCGTTGATCTGGAAATTGTCGAACTGCCACGACGTCCACGTGCCGCCGTTTGCGGGCGTGAGCGAGCCAGAAAGATATTCGTTACCGGTAGGGTCAACTACTTTTGCATGCGAATAGGCGAACGCCACGTTCGCTTTGTCAAACTTGTAGCCGATGCCGGCGTCGAAATTCTCCTCCATCGCGCCCGTGAAGATGGAATCGGACGTCAATGCACCGGATGAACCCATGCCTGGCTCATCGATACGCATGTACGCCACCGCTGCCGTCAACCCGCCGTTTTGATACTGGCCCGCCGCGCTCATAACGCGGTTAGCGGCGAAACCTCCCGCGGTATTACTGAACGCGTACATCGCCTCGCCCGAAAATCCTGCGAAAGTGGGCGACACGTACTTGATCGAATTATTGATGCGGAAATCGAGGTCCGTGTTGTCGCTGTCAAACGGGACCGCCCCGACATCACCACCCCAGGTGCCCCCCGCGGTCAGGCCACTGAACAAGTCGACGGTCGGATCGTATTGCCGACCGAACGTGACCGTACCGAGGCGATCAGACGACAGCCCGACATAAGCTTGCCGGCCAAACATGAGTCCACCCTGCCCCAAGGCGCCATTGTTCGGATTGAAGCCATTCTCCAACTTGAAGATTGCTGAGTAGCCACCGCCGAGGTCTTCCTGCCCCCTGATCCCAATTCGGCTGCCAGTTACGTCACCACTCCTCATCTGGACAGCCGATGCGCCACCCGCGTTGTTCGTAAAGTTGATGCCTTCGTCGAACAGTCCATACAGCGTAACGCTGTTTTGTGCATGCGCTGCGGTACACAACAACACCATCGAACCACAGCATGCCCAGCTTTTGACTTGCATTAAGTTACCTAAACGAATTGGAAAAAGCGTGGAAGTCGACAGGTCAACACGATTCCGTCGTGCTATCCGTCAGTCACAGCAAGGTGTGATCTCCACGACTGGTATTGCCATGGTGGGGCAACAGGGGGCGATGGATAGCAATGCACGTGCCAGCATGTAGATCGGAAACACACGCGGTTGCATATAGGTCGAACTCACACACTGCGTCGGCGTCGCACCAACTTAGGCCAAGTCGGTGGTTGCGATTGCACCAGCGTGGCGTGACGTGCACCGGATTCGCCCGTTTGCGTCGTGGTGCATCTTCATAAATTCAGGCGTGCTGCAGAAAACACCCGCATCCGATGTGCACCATCGAGTCGTTGCTGATAGCATTCGCCCCCCCGGTTCATCGACAATATGGAGCATTGAATGACGACTGTCATTGAAGACACACTGGACCACGGCCAACCGCTAAGCCGTGAAATCATCGCGCCGGGTGGGCGCTGGTCACATCGTCTCGAAACGGGGCAACGGCTGCGGATTGTCGATCTCGAAGGGCAACAAGCCGTGGATTTTCTCTGCTATTCCGCGGAGCTGCCACTGGATCGGCTCAACGTACCGAACACGGTGAAGCTGAACCGCTCGTTGTATGTGACGAAGGGATGCACGATCTTTTCGGACAAGGCGCGCAAGATGTTCTCAGTCCTCGAAGACACTTGCGGTTTCCATGACACGTTAGCTGGCTGCTGCAGTATCGAAATGGATCTGCATCGCTACGGTGTGGAGAAGAAGACCAGTTGCCGGACCAATTTCGTCAACGAATTGGCAAAATGGTCGTTGTCTCCATCTGAGATCGTCTCAAACATCAATTTCTTCATGCGTGTAACGTTTGATGCTGGCGAGGTCGAGATCGCGCCGGCTGTCTCGAAGGCTGGGGACTATGTGGTCCTGCAAGCGGAAATGCCCGTGATTGCCATGTTGTCCAACTGCCCGCAGGACAGCAATCACTCGTCGGGGTTCCGTCCGACGCCGATTTGCGTGGAAGTGCTGCCGCCGCTCGGCGAGAGCGGGCTGACGGCCTGAGACGCCGCGCCGGCGCGGCCTATCGTCCTCACGACGCCATTTACACGCAGCGCTCAGATCACTATTCCAGTTACTTGAACAGAATTCAATATGCTTTCATCTCGGCCTCGCATAGCAAGGAGCATCATGCACACTCGTCTTCGCAATCTGGTCCTGTCATTGACCGGAGCAATTGCACTCGCGGCCGCCACGCCGAGCTGGTCGCAAACGGGCGACCTGCTGGCACGAATCGAGGCCAACAAGGAGATCACGATTGCCACCGAAGCCCGCTTCTCCCCGTTCGAGTATGTGGACAAAGGCAAGATCGTCGGATACGACTCCGACTTGTTGGCCTATGTGATGAAGTCCCTTCCTGATGTCAAGGTGAAGCAACTCGATCTGCCGTTCCAAGGCATTCTCCCGGGGCTGGACGCCAAGCGTTTCGACATGGTCGTGACCGCTGTAACGATCAACAAGGATCGTGCAAGCCACTTCGCATTCACCGTGCCCGTTGCCGATGCGACCCCCGGTGTACTGCTGCGTACGAACGAAACATCGATCAAGTCACTGTCCGATTTGAACGGTAAGGTGGTCGGCTCGCTGACGGGCTCGGCCCAGTTGCTCGCGCTGATCGACTTCGACAAGAAGCTGAAGGCGGCAGGCCAGCCCGGCCTCAAGCAGATCAAGCAATACGTGTCGTTCGACGAGGCCTATGCGGATCTGGCCGTGGGCCGGCTTGACGGCGTCGCTCAAGCGGTCTCGAACCTTGGACCGCTCATGCAGTCGCGTCCCGGCGTTTTCTCGGTGATGCACCAGACGATCGGCCCGAAGAGTTACTTCGCGTGGGTCGCGCGCAAAGACGCTGACAGCGGCTCGCTCGTCAAGCGGTTCGACGACGCCATCGCGCGCGCGAACAAGGATGGCACGATGAAAGCGCTACAGAAAAAATGGTTCGGCTCAACGATGGATGTCCCTGTCGACGCGGTGCCCGCACCCACGATGTAGTGTCGCCTAGAACTCGTTGACGATCCATGAATGATCCTGATTTCCTCGCGCGCGCAGCGAGCTATCTGCCGCAGTTGCTGCAAGGTGCGCTGACGACTCTCTGGTTGTCCGCACTTGCAGTCGCCTGCGGCTTTTTTGCTGGCATCTTCATTTATACGATGTCGGTGAGCCGAAGCCGGCTGCTTTCCACGGCCGCTCGCGTCCACGTGAGCCTGTTTCGTGGCACGCCGGTGCTGGTGCAGCTGTTGGTGTTCTACTTCGTCCCGTCCGCGCTCGGCCTCGACCTTCCCGGCGCAGTTGCTGCGGCAATTGCTTTGTCACTCAATACGGCCGCCTACCAGTCGCAAATCCTCGGTGTGGGGTTTCGCTCCATTCCTCGTGGGCAGATCGAATCGGCTGTCACGTTCAACCTCACGCGTCGGCAAACGCTTTGGTATATCGAGGTGCCGCAGGTGGTGCGAGCAACGTTACCCGCGCTCATCTCTGAAATGATCGATGTCATCAAAGCCTCCGCAGTCGTGTCGGTGATTTCCGTCACGGATCTGATGCGGGTGGGCCAGCAGCTTTCATCGTCGACCTATCGGCCGCTCGAAGCGTATTCCCTCGCCGCATGCTTTTATCTGGGGATCACGACGCTGCTGTCAATCGCCGGCCACTTCTATTCACACTACGCGACACGACGTGGGTAAACGCAGAGCGCAAAATGATGAACAATCTGATTACCATCTTGCCCTCTTATGGCGCTGCCGTGCTCGTCACGCTCGAGGTCAGCGTGCTCGCGGCGTTGCTCGGCGTAGCTGGCGGCTTCGTGATTAACGCACTGCGGCTGCGCTTTACACGTTCGCTAGCGCTGCCGTACGGCTTTTTCATTTGGCTGATTCGCGGCACGCCCTATCTGTCGCAGCTCGTCGTCATCTACTTCGGGCTACCTGCGCTCGGTGTCACCCTGAGTGCGGTACAGGCGACCATCGTTTCACTGACGCTGTACTCGAGCGCCTACTTCGCGGAAATCTTCCGTGCCGCCTGGAACAGCGTGCCGCACGGCCAGCTTGAAGCGGCCCAGGTGTTCGGCATCAGCCGTTGGGCCAGGTTCCGTGCGATCGAGTGCCCGCAAGCCGCGGCATTTGCCATCCCGCTGCTCGCAAACCAGGTGATTCTCGTCATCAAGGAAAGCTCGGTTGCATCGGTCATCACGGTGCCCGAGCTGACGATGACGGCGAGCGGTATCGTCTCGGCCACTTATACGTACATTGGCCCGTACGCCCTGTTGATCGTCGCGTACTGGCTACTGACTCAAGCCGTGTCGCTGCTTGCCGAGCAAGTCAGCGCGCGCATCCCCTTCTTGAGAAAGACCTCATGAGCGCTTTACCGATACTCCAGCTACGTGCCGTCGGCAAGTCATACGGCGACAACCGGGTGCTGAAGGGCATCGATCTCGACGTGATGCAAGGTGAAATCGTCACGCTGATCGGCCCTTCGGGCTCCGGCAAGACCACTGCACTGCGCTGCATGAACTTTCTGGAGGCCTACGACGAGGGCGAAATCTGGATCAAGGGGCAGTTGCTTGGCTACCGGTCGACAGGCAGAACGCTACGCGATCGAGACAGCGAGGCCACTATCGCCGAGATCCGGCGGCCGGTCGCAATGGTGTTTCAGCAGTTCAACCTGTGGCCGCACATGAGCGTGGTCGACAACGTGGCTACGCCACTCGTGCTCGCCAAGAAGGTGCCGAAAAGCGAAGCGCGGCGCAAGGCGCTGGCCGCGCTTGCGCGCGTAGCTCTTGAGCACAAGGCAGACGTCTACCCAACGCGCCTCAGTGGCGGGCAGCAACAGCGCGTGGGCATCGCGCGCGCGCTCGCGATCGAGCCGGAGGTCATGCTGCTCGATGAGCCGACATCGGCACTCGACCCCGAGCTCGTCGAAGAAGTGCTAACCGTGATCCGCTCGCTCGCGCAAGAGGGCATGACGATGGTGATGGTCACACACGAAATGAGCTTCGCCGCCAAGATCTCGGACAAGGTCGTATTCATGGAGGCGGGCCGCATCGTGGAGGCCGGACCACCCGCTCAGTTGTTCGGCAGCACGCGCACCACGCGCCTGCAGCAGTTCCTCAAGCCGTGGTTCGACCGCAGCCTCAGCATCGGCACACCCGCCGGCGGCATGACGGCGGGCGCCCCGCAAGTCGCTCAGTCGAAAGGGGTGCCTATGGCATTGATTTGAGTGAGTGCTTCGTGGACGGGTTGGCGGTTCGATGTCGGAATGGCACAAAAGCCAAACCGGTCATTCTGTTATCGCCGCATGCACGGCGCGAGCGATAGCCGCCACGCCGCTGTCGTCGCCGCGCGCGCCGATGATCGACAGACCCAGCGGCGCGCCGTCGAATGCCGTCCACGGCATGCTGACTTGAGGCAAGCCCGCGAGGCCAGCGATGCAGAGCATCTGCTGCGAACGTCCGCGCGCCGCGTCCACCTCGTCGGCCGGCGCATCGAAGCGCGGCGCGACGCAAGGCACTGTCGGCAGCAGAAAGTACGTGCGCGGCTGCGCGAAAACTTGCGCGAGTTGGTGGCTCGCGGCGACTCGCGTGCGCTGCGCGGCCGACACCGCTTCGCTCGTGATCTGCATCGCCGACTTCATGCGTGCTGCGATGTCCGCACCGAAGCTATCAATATGCCTCGCAGCCCAAAGCCCGTGTTGTTGCGCGATTTCTGCGCCTTGCAGAACGCGAAATGCGCTAGCCCATCGATCAAGCGCCCAACCGGCCGAGAACGACTCGATCGTGAGGCGGTCACGCAGGGTTTCAAAGGTTGCCTTGAATGCGCTCGCCGTCTGCGGATCAAGTAGCGGCAAGACGTCTTCCGGCACGAGCAACCGCGCCGGTGCGAAAGGCTGCTGAGGCGCTTCATGCGTCAGCACGCTCAAGACGTCGGCGAGCAGCGCGCTGTCGCGCGTGAACCACCCCACCGTGTCGAAGCTATGGGCGAGCGTCAGGCAACCATTCACTGCGATTCGGCCGTGCGTGGGACGCATGCCCCAAATGCCGCAGTAACTCGCCGGCAGCCGGATCGAGCCGCCGCAGTCGGTGCCGAGTCCGACGTCGGCGTAACCGGCGGCCACTGCAACGGCCGAACCGGACGACGACCCGCCCGGCAAACGGTCGGGATCGGCGGGGTTGCGCGGCGTGCCGTAGTGCACGTTGATTCCGGCAAGACTGTAGGTCAGCTCATCGGTGACTGTCTTGCCAACCCACTGCGCTCCGTGTTCGAGGAGCAGCCGCACGGCAACGGCCGTCGTCGTCGCCCTTGGTTGTTCTTCGGCCCATGCGGGGTTGCCTGCGCCCGTACACAGTTGCGCCACGTCGAACACGTCTTTGACTGCAAGGCGATAGCCGGCCAACGTTGCGTGCCCGGCCGCGACAGGCTGCGGCAACGCTCCAAAACCGTCCCTTAAGAATGCGCCGTGCATACCCGGCTGCAACAGATCGTCTCGCTTCATTGGTCCATCCAGCTCACGTGTGCGGCTACCACCCGCCAACCCTCTGCCACCTTCACCCAGGTTTGCGACTGCCGCCCGATGCGGGATTCGCCCGGGCGTGTGAACGTGATGTTCGCGATGGCGAAATCGTGCCCGAATGTAGTGATCGATCGATCGACGATCGCGCGCATCAGCTTCTTGCCAGGGCGGTTTGCGCGAAATTCGCGAATCGCGTCGTAGCCTTGCAGATTTTCTGTTGCGCCATAGCGCAGCGTGTGGGGGCTGTTCCAGAAGAGCGCGTCGAGGGTGGCAACGTCGTTAGTGGTCAGCGCCACCTCGTATGCGTCGAACGCCTTCTCGACGGCAGCATACGTGGCCGGATCGTTGATGAGCATGGTGACCTTGGTTGAGCTTTCGATGGGAAGGTTGGACACCTTCAAAAAGTACAGGGCGGGAAGTCTACATCTTCCAAACGCAATTGCTCAAAAACCCGCGGCGAGCGCGGGGCATCTGTGGGCCGTTGGTTTTCGTCCCCGGACAAGATGAAGCTGCCAATCTCTACGCGCCAGGTATCGCATTTTTCCGCCGCACGCCGCAGCGGATTACCGTGGCCATAACGCACGCCATGGCGCTCGTCCACGAAATCGAGGTGGGCGTCGATATGGACGATATGAAACGGCTCCTGGCCTTCAAACGCATTGATGCACGGAATGTTGATCGAGTGATCGCCTCCCATCACCACCGGCAACGCGCCCGCCGCCAGGATCTTACGCACGCCGTACTCGATGTTTGCGTGACTCTTCTCCGTGTTGGTGTGCACCATGTCCGCATCGCCGATATCAACAATGCGAACTTCGTCGCTGGGCAGATAGACGACGTCGTCTTCGAAATCGTATGCGCCGCCGTGTCCGAATGAGAACAGCGTCGATGCATCCCGGATCGAACGCGGACCGAACCTTGCGCCCGCCCGCCACTGCGTACCGCAGTCGAAAGGAGCACCCATCACCGCGACGTCCGCATCGATCTTGTCCCAGTCAAGACACAGCGGAGACTTCGCGAACGTGCAGATCCCAACAAACGGTAAATTGAGCCGGCCGGTTTCGTAGCTGTTTTCAGACATGATTGCCTTCGTCCTGTTATTGGTTCAGATATGTGCGGCGCACCGGCGCCCTCTTCGCCACTTCAGCGTCGTCCGTCGTGACGCGCCAGCGGTGCATCTGGAACGGAGTCTAGGCAAACAATTTCAACGGGAAAATGCCAAAAATCAGAAATACACTTCGGGATTGTCCGAAGCGATTTTCGGACGTCGCCCGACCGCGGTTGGGTTGGTCCCGCACAAGAGGTGGTAGTTGACTGCCGTCCATTTGAAAAGACTTGCTGTCGTTTACTTGAACGAGGATGGGGCATTCACCACACTGTGTACACGGTCCCGTTTGTGCCGCCCCTCACGGCGTTTGGGAAGGGGTCCGCGATCGTCGCAGGAATGGCCTTTGGTGTGGTCGGGATGCTCTTTGCTGATTCAACGCATGCGTTGTCGGCGCTCCTCAAGCGCAAGATTGCCTACGCACCGGTCCGGCCCCTGATCGGCGGTGCCGTCGTGGCAATCCTCGCCACGATCTTCAATGTTCCGCAATACCTCGGTCTCGGCATTCCGACCATCGTGCAGGCCTTCACTGCGTATACTCGCATGAGGCGGCACCCGGCCAAGAGCCGATCGGCAGATAGCGCCGAACCCGTCCGGCCCAGCGCTGCATTCGCACCCTACGCGCTCATGCTACGATCCAGTGACGATCGCGCTGGAGACGAACATGGTCCACGCAGAGAACACACACAACGGATTTGAATATTCAGTTCAAACGCTCCCGAAACATGGCATCGGAGGAGAACAGTTACAGATATTCGGGTTCCACGGCTTCGTGCTTATCCCGAACGAATCTGATGCTCAGCCCGCCACGCAAATCCCAGTTCAATGCCTTGAGGAAGAGGGCTATCGGCGCGAAGACTGGGCATTGGATGCTGCCATTGACGAAGCAAAAGCCATCATCGACGGCAAGCGTCCACTGAAAGACCCGAAAACGCTTCGATGAGGACGGCTGACTCCATGTTTCATCATCCGTCGATCCGCTATGCAGCATAACGTCGTGATCGCCTTCTTTGTTTCGGCCTAGTAACTCCTTAGTGACTAACAACAAAATAGGCCGTGCCGAGGATCAACTGCTTCCATCTAATTTTCGTAATCTGCTTCTTCCGAGACACGATTCACAATAGTAGTCTGAAAATTGCGCTTGACCAGACGTGTTCGGCCACGGCGAGATCGCCATGGGCAAGATTGCGTTACCGTCTCGAAAGCGTGCTTGCAAGGTCGCCACGCCGGCTGTGCCCGTGCATCATTTATATTGGAGAAAGCGCAATGCCCGCCATGATGAAAGCGGCCGTGTTCGTGGAACCCGGCCGCATCGAACTCTCCGACAAGCCGATTCCCGGTGTCGGCCCCAACGACGCGTTGATTCGCATCACTACCACCACCATCTGCGGCACAGACGTCCACATCCTCAAGGGCGAATACCCCGTCGCCAAGGGCCTCACAATCGGTCACGAACCGGTTGGCACTATCGAAAAACTGGGGAGCGCAGTTGTCGGCTATCAGGAGGGCCAGCGCGTGATCGCTGGCGCGATCTGCCCCAACTTCAACTCCTACGCCGCGATGGACGGCAACCCCTCACAAGACGGCAGCTACCTCATCCCCATGGGCTTGTGCGGCTGCCACGGCTACAAGGCAACGGCGGGCTGGCGCTTTGGCAACCTTATCGATGGTACGCAAGCTGAGTACGTGCTGGTGCCCGATGCCCAGGCGAACCTCGCCCCGATTCCGGACGGCCTGAGCGACGAGCAAGTGTTGATGTGCCCCGACATCATGTCGACGGGCTTCAAGGGAGCGGAGAACGCCAATATCAAGATCGGCGACACCGTGGCCGTATTCGCGCAGGGGCCCATTGGCTTGTGCGCCACAGCAGGCGCGCGGATGCTGGGCGCCACCACCATCATTGCGGTGGATGGCAATGACCAGCGACTGGCCGTAGCCAGAACGATGGGGGCCGATGTCACGCTTAACTTCAAGAAGTGTGATGTGGTCGATGAAATCATGAAGCTGACCGGCGGTCGTGGCGTTGATTCATCAATCGAGGCGTTGGGCACGCAGGCAACGTTCGAATCGTGCATGCGCATTCTGAAGCCGGGCGGCACACTTTCCAGCTTGGGCGTGTACTCGTCCGACCTGACCATCCCGTTGTCGGCATTCGCCGCTGGTCTGGGCGATCACAAGATCAATACCGCGCTATGCCCGGGCGGAAAGGAGCGCATGCGCCGCTTGTTGAACGTGGTGGAGTCTGGCCGCGTTGACTTGGGAGCGCTGGTCACCCATCACTACAAACTCGACGACATCGCCGCTGCCTATGATCTCTTTGCCAACCAGCGCGACGGCGTGCTCAAGGTGGCAATCAAGCCGCACTGAAGACCGAGCCTGGGGCGTGTCTTCCCGGTCAGGCTGCCTGCTCCGGTCGGAAGGCACGCTGCATATTTTGAAGTCTGTTCAGGTAAGGACGGTTGCCTCAATCGACGGGCAGCGCGTGCGGCAATGGTTTTAGGCGAATCAGCTAGCGATTGGGACCCGAGCGCGCCGTCCCGCTCGCTCGTATTCCTGCGTCGGTTTGCTTTTCGCTTTGCCCCCCTGCGCTCAATGAGCCGTCAATGGCTCGCCCTGGATTAACGGCGGTGTCGTAGTCGGGTACGGGAAAATTGTGCTATGAAGAATCTTAACGCAAGGGCATGGCTCGCACTTGCCATCCTCACCGTGGTGATGGGCCTTTTACTGTTCGTCCCCGCGGGCACCCTTCATTATTGGGAAGCATGGGCGTACTTGTTGATCTTCACAGGCGCATCGGCCCTCATTACGCTTTATCTCACGCTATGCTGGCTGACATTAGCAAAACTTCTCCCGATGCTGGAGCGGGACCAGCCGGATAAGTTTCCGAAGTCATCTAGCCCGGGCGGCTTACCGAAATTCCTTGTTGAACTCGAATCGATTTTACCAAGGGGCCTTCGGAGGCGACGGACGTGCAAGTCGAATAACCGAATCGGTTCGTCGCTCCATCAGCCGCAGGAAACGCCCGTACACTAGCGGTGTCGGAGAGTGTTCGCTACGCGAGGCCCGCGCATGATGACGATTGCCCTAATTGTCTCGACGGTCGCGGTGACGCTCATCGTCGTGCTGGTGATCGCGAACCTGACGAGCGGCGAGAAGAAGGTCGAGCACAAGATCGAACGGCTGTACGCAAGCGACGATCCGCAGTTCACCCGCTCGATGGGACTCCTTCTGGGGCCGCCCGTCGTCGGGGGCAACCGCTTCGAGGTGCTCGTCAACGGCGACGGGATCTTTCCGTCGATGCTGGAGGGCATACGCTCGGCGCGGCGCACGATCACCTTCGAAACCTTCATTTACTGGTCCGGCGCGATCGGCGACGAAATTGCGCGTGCGCTGTCGGACAAGGCGCGTGCGGGTATCGCGGTGCATGTGCTGCTCGACTGGGTCGGCTCGTCGAAGATGGACAAGCGCTATCTGCGGATGCTGCGCGAGGCGGGTGCGGAAGTCGTCCAGTATCACAAGCCGCACTGGACGGGTCTCGGCCGTATGAACGACCGCACGCACCGCAAGCTGCTCGTGATCGACGGATGCATCGGCTTCACGGGCGGCGTCGGTATCGCCGACGAATGGACTGGGCACGTACAGGACGAGAAGCACTGGCGCGACACGCACTTTCGCGTCGAAGGCCCTGCGGTCGGACAGATGCAAGCGGTCTTCATGGATAACTGGGTCAAGGCAACGGGAAATGTGTTGCACGGCCCGCAGTACTTTCCGGAGATCGACGCAGCGGGTGACGGGCTCGCGCATATGTTCAGCAGCTCGCCCTCGGGCGGAAGCGACGACATGCAACTGATGTACCTCATGGCGATCACCGCCGCGACGCATTCTATCCACTTGTCGAGCGCGTACTTCGTGCCGGACAAGCTGACGATCAACGCGATCGTCGAGGCGGCGAAGCGCGGGGTGAAGGTGCACATCATCACGCCCGGCAAGCGCATCGACACCCACACGGTGCGCGAGGCGTCGCGCGCCTGCTGGGGCGACCTGCTCGCGGCGGGCGTTGAGATGTACGAGTATCAGCCGACGATGTTCCACTGCAAGGTGATTGTCGTAGACGAGTATCTGGTATCGGTCGGCTCGACTAACTTCGACAGCCGCTCGTTCAAGCTCAACGATGAGGCCAATCTCAATATCTACGATCGCGATTTCGCGCGCCAGCAGACGGCGATTTTCGACGGCGACGTCGCCTATGCGAAACGCATCACGCTTGACGACTGGCGCCGCCGTCCGCTCCTCGTAAAGCTGCTGGAGCGCGCCGTCGCGCTGCTCGATGCGCAACTTTGACGTTTTGGTCGCGAGTACGGCCGAACAAATCGGGCTCCGCCCGCCTGTTTTTCAAAGGCAGGGGCTTAAATCCCATGAACAGTACCGTCTTCCGTCACCGGCAACGACGGGTTCCCCCCGTCGGGACAAGGCCCATCGAGACGCCCACAGGAAGCACAATGCAGTGTGACTGTCATTGCTGCGTTTTCCTTGTCGCGCGGACGAAGCCGCTTTTCCGTTATCTAGTGCGCGAGCATCGCGCCGAGATTAAGTTCGTCGGCAACTTTCTTCAATCGCTTGTCGCGCGTCCAGATGGTGATGCCGGGTTGTAGGCGCGCGGACGCCAACAGTGACGTATCGACATATCCGATTCCACGATTGAACAAACCTTCGCGCTCGATCAGATACAACGTCTCCTCCGGTGTTGCAACTGGCGCGCGCGGCAGATCGAGCAACGCGCCAAGCACGACGTCACGGTCACGCAGACTACCGAGCGAAATCTCGCCTATCACATATGGATGCGCCAGCACACGCTCCTCGGCAAGCAGGGTCATCAACATAGGATCAGAAACGTTGATGTGGTCAATCCAGACCGACGTGTCGACAAGAATCATTCGACGTCCTGCCGGCGACGCGGCGCCCCCTTGATGCCCGGTTGGCTACCGCCAAGATTCGCGAGTCGTTTCGCGGCTTCACGCTGGATCAAGGCCTTTAGCGCTTCACGCACGAGTGCCGTTTTTTCCTCCACGCCCGTATAGGCTTGAGCCTTGGCGATCAAGTCGTCATCAAGCGCAATAGTTGTACGCATGGGAGCCTCCGTAAGTATGAGGCACCAACTATAGCATCGTTTGATGATGTAAAGGCGCATCACGTCGTCTCGTAGTGAGCGTGTTTTGCCGCAACATTCCGATGCAGTTACCCCAAGAACCGCGAAAACCGCCCGCGAACACAGACCAGATAGTGCGTGCTCAGAAAATTACCTGGGGCGTCCTGGCTCCTTCCGGACTCAAGCGCGCGACAGTGGCGGACTAGGGTTAGTGGGGAATGGCAACCAAGGATTTGGTTGCTATATTGGCCTAACTGAAAAAAAATACACATGTAGAAAAAAATATCAGATTCGTTTTTGGACGTGGAGAAGACATGACGAAAGCCGGCACCAGGCGTGATGCCGAAGACAGTCTCGCGATCAGGGCCGCATGGTTGCACTACGCCGCGGGTATGACGCAGGCGGATGTCGCCTCGCGGCTTGGGGTGAGCAACGTCAAGGCGCATCGGCTCATCACGCGCGCCAACCAGAGTGGTGCTGTGAAGGTGTCGATCGATGGTGATGTGGCTGAATGTGTCGTGCTGGAAGCGGAAATTTCCCACCGCTACAAGCTTTCCTATTGCGAAGTGGTTCCGGAACTGCACGAGGTTGGCCTGCCCCTGCGTGCCCTTGGCTTTGCCGGAGCGCACTTTCTGCAACGCGAGATCACGGCTGGTCAAGGTGGAGTGATCGGTTTCGGGCATGGCCGCACATTGGCGGCCGTCGTGAGCGAAATGCCGCGTATGGATGCCGGCAACGTGCGTTTCGTGTCCCTATTGGGCGGGGTCACACGCAACTACACGGCGAACCCGTATGACGTGATCCACCGTCTGGCCGAAAAAACCGGCGCGATGTCTTATGTGCTGCCACTGCCGTTTTTCGCCAATACGGCCGAAGACCGGGAGGTATTGCTGTCGCAGCGTGGCGTTCGTGAGGTGTTCGATCTCGCAGCGCATGCGGATCTCATGATCGTCGGCATCGGCACTGCACAACCCGATGCTCAACTCGTTGCGTCGCAGATGATCGAGCCGGCGGAAATTCTCGAGGTGCGCGAAATGGGGGGCCTGGGCGAAGTGCTGGGTCACTTTTTCGATCACGCTGGAAATTCCGTCGAAACTTCGCTGGCTGCGCGCACGATGTCCCCCGATCTCGTTGACCTGAATGGGCGGCGGATCGTCGCCATAGCCGGCGGCATCGAAAAAGTCGACGCGATCCGTGCTGTTCTGAATAGCGGTCTTCTCAGCGGACTGATCACGGACGAAGCCACCGCGCTGGTGCTGAATGACAAAATCGTCAATGCGGAGGCGAAGTGATGGCCAATCCGGGACGTGACGTTCTGGTCGGTATCGACGCCGGTACCTCGGTCATCAAGGCCGTGGCCTTCGATTTGGCAGGGCGACAGATCGCAGTTGCCTCCGTACCCAACCACTACACCACGAAGGCCGACGGCGCGGCCTTTCAATCGCTGGACCAAACCTGGATAGATTGCGCGCAGACGCTACGTGATCTTGGCGCGAAGGTCGAGGACCTGGCGAAGCGTACCGCGGCGGTTGCCGTAACGGGGCAGGGCGACGGTACCTGGCTAGTCGGCGCGAAAAACCGACCCGTGAGCGACGCCTGGCTATGGCTCGACGCGCGCGCTGCGGACACTGTGCTGCGTCTGCAGGGCAGCCCGGCAAACCGCGCCCGATTCGAAGCCACCGGTACCGGGCTTGCAGCGTGCAATCAGGGAGCACAGATCGCGCATATGGCGGCTACGACGCCAGAGCTGCTCGATCGCGCCGAAGTCGCGTTGCATTGCAAGGACTGGCTGTATCTCAAGCTCACCGGAGTGCGCGCGACGGATCCGTCGGAGGCGAGCTTCACCTATGGCAATTTTCGCACCCGGCGCTATGACGACGTGGCGATCGAGGCGCTCGGGCTGACGGCGCGCCGTGGATTGTTGCCCGAGATCGTCGACGGAACCAAGGTCACCCATTCGCTGTCGCCCGAGGCTGCGGCGGCGACCGGCCTTCTGGCGGGAACGCCGGTGTGCCTGGGGTTTGTCGACATTGTGGTGACAGCTTTGGGCGCTGGCATCCACACAGCCGGTGCAGTCGGCGCCGCGTGCTCGATCGTCGGGTCGACTGGGATGCATATGCGTGCAGTGCAGAACGCCGACGTGCATCTGAATGGCGAGGGCACGGGGTACGTCATAGCCTTGCCCATTCCAGGAATGTCGGCGCAGGTTCAGTCGAACATGGCTGCGACGCTGAACATCGACTGGGTCTTGAATCTGGCGTGCGACCTGCTCTCGGAATTCGGCACGAAGCTGTCGCCAAGTGATCGTGTCAAACGCATCGACGAATGGTTGCAGCTTGGCCGGCCGTGCGCGCATCTTTACCACCCCTATATCTCAGATGCAGGCGAGCGCGGACCGTTCGTCGACACCAACGCGCGCGCCAGTTTCATAGGACTGACCAGCGAAAGCCGTTACCCGGATTTATTGCGTGCCGTGATCGAGGGGCTTGGGATGGCGATGCGCGACTGCTACGCGGCAATGGGCGGCGCGATGCCGGCAGAGTTGCGTCTAACCGGCGGTGCGACCCGGTCGCGCGCATCGCGGGGGGTGCTCGGTGCGGTAGTCGGCGCGCCGGTACGAATTTCGATGCGCGAAGAGGCGGGCGCTGCCGGAGCGGCGATGATGGCTGCGGTCGCGCTTGGCGCTTATCCCGACATGCAGGCGTGCATCGCCGAGTGGGTCACTCCGCTCTTGGGACAGGTCGAGACACCCGATCCCGAGTTGATGCAGATCTACGCACAGGCATTTCCCGGATACCAGCAGGCGCGACGCGCGCTGGCACCCGTGTGGGAGGAAATGGCACGGCAGACGAACGCCGGCCGTTATCCCGAAGTCCTTCCGTCAATCACCAGAGTCGAACGGAGGGCGGTGCAGTGAGTAACAGCGAGAGGGTCGACCTGTTCGTCATTGGCGGTGGCATTAACGGCGCGGGTATTGCACGCGACGCTGCGGGACGAGGGCTGTCGGTGATCTTGTGCGAGAAGGACGATCTCGCACAGGGGACCTCGTCGCGCTCGGGCAAGCTCGTGCACGGAGGGTTGCGTTATCTTGAGTATTACGAATTTAGACTCGTGCGTGAGGCGCTGATCGAGCGCGAAGTGCTGCTCAATGCCGCTCCGCACATCATCTGGCCCATGCGTTTCGTGCTTCCCCACAGTCCGGACGACCGCCCGGCGTGGCTCGTGCGGCTAGGCCTGTTTTTTTATGATCATCTCGGCGGGCGCAAGAAGCTGCCGGGAACGCGCAACCTCGATCTGCGGTGCAGTCCAGAAGGCGCACCGATCAAGGATCAGTACCCCAGGGGTTTTGAATATTCGGACTGCTGGGTCGATGACGCGCGCCTCGTGGTGCTCAACGCGATGGACGCGGCGCAACGCGGTGCACAGGTTCTTACGCGCACTGCCTGCGTGTCGGCGCGGCGCGAAGCCGGTGGGTGGCGCATCGAGTTGCGCAACACGCGCAACGGTACAGATCAAGTTGTCTTCGCCCGGGCTCTGGTCAATGCCGCAGGACCCTGGGTAGCCGACATCATCGAACGCGTGGCAGGAGCTCGTTCGACCCGCAAGGTGCGGCTGGTCAAGGGCAGCCACATCGTAACCCCCAAGTTCTGGGACGGCCCTCATTCCTACCTGGTGCAGAACCACGACAAGCGGGTGATCTTCATCAATCCCTACGAAGGGGACAAGGCGCTCATCGGTACCACCGACGTTCCTTGGGAGGGTGCACCAGAAAGCGTGGCGATCGACGAAGCAGAAATCGATTACCTACTGGCCGCGGTCAACCGTTACTTCAAGCAACCGCTGCGGCGCGAGGACGTGGTGCAGACCTTCTCGGGTGTGCGTCCGCTTTACGACGATGGAAAAGGCAACCCATCGGCGGTGACGCGCGACTACGTGTTCGACCTCGACACCAACGGTGGCGCGCCCCTGCTCAACGTCTTCGGCGGCAAGATCACCACCTTTCGCAAGCTGTCCGAGCACGCGATGCAGAATCTGCGGCCGACCTTTCCCGACATGGGACAAGACTGGACGGCTAGCGCGACGCTGCCCGGCGGTGAGATCGACGAGGCCGACGTGCCGCAATTCATCGCGCGTTTGCAACGCGAATATCTTTGGCTGCCGCGCGATCTGATGCGCCATTACGCGCGGACTTACGGCGCACGCACTGCGCAAGTGATCAACTCCGCGAACTCGCTTGCCGATCTCGGTCGACAGTTCGGACCGAATTTGTACGAAGCCGAGGTGCGCTACCTCATGGAGCATGAGTGGGCCGAAACGGCACAGGACATTCTGACGCGACGTACCAAGCACGGTCTGCACATAAACGCAGAGCAAACGGCTGCGTTCGATGGCTGGTTCAACGGCCTCGACAGAAAATCCGCCTGAGCCGAGCTGCGATCGATCCATCGACTACACAAGACGACAATGGCTTTTACGCTCGCACTCAACACGAATCCGCTGGTGAATCGCTTCGCCGAACCAGATGATCTCATCGACGCCATCGCGCACAAGATGAAAATCCGCGACGTGCAGCTCACGCACGAGTTCATCAACCCGTCGTGGCCCGGCGCTGTGACGCGACGTCTTACGCGCCAGATGCGCGCGGCGATGGTACGAACTGGCGTGCGTATCACATCGGGCATGACCGGTCCCTACGGGCGACTCAACCACTTCGGTCATCCGGACGCCGACGTGCGGCGCTACTACGTCGACTGGTTCAAGACCTTTGCCGACATCACGGCCGAACTCGGTGGCCACTCGATCGGCACGCAGTTCGCGATCTTCACCTACCGCGACTACGACGATACCGGCAGGCGCGAAACGCTGATTCAGACCGCTATCGACTGCTGGGCCGAGGTCGCCGAACACGCGAAGGCCGCCGGGTTGCGATACGTGTTCTGGGAGCCGATGTCGGTTGGCCGCGAATTCGGCGAGACGATCACCGCATGCCTGGCGCTGCAAAAGCGGCTGAGCGCGGCAGACATGGCGGTGCCGATGTGGATGATGGCCGACATCGATCACGGCGACATCACCAGCTCCAACCCAAACGACTTCGATCCCTATGCGTGGGCACGCGCAGTGCCGCGCGTGTCGCCGATCATCCACATCAAGCAGTCGCTGATGGACAAGGGTGGCCACCACCCTTTTACGGCCGAGTTCAACGCGCGCGGTCGAATCCAGCCCGGTCCGCTGATCGCGGCCCTTCACGAAGGCGGTGGACAGGACAATGAGATCTGCCTCGAGCTGTCGTTCAAGGAACGTGAACCGAAGGATCGGCAGGTCGTCGAGCAGATCGCCGAATCGGTAGCGTTCTGGGCTCCGCATTTCGACACCGGCGTTGCCGACCTGAACGTCTGAGGGCGAGGCTTGATGACTGGCGGCAACTTGGCGCCGAATGGCATGACAGGCGATAAGCGCAATCGGGACCGTGGTCCCTCGTTCGCACTGACCAACGTGATACCCGTCAAGGCGGAACGATTCAGCACACCCGCATTGCATTTCCGTAGTTCAGAAGCACAGGAGGTGTACTCGTGAGCACGATTGCCACTTCGATGAACAGTCGGTCCCGGCGCGGCCTTCGCGCAGCAATCGCCGCAGTGATGCTGGTGATTCTGGTCGTGGCGATGGCCTTGAGTATCAAGGTCGTGAAGATCGGGTCGGACGGAGATAAGCAAGTCAAGACTTTTGATCCCGCTGCTTACGGCGCCGCGCAGTATCCAAAAACGCAGGCGGCGGTCGAGAGCCGCGCGGTCAGCGCCGACACACTGGCTGCGGCAATCGCCAAGGATCAGGACGCCGCTGGCAAGCAGTACGGCGTGGCAGGCGGCGGCGTCGGCCCGGAAATGTCGGTCAAGTTCACCGGCATTGCGGGTAAGGAGGATTCTGGCGTCTATACCGTCAAAGTGCTGGACGTGCCGGACTCGGTCACCATTCGCGTGCAGACCGGCCCTGCGATCAACGGCACCGATCTGCGCGATGCCACGGGCACCATTAGCTTCGAGCAGTTCACCAACCAGATCGACTACCAGAACGCCGGATACGCGATCAACGCAGCGATGAAAAAGGCGGTCCTGTCGAAGGTGGACACCGGCAAGCTGACGGGCAAGACCATTTCGGTGGTCGGCGTCTTCCAGTTAGTCAATCCGAACGGCTGGCTCGTGACGCCGGTGAAGCTAGAAGTCAAATGACGACCACACTCGACACCCAGTCCGCCGACAGCAATGTCGTGCTGTCGGCACACGACATCGTCAAGTCCTATGGCGGCGTGCACGCGCTGAAGGGCGTGAATTTCGACATCCGTCGAGGCAAGGTCACCACGCTGTTCGGCGAAAACGGCGCGGGCAAATCGACTTTGATGAAGATACTCGCGGGAGTGGAGAGGCCGACATCGGGACATATCGAACTCGATGGGCAGCGCGTCGCGTTTGCTTCGTCGAACGATGCGCGCAACCACGGCATCTCGATCATCCATCAGGAGTTGAGCCTTGCGCCCAACCTCAACGTGCGCGACAACATTTTCATGGGCCGCGAACTGCGCACTGCGACAGGCGTCGACTTCGCCGAAGAAGCGCGGCAGGCGCGGGCCCTGATGGCCGACCTCGAAGAGGAAATCGACCCGTTCGCGCTCCTCCAGGATTTGCGTCTCGGCCAGCAGCAGGTAGTCGAAATCGCGCGCGCTCTCTCCGTTCAGTCGCGCATCCTCATCATGGACGAGCCGACTTCGGCGCTGAGCGCTTCAGAGGTCGAGGTGCTGTTCAAAGTGATCCGCGACCTGACGAGCCGCGGCGTGTCGATCGTCTACATCTCGCATCATCTCGAAGAGGCCCTGCAGATCACCGACTACGCCGTGGTGTTGCGCGACGGCAGGATGACGGCGACGGCCGAAGCCACAGACATCGACCTTGCGTGGATCGTGCGCAACATGGTCGGAGAGAATTTCGACCTTGGCTCGCCACCGACAGACTACGCATTCGGCAACGTCGCGCTGTCCATCGAAGATGTCAGCGTTGCCGACGACTCCGGATCCGACTTGTCCGTGGTGGATCATCTGTCGCTCGACGTGCGCGCGGGCGAGATCGTGTGCATCTACGGCTTGATGGGAGCGGGGCGCACCGAACTGCTCGAGGCCGTCGCGGGCCGCTTCCCCACGAGCGGTGGAAGGGTCCTGCTCGAAGGCGAGGACATTGCGTTGCTGAGCATCGCCGCGCGCATCACCAAGGGCCTCGTGCTGGTACCCGAGGATCGCCAGCGCGATGGCCTGGTTCAGACGATGAGCGTCGGCACCAACCTGTCGCTTGCGAGCATCGGCACATTCGTCAGAGGCCTGCTGTTGTCCATTCCCCGCGAGCGTGCGCTCGTCGATCAGGCGATCCGCGACGTTCACGTCAAGACGGCGGGCCCGGGCGCACCGATCGGTTCCTTGTCGGGCGGCAACCAGCAGAAAGTCGTCATCGGCAAGATGCTCGCTACCCACCCCAAAGTCATTCTGCTCGACGAGCCCAGTCGTGGCATCGACATCGGTGCCAAGGCCGAAGTCTTTCGGCTGCTCAGCGAGAGCGCGGCGCGAGGCCTTGCAGTCGTGTTCTCCACGTCGGAAGTGGGTGAATGCCTGAGCATCGCGCATCGGATCGTCGTCATGCGCCGGGGCAGAATTTCCGCAGAGTTCGGCACCGATGCCACCAAAGACCAGATCATGGCTGCCTCGGGCGAAGCCGTGGTGATCTGAATGTCGAAATGCATGGAGACTTGAACATGAACAACTCCGCCAAGACTTCCACATCGACCCGCGTCGGCCGGTTCGGCGACGGTTTCGATATAGCCAAGGTGCTGCTCGAAGGGCGTGCATTCTTGGCGCTGATCGTGATTGTCGTCATATTTTCTTCTCTGTCACCGTATTACTTCGCGCTGGCAAACTTCCTTACGATGGCATCGCACGTGGCCATCTACGGCATCCTCGCGATCGGCATGCTGTTGGTGATCATCAATGGTGGGATCGACCTGTCGGTCGGATCCACCCTCGGTCTGTCGGGTGTGGTCGCTGGCTTCTTCCTGCAGGGTGTGACGCTTAACCTGTTCGGCGCCGTGCTGTACCCGGCGGTCTGGGTCGTGGTGGTGCTGTGCTGTCTGCTTGGTGCCTTCATCGGTCTTGTCAACGGTGTGCTCATCGCACGATTCAAAGTGCCCGCCTTCGTTGCCACGCTTGGCGTGATGTACGTGGTGCGCGGATTTGCGCTGCTGCTGACTAACGGCCTGACGTACAACAACCTGGGCGGCCACGCGGATCTAGGCAACGTCGGATTCGACTCGCTCGGCTTCGATCGACTGTTCGATGTCCCCGTTGGCGTCCTGATCCTGGCGGGCATTGCGCTGCTGGTCAGCCTCATGCTCAACCGCACGTCGTTCGGCCGCTGGCTCTATGCATCCGGCGGCAACGAGCGCGCGGCGCAGCTCTCCGGCGTTCCGGTGAAGAGGGTAAAGATCAGCGTCTACATGCTCTCGGGCGTCTGTGCCGCAATCGCCGGGCTGATCCTGTCGTCGCAGCTCACGTCCGCTGGTCCGACGGCCGGCACGACCTACGAACTGACGGCCATTGCCGCAGTGGTCATCGGTGGCGCATCGCTGATGGGCGGCACCGGGAACATCCGCGGGACCCTGCTCGGGGCCTTCGTGATCGGTTTTTTGTCCGACGGTCTGGTGATCATCGGCATCTCTTCATACTGGCAGACGGTGTTCACAGGAGCGGTCATCGTGCTTGCGGTGTTGCTCAACGCCGTTCAGTACCGCCGCCGTGTCAAGCGCCCAGCGCCGACTGCCGGCCAACCCACTTCTCCGTTAGGCGGCGGCAAGGTTTGAGTCGCGCTATCGGCCCGTGAGAAGCATGCCGGACTTCGGCACCACTACTAACTGAAAAAAAAGGAGACTTACCATGAAAACCAAGAAGAAAGCTTTGATACTTGCCGCCGTCGCCCTGGCTGCGCCCCTGTTTGCGGCACAAGCTCATGCAGCCGGCGGCCTTATGACCATCATCGTCAACGATCCCTCCAACCCCTACTGGCTCACCCAAGGCAACGTCGCCGCCGCCGAGGCGAAGAAGCTGGGCTACAGCGCCAACGTCACGGCTTCGAAAGGGGACACCAACACGGAAAGCCAGTTGATCGACACTGCGATCACCAACAAATCGGTCGCGATCATTCTCGATCCCGCGAATGCGAGCGGGTCCGTCGGTGCAGTAAAAAAGGCGGTGGCCGCCAATATTCCGGTTTTCCTCGTCAATGCCGAGATCAACCAGGAGGGCCTCGCCAAGGCGCAGCTCGTTTCCAATAACGCGCAGGGTGCGGCGCTCGGTGCGCAGCAATGGGTGAAGGACGTCGGATCGAAGGGCACCTATGTCGAACTGCTCGGCGCACCGTCCGACAACAATGCCGCCACGCGTTCCAATGGCTACACGTCAGTGCTGAGCCAGTACCCGGATCTGAAGAAAGTCGGATCGCAAGTGGCTAATTGGGACCGCACCCAGGGTTTCAAGGCGATGCAGAGCCTGCTGCAGGCACATCCCGACATCACTGGCGTGGTCAGCGGGAACGACGAAATGGCGCTAGGCGCGATTGCGGCGCTCAAGCAGGTGGGCAAACTCGAGAACGTGAAAGTGAGTGGTTTCGACGGTTCGCCGACAGCGGTTGATGCGGTTAAGGCCGGCGAGTTGCAGTACACGGTGCTGCAGCCTGTCGCCACGTTTTCCGCCAAGGCGGTGCAGCAGGCTGATGAATTCCTGAAGACCGGAAAGACGGGCGCCAAGAATGAGAAGCAGCTCTTCGACTGCGTCCTGATCACGAAGACCAACGTGGACCAGTACACCTCCGCTTTTACGCTTTCAAAGTGATGCTACGGCTCGTATCCACAGGATGCCCAACGACACCGGCGGGCACCTGTGGTTTTTCATCTGCGCGCTGAAGTCGCGCGAACCACGTTGGCGTGGAGCGCAGCAGCTCGAATTCGTGCATCCGATTGACGCGATCATGACCCATTCACCTTTCTGGATCGGTACCAGCTGGAAGATGAACAAGACCCTGGCGGAGGCGCGCGCCTTTGCCCAAGGTCTGCTCGCCGCCGCCGCCGACTCACGGATTCAGCGCTTTGTGATTCCGCCCTTCACCGCGATCCGCGAGGTCAAGGCAATCCTTGCGGACACCACCGTGAAGGTCGGTGCGCAGAACATGCACTGGGCCGATCGTGGTGCCTGGACCGGTGAAATATCGCCGCCGATGCTGGCCGATTGCGCAACGGACCTGGTCGAACTCGGCCACTCCGAGCGGCGCGAGCATTTTGGCGAAACCGATGCCACGGTAGGACTCAAGGTCGAGGCGGCGGTGCACCATGGGCTCACGCCGCTGATCTGCATTGGCGAGACGCTTGCCGATCGCGAGGGCGGACGTGCCGCTGAAGCGCTGGCTGCCGAAGTACGCGGCGCGTTGGCTCGATTGAAGCCCGCACAGCACGCGGCTCCGATCCTATTCGCGTATGAGCCGGTTTGGGCCATCGGCGAGCACGGCATCCCGGCCAGCGCCGCCTACGCTGATGCGCGCCAGGCAGAAATCGTTGCAGTGGCGCAAGACATACTTGGCCGCCGCATACCGTGCCTGTACGGTGGCTCGGTCAACCTCGACAACTGCGCCGAACTCGCCGCCTGCACACATATTGACGGACTGTTCATTGGGCGCTCTGCCTGGGACGTTACTGGATATCTGGACATCCTGGACCGCGTCAGGGCAGTGCTCTGATCCGGCCCGCACGCGAGGAGCCCAAACCTGAGGAGGTCATCATGAAACTTGCAATTGCTGGAGATAGTGCAGGGGCGGCACTGGCCCATGTGCTGGCTGAATACCTCAAGGATCGTTTCGAGGTTTTCCAGCTCTCGACCAACGAGTCGGACCCGACCGAGTTTTACGCCGATCTTTCCGACCGTGTGGCGTCGGGCGTGATACGCGGCGATTACGACCGCGCTATCCTGGTCTGCGGCACAGGGATCGGCGTCAGCATTTCGGCCAACAAGGTTCCGGGAATCCGCGCTGCGTTGTGCCACGACACCTATTCGGCGGAACGTGCGGCATTGTCCAACAATGCGCAGATTATCACGATGGGTTCGCGGGTGATCGGGCCCGAACTGGCCAAAACCATCGCCGACGCCTTTCTCGCACAGACTTTCGACGAACACGGTCGGAGCTCGGGCAACGTCGCAGCCATCAACCAGGTTGATTCCAGACACCGTCGATAAGCATCGTTGAATGCTTGGCGGCGTAGAGACACCATGTAGACCGCCGCGAGAATGAATCGGAGACACGATGGAGACGTATTGTCTGGGCCTCGATAGTGGTTCGACGGCAACCAAGGCCGTTATCTTCGACACCAAGGGTCGCACCGTGGCCGTGGGATCGCGGCGTGTGGAGCAGCGGCAGCCGCGTGCCCGTCATGTCGAACGCGACATGGAAGAAACTTGGGCGGCGGCAAGCGGCGCCATTCGCGATGCGCTCGAACTCGGCAAGGTGTCCGCCAGCGCGATCGCAGCTGTCGGCGTAACCGGGCACGGCGACGGGCTATATCTGGTTGACCGGCAGGGTGCTCCGCTTGGGCCCGGGATCCTGTCACTCGACAGCCGGGCCTTTGTTGTTCGTGATCAATGGCGCGAAGCGGCCCTCTTGCCAAAAGCGCTAGATTTGACCGGGCAGCAGCCGTATCCCTACGCCGCTGTCAGTCTGCTCAAATGGATTCAGGTCAACGAACCTGAGCGGTATGCGAAGATTGGTCATGTTCTGTTCTGCAAGGACTGGCTCCGATTCTGTCTGGCTGGCGTCCCTGCTACCGACCCAACAGAAGCCAGTTCGTCCTTTACCGATGTCCGGACGCAAAGATATAGCAGCGATGTACTCGAGCTATACGGCCTCGCGTCCATTGGGCATGCGCTACCGGACATCGTGCCGTCGACGTCGGTTGCCGGACGGGTCACTGCCCGAGCCGCCGCACAAACCGGTTTGAAGGAGGGCACGCCGGTCGCCTGCGGGTTGCACGATGTTACGGCCAGTGCCGTCGGCATGGGCAACACGGAGCCAGGTGTCCTGTCGATTACGGCGGGGACCTTCAGCATCAACGAGATCCTCTCCGATCATCCGCAACCGGATCCGCGCTGGTCGTGCCGCAATGGCACACGTGCCGGCCAGTGGATGAACATGTCGATTTCGCCAGCTTCGTCGAGCAACGTCGACTGGTTCATGCGCGAGTTTTTCGCGCACGAAACGCGACAGGCTGAACAACGCAGATGCTCGCCATTCGACCTGATCGAAGACGAATTGCAGGCAGCATTCGCTGAGCCGAGTTCCGTCATGTTCCATCCATTCCTGTTCGGATCGCCCTTCGAGCAGCCCGCGAGCGCTTCATTCTTCGGCATCCGTAGCTGGCACCATCGCGCCCATCTGGCCCGGGCGGTGCTCGAAGGCATGGTCTTCAATCACAGATACCACATCGAAGCACTGAACAGCGCCTTTCCCGCTCGGCGGGGGGGGCTGACCGGTGGAGGATCGTCGAGCCCCATGCTCGCCCAGTTGTTCGCCGACATCGTTGGTATTCAGATTGATATTCCGGACAGTCAGGAGGCCAGTGCGCTCGGCGCGGCACTCTGTGCTGGCGTGAGCATAGGAGCATTCGACTCTCTGCCGGACGCATGCGCGCACGCATGCCACATCCAGCGTACGCACCGGCCGGACCTTGAGCATCAAGGCCGGCTCAACGAAGCGTATGCACTGTACGTACAGCTCATGTCAGGCATGAGTCCACTGTGGCCAGCGCTCGACCGCGCAGCCATCGTGCATTGACAGCGAGACAGGCAATGACCGAACGATCGCGCACCTTCTTTCTCGACCGGCTCAAGCAACGGCGCCATGTCAGCGTGCTGATCATTGGTGGCGGAATCAATGGTGCAGGGCTGTTTCGCGACCTGTCGATGCAACAGGTCGACTGCCTGTTGATCGATAAGACAGACTTCGCGTCGGGTGCGAGTTCGGCGCCATCGAGGCTCATTCACGGCGGGCTGAAGTATCTTGAAACCGGCGAATTCCGGCTCGTTGCCGAATCCACGCTGGAGCGCAACCTGTTGCTGAAAAACGCGCCGCACTTTGTATTGCCACTTGAGACGCTATTGCCGATTCATTCGTATTTCGGCGGTATCGTCGCGTCTGCGCTGCGCTTTTTTGGCGTCAAGTCGAAGCTTGCGGATCGCGGCGCGATCATTTCGACACTCGGTTTGACGATCTACGATTTTCTCGGTCGTCATGACCGGACGATGCCACGACACCATGTCGCGCTCAGAGAACGTTCGCTTAGGAGTCTGCCGTTGCTCGATCCCGCCATCAAGGCAACCGCGACGTATTTCGACGCGCAGGTCACGCAGGCCGAACGACTGAACTACGAACTGGTTGCCGATGGACTCGCTGCGTGCGAGCAAGCAGCGGCGGCAAACTACGTCACGGTTGCCCGCGTGGAAGGCGACACGCTCTGGCTGCGGGATCTCGTGTCGGAGGAGTGCTTTCCTGTGACGGCGGATCTCATCGTTAACGCCGGTGGCGCCTGGATCGATCACGTGAACCGGTCCCTCGGCATCGAGCGAAAGTACATTGGCGGAACGAAGGGATCGCACCTGATCGTGACGCATCCCGAGCTGCATGTGCAACTGCGGGGCCGCATGGTGTACTTCGGCTCGAAGGATGGTCGAATCTGTCTGGTCTATCCTTTTATGGACCGGTTGCTGATCGGCTCGACTGATATACGCGTCGACGATCCCGACCAGATTCGCTGTGAAGACAGTGAAGTCGACTACATGCTCGGCGTACTGCGTGAAATCTTTCCCCGCCTGGAACTGGATGCATCGAACATCACATATCGATACAGCGGCGTGCGGCCGCTGCCCTACTCCGATGCCACGAATCCGGGCGATGTAAGCCGCGATCACGCGGTGCATATCGATCATCTGCCCGATACGCCGGTTCCCGTGCTCTCGCTGGTGGGCGGCAAATGGACCACCTTCCGTGGATTCGCCGAATCCGTCGCCGACGACACGCTCAAGC
Source organism: Pararobbsia alpina (assembly GCF_902859895.1). Taxonomy (GTDB): domain Bacteria; phylum Pseudomonadota; class Gammaproteobacteria; order Burkholderiales; family Burkholderiaceae; genus Pararobbsia; species Pararobbsia alpina. The sequence goes on from NZ_CADIKM010000044.1 coordinate 32,530, forward strand.
ACCTCGGGCGCTCGCGTAAGGTCAGCACTCGCAACGAAGCCATCGGCGGTGGCCGTGATTTCCCCCGCACCGCCGCCGACCGGGCCGCCTGGATCAACGAGCTAGCCGTGCGTTGTGACGCTCCGGTCGAACGGACGGAGACGTTGCTTTCGCGTTACGGTACAAGTGCATCCGCAATCGCAGCGTTTTGCTCACCGGCGCGCGATGGCGTCCAGGACCACCCGCTCGAAAGCGAGCCGGGTTACACGGTGCGGGAAATTCAGTATCTATGTGTGCACGAAGCAGTGACGCATCTTGCGGATCTGCTTTTTCGCCGGACGACGATCGCAATCTCTGGCCGCTTGACCGATGCCGTGTTGGCGGAAACAGGGACCATCGCTGCGCGAGCGTTGGGATGGGACTCGATCCGGACACGGCGGGAACTCGAGGCGGTCCGCGACATCGCCCGGAAACGCCATGGGATCGTACTTCGCGATCCAGTTTTTGCGTCTGCATCACAAAAACTGGGCAGCGATCTTAGGACATGAGCATGCCGCCGTCGACGTTGATTGTTGATCCCGATCGGCCCCATGTGTGCCTGACGAACAGATTCTTTTCCTTTGGACAACTTTCAAACGGGATGGCAAGCCGCTAATCCAACATCGAAATTAATCGCCACTAACGCGGGAATTCAATAGGCGAACTTTTGATAACTCTCCGGGCCGCCAGGGGCATTCAGTGCATCGACACGCGGCATATGTCGCAGGAGCCGCTTGGCACGGGGACTCAGGCGCTGGTCAGCATCGACGGGCACATCGATATGGACCTCGGGACGCAAATACCAGCTTCGGCTGTAACCGATCACGACCATGGGGCG